>NZ_JBIUSD010000008.1:0-355221 GCF_044741185.1 Streptomyces sp. NPDC088197
GGCTGGATCAAATACGGCCAGCGCTGGTACAACCCCACCACCGGCCGCTTCACCAGCCAGGATGCACACTCCTTCCTCGCCGACCCCGCCCAGGGCAACCGCTACGCCTACGCAGGCGACGACCCCATCAACAACACCGACCCCACAGGAAACGAATCACTGTCCGAGTACGGACTGTCATGCCTCAAGGGCGGTGCGCAGAGCGCTGTAGTCGGCCTGTACACCGGAGCGTCCGAAACAGGATATGGAGCAGTAGGTGCTTTCGCCGGCGGATGCGCCACCAACGTCGGCCTCGACATCCTTGAGGAATATGGCGGGGAGCAAGGAAGCGGCGCTGCAGGAGCAATCGATTTCCTAGGAAACGTCAAAGACGTGGTCGACGTGGCTAAGAGCTTCCTGTAAATAATGGTCGGCGCCGGGGCGAGATTGCCCCGGCGCCACTCACAGCAAGGAGTATGCGATGCACGGTGTGGTACTGGTCATCGTCATCATCGCGGTCGCGGCAGTGGCGGGCTTCGGAATGTGGGCACAAGGGACCGGCATGCGTGACTACATGCGACGCAGGCGAGGAGGGCAGTGAGCGCTGTAGGCGGCTGGCCCGGCGTACTCGGAGCCGGGACCGCAATCCTGGTGTTCCTGGCTCTCTATTTGTTCATGGGCGGGCGGGGGCATAAAGATTAATCCCTTTCGCTGAGCTCCTTCGGTGATGCCGTAGATAAGGTGGGCGAGATCGCTGGATATGCAGAGGGTTGCCTCGCAGGAATCGGCGCCGCATCAGAGAGTGGCATCGTTGAATACGCCCGCCTCTACGGCCCGGTAGGGACTGGTGCAGCATTGGTGGGTAGTTGCGGCGTTGGTGTCGCAACCGCCGAGTACAACGCCGACATTATCTCATACGGATGAGAAAGGAGACTTCTCCTGAAATCGATTGGCTTTCCTTCTTCATAGTCGGATAGCTAGGGATACTGGCCGTGCGCCACAGGGATACTCTGTGGCACACGGCCAACTAGACTGCCGTCTACTTTCTGACCCTGGACCAACCCTATCCGCAGGGTGCGAAATGGTGAAATCCGAACGAAACATGGCGTGTCGGATGGTGATCTTCATCATTGCCGCAACGATCGCTTCCGTATTTCTAATTTTCCAAGGAAACGGAAAGAAAGGAGCCGATACCGCTGCCCAGCGAGGCGGCCGGGGTCCAGCCGAACTCCTGCCGGTAGCAGGTGGACATCCTGGACCCCAAAGTCGTCCTTCCTGCCCGGTGGGCCCTGAACGACGTAATCACCACCGACGGCACCTCGTGGGGGGCCCGCTCCAGCACATCCGGGATCAGCATCGACTCCCACGGCCGAATTTTCACCGTCGACGGGGCCTCCCTGGCCCAACTGCTGGTCCAGGTACGGCTGCGGCTCCCGACAGCCCGTCACGTTTTTAGCACCCTTCTTACGGGGCGGGCGTCGGCGAGCGTGAGGTACTTGCGGTCCTGGTAGATGCGCCCGGGCTCTTTCCCGGCGGAGATCCACTCGGACAGCAGGTTCGCGGCGGGCCCCTCCTTGAGATCGGCGGCCAGAGCTGAGAAGCCTCCCCACAGTTCGATCATGCGCCGGGCGTAGCGGCCCTTGTCGGACTCCTCCAGGGTGTTTCTGAATTCCCGAAGTCCTCGACTGCTATCTGGCCCCAGGCCGGGGTGACAGTCGTCGTGGCGATCAGGGGTGCTCATGTCCATCGCCTCTTCTTTTTTCCTCCGCCTAACTTCCATGTGGCAGAGAAACGTCTGGGTCGGACGACGTGAAGATTCGTCAAAGGCTGGCACCAGGAGCGCGAAAGAGCAGTGACAAGTTGCCAGCGTCATTTCAATGCAGTCGACCATTCCTTATCATCAAAGATGATCGCTACATAGTCAGGCCGCTCGGCTCCCTTGACGGCGATACGCATCTTCCAGTCACCAGCCCTGGGCAGCCGCAGGGTTTCGTTGTCATACTCCGTTGGGGTCATAATACTCACAATTCCAGAAGTGCACGAGAAAATTCCGTCGAAAATTGTTCTCGCACCTGGCGTATCGGCAGCACCGAGTCTGACTTCAACTGTCACATCCCCATCCGTATCGTCGACTGTGCCAATCATAAAACTCCCGGGAAGCCACACCAACGGCTCATCACCCGTCTCCCATTCGGGCGCATCTGAAGTGCCGAAATCGCGGACCATGATCTGCCTGCACTCTGGCGTCATCGTGATTCTTTTGAGGACTCTGCTCACATCTAATCTCCATAATCAGTGAAGCCCGTGCGGCAACTTCACATTGATGACTTTTACGAGATAACGTTGACCGTGCCGAACTGGAGTGTTCTGGTAGAAGGTGCTGATTTTACCTCCTTGGATGCTGTTCTCCGTGCCCGGAACTCCCATGATCTGGGACCTAGTACTCCAGCGGTAGATCGTGATCTTGTCGCTGGGAGTGACCTGCTGCCGCCTGGCCTGCGTGTACTGGGTTGGCTGATCTCCCAGGATCAGCCGCTCGGCTCGGTGATCGTGACATCGATGGCCGTGGCGTTCAGCCCGGGCGAGTCGACTGCGACGCGCACGTTGAACTCTCCGCGGTCGCCGATCCGGTGGACCAAGCGAGTCAGTTGCTCGATGTCGCCGACGGCTACGCGGCCGTCGGGCAGCAGGAGCGAGCCGTCGAAGACCGTGGTGAATGCCTCGTCGGGCCCTTCGCTCCCCGGCTCCTGCGGCTGCGTGAAGAGACGTACTTTGATGAGTCCCCTCTGGGCGCGGACCCGCACCGCCACGTGCGTCTCGCAGCTGGCTGCAGGGGCGGCCCCCAGGGCGAGCGAGACCGGAACCCACTCGGTCGCCCCCAGGTGCAGCACGGGATGGTTCACATAGATGTCGATCCCGGCGACCTGCACCATGCTCCCCGTCTTCCACGATGGAAGCGGCTGCCGTTGATCATCGGTGTGTGGAGACAAACGATCATGCGGTGGCCGCCGGTCACAGCGTAGACCCTGCCCGCTGACAGGCATCATTCGACGCCTTGATGAGGCGGATCGCGGGCCGGTTCACGCGGGTCGAACCCCGCCGCCGCATACGGTCGCTCGTGCTCGGCCTGCTCGCGGACCTGCCGCGCAAAGAACTGCTGGACTATCGCCGAGTGGGCCGGGGACCTGACCCCCGACGCCATGCAGCACCTGCTGAACCGCGCGAAATGGGACGCCGACGCGGTCCGCGACGACCTGCGCGACCACGTGGTCGAGCATCTCCACGACGACCAGGCGGTCCTGGTGGTCGACGAGACCGGTGACGTGAAGAAGGGCAGCCACACCGTCGGCGTCCAGCGCCAGCACACCGGCACCGCCGGCCGGATCGAGAACTCCCAAGTCGCCGTCTACCTGATCTACTCGGGAAAGCACGGACATGCCGCGGTGGACTGGGAGCTCTACGTCCCGCGTTCGTGGACCGACCAGCCCGACCGCTGCCATGCCGCCGGGCTCGACCCGGACACCGCGTTCGCGACCAAGCCCGAACTGGCAGCCCGCATGATCGCCCGGTTTTTGAACTCCGGCCACCACGCCCCCTGGGTCGCCGGCGACGAGGTCTATGGCGGCAACCCGAAACTGCGAACCGCCCTGGAGCAACACGGCGGCATCGGATACGTACTGGCGGTGGCCCGCACTCACGAGGTCACCACCAGGGCCGGGAAGCTCCGCGCGGACACCCTGGCCAAGAAGCTCCCCAAGCGAGCCTGGCAGAAGCTGTCCGCCGGAATCGGCGCCAAAGGGCAACGCTTCTACGACTGGGCCCACATCGACCTGCTCAGCGGCGCTCCCGGGCGCCGCCACCTGCTGATCCGCCGCAACCGCACCACTGGCGAACTCGCCTACTACCGCTGCTACTCACCCAAGCCGGTGCCCCTGGCGAAACTCGTTCGGGTCGCGGGATCACGGTGGCGGGTCGAGGAGACATTCCAGTCCGGAAAGGGGCTGGCCGGACTGGACGAGCACCAGGTCCGCCGCTACGCGTCCTGGTCCCGCTGGGTCACCCTCGCAATGCTCGCCCACGCCTTCCTCGCCGTTGTCCGTGCCGAGGAACACGCACGCGGTCCCGCCCCAGACACACTGATCCCGCTCACCTGCAACGAGATCGCGCACCTGTTCATCGCCCTCGTGGCCCGACACGTCCACGACTCCGCCCACAGGCTCCGCTGGTCCCACTGGCGACGCCGCCACCAGGCACGATCCCAAGCAAGCCACTACCAACGACAAGCCGCAGCCCCAGCATGATCACGATATACCGCTGGAGTACTAGGCTATATCTCCGCCTGACAGGTACGCCCACGGCGCCGCCCTGATCCCGTCACGAAGTGGCCGATACCGCCCTCCTGTTCCGAAACCGGCGTACGGGTTCCGGCCCTCACACGGTGCCGAACAGACGTTGCACCTCATGGGACGGAGTCGCCATGGTGGGGTCTTCTGTGCCGAGGGCGGCGGAGTGTGTGGCGCGTTTACTCCGCCGCCTTGGAATGTGATTCTGACCCGTGATCAGAAGATTCGAACCGTCGTGACCTGCGCGAGTCCGCTGTCGAAGCTGGCCGTCGAGTTCGGTGCCAGTTTCGGTGTGCTCTTGGGGCCGTTATGGCTGACCTCTTCGAAGTAGGTCACCTGAGTTGTCCAGTTTCCCGAGGTGACGCCGGTCCGGGAGTGCCAGCCCTCAGCGTCGTATTTCTGCCCCGCCCATAGAAGCCGTACAAGGCGTAGGGCACAGGGGCCTGGAGAATCACGTCTCCGACTGCGGGAGGGTTCCGCACGTTGGTGGTGAAGGGCACGACGCCCGTGCGTCCGGCAGTCTTACCGGTCGCTCCGCCGATGGCCCGATCGCGATAGCCTGTGAACGTGATCGTGCCCCGAGCAGTGTCGACACTGTACGTCGCCGCCCTCCCCGCAGGCACCGGCTGTGCCGGATCGCGGCCTATCCAGCGCAGTTCACTCGCCGAATGGTTCGAGGGCGTCTCCGCAAGGGAAGCGGGCGCGGCGCCGCCCAGTGCGGCGGCTACGGCCGCGGTCAGTATTCCGACCCTCATCTTCATTCTCTTCACGTGTGCGTCCCTTCTGGAACTCTCTTGAGAGTTTCTTGGTCGCGCATTAATGAAATTCACTCACGCAAATAGACGCATCGGTAGGCCACATGTTTAACGCGAGCGCATTTCGGACGGTGGAATTAAGGCGCGAGGACGAGACTAAAAAGATCTTCGGCCGACGTGAAGCGGAAGCTGATTCTCCGCGATTAACCCGCTTCGGGGTGATCTTGAGCGCCGCTCTATTTTCACTGGCGGGATGCACGAGCGCCCACCCGCATGCCTCCACGGAGAGCCGGAAACTGGAACGGGGGGCAGGCACGGAAGCCGAAGCAGGAAGAGAACATTCCGGCCATCCGAAGCTGAGTGTTCCCACGCTCACCCCGAGAAGGAATGGCTCATTCCGCTATCAGCCATCTGATTCCCCATCCTCTGGTGCCGCGGTGCCGCACCGGTATGAAATCGACGTTGTCACAGGAAAAGCCTGGGAGGTCAGCGGCCCGTGGCATGTCCCCGTGGCAGTGGACAGCGTCCCGGCCGACACGACGTCACAACCCCGCCCGAGCTGCCCTCCCCCGTCGCCCCCCGCAGCCCCACCGCCGTGCGCCCAACGGTGAGGGGCAGTTCGGGGATTCTTGCGACACCGGGCGCGCGGCTCCGGTGTGCCGTCTTGTGATGCCGTCCGTGGGGGCGTCGGGTGATGGCAGGCCTGTTCGCGCTGGGACGACCCGCACGAGGTGCTTGACCACCGACGGTGCTGGCCGTGCGCCCGCGGGCGGAAGACTTACTGATCGTTTCAGAATGCCGTCCTGCGGAGACGCTGGCGGCCCATGGAACAATCCCCTTCAACCACGGGCTCAGGGGAATGACGTCGTATGGAACGGGTTGGGGATGCGCGAGGGCTCGTGCTTGGTTACGTCGACGCTCTGAACGCGGTGGACGCGGCCATGAGGGCGGCGATCCCTTCGCTTGAGCGACTCGCAGATGTTTTCGGCCTGGTCCGTTCGCACCGGATCATCAACCGGAGTGGGCGGGTGGGCACCTACTCCTACTCGGTTCATGGGGCCGGGTGCCGCTTCGTCAGTGACGACGGCATCGAGGTCGATGTCGACTTCGCACCCGACGGGAGCGAGATCTTCGACCTCTGGCGGCTGCGCTGGTACGGGCTGAGCCTGCCTGAGCCTCTTGACGTCACGGATCAGGACCTGCGGGCTGCCGTGCGGTCCCTTCAACCGCTTCTGACCGAGGTGCGACCGGGGTGGTTCAGTGTCGCCAGCTGATCGCTTGGCTTCGCTGATGAAAACGGACAGCGATTGTCGATGGCTTTGGGCGGCAGTCGGTGATCACTGTGCCTCGACATGGCGACGAGTTTTGACGGCACTGGAGGACTCCGCGGCTGCCTCTTGCTTCTCTGAAGCTCGCTAGGTCAGACGACGGATGGACGCCTTGGATCGGTCGGGAGGATCCCGTGCTCGTCGAAGAGCTGTTCAAGGGCTTCGTGGCCGTGCTCACGGCGGTATGCCATCTCGGCTGCGGTGACCGGCAGGGCCCAGAGGATGCGGGCATGGCCGTCCGGTAGTGGGCACTGCTCGAGGTCAGGTCCGTGGAGGTAGGGGAGGCTGATCAGCAGGTGGTCGCAGTGGGACCCGGGCAGCCACGGCTCCCTGATGGGCAGGTTGTGCTCGACATCGAGGTGGTGATCGGCATGGTAGTAGGCGCTCATGGCCAGGAGCTCAGCAAAGCGTTGGTCGCTGACGGGAGCGGTGAGGACGAATTCGAGGCCGTAGCCGTCCGTCTCAACCGTGGACCAGCAGCCGGCGGTGATGTAGGCCCAACTGTCGCCGCGCGGTCCTGGGCTGACGGTGAGGATCCGCAGGTCGGGAACCAATTCCCTTCGTCCAGGTCCCAGGTCGTAGTCGCTGACCGTGATCATGTGGCCGGTGAAGAACTCGCGAACGTGGGCCTCGACGCCTGCTATCGCCCGCTGGTTGCGCTCGCTCTCGAACATGACGGAGAGGATCTCACGGCTGGCCCAGATGTCCTGGCTGTGAGTCCGCCCCGCCTGCGGCGGGGCGGACTTGGCTGGTTCAGCTGGCCTTGACCGGTTCCTCAGCTCGGGCTCGGGTGCTGGCGAGGCGGTAGGAGTCGGTGCCGGTCTCGATGATGGTGCCGTTGAACGTGAGCCGGTCGACGATGGCCGCGCAGAGCCGTGGGTCGGTGAACGTCTTGGTCCAGCCGCCGAACGACTCGTTGGAGGCGATGGCCACGCTGTTCTTCTCCTCGCGTTCGGTCAGGACCTGGAAGAGGAGCTCGGCGCCGTGTCGGCCAAGTTCCATATAGCCGAGTTCATCGATGCAAAGGAGATCGACGCGGCCGTAGCGGGCGATGGTTTTGTTCAGCTGCTTCTCGTCGGCGGCCTCGACCAGCTCGTTGACCAGCTTTGTGGCGAGCGTGTAGCGGACGCGGTAGCCCTTCATCGCGGCCTCGGTGCCCAGCGCGATGAGCATGTGGGACTTGCCGGTGCCGGAGTCGCCGATGAGGCAGAGCGGCTGGCTCTTCTTGATCCATTCGCAGCTGGCGAGGGTGTGGACGGTGGCCGGGTCGATGTTCGGGTTGGCGTCGAAGTCGAAGGACCGCAGGGACTTCTCCCGCGGGAAGCCGGCTGCCTTGATCCGCCTCTCCGACCGGCGGCGCGCCCGGTCGTCGCATTCGGTCATCAGCAGTTCGGCGAGGAAGCCGCGGTAGGTCATCTGGTCCTTGATCGCCCGGTCGGCGATGTCGGAGAACTCGTTGAACGCGCGGGTTCCGTCCCGCTCGCCGTGGATCTTCATGGCCTGGGCCCACCAGGCGTCGTGGACCGGGGTGAACCTGCCGGCCGAACGGGCCTGTGCGAGAGCGGTCGAGCCGGGGAAGGCGCCAGGCTTGCGGACCAGGACCTCCAGGTATTGGTCCGGTTCAAGGCGAACAGCGCCTTTGGCGATCAGCCGCTCGTGCCGGGCCACCTCCACGTTCTGGTCGTAAACCACCAGGTGAGAGGCGTGGAGGATGACCCTAACCCGTTTGCCGATCAGCCGGATGGGGAGCGAGTAGCGGTTCGTGCGGACCGGGATCTGGCCGTAGCGGTCGACTCGCGGCGTGAACAGCCGCCCGGTCTCGAACGGCTCCTCCGGCAACGGCATCAGCAGCGATCGTTCGAGCGCGAAGTCCTCGGCGATGGTCCGGGACCTGGAGCCGATCCGGCGGGCATCGTCCTGCCTGTCCCACCGCTCGACCATCTCGTTCAGCTCTGCGAGCGAGGACACCTCGGGGACGGGGACGAAGTGGTTGCGGCGTGGCCCGCCACGCGGCAGTGACGCACCCCTCCTCCCAATGCCACCACCCCTTGGCCTCCTCATGCTCCAAGAGCTCCCGAATCCGAGGCAACTCAGCGTCCGGTGGAACATCGAGAGCCACCATCCGAAACTGCTCGACCCCCTCGCCAGTGGTGCCGAGGCGATGGAACGCCTCCAGCACAGTCTGCCGCGCAGTACACGAGCCACCTTCCCTCAACACGATCAACCTGATGGTGCAGTTCTCCGAGGCCCGCACGGTCTCCCCGGCCCAGCGGAGACCCTCTTCATCTACCTCCACCCGGAGGACATCGTCGCTGGCGACCCCGCGCACGAACCACGGAGTGTTGTCCACGCACACGGTCCCGTCGCCCAGGTCCACCGCCCACAGACTCTCCACGCCTACCGGCGGCCAGCCGTCCTCGTCCGCCTCCAGCCGGAAATGAACCTTCACATGATCATCCCTGACGCTCGTCACGACATCATCATCCACAGTTACGACCACAGTGGGGAAGGATCACTTCGCACACGGGGAACGATCTTCAACGCCGCGCGGCGGCACTGGTCAGATCCACTCGTGAACGCCCTTCGAAGGCGAAGCTGGCAGCTTCGCCAGGAGCAGTAACCGACCGAGCACCAAACTCACGAACCGCCCTCTAAATAGTGCAGAGACCACGAGCGCATGGGCTTCGAGCGACCTCGCCATCTGTGACGTTGGTCGCTTTGTAACATGTTTGAGATACGATATGCCGCATTCATCTGTGAAGTAAGTACCGATTGATGACGACTTCAACCGTTCTTCCGATTCGATTGATTCAGTGATCCATCTGACCGTTGCATGACATCGCTTTTACTCCACTTGGTCAGTTCTTTTGAGTCCTTCCCTTACGTGTGGCGAATGTGTGAAGATCCTTCAGTTTTCCGGGTGTGGAGGCGACTTCGCGGCTCGGGTCTGATGAGGGAGGGGTCGTGGGGATGTTCTGGGGGGACGCTCGGCGTTCGGGGTCGGGCGGTCCGGGGAGACCGGTGCCGCGTTGGTTGCGGCGCGTGTCGGTGCTGGCGGTGTTGACGCTGGCCGTTGAGACGGCGACGGTGGCGGACTCAGGTATGGCGTTCGCCGCTCCTCGGTCGGAGCGGGAAGGGACCGTCGCGTCGGCGCCGTCGTACGGGGTGGCGGAGGCGCGGGATGTGCTGTCGGCGCGGCTGATGGCACGGTTGCAGGGTCGGCGGATCGAGGCGTTGAGTGAGCGTACGGATGCTTCGCAGACGTTCGTGAACGCCGACGGAACGGTGACGTACACCGCGTTCGCGGAGCCGAAGTGGACCCAGCGCGGCGGCTCGTGGGTGGATCTGGACCCCACGCTCCGGTTGCGGGCCGATGGCAGTGTCGTGCCGGTGGCGGCCGAGACGGATCTGGTGCTGTCCGGCGGTGGTTCGGGGCCGTTGGCTTCGTTGACGGTCGACGGCAAGAACCTGTCGCTGACGTGGCCGACGGCGTTGCCGATGCCGGTGCTGTCCGGTGCGAAGGCGACGTACGCGAACGTGCTGAAGGACGTGGACCTTGAGTTGACCGCTTCGCTGAAGGGCGGGGTGGAGGAGACGCTGGTGGTCAAGTCCGCCGAGGCGGCCTCCGGCCCGGGGCTGTCGGATCTGGTGCAGAGCGTGTCGACCAGCAACGGCGTCATCGCGGCGACGGACGCGGGCGGGAATCTGACGGTGACCGACGGCACCGGCCGTCTGTTGGTGAACTCTCCGGCGCCGGTGATGTGGGACTCCGCGACCAGTACCGAGCCCGCTGCGGCGGGCGGCGGGAACAGCACCGCCGGGCTCGCGCCCGCGCAGGCGGACAAGGCGAAGCCCCGCGCGGGCACCCGTTCCACCGCCCAGGGGCCGGGTTCGCACGCCCACCATGCGGCGGTGAAGACCACGTTGAAGGACCGCAAGCTCCATCTGACGCCCGACCGTGGGCTGTTGACGGCGAAGAGCACCGTCTTCCCGGTCTACATCGACCCCGCCTATGTGCCGCACCCGGCCAGTGGCAGCCGCCTGCACTGGAACGAGGTACAGCAGGCGTATCCGAACACGTCGAACTACGACTCCAGCCCATCGAACGGCAACGGTGTCGGGTACCAGGGGTTTTCCTCACCGAAGGGAATCGAGCGGACCTACTACCGCGTCAGCATTCCCTCGGCGATCTGGGGTGGCACGGTGCTGAGCGCCGACATGAAGATGACGGAGAGCTATTCCGCGTCGTGCGGCACCACGTCCTACGGTGTCCAGGCGTGGTCCACGAATGTCTTCGACGCCTCCACCACGTGGGCCAACGCGCCGGGGAAGGTCGCCCAGCAGAGCTCGGTGAACTTCGGTCCGGCGTGTACGTCCAGCCCGTCGGGGACGTTCAGTTTCATGAACCAGGTCACCAACGCCGCCGCGAACCACTGGCAGACCATCTGCTTCGTGCTGGTCGCCAGCAGTGAGACCAACGAGGTCCAGTTCAAGCGGTTCTCCAGCGCCGCGTCACTGTCGATCACGTACAACACCCCGCCCACCACGCCGACTTCGCTGGCGGCCTCGCCGACGGCGACCGACGGTTACGCGGCCAGTGCGACTCCGACGCTGTCGGCGAAGGCCACCGACGCCAACAGTGACACCGTGCGTCTTGACTACCAGGTGCTGTCGGGTACCACCGTCAAGGCTTCGGGGAGTTCGGCGTTCGTCAACTCCGGCACTGCTGGTACGTGGAAGGTGTCCACGGCTCTGGCGGACGGCTCGTACACCTGGAAGGTCAGGGCGTACGACGGCCGCGACTATTCCGCGTGGACGGCGGCCAAGTCCCTGATCATCGACACCAGGGCACCGGCCAACACTACGGTCTCGTCCAGCGACTTCCCTTCGAACGTGTGGTCGGGAACCCCGGACTCCAAGGGGAACTTCACCGGCTCCTTCACCTTCACCCCACCGAGCACGGATGTGGGCGAAATAGCTTGGCATTTGGACGCGGAGGCGTGGAATCACACTTCAACGACGGGTGCCAAGTTCACGAAGTCGCTGACGTTCAGAGCGGGCAAGCACACGCTGATCGCCAAGACCCACGACAAGGCGGGCAATACCGCTTCCGGCGCCTACTTCGTCTTCTACGCCGGTTCCGGCGCCGCTCTGCTGGCTCCAGCCGACGGGGATACACCGGCTCGGCGTGTGACGCTGACCGGCCAGGGCAAGCCGTCCGAGACCGGAGTCACCTATCAGTACCGGCGGGGAGAGGCCGACACGACCTGGCACAACGTGCCCACGTCAGACGTTACTGTCGCCATCAGCGGTGCCACACTCAGTTCGTGGCCGCTCAATGCCCCGGGCGGGATTCCTGCCGCACTGACCTGGGATATCACCAGCACTCTGGTGGAGGACGGCGTGGTGGACGTGCGGGCGGTCTTCACCGATGGCACTACGAGTGACAACTCCCCGTGGAACACAGTGACTGTTGACCGCGACGCTGGCACCGCTCCTGCAGGCGAGGCAGGTCCCGGTGAGGTGAATCTTCTGACGGGGAGTTTTACCCTTACTGAACCGGATACCACGGCGTTCGCGGTTTCCATAGCCCGAACCTTCTCCTCGCGTCCCAATGACACGAATCACGAGGGGCAGGCTACGATCTTCGGCCCGAGTTGGACGGCGTCCGTCACCTCTGACGGCTCGGCTGCCTACACTCAACTGCGCAAGACTTCCACTACGTCGGTCGAGGTGCTCGGTGCTGACGGTTCGTCCTTGGCCTTTACCGCGACCTCGTCAGGGGGCTGGACCTCCGAACCGGGGCAGGAATCGATGGCGTTGACCGGCTCCCTCACGGGACAGTCGTTCACCCTCAAAGACACAGAAACCAATGATGTGAGTGTGTTCAAAAGGGCGGGCGACACAGCCACCACGTGGCCTCTGGCTTCGACGGCGGCGGCTGTGAGTGACTCTCAGGCCACGATCGCCTCCGAGGTGGTGCCATACGGCAGTGCCTCACTGGCCAGACCGAAGTACGTGATCTCACCCACCGAGGCCCTGCCTGCCGCCACATGCCAGGCGGCCCCGTCGACCAAGGGCTGTCGTGTCCTTGAGTTCGTCTACGCGGACACCACCACCGCCACCGCAGGCAACCTCGGCGATTACAAGGGACAGGTGCGGGTTCTGCAGCTGTGGAGAACGGCCCCCAGTGCTGCGAGCTCTAGCGCCGTGCCTGTCTCGTCGTACGCGTACGACAGTGTGGGGCGTCTCCGAGAGGTGTGGGATCCACGCCTGGGTACGTCGCTGAAGACCGCCTACACCTACGACTCCGCCGGAAGGGTCGCGTCGCTCAGCGAGGGGGGCGAACTACCCTGGACCTTCAGCTACGGCAAGTCTGGCTCCGTTCCGACAGCGGGAGATGGCATGCTGCTGACCGCCTCCCGGCCCGCGCTCTTGACTGGTTCGGACAGCGAAGTCTCCGGCAGCGCGGTAACCTCCGTCGTCTACGACGTGCCGACAGCGGGTATCGCCGCACCGCACGCCATGGACAAGGACACCGTGTCCACGTGGGCGCAGGACCAACCACCCACGGACGCCACAGCGATTTTCCCCGCCGACAGCGTTCCGGCCTCTCACACGGGTGGCGATCTCCGTAGTGCGGACTACAGCCGGGCAACCATCACCTACATCAACGCCAACGGAGACGAGACGAACACCGCGTCGCCGGGCGGCGGCATCAGCGTCACGCAGTACAACTCACAAGGGTCGGTAGTCCGTGAACTGACCCCCGGAAACCGCGCCTTGGCGCTTGGTACGGCTTCCGGCGCGGACGCGGAACTTACAGCTCTTGGGCTGGCCGAGCAGCCCTCCTCTACACGGGCGGACCTCCTCTCCGTACAGACCTCGTACTCCGCGGACGGACTGCGAATAACTGACGTTTACGGCCCCTTGCACCAGACCACCTTGGTGAAGGAGTTGGCCGGTGACGGAACGCATCCCACCCTTACCGTCGGCTCTACCGTGGCCGCGCGACAGCACACGTCATACGTTTACGACGAAGGCCGGCCGAACGATGCCTCCGTGTCCGGGCTGGCGACGACCACGACCATCGGCGCGTCGGTCAGTTACTACCCGAGCGACGCAGACCCACAAACGACAACCACCACCTACGACTGGACCAGTGGCCAGCCGATCAGCGCCGGCCACGGAACCAGCGGGGCAGTGACATATGCGACCTACGACACCGCCGGGAAAATCACGACAACCCGCATGCCCGCATCCAACGGATCTGACGCGGGCACGCTGAAGTACACGTACTACACGGCGGACGGCTCAGGCACATGCGGTGGCAAGCCCGAATGGGCGGGGATGCTATGCCGTACGGCACCCGCAGGCAAGGTGGCCGGGGATGGAGACAATCCAGAACTCGTCAGCACCATCCTCACCTACGACCAGTGGGGACAGGTAGCCACCAAAGCGGAAACTGCGAACGGCGTAACTAGGGCCGTCACCACCACAACCGACGCCGCGGGACGCACCATCAGGACCGCGATCACAGGCGGCACCGGAATGCAAGTTTCCGACATCCGGATCGCCTACGACGCGAGCACAGGACAGCTCTCCAGTCAGAGTTCTAGCGACCAGACCATCGCCTATCGCTACGACGTACTCGGCCGACAGACCTCTTACGACGATGGCGCAGGCAACATCACCAAGACAAGCTACGACGCGCTGGACCGGCCCGTCCAAGTGACCGACTCGGCTCCATCTGACCGCGCCTTCACATACAACACCGCAGGACTGATAAAGACTGTCAGCGACGTCGGAGTCGGCGTATACACCGCGAGTTACGACGCTGACGGGAACGTAATCGGCGAGTCGCTCCCCGGGGGCTACCACCTCGCTGTCGGAACAGACCCGGCGGGCAATGAAACCGACCGGCAGTACACGGACTCGCAGGGGACCGTGATCCTTTCCGATGTAGCAGCCGTCTCAGCGAACGGGCAGTTGGTCGGCCACACCGAGACCGACGGCTCCACCATCAGCACCACTTACTCATACGACACATCCGGACATCTGATCAAGGCAGCCGACGCCACCGCCAACGGGTGCACCAGCCGGACCTACACCTTCGACGTGAACAGCAATCGCACCGGACTGACCACGACCGCCGACAATTGCGTCGCCAACACGGACGACGCAACCACCAGCACAGTGGCATATAACTACGACGGCGGTGACCGCCTGCTGACCCAGGGACGTAAGTACGACACGTTCGGCCGCACTCTCTCGGCTGGCTCAGCCGCCTGGACCTACTACACGAACGATCTGGTCAGCACCGAGACGGTAGGCGCCCGGCGCACCGAGTGGACCTTGGACGCCGCCAGCCGACTTGCTGTCAGCACTGCGAAGACTCAGCAGACCGACGGCACCTGGGCCGCGGGTACAACCACAATCTCCCATTACGGATGCAGCTGCGACAGCCCTTCCTGGACGAAGTCGTCGACCGGAGAGGTCACCCGCGCGAGCGGGGACGCGGCAGGCGGACTGGGCGCAACCGCAACATCCGGCGGAGGTGTCGTACTGCAGTTTTCCAATCTTCATACCGACATCGCAGTCCAACTGCCTCTCAGTGCAACTTCAGCACCCACAGTTCAGCGGTACGACGAATACGGCAACCCGATGAGCGATACCGTCGCCACCGCATACGGCTGGCTAGGCAGCCATCAGCGCAACAGCGACACCCTCAGTGGCGTCACTTTGATGGGCATCCGTCTGTACGACCCGTCCACCGGACGCTTCCTGCAGACCGACCCAGTCTACGGCGGCAACGACAACGCCTACGAATACTGTCGCGGAAATCCCGTGTCTTGCACGGACCTAAGCGGAGCCTATTCCTACTCGTCCACCTACTCCCTGGGCTTCTACTGGAGTTCCGCAAAAACGGTCTTCAATTGGATACGCCACCATTTCTGGGTGTTCCCGCTCAGCGGATGCGGCGCTACCCTGAGTAAAGGCGAGCGTTGCAATCTCGCCTACGGCAAGGGTCCCGTCCGCGTCACGGCGATAGGCAAGACATACTGGCAGTTCACGTCTCTACCCGGGCACGTAGAGGGGGCCGGAAAGAAGATCGAGTTCCATTTCGGCAAGAAGTACGGGACACTACGCATGACCGTAAAGGCCAGCGGGCCGAATAACACCTGGTGTAATCGGAGCGGCCCGTGCGCATGGCTGAACACCAACGTTTTCGCAAAAAGCATGTGGGGACTGTTTGCGATTAATATATCTTTTTATACGTCGCTTTATGGGGTGTGGTGAAAGCAGTGAGGAAACTGATCGCAGAGGGTGGGGAAGACGTGGCGCAGCGCCTCATCGTCCTAGGTCTGGCGATTCTGCCCGCGCTCCTCGCTACGCTGCCACTGGCGTTGAACGGATCGCAGCAGATACTCGCGGCCATGGGCCGGGTCAGCGCCCCTAACGGTGGCTCCGCTGTCTGGGGCTGCGTCATGATCGCCGCAGCAGTCCTGCCCTACGTCGCCGGTGTCGCCACGGCCTGGTACGTCCACGGCAAAGACATCCCCCGCCGTGAGAAGTGGAATACCTGCGCGGCTGCGGTGTTCTTCAGCGGCTTGGCTGCCTTCTTCGCAGCCATGCTTCTTGCTGTGTGATGTAAAACTGGTCGGGTGGACGAAGGTGTAAGGAACCTTCGTCCACCCGACCAGTCAGCGCTTCTGTCACTGTGTCGACTGTTCGTGTTCCCGAACAGCATCAGCGGGGAGTCGACTGCTCACTCAGCTGCTGTCCGCACGCGGCAGTACCAGCGACGGTGAACGACGGGTTCGACGCACAGCACGGCGGCACTGGCGATCGTCCCGACCAGCAGTGCGGTCCTCCCACCGCCGTTGAGAACCGCTCCCGCGCACGCGACGGCGAGTGCGAGCGGGCGCACCAGGGTCAGCGGGCCGAGGCCGACGACCATCGCGAGTGTGCTGGCCCGGAACGGCAGGACGAAGTACGCGGCGAGCGAGAGGAACACGATGGCGGCGTAGCCGGTGAGCGGGAGCAGGTAGCCGAGGCCCCCGGCGGTCAGGTTGTCGTACGAGCGGTTTCGGTCCGCCGCAGTCATGAGGACGAGGGTAGCCGTCAGTGCGGGAGCCAGCAGAAGGACGCTCCCGACGGCCAGCCCGCGTAGGGCGGCTCGGGCGTTGGCCCGGCGTTTGCGGATGCGGGCATCACGGCCCGCGTAGGCCCGGAAGCCACTGAACACCGCGTCCACCAGGCCAAGGAGCGCCAGCGGTAGGTCGGGCGTCATCAAGGTGCCTGGGCAAGGTACTCCGGGCCGACCATGTGACGGGCGGCCCGGCCGAGGGCCAGCCGGAACGGCGCCTCCAGCGGCGGGCGCACCCCGATGACCGGACGCACCGTCGTGCAGAACGGATTCGCCAAGCGTTGCGGCTCGTACAGCAGGGGCCGGATGCCAGGTACGTCGGCGGCGCGCAGGAGCGTCTCGTCGCTGTGTGCGCGCTGTGCGGACACGACGCCGTCGTGGCGGCCCAGCGGGTGGCGCATCCGGGCCCGGTGGAAGATCCAGGCGCCGATGGGCGCAAGGCGGGTCGCGGCGATATCGAAGTGGCAGAAGGCAGCCGCAGGAGAGGCGGCCTGGGTCTGGAAGAACCTGTCCAGAGCCGGACCACGGAAATGATGCAGCACACCGGTCGAGACGTAGACGGTCGCCGCTTTCGGCAGCGCGAACGCGTCCGCGTGAACGAACCGGCAGTTGAGCGCCTCCGCACGCGCCAGGCGGCTCGCTTCGCCGACCAGGGCGGCATCGAGGTCGGCTCCGACCAGTTCCACGTCCGCGCCGAGCGCGTCGGTGGCCGCCAGCCAGCGCACCAGATAGCCCAGTCCGCATCCGATGTCGACCAGGCGGTACGGGCCGGGCCACCCGGAAGTCGCCCGGATCGCGGTGAAGAGCGGGCCGAGCACATAGACCAGGCGCTCGCCGATCCGCAGTTCCTCGCTCAACCGCTGGAGTTCGGTGTGCACGGTGATGAGCAGACTATCCACGGCGTGCGGGTCGAGTACGCCGTCCTGATCCGCAGGCAGCCCGGCGACGATCCTGGCCGTGGGCTCATCTCCACTCTCCCTGAGCCGCCGAATCACCTCGGCACGCCGCACCGGAACCCGGCCACCGCTCCGCGAGTCCACCGCAGTGATCAGATCCGAGATCTCAAGTCGCCTCACGGAGCAAGACCCTACGGCCTCCCAACAGACGACGGTTACCGAACCGGTGAGCCAACCTCCAGCAACTCCCCCGCGTTGGGCCGTGCATGTGTGCGCCGTGCGCCGATCGCCCGACCAGGGGCCCAGGTCAGGTTTGTGCCTGTGCGATGTGGCTTCGATGCTGACGTATCGGCGTTCACGAGGGCACTTGAACGGAAAGTCGGCCCTAGGAAGGCTGTATGGATGTCGGAAATGGCCACCGCCGCGCCGAGCGCTCTGCTCCTGCGCGAAGCCGCGCAGGCTCTGATGCGCACCGGGCTCATGTCGCCGCGTCAGGAGTTCGTCAACCAGGAGAGCGAGACGTTCGACGGTGAGGGCCTCAAAAGCCGCCCGGATTGCCCCTCGCGGCGCTGGATGCCTGCGCCAGTAAGGGCCTGCACATCGTGTCGGACTGCGTCGCCGCCGAACTAGTGCCGCGACCGGCAACGTTTGCCCTGGCAGTAGGGTGAGGACATGGATGCCGGGCACCAGCCGACACTTGATGAGGTTGAGGATCGCCTCGCGTCGCTCGTCGAGGGTCGGCTGACGAGGGATGAGGCTGACCGTTGGGCTTCGCGGTGGGTGGCCGACGACCGGCTTGCTTGGGACGACATCTCGTGGTGGGCGCTGAACCTCCTGTGCGGAATGGACCTGCCCGCGGATGAGGGCGGCGGCTACCTGCACGACGATGAGCAAGCACGGGGTTGGCTCGCTGAGCTGAGGAAACGCCGAGTGGTGTGACACGGCCGGGAAAGCGGCAGCCAGGGTCCACGGCGCCGGCAGGCTGTGCGCATGGCTGAGCGGGTACGAATTCGTGAGATTGATGATGACGAGGGCCGACGGCTGCTGCGGATCATCCGCAGGGGCACCGGGTCGGTGGTGACCTGGCGGCGGGCGCAGATGGTGCTGCTGTCCGCACAGGGCATGCTCGTGGCAAAGATCGCCGAGGTGACGTTCACCAGCGACGACCGGGTTCGCGACGTGATCCACAACTTCAACACCGACGGCTTCGACTCGCTGTATCCGAAGTACAACGGTGGCCGGCCCAAGACGTTCACACTTTCCGAGCGCCGCGAGATCAAGAAGATCGCCAAGTCCAAGCCGACCGAGCACGACCTGCCGTTCTCGACCTGGACTCTGAGCAAGCTGGCGGACTTCCTGGTCGCCGAGGGGGTGGTCGACGACATCAGCCACGAGGGCCTGCGCATCCTGCTCCGCGAGGAAGGCGTCTCCTTTCAACGCCTGAAGACCTGGAAAACCTCCCGCGACCCCGACTACGCGACCAGGAAAGCGCGGGTCGAGCACCTCTACGCGATCGCCGACGGGGAAGTCATACCCGAGGAAGGCGAGCCCGAAGTCATCCTCAGCATGGACGAGTTCGGACCGCTTAACCTCATGCCCCACCCCGGCCGGCAGTGGGCCGAATGCGGCGGAAAGAACAAGGACCCCGACCGGGAACCACGCCGCAGGCGGCGGGCGACCTGCAACCGCTATGACGGGGTGCGGCACCTGTTCGCAGCCCTGGGCCTGGGCAGGGACAAGCTCTACGGCCACGCCAAACCGGTGAAGAAGCGAACCCAGTTCCTGGAGTTCTGCCGCTACCTGCGCACGCTCTACCCGTCATCGGTACGGATCGCGATCGTGTGTGACAACTTCTCCCCGCACCTGACCACGAAGCGGTGCCAGCGCGTCGGCGACTGGGCCGCCATGAACAACGTCGAGATCGCCTATACCCCGACCAACAGTTCCTGGCTCAACCGCATCGAGGCCCAGTTCACCGCCCTGCTCTACTTCACCCTCGACGGCACCGACCACGCCACCCACAAAGAACAGGGCAGCATCATCCGCCGCTACATCATCTGGCGAAACCGCCACGCCGACGACTAGCGCCTACGCGCCGTCGTCGACAGGGCAAACATTGCCTGATGCGGCACTAGCTTTATGAGCCATGTAAGGGCTGCTATTCACGACGGAGTTCAGGATGGTGGATTCGGCGGCGTTGCAGGCGCCACCACAGGATGTGCGGCGGGCGCAACGATCGGAATCATGGGTGGTTACGCGGGAGCTGCTGCTGGTTGCCTGAGCGAAAGCGGGTGCCGGCGGACTTACAATCGGTGCTGTAGCTGGTGGACTCAGGCCCCCGGCAGCGCACTCCTGCGGAAGGCGCACCTCGACGTCGACGACAGCACCGACATCGACCGCCGGCTGAAACGCAGCCTGAAGTACGTGGACACCATCCGCGTCCCCGGCCCGGACGCCGATCCCCGAGACCGCTGGCACAATGCCTTCCTCGTGCCGGGCAACGAACTGGGCTGGTTCGCCCAGGTACTGGCGGCTGCCGGCGCCGCCGGACAACTCGCCTGGGCCGGAGTCGGCCAGGAGATCGGCCGCTACCTGACCGCCGTACAGGGCCGTCAGCGCTACCTGGAGCGCACCTGCGCGGGCGCGGCCAACGTCCGGGACGCCCACCACGAGATCGACGGAGAGCTCTTCGTCGGCACCGACCAGGTCTTCCGGCTCGATGGACAGCGAGTCGAGGCGTTCTCCGGAATCGCGTCGTCGCTATACAAGCTCCTGGAGGCAGGGCGAGTAGAGGAGTACCGCCGCCTCGCCTACGAACAACGCAGCGCATGGCCGACCGGAACCACAGCGCACGGCTGGGGGCCCGTGTCCTTCCGTGACAACGGCACCCTCATGGCCCTCCGGATTCTCCCGACAAGGCGCGTGGGTGGACGCAGCCAACCCTTCCAGTCCTGAGGCTGTAGGTGGGATGTCGCTGGGAGCTGACTGGTGTGGCATGCCGTGTCTATGAGGAATTCGCAAGGACGGAGACGCTCTGAGCGGCAAACGTTGCGTGTGCGGATCCGGTTGGAGGCCGCCGAGCGGTTCCCGGCGCGAGTCTCCACCGCGGACAGTGCCAAGGAGTTCTGGTCATCGTGCGCTCGGTGCAGCGCTGGCAGAAGGCGGGCACGGACGTGCTGCATTCAACCGGCCCTGCATCGCTGCTCGAGCTGAGCGGCGCGCTGTTCGCGGTGGAACAGGAGACGGGCAGGTGCCCTCGCGGGCTGACCTCGAACCGGTCCCAGTACTCGGCAGCGGACTTCGCGAGGTGCGGCAGCAAGGTGCTCGTCGTGCGGGCGAACTCCTTCAAGCAGTCGAAGCCCTCGTCAGACGCAGAGCCGGCGAGGTGCGCGACACCGTTTCCGCAAGTCGATCAACTGCTGCAATTCCTCATCTCGCGTCGGCAGAACGCCCATCTTGCCGGGGCGCGCGATCGCCTCGCCGCACTGACCGTCCGGACCCGTGTCATCTCCTGCGCGCCTGCGAAGTGGACGAGCGACTCCTCGGTGCCTTTCAGGTTGAGGAACAGGAGAATGCTCTTCGTCGCGAGCACAGCCTTCGCCAGCCGTTCGCCATCGCTGGTGGCGTCGCTGTCGACGACCAGCTCAGGCTCGACGAGCACGAGCAGTTGCCTACCGCCCGCCGAGCGGTGGAGTAGCAGCGGCAGCGCCCCGCAGGTGCGGCAGGACTTGGGGGTCTGCGCCAGACAGGGGTGCTGCACGCGGTCCCGCGTCTTTCGGCGACGAGCGTGGCCCCGGCCGTTGTCTTGACGCCGAGGCGACTGGACAACGATCGGCGCTCGATGACACGAGTCACGTGATTCGCGCACACCCGACCCCCCTGACCTGCGGAGATACGGGCATCCGCAATCGGCTCTCACAACCTCTCACATTCGAAACGGACAATCTACGCGCCAAAAGCCTGCCTCCACATCGTGGAAACAGGCTTTGACCTGCAAAAACACCGTCGGGACGACAGGATTTGAACCTGCGACCCCTTGACCCCCAGTCAAGTGCGCTACCAAGCTGCGCCACGTCCCGGTGCTTGGTCGGTCGGGGTGGTGGCCCCGGGTGACCGTGCACGAGAACGATACCGCACCTCGGGGGGTGTTTGTGCGCAGAGGGGGTGGGGGCCGGGGCGGGGGGAGTTGAGTAGGGGTACTCATGTGGGGCGGGGCGGGGCGGGGGGAAGGTCGGGGCATGACGAAACCGATTCAGCAGGAGACGACGGCGGCGTATGCGGCGCAGGCGGCGATCTCGTTCGCGGTGGCGCTGGGGGCCATGGTGGTCGGGGTGGCGTATCTGCCGGTGGGGGGATGGGAGCGGGCGTTTCTGGGGCTGGGACTGCTGTATGTGGTGACGGCGGCGTTCACGCTGGCGAAGGTGGTGCGGGACCGGCAGGAGGTCGGGCAGGTCGTGAGCCGGGTGGACCAGGCGCGGCTCGACAAGCTGCTCGCGGAGCACGACCCCTTCAAGATGGAGGGCATCTAGTCGGCGGCCCGCGCGTGACGCGTGCGGGTGCGGGACTTCCGACGGTCGGGGGCCTCCACGGGGATCGCCCCGGCGGGGGCCCTCAGGGCGTAACGGGGGCGTCGGACGCGTCGCACGGGGAGGGCGCGGAAGACGGAGAGGACGCGGCAGAAGGAGGGGGCGGGGAAGCCGTTTCGGGAGGCGTGTCGCCCAGCAGATAGCGGGCTCCGGGGCCCGCCGCCCCCGCCGCGTCGTCGACGTTGTAGAGACCGCAGCGCGTCAGGGAGAGGCAGCCGCACCCGACGCAGCTGGTCAGCTTGGCCTTGAGGCGTCGCAGCTCGGCGATCTGGTCGTCGATGCGCTGCTCCCAGGACCGGGCCACGCCGTTCCATTCGGCGGTGGTGGGGACGTGGTCGACGGGGAGCCGGGCGAGGGACGCGCCGACCTCGTCGAGCGAGAGCCCGATCCGCTGGGCGGCGCGGATGAAGGCGAGCCGGCGCAGCGTGGAGCGGCGGTAGCGGCGCTGGCCGCCCGAGGTGCGCTCGGAGTGGATCAGCCCGAGGTCCTCGTAATAGCGCAGCGCGGAGGCGGCGATGCCGCTGCGGGCCGAAAGCTCGCCGATGGGCAGCAGGTCACGGGTGGAGAGGGTCACATCGGCCCAGCATACGCTTGACTTCAAGTCGGCTTGAAGTTGCAAGGTCGTCCCATGACGATGACGCACCGCACCGGGCCGTCCGGCCACTCAGAAGAGCCCGAGCGCTACGAGTACGACGACCTGCGCCACCTGATGTCACGGATGACCGGCGACGAGAAGCACGACACCGCCGCCACATCCACCCTCGACGTCCTGTGGGTGCTGTACGACCGGGTACTGCGGGTCGGGCCCGAGAGCGCCGACGCCCCGGACCGGGACCGCTTCCTGCTGTCGAAGGGCCACGGCCCGATGGCGTACTACGCCGTTCTCGCCGCCAAGGGCTTCATCCCGTACGAGTGGCTGGCCGGTTTCGGGACGTACGACTCCCCGCTCGGCCACCACCCGGACCGCACGCTCGTACCGGGCGTCGAGATCGGTTCCGGGTCGCTCGGGCACGGGCTCGGTCTGGGGGTGGGCAGCGCGCTGGGGCTGCGGGCCCAGGGGCTGGACGAACCGGCGGTATGGGTGCTCGTGGGCGACGCCGAGATGGACGAGGGCAGCAATCACGAGGCCGTGCAGTACGCGGGGGCGGTCGGCCTCGACCGGCTCCATGTCGTCGCGGTCGACAACGCCTCGGCCACGTACGGCTGGCCCGGCGGGCTGGCCTCGCGGTTCGCCGCCGAGGGCTGGTCCGCGGTGACCGTGGACGGCCGGGACCACGCCGCTCTGTACGAGGCGTTCACCGCGCCGCATCCGGGACGGCCGCACGCCGTGGTCGCCCGCGTCGAGCCGAAGTGACCGCCGGGTCCACGAACGACGACAAGCGACGTCACCCGAACGTCGCCACCCGAGCGACAGCGGCCGAGACCGCGACCGACGCCGAGGCCGAGGCGGAGACCGAGGCCGAGGACAGGCCGAGACCGCGACCGAGGCCGCGACTGAGGGCAGGCGAAGAAACGACATGACTGGGGATTCCATGGACACCATGCGGGAGCGGTTCGCCGCCGTCACCACCGAACTGCTCGACTCCGATCCGCGGCTGGCCGTCGTCCTCGCCGTGATCTCTTCGGACCGCTTCAGCGACGCCGCCCGCGCCCACCCCGACCGGGTGATCGACGTCGGGATCAGGGAGCAGTTGCTGGTCGGCGCGACGGGCGGACTGGCGCTCGCCGGGCTGCGGCCGATCGCGCACACCTTCGCGAGCTTCCTGACCGAGCGGGCCTTCGAGCAGGTCAAGCTCGACATCGGGCACCAGGGCGTGGGCGCGGTCCTGGTCAGCGCGGGGGCCTCGTACGACGTCGCCGCGGGCGGGCGTACGCATCAGGCGCCGGGCGACGTCGCGCTGCTCGACACGCTCGACGGCTGGACCGTCCATGTGCCGGGGCACCCCGACGAGGCCGACGCGCTGCTGCGGCACGCGGCGGCGGACGGCGACAGCCGCGTCTACGTACGGCTCAGCGATCACTCGAACGTGGCGCCGCGACCCGTCTCGCCCGGCCGCTTCCAGGTGCTGCGCGAAGGGCGCGCCGGGGTCGTCCTGGCCGTCGGGCCCATGCTGGACGCCGTCCTCGACGCGACGGCCGGGCGCGATGTGACGGTGCTGTACGCCTCGACGGTCCGGCCGTTCGACGCGGCGACCGTACGGGAGGCGACCGCTCGGACCGATGCGGCCGACCTCGTCGTCGTGGAGCCCTACCTCACCGGTACGTCCTCGGCGCACGCCGCCGAGGCGCTGGCCGACGTCCCGCACCGCGTGCTCGCGCTCGGCACCCGCCGCGCCGAACTGCGCCATTACGGCACCTGGCAGGAGCACGTGGCCGGGCACGGCCTGGACGCGCGGTCGCTACGGACCCGGATCGACGCGTTCCTGCGGGTCTGACCCGCGAGGGGGCGTGGCGGAGGGCGGCACCGCCCGCATGCGGGCCGAGGCCGGAACCGTACGACCGGGGCGCGGGCGGCAAGGCCGGGGGCGCGGTCCGAATGCCTGGAGCTGAGGGCCGTTGACCCCGGCCGCGGTCGGAAAGTTCGGGGCCCCGTACCGCCCCGGCCGCGGTCGGGAAAGCCTCGGTGCCCGTACGCGCCCGGCCTCGGTCCCGGGCCAGGCTCCGGCTCTGGCTCCCGGCTCCCGGCTCCCGGCTCCCGGCTCCCGGCCTAGAGTCGACTCGGCGAGAACCCCTCAGGCCCCGTGCCCGCCCTCCGGCGCCGGTACGGCCCCCTGCCGCGGTACGCCCGCCGAGTGCGTCGGCTGCGCGGCGGCGGGCCCGCCCTCGAAAGCGCCAGCACCCGCCGGAGCAGCCGGACCGCCAGGAGCCCCGACAGCGCCCGGACCACCAGGCGCGCCCGGCCCCGGCGCGGGCGGCACCGCCCCCTTGCCGCTCCCCCCGGCGGCACCCCCGCCGGAGGCGCCCGGCTTCGGCGGGGCCGCCGAAGACCGCCCCACCTGCCGCCGCGCGTCCTCCGCGCTGTTCTGCGCGCCGAGCGAGCCGAAGTAGAAGCCGGAGACGGTGGCGAGGACGGTCATCAGCGAGGTGACGATGGTCTTGCGGAGGTCGCCGGAGTCGGCGCCCGACGACAGCATCGCGACGGCCAGCGCGAAGGCGACGAGCGCGAGGATGAGGACGGCGATGACGCTGCGGGTCAGACCGCGGACGCCGCGCGGCTCGCGGAGGTCGCGCAGCAGGTCGCGTACCTCGTGGTCGCGGGCCGCGTCCTCGAGCAGCCGGTCGGTGATCTGCTGGCGCCAGGCCGTGGCCCGCCGCACATCCATGATCAGCGGTATCACCGCGACCGCTGCGACGGCCACGACCACCACCGAGATGAGGACGAGCGCGGAGCCGCCGTTGAGCCCGCTGATCGGCTCGGCCGCCGCGGCCGGCCCCCGGCCGGTCCCGGCATTCGCCGCCGCGACGTGAACGGTCGTGAAGTCCGTCATGGTGAAGCGCCCCCCTCGTCCGCACCACGGGTCCGCCCCCCGCGCCCCGGGCGGGCATGCTCCCAGCGCCGCCGTACGCCGGTCAAATCGGCAGGTACCGCCAGCTCCCTTACGGCGGAGGGCAGTACGTCACCGCCGCGCCCGGCGCGGAGCCGACCCGCTCCCCCGGACAGGCCCTAGCCACGCGGGCCCTCATCTCAGGAGAATCATCCGTGACCGACCAGGCCACCGGCATGTCCCAACGCCGTTGGGGGCCGCGGAGCCTGGCGGCCGTACAGCCCGATACCGCCCCATACCCGTACAGCCGCATGCGATACAGCGGGCACACCACCAGCATCCTCATGAGGAGCAGCACGATGCGCGACGCGTCACAGTCCGGGGTAGTTCCGTACTACGAGGATGTGTCGCCCGGCACCGGCGCGCTCGCGCCGCGCGCGTGGTGGGCGGTGTCGGACGCGCGGCGGGTGAATCTCGGCGGCGCCTGGCGCTTCCGGCTGTCGGCGACGGCGGACGCGGAGGACGACTCCTTCGCCCAGCCGGGGTTCGACGCGACGCGCTGGGGCGCGGTGACGGTGCCGTCGCACTGGCCGCTCCAGGGGCACACCCATGAGCACGAGTACGGGCGGCCCGCGTACACCGACGTCCGTTTCCCGTTCCCGGTCGACCCGCCGCACGTGCCGACGGAGAATCCGACCGGTGACCATCTGCGCGCCTTCGACCTGCCGGACGACTGGCCGGGCGGCGCGGCGGTGGTGCGTTTCGACGGCGTCGACTCGTGCGCGCGGGTGTGGCTGAACGGGCAGGAGCTGGGGACCTTCAAGGGCAGCAGGCTGCCGGTGGAGTTCGAGGTCGGCGAACTGCTGCGCCCGCGCGGCAATGTGCTGGCGGTCCGGGTCCACCAGTGGTCGTCCGGCAGCTACTTGGAGGACCAGGACCAGTGGTGGCTGCCCGGCATCTTCCGCGATGTGACGCTGATCGAGCGGCCCGAGGGCGCGGTGACCGACTTCTTCGTGCACTGCGGCTACGACCACGCGAGCGGCACGGGCACGCTGCGGGTGGACTGCGAGCCGGGCGGGACGGTGACCGTACCGGAGTTGGGGCTCGACCTGGCGACCGGTGAGGAGGTGACGGTGCCGGTGGAGCCGTGGTCGGCGGAGGTACCGCGTCTGTACGACGCGGAGTTGGCGACCGAGGGCGAGCGGATACCGCTGCGGATCGGCTTCAGGACCGTCGCGGTGGAGGGCGGTGTGCTGAAGGTCAACGGCCGCCGGATTCTGCTGCGCGGGGTGAACCGGCACGAGTTCGACCCCGACCACGGCCGGGTGGTGGACGGCGAGACGATGCGCCGCGACCTGCTGCTGATGAAGCGTCACAACATCAACGCGGTCCGCACCAGCCACTATCCGCCGCATCCGGCCTTCCTCGACCTGTGCGACGAGCTGGGAATGTGGGTGATGGACGAGTGCGATCTGGAGACGCACGGTTTCGAGGTGGTCGGCTGGCGCGGCAACCCGGTCGCCGACGAGCGGTGGACGCCCGCGCTGCTGGACCGGGCCGCGCGGATGGTGGAGCGGGACAAGAACCATCCGTCGGTGGTGATGTGGTCGCTGGGCAACGAGTGCGGCACGGGCGCCGGGCTCTCCGCGATGGCGGACTGGATCAGGCGCCGTGACCCGGCCCGGCCGATCCACTACGAGGGCGACCTCACCTGCGCCGACACCGACGTCTACTCCCGGATGTACGCCAACCACGCCGAGACCGAGCTGATCGGCCGCCGTGAGGAACCGCCGCTGGAGGACGCGGAGTTGGACAAGCACCGGCGCGAACTGCCCCTCATTCTCTGCGAGTACGCGCACGCGATGGGCAACGGGCCCGGCGGGCTCAGTGAGTACCAGCGGCTGTTCGAGGCGTACGAGCGCTGCCAGGGCGGTTTCGTCTGGGAGTGGATCGACCACGGGCTGCGGCAGCGCACCGCGGACGGGACGTCGTACTTCGCCTACGGGGGCGACTTCGGCGAGGAGATGCACGACGGGAATTTCGTCTGCGACGGGCTGGTCTTCCCCGACCGCACGCCGTCACCGGGGCTGACCGAGTACAAGAAGGTCGTCGAACCGGTGAGGATCGAGGGCGACGCGGAGCGCGGCACGGTCACGGTGACCAATCTGCACGACTTCACCGACCTGTCGTATCTGGCGTTCCGCTGGTCGTACGAGGTGGCGGGCGCGCGGAGCGGCGCGGGCCGGTTCGAGGTGCCGTCGCTCGGCCCCGGGCAGAGCGCGGTGCTCGAACTGCCGCGGGCGGCGCGGACGGTGGGCCGCGGCGAGGGGTGGTGGACGGTGCGGGCGGTGCTCGCCGAGGACACCGCGTGGGCGCCGTCGGGTCACGAGGTGGCGTGGACGCAGTTCGCGGCCCCCGCGCCGGCGGACGCGGCCACCGCGCGCGTCGGCGATCCGCACTCCCCGCGGCTCGCCGAGGGCGGTCTGATCGTGCTGGGCCCCGGCGTCTTCGACGCGGCGGACGGCACGCTGCGCTATCTGGAGGGCGCGGCGGTCACCGGACCCGTGCTGGACGTGTGGCGTGCCCCGACCGACAACGACCGCGGCGCGGACTGGAATCCCGAGGGTCAACTGGATCGGCTGTGGCGGGAGTTGGGCCTCGACCGGATGCGGCACCGGATCGTCTCCGTGGCCGTCGGCGGTGACGCGCTCACCGTCACCACCCGGGTCGCCCCGGCCTCCTCCGACCTGGCGCTGCGTACCGTCTACACCTGGACGGCCACCGGGGACCGGCTGCGCCTGGGCGTCGAGGTCACGCCCGAGGGCGACTGGACGCTGCCGCTCCCCCGGCTCGGGGTACGGCTCGGGCTGTGCCAGACCCTGGACCGCGTCGAGTGGTACGGCGGCGGGCCCGGCGAGGCGTACCCCGACACGCGCGCCGCGTCCCGGATCGGCCGGTACACCGGCACCGTGGACGGGCTCCAGACGCCGTACGTACGCCCCCAGGAGAACGGCGCACGCGCGGACGTGCGGTGGGCGCGGCTGCGCCGCGCGGACGGCACCGGGCTGCACGTGGAGGGCGAGCCGCCGTTCTGGTTCACCGCCCGTCCGTGGAGCACCGGGGAACTCGACCGGGCCACGCACACCCACGAGTTGACGCGTTCCGAGGTGCTGTGGGTGCACCTCGACCACGCGCTGCACGGCATGGGCAGCGCGGCCTGCGGCCCCGACGTACTCCCCCGGCACCAACTGCGCGCGGCGCCCGCCGCCTTCGCGTTCACCTTCATGAGCCTGCCCGCCGCCGCGGACCCCGAGGAGCCCGCGGACCTCCCGCTTCTGGAGACCGAGTGACCACCGCGATACGCCCGTTCAGGCCGGAGGACCTGCCCGCGCTGTACGACATCTGCCTGCGCACGGCTGACGCGGGCGGGGACGCGAGCGCGCGGTATCCGGAGCGGGACCACGAGCTGCTGGGGGCGATCTTCGCGGCGCCGTACGCCGTGCTGGAGCCGGAGGCGGCCTTCGTGCTGGACGACGGGTGCGGCCGGGCGGTCGGTTACGTGCTGGGCACCGGTGACACGGCGGCCTTCGTCGAGCGCTTCCGCGACGAGTGGCTGCCGACGGTCGCGGACCGCTTCCCCGAGCCGGCCGGGGAGCCGGGGACGCCGAGCGAGGCGATGGCCGTGCTGCTGCACCACCCGGAACGGATGGCGCGGCAGCCGGAGTTGGCCGCGTATCCGGCGCATCTGCACATCGATGTGCTGCCGGACTTCCAACGCGGCGGCCACGGGCGGGCGTTGATGGAGGCGTTCCTCGGCGCCCTGGCCGCCAGGGGCGTATCGGCGGTGCATCTGGGGATGCTCACCGCCAACGCTCCCGCGCGGGCCTTCTACGACCGGCTCGGCTTCCACGAGATCGCGGTGCCGGACGCCGGGGAGCTGACCTACTTGGGCCGCGCCACCTCGTAGTCGCCGCTGTCCGTACGACCGGCGTCCTCGGAATCGGAGCCGGAAGCGGACCCGGAAGCGGAGCCAGAACCGGAGCCGGAAGCGGACTCGGACCCGGAGCCGGACTCGGCCGCCGCGTCCCCGTCCACGCTTCCGGCGGCCTCGGGAGCCTCGGCGGTCTCCGACCCGTCCGGTGCGTTGATCCGCTCGGTCCCCTCCGCGTGCTCCGGCCGCTCGGGCCAGCCGCCCGCGGGCGGCATGGCGACGGCCCGCCACCACCAGTCCTCGGGCTGTTCGTCGGCGGGCTCGAAGGGCGCGCCGGGCCGCGGGGTGGCGATCTTCGCCCCGGTCTCGCGCGCGGCGGCGACGCTGCCCTCGGCGGGCACCGCCCAGGAGTGCATGGCCAGGTTGAAGGTGGCCCAGTGGATCGGCAGCATCGTGCCCGCGGGCGTGCCGCCCGACAGGTCGCTGTGCGCCAGCAGCCCCTCGGCCGGGGTCATGTGGATGTCGGGCCAGTACTCGCTGTAGGCACCGATCTGGATCATCGTGGCGTCGAACGGGCCGTGCTGCGCGCCGATGTCCGCGAAGCCGGGGAAGTAGCCGGTGTCGCCGCTGTGGTAGATGCGGTGGGTGCCGTCGGTGACGGCCCAGGACGCCCACAGGGTCTGCTGGCGACCGCGCAGGCCGCGTCCGCAGAAGTGCCGGGCCGGGGTGGCGGTCAGGGTGAGCCCCGCGATCTCCGTGGACTCGTTCCAGTCCAGCTCGCGCAGCCGCTCGGGCGGTACGCCCCAGTGCTCCAGGTGCGCGCCGACGCCCAGCGGCACCGCGAAGACGGCGTCGCTGCGGACCAGCGCGACGATGGAGGGCATGTCCAGGTGGTCGTAGTGGTCGTGCGAGATGACGACCGCGTCCAGGCCGGTCAGCGACTCCAGCGGGACCGGCGCGGGGTGCACGCGCTTGGGGCCCGCGAAGGCGAAGGGCGAACAGCGCTCGCCCCACACCGGGTCGAACAGCACGCGCCTGCCGCCGATCTCGGCGAGCACCGTGGAGTGGCCCATCCAGGTCAGCCGCAGCCCGGAGGCGGGCGGGCGCGCGATGTCGGCGAGCGTGGTGGGGTGCAGGGGCACCGGCCCCGCGGGCTTGCGCGGCTGCCTGGCCTCCTTGCGGAAACTGGCCGGAAGCGCCTTGAACATGCTGCCGCTGGGGACGCTGCGGGCGCCGACGGGGTTGACGAAGGCGCCGTCCGCGTAATTCGGTGAGGAAAGGATGCGTTCCAGCCGGGCGCCCGTGGGGTCCGCGCCGAACGACGGGGGGCGCATCTTCACGAGGCGGGACGGCTGTCGGCCGGCGCCGGTCACGGGTCCTCCAGAGCAGATGACGACGAGCGGCGGGGTCCCGCCACCACCCATTATGCGGCGGTCCGCCGCGCCCGCCGGGGCGCCGAGGCCCCGGGCCGGGCCGCCTTCACCGGTTCTCCCCCGTCCCCGGTGTCACATCTGCCGTCATATCCGCTTACGGTGGCCCGGCCGCCGCGACGGCCGTTTCGCGTCACTCCCCCGGTTCGCCGCTCCCGCCGCCGGACAAGGCCCCGCCGCCCGACACGTCCCCGCCGCCGGCCAAGGCCCCGCCGCCCGACACGTCCCCGTCCCCGTCCCGATCCCCGTCACCGAAGGCCAGCGACACGTGGTCGCGGACCGGCCGGAACCCCAGATGCCGGTACAGCGCGTTGCTGACCGGATTGGCGAGGTCGGCGAAGAGCACGACATCGCGGGCGCCCGCGTCGAGCGCGGCGCGCGAGACGGCCGCGGTGGCGCCGCCCGCGTACCCGTGGCCCCGGTGCGCGGGCGGGGTGTAGACGGCGACCACCCGGACGGTGCCCGACGGGTCCGCCGCGTCGGCGGCCCTCCCGGCCATCGCGACGGGCTCGCCGTCCCGCTCCCACAAGGTGCGTCCGCCGAGCGCGATGGCGTCGTCCATGGCCCGCTCGTCGTCCACGGGCGGCTCGCCGATGTCGACGGTGAAGGCGCGGTGCCAGCGCAGCAGCAGCTCGCGGTCGGCGGGGCCCGCGACCCTGGCGCGGCCGGGCGGCGCGGGCCTGCGCGGGGTGAGGTCCCAGAGCCGGTAGAGCCGCATGGCGCGCTCGACCGTGACCTCGGCGCCGGTCCTCGCGGCCCAGGCCGCGCCGAACGCCTCGGCGCTCTCGCGCTCGCCGCGCACCCCGCCAGGGGCCTCGCCGGGCCAGACCTCGGCCAGCTCACCGGCCGCGGACGGCGGGCCGCCGGTCAGCAGCGGCGGATGCGGCGGCGTACGGAGGAAGGCCGCGGCGACCGCTGCGCCGGGTTCGGGGCGCCACCAGCCGAACAGCGGCGGCTGCCCGCCGTACGCGTCGAGCCCGCGGCGGCGCAGCGCGGCGGTGACGGTGATCGGCACCGAATTCTCCACAGGGCGCTCCCGCAGGAACGGTCCCGCCTCGGTCTCGAACGCGGTCAGGTCCGCGGTGATCGTCCAGCTCATCGGCCCATGGTGGCCCCGCGCCCGGGCCGCGCGCACCCCGTTTTCCGGCGTCGGCCGCGCGGGGCGGTCACGGCGTCAGCAGCCCCCGGCGCTCCAGCAGCGGCTCGGTGCGCGGCGGCCGGCCGCGGAAGGCGGCGAAGGCCGCCATCGGGTCGACGCTGCCGCCCCTGGAGAGCAGCGCGCGGCGGAAGGTGTCGCCGTTGGCGCGGCGCAGGCCGCCGTTGTCCTCGAACCAGGTGACGGTGTCGGCGTCCAGGACCTCGCTCCAGATGTAGGAGTAGTAGCCCGCGCTGTACTGGCTGGCGAAGACGTGCTGGAAGTACGTCGTCCGGTAGCGCGGCGGGATCGCGGGGTGGGCCAGTCCCGCCTTCTTGAGCGCCGCCGCCTCGAACGCCAGCGCGTCGCCGGGGTCGGTGCCCGCGGGCAGGGTGTGCCAGGCCCAGTCGAGCAGGGCGGCGGCGAGGTACTCGACGGTGGTGAAGCCCTGTCCGAACCGGGCGGCGTCCCGCATGCGTTGGACGACGTCGGCGGGCATCGGCTCGCCCGTCTCGTGGTGGACGGCGTAGCGCTCCAGGACCGAGGGCCACAACGACCACATCTCGTTGACCTGGGAGGGGTATTCGACGAAGTCGCTCGGCACGCTGGTGCCGGAGAAGTACGGGTAGCGGACGGCGGAGAACAGGCCGTGCAGCGCGTGCCCGAACTCGTGGAAGAGCGTGTCGACCTGACTGAACGTCAGCAGCGCGGGCTCGCCCGCCGCGGGCTTGGCGATGTTGTGGTTGTTGACCACCACCGGTCGCTTGCCCAGCAGTTCCGACTGGCTGACCAGGGAATTCATCCAGGCCCCGCCGCGCTTGGACGCGCGGGCGAAGAAGTCGCCGAGGAAGAGGCCGAGGGGGCTGCCGTCGGCGTCGAAGACCTCGAAGACCCGGACGTCGGGGTGGTAGCCGACCAGGTCGGGGCGTTCGGTGACGGTGATGCCGTAGACCTCGTGGGCGGCGTGGAAGACCCCGTCGTGCAGCACCTTGTCGAGCGCGAAGTACGGGCGCAGCGCGGCCTCGTCGATGTCGTGGCGCTCCTTGCGGACCTTCTCCGCGTAGTACGACCAGTCCCACGCCTCGACGGGCCCGCCCGCCAGTTCCGCGAGGGCGTCCGCCTCGCGCTCGGCGTTGGCCAGAGCGGGCGGCACCAGGCGGTCGAGCAGGTCGGTGACGGCCTGCGGGGTGCCCGCGGTGCGGTCGGCGACGACGTACGCGGCGTGGCTGGGGTAGCCGAGCAGCGCGGCGCGTTCGGCCCGCAGGGTGGCGATGGTGACGGCGAGCGGGCCGTTGGTGTCCTGGGCGCGATTCAGGGACGCGGTGAGCAGGCGGCGGCGCACGTCGCGGTCGTCCAGCGAGCCGAGTTCGAGCTGGTTCGAGAAGTTGCGCAGGCTCAGTACGTAGGAGCCGTCGTGGCCGAGCGCGGTGCCGTTCTCGGCCGCGGCGGCGATCGCGCCCGCGGACAGGCCGGAGAGCTGGGCGGGGTCGTCGAGGACGAGGGCGGCGGCCTTGCTGGCGGCGACGATGTTCTGGCCGAAGGCGGTGGAGGCGGCGGCGATCTCGGCGTTCAGCTCGCGCAGCCGTCGCTGGCCGTCCGCGTCAAGCTCCGCGCCGGAGCGCTGGAAGGCGGTGCGGTAGCGCTCCAGCAGGCGCAGCGACTCGGCGTCGAGGCCGAGGGAGTCGCGGGTGTCGTACAGCGACGTGATCCGGGCGTAGAGGCCGGGGTTGAGGCGGACGGCGTCGTTGTGCGCGGCGAGCAGCGGGCTGATCCGTGACTCGGTCTCCTGCACGGCGGGGGTGATGTGCGCGGACGCCTGGTTGAAGAAGGCGGCGCTCACCCGGGCGAGCAGCGCGCCCGAACGCTCCAGCGCGACGAGGGTGTTCTCGAAGGTCGCGGGCTCCGGGTCGGCCGCGATGGCCTCGACCTCCGCGAGGTGCTCCGCCAGGCCCTGCTCGAAGGCGGGCAGGTAGTGCTCGTCCCTGATGTCGGCGAACGGCGGCAGCTCGTACGGCAGCGGACTCGGGCTGAGGAACGGATTCGTCGTCACCCCGTCGACCCTACGCGGCGCCCTGCCCGCCGTCAGGCCGTGACGAGCGCTCGCGCGGATCGTGAAAAGCGCCCGCACAGGTCACTGACCTGTGCGGGCGCCGATGTGATGCCGGTACGGCGGTGGGACGGTGATGTGCTGCCGGTACGACGGTGGGACTGCGGTGCCGTGCGGCTACGGTCCCGGTGTCAGCCGCCACTCTTGCGACGGAATTCCCGCTGTCCTCCGGCCTTGCCGTGCGCGCCATGGATCTTGGACTGGTTGTTGCCGCCCGAGGCGGATCCCTTGCGCGCGCTCTGCTTGCGCTCCAGTGCCTCGCGGAACTTCCGCTTCACCTCGTCCTCGTCCGGCGCCTGCGCCTCGGCGTCCGAATCGGTCTCCGGTTCCGCCGCGGCGTCCTGCGGTGCTGCTTCAGCGGCCACGGTGGCCTCCTGCTCTTGGTCGGTCATGCCACCAGAGTCGCATGCCGGACGGCGTCGGCCCACCCGATATCGCCGGGGCACACGGCGCGTGTACGGTTCCGTTCACCACTTCCGGGGAGGATCAGACTGATGACCTGGCTGTTGTACGGCGCCACCGGCTACACCGGCCGCTTGATCGCCCGCCGCGCCGCAGCACTGGGACAGCGCCCTGTGCTGGCCGGTCGCAACGCCGCGAAACTGGTGCCGCTGGCCGCCGAACTGGGCCTGGAACACCGGGTGTTCGGTCTCGGTGACCCGGTCGCGATACGCCATGGACTGGACGGCGTGGAGACGGTGGCGCACTGCGCGGGCCCCTTCGCGCGCACCGCGCTGCCGATGGCGACCGCCTGTCTCGACTCCGGTACCCACTACGTGGACATCACCGGTGAGATCGATGTCTTCGAGTCGCTGCACGCGCTCGACGCGCGCGCGGAGAAGGCCGGGATCACCCTGCTGCCCGGCGCGGGCTTCGACGTGGTGCCGACCGACTGCGTCGCCGCGCTGCTCGCCGCCCGGCTGCCGGACGCGACCCAGCTCGACCTCGCCTTCCTGATCGGCGGCGGGGCGAGTCCCGGTACCGCGCGGACCGCGCTCGAAGGGATGGGCGTGGGCGGCAGGATCCGTACCGGCGGCGAGATCCGTACGGTGCCGGTCGGCTCCCGACAGGTGCAGGCCGCCTTCCCTTCCGGCACCCGCAAGGTCGTGTCGATCCCGTGGGGCGATGTCAGCACCGCCTACTACTCGACGGGCATTCCCGACGTGACCACGTACACCTATGTGCCCGTGCCGACGCCCGCGCTCGCCGCGAGCAGGCTGCTGCGGGTCGGGCCGCTGCGCGGGGCGCTGGCGGGTGTGGTCGGCAAGCTGGTGCGCGGTCCCGGCGAGCGCGCCCTGAGCGGGAGCCGCAGCGAGGTGTGGGGCCGTGCCCGCGACGCGGCGGGCAACACGGTGACCGCGACCCTCACCGGCCCCGGCCCGTACGGTATGACGGCCGATTCCGTGCTGCGGATCGTCGGGCGGCTGCCGGGGCTGCCGACCGGCTTCCAGACGCCGTCGCTGGCGCTGGGCGCGGACTACGCGGGCACGCTGGACGGGGTGACGGTCACGGTGGAGGCGCTGGGCTGAGCGCGCCGCCGGGCGCGGTGTCCTGACGCGGCGCGGTGTGCTGACGCGGCGGGCGGTCCCGCCCCACAGGGGCCGCTCAGCCGCGGTTGCCGACCAGGAACAGCAGCCAGATGAAGAAGGCCAGCGCGTGGGCGACCACGACGTAGACCAGGACGCGCAGGACGACGCCGCGTTCCTTGCGCTTCTCGCTGCCGTTGGTGGTGCCGACCACCAGCGAGCGGGGCGGGGGCACCTGCTCGGGGGTCGGGGCGGGTGCCGGGTTCTGGCCGCTCATCGCCGGGCTCCTCTGGTCTCGTCGCCCCGGGCGCGTGCGCGGGGCTGATCCGTACGGTCCTGGTGGGTGCCGCGCGTGGGGTCGGCGCGGCCGGTACCGGTGCGCGGGGCGTCGGCGGGCGCGGGGCCCGCGGCGGCGTCCTGCGGGCTGACGCACAGGGCGGAGGTCTCGCTCTGCATGAGGGTGTGGACGAACAGCAGGTCCACTCCCCCGGCGTCCGCCGCCTCCAGCCGGTGCGGCACCAGCGAGTCGAAGTGCGCGGAGTCCCCCGCACCCAGGGTGTGGCCGCGGTCGCCGAGGCTGAGCAGCAGCGTGCCCCCGGTCACGTACAGCCACTCCTCGCCGGGGTGGACGCGGACGAGCGCGCGCTGGGCGCCCGAGGGTATGTGCACGCGCAGCGCCTGCATCGCGCGGCCGGTGCCGCCCGCCCGCCAGTACGTCCAGCCGCCCGCGGGCACGGCCGTCATACGGTCGCCGCGTACGATGGGATCCGGCTCGGCCTCCGTCTCGCCCAGCAGGTCGGAGACGGTGGTGCCGTAGAGCCGGGCCAGGCCGAGCAGGACTGGCAGCGAGGGCTGGCGCAGGCCGGACTCCAGCCGGGACAGATGGGCCGCGGACAGCTCAAGCCGTCGGGCGGCGGTCTCCAGGGTGAGGCCGCTGGCGCGTCGCCGGTCCCGCAGGCGGGGCGCGAGGACGAGATGGTCCGTGGACAGCGCACCCGGGGGTGGCGCACTGTCCACGGAGTCGAGGATGTCCGTGCCGTGGGTGGCGTCCATGCCTTCCATGGAACAGCACGGCTTGCCTCTCAGGCAAACGAGTTACCTCAGAGGCAAAAAACCGCGGTGATCAGCGCTTGCGGCCGATGCCCCCGTAGACCCCGATCTTGCGCAGCTCGGCGGGCTTGAGCTCCGGGCCCTCCGGGTGCCAGAGCGGGACCTGGACCAGACCGGGCTCGATCAGGTCGTACCCGTCGAAGAAGGCGAGCACGTCGGCGTGGCTGCGGGCGGTCAGCGAGGCGGTGGCCTTCTTGTAGACCTCCATCACCTCGGGCGCCACGTCGGTGTGGAAGTCCGCGGTGGCGTGCGAGAGCACCAGGTAGCTGCCGGCCGGCAGCGCCTCGCGCAGCGTGCCGAGCATGCCTGCCGGGTCCTCGGCGTCGGTGACGAAGTGCAGCACCGACACCAGCAGCAGCGCGACCGGCTCGTCGAAGTCGATCAGCTCGCTGATGGTGGGGTGCTCCAGGATCGTGCGCGGATCGCGCATGTCCCCGAGGAAGAAGCCGGTGTTGCCGGTGCCGATCAGCCGCGCCCCGGCGTGGGTGGCCACGATCGGGTCGTTGTCGATGTAGGCGATCCGGACGTCGGGCGAGACCGAGTGCGCGACCTCGTGGGTGTTCGGCGAGGTGGGTATGCCGGTGCCGATGTCGATGATCTGCCGGATTCCGCCCTCCACCAGGTGGCGGACGGCTCTGCTCAGGAACGCGCGGTTGGCGCGGGCGCCCAGGACCACGTCCGGGGCGACGTCGAGGACACGCTGAGCGGCTTCCCGGTCCACCTCGTAGTTGTCCCAACCACCGAGGAAGTAGTCGTACATACGGGCCGGATGCGGTTTGCTGGTGTCTATCTCGTCGACGGGGAATCCCTGGTCGGTCACGCCGTCCTCCGCTTCCTTCGCTTCTGCTGTGCCGCTGTGCTCTGTGCGTCATACGTGGTGCGTCCCGCGTCGTACGCGGCGCTTCGCGCGTGGGTGACACGCGGTCCTTCGTGCGTGGTGCTCATCCGAGGAGGAAATCCGCTTCGCCTGCCTTGGCGCCCTGGATGAAGGTGGTGATCTCGTGATTGGTGTAGATCAGCGCCGGACCGTCGGGGTCGGTCGACTGGCGCAGCGCCACCCGTCCGTCGTTCAGCCGTTTCGCTTCCACGCAGGAGCCGCCGTTGCCGCCGCTCCAGGGTTTGCGCCACCCGTCGGGACCGAGTTCGGTGGCGGGCATTCCGTTGTAGATGCCGTCGTGATGTCTGCCGTGGGCGGCGTCGTGCACGGTGTCGTAGATGTCGCCGTACCCGTACACGCCGTCGTTGCTGACGCGATCCATGGTTCAGATCTCCTTGCGCATGCCATCGAGGATGGCCTTGGTGCTCTGTGCCGGCGCGGCCTGCGCGCACATCCGGTCGAGTGCCTCCAGGAAGGTGGACACGTCGTCCCGCTCGTCGAAGTAGACGCCGCCCACCAGGCTCTCCGCGTAGGCGATGTCCGGGATCTCCTGGAGCTGGAACCGGAAGATGTGGAAGGGCCCGTACATGGCGGGGTGCGGGCCGGAGGCGAACGGGATGACCTGGAGGCGCACGTTCGGCAGCTCGGTCGCCTCGGCGAGGGCGTCGATCTGCTCGCGCATCACCCGCCGGCCGCCGATGGGGCGGCGCAGCACGGTCTCGTCCATGACGACCCACAGCAGCGGGGCCTCGTGCTTGCGGACCAGCGTCTGGCGCTCGACGCGCAGTTCGACCAGGCGGTCTATCTCCTCGGCCGCCGCGTGCGGCATCCCCGCGCGCAGTACGGCGCGCGCGTACGCGGGGGTCTGGAGCAGGCCGGGCACGTAGTGCGGCTCGTAGGCGCGGATGACGGTGGCCTCGCCCTCCAGGCTGACGAAGGCGCTGAACCAGTCCGGCAGGACGTCGCGGAAGCTGTGCCACCAGCCGGGCCGGTTGGCCTCGCGGGCCAGGGCCAGGAAGCCGCCGATCTCCTCGGGAGTGGTGATTCCGTAGGTGATCAGGAGTTTTTCGACATAGGGGATCTTCAGCCCGACTTCGGCCTTTTCCATCCGCCGGATCGTGGCGTGGGTGACATCGAGGGCCTGCCCGGCCTGTTCGAAGCTGAGCCCGGCCCGCTCGCGGAGGTCCTGGAGTCGCTTGCCGAGCACCATGCGCAGGACGGTCGGAGCGCCGCCCGGCCGCGGGTCCATCACGTGGCTCAACCCCCAACTCCCTTGACTGATAAGCAGTGTGGCATGTCGTCAGCGTCAGCGACAGCGTGTTCTGTTGAATTTGCAAATTACAGAACGGACCTTGCCATGTGTCCGGCACGAGCCCCATAGTTACGGAGTGGTTCCTTCACCCAACGCTCTCCGACGCGAGCGCCATGACACCGGTGGCGGCTGTGGCCGCCACGACGTCTTTCGGCTGCCCGCGCAGAGCGCTTCGGTGGCCGACGCCCGGGGCCGGATACGCGACCGGCTGAGCGAGTGGAACGTGTGCCCCGAACTGGTGGACGACGCGAGCCTGGTGGTGACCGAACTGTTCACCAACGCGGTGCGGCACACCGACAGCGAGAAGATCACCTGCGTCGTGCACCAGCGCGGCGCGGTGATACGGCTGGAAGTGACCGACCAGGGCCGGGGCTCCAGCAGGCCCGAACCGTGCGACGCGGGCGCGGACGAGGAGGGCGGTCGCGGACTGCTCCTGGTGAGCGTGCTGGCGACGGCCTGGGGATCGGAACCCGCGGAAGACGGGACAGGGCGCGTGGTGTGGGCCGAACTGGCCGTACACCCCGCGCCCTCGTGTTAGCTACAGCGGCAGCAGATCGGGCCGCTTCGGCTCGACGTCGTCGCCGGAGGACTCCCCGCGCAGCCGCCGTCCGATCCACGGCACCAGATACTCCCTGGCCCACTGGATGTTGTCCTTGCGCACCGCGGAGGCCGGCCGCTGGGACAGCGGCGGCCACGCTTGGTCGGGGTCGGCGGGCACGTCGAGGCCGAGCACCTGCGCGGCGCGCAGCGCGACCCTGGTGTGCCCCTCGGGCGACAGGTGGAGCCGGTCGTCGCTCCAGGCCCTGCGGTCCTGCACCGAACGCAGCGACCACAGGTCGAGCACCGGACAGTCGTAGCGGTCGGCGATGGACCTGACATGCGCGGTGTACGTGGCGATCTTGCCGCGCAGGTGCCGCAGCACGGGTACGTCGCGGGTGTCGAAGCCCGTACAGACCAGCACCGTGCCGACGGCGCCGCTGAGATCGGCGACGGCGGCCTCGAAGCGCTCGGCGATGGCGTCGGGGTCACCGCCGGGGCGCAGGATGTCGTTGCCCCCGGCGCAGAAGGTCACCAGGTCGGGAGCGAGTTCCTTGGCGCGCGGCACCTGCGCGGCCACGATCTGGTCGAGCAGCCGGCCGCGGACCGCGAGATTGGCGTAGCGGAAGGTGTGTTCCTCGCGCCGGTCGGCGAGGAGTACGGCCAGGCGGTCGGCCCAGCCCACGTACATACCGTCAGGACCGGGGTCGCCGACGCCTTCGGTGAAGCTGTCCCCCACCGCGGTGTACGACCCGATCGCACCGTTGTCGTCTGTTTGCGAATCGTCAGCCACGTCGGACCATCTTTCTCCTCCGGGTGTGACTTACGCGACCGTAAGGAGGGGTTGACGCGACGTGATTCATCCCACCAGGTCAAAGCCGCCAGGAAGGAATAGGCCGCCTGATGACGGCGCACCGGACACATACCGTTCGGTACGTGGTGTTCCGCGCTGCCGTATCGTCGGCAGTGCCCCAGGTCGCGACGTATGAGAGGTAGGAGGATCACCGGTGACGCAGGAATTGCCGCGGACCGACCCGACCGGATCCGAGCCGATAGCCGAGGCGCTGTCAGAGCCCGAACTGACCGGTGTGCGGAATTTCCGGGACGTCGGGGGTCTGCCCACGACGGACGGGCGCCGGGTACGGCCGGGCGTGCTGTTCCGCAGCGGTCACCTCGCGCACGCCGACGCCGACGCCATCGCGTTCCTCACCGGGCTCGGCCTGCACACGATCTTCGACTTCCGCAACCGGGACGACATCCGCGTCGAGGGCCCGGACGTCGACCTGCCGGGCACCGTCAATGTGAACCTCCCGCTCAGCGACCCGGCGAACAACAACAACGCCGGTTTCTGGCACACCGTCCGCAACGGCGACCTGGCCGCGCTGGAGGAGGTGCTGGGCGAGGGGCGCGCCGCGGAGCGGATGGCGCAGTCCTACCGCACGTTGATCCGCGAGCGCACCGCGGAGCACGCCCGGATGCTCGAACTGCTCACCGAGCCCGCCGACCCGGCCGTCCCCGCGCTGCTGCACTGCGCCGCGGGCAAGGACCGCGCGGGTACGTCGATCGCGATCATCCTGCTGGCGCTGGGCGTCGAGCGCGCCGCCATCGAGGCGGACTACCTGGAGAGCAACGCGCCGCACCGCCGCTACCGGGTGCGCCGCGGCGACGGCAGCACCGGCTCCGAGATCGACCCGGCGGTGATGGCGCTGCTCGACCCGCTCTTCGAGGCGCGGGCGGAGTACCTGCGGGCCGCCTTCGAGACCATCGACGAGGAGTGGGGCTCGGTCGACCGCTATCTGGAGGAGGGCCTGGGCCTGACGAAGGAGCGGCGCGAGCGGCTGCGGGACGTGCTGCTGACGGACTGAGACCCCCGGGGGCCCGTACGCGCGGCGTACGGGCCCCCGTCCGTGTCCCGGCGGTGCGCCTCAGCGGTTGGCGACCGCCTGCTTGACCAGCGTGCGGCCGAAGTCCCACATCAGGCCGCCCCCACCGTGCGCGTCGTCCATGACGGCGGTGAAGGCCGTCACGAAGCGGTCGACGTCCGCCTCGTTCACGACCAGCGGCGGGATCAGCTTGATGACCTCGACGTGGTCGCCGGAGACCTGGGTGAGGATGTGGTGCCGCTGGAGCAGCGGCACCACGACCATCTGCGCGAAGAGCCCCTTGCGGGCGGCCTGGAGCATCGTCCAACGGCTGCGCAGGCCGAGCGACTTGGGGCGGCCGAATTCGATGCCGACCATCAGGCCGCGACCGCGGACGTCCTTCAGGAACTCGTACTGGTCGGTGAGCGCGGCCAGCCGGGTGCGCAGCAGGTCGCCCATCAGCCGGGAGTTCTCGACCAGCCGCTCGTCCTCCACCACCGACAGCGTGGCCAGTCCCGCCGCCATCGCCTGGGCGTTGGACCCGAAGCTGGCGGAGTGCACCAGGACCCGGTCCATGGAGGAGTAGACCTTCTTGAAGATCCAGTCCTTGCCGAGCGTGGCGCCGACCGGCACGTATCCGCCGGAGAGCGTCTTGGCGACGGTCAGCAGGTCGGGCTCGACGCCCTCCTCCTGCTGGTAGGCGTAGAAGGTGCCGGTGCGGCCGATGCCGGTCTGCACCTCGTCGCAGATGAGCAGCGCCTTGTGCTTGTGCAGCAACTCCTGGGCGGCGCGCAGGTATCCGGGCGGCGGGATGTAGACGCCGTGGCCCTGGATCGGCTCGATGATCATCGCGGCCACGTCGCCGCGCTTCAACTCCCGTGCGAGCGCTTCGAGATCGCCCACCTCGATCGGGGTGTCGGGCAGCAGCGGTGCGAAGCCGTCCTGGAATCCGGCCTCGCCGTTGACGGACAGCGACCCGGTGGTCAGCCCGTGGAAGGAGTGCTTGCAGTACAGGACGCGCGTCTTGCCGGTGGCGTACCGGGCGAATTTCAGCGCGGTCTCGACGGCCTCGGTGCCGCTGTTGCCGAAGAACACCCGGTCCAGGTGCGGCGAGTGGGCGAGCAGCTTCTCGGCGAGCAGGCCGGGCAGCGGCTGGCAGTCGAAGCGGGTCAGGTCCGCGAGCCCCGCGTCGAGCACGTCGTGCAGCGCCTTGCGGACCACCGGGTGGTGGCGTCCGACGCCCATCACGCCGAATCCGGCGAGCATGTCCAGGTAGTCGTTGCCGTCGGCGTCCCAGAAATGCGCGCCCTCGGCCCGCTCGTAGACCTTGTCGAAGCCGATGGTGTGCAGCATCCGCGGAAGCTGGTGGTTCAGGTGCTTGGCGTGCAGGTCGTAGCGCTCGCCGCCGCGCTCGGCGAGCAGCGTCGCCAGGTCGAACCCCTTGGCCGGGCCGGGCACTTCGCCGCCGCCGGCCTGCGGGGCGGGCCCTTCGCCCACGCTGCTCTCAGACGATGTCATCGCTCACCTGCTCCTTGCGTACGTGAATGGGTACGGCCTCCCGCGCGGTGTCGTCCGCGGCCCCGGCCGGTTCCCCGACCGTCACCGTACGCGCGCCGCCGTTCCGGGTGTCGGTACGGGTGTCGATACGGGTCAGGGCCGCGCCGATCCGGCCCGCGATCTCGGCGGGGGTCAGTCCGATGTCGGCCAGCACCTCGGCGCGCTTGGCGTGCGCGAGGAACTGCTGCGGGATGCCGAAGTCGCGCAGCGGCACGTCCACGCCCGCGTCGCGGAGCGCCTGCGCGACGGTCGAACCGACGCCGCCCGCGCGGCCGTTGTCCTCCACGACGGCCACCATGCGGTGGCGCGCGGCCAGTTCGGGCAGCGCCGGGTCGACCGGCTTGACCCAGCGCGGGTCGACGACGGTGACGCCGATACCTCGGCCGGCCAGCAGTTCCGCGACCGACAGGCAGGTGGCGCCGAGCGCGCCGACCGAGACCAGCAGCACATCGGACGTCTCGCCCTCGGACGGCCGGTGCAGCACGTCCATGCCGCCGACCCGGTCGACGGCGGGCAGCGGCTCGCCGACGGTCTCCTTCGGAAAGCGGATCACGGTGGGCGCGTCGTCCACGTCGAGGGCTTCGCGCAGTTGGGCCCGCAGTTGGTCGGCGTCGCGCGGCGCGGCGATCCGCAGCCCCGGCACGACCTGGAGGATCGACATGTCCCACATGCCGTTGTGCGAGGCGCCGTCGACCCCGGTCACCCCGGCCCGGTCCAGGACGAAGGTGACTCCGCACTTGTGCAGCGCCACGTCCATCAGGACCTGGTCGAAGGCGCGGTTGAGGAAGGTCGCGTAGACCGCGACCACCGGGTGCAGTCCGCCGGTGGCCAGGCCCGCGGCCGAGGTCGCGGCGTGCTGTTCGGCGATGCCGACGTCGTAGACCCGGTGCGGGTACGCCTTCGCGAAGGCTTCGAGTCCGACCGGTTGCAGCATGGCCGCGGTGATCGCCACGACGTCGGGCCGCTCGGCGCCGACCCGGACCATCTCCTTGCCGAAGACGGAGGTCCACGACGGGCCGCCGACCGGGGCGAGCGGGCGGCCGGTGAGCGGGTTGATCGCGCCGACGGTGTGGAAGCGGTCCGCCTCGTCCTGCTCGGCGGCCGGGTAGCCGCGGCCCTTCTCGGTGAGGCAGTGCACCAGCACCGGGCCGCTGAACCGCTTGGCGCGGCGCAGCGCGGTCTCGACGGCGGCGATGTCGTGGCCGTCGATCGGGCCGACGTACTTCAGGCCCAGGTCCTCGAACATGCCCTGCGGGGCGAAGGAGTCCTTGAAGCCCTTCTTCGCGCCGTGCAGCGACTCGTAGAGCGGCTGCCCGATGACCGGGGTCTGCTGGAGGACGCTCTTGCCCCAGGACAGGAAGCGTTCGTAGCCGTCGGTGGTGCGCAGCGTGGTGAGGTGGTTGGCCAGACCGCCGATGGTCGGGGCGTACGACCGCTCGTTGTCGTTGACGACGATGATCAGCGGGCGGTCCCGGCCCGCGGCGATGTTGTTCAGCGCCTCCCAGGCCATGCCGCCGGTGAGCGCGCCGTCGCCGATGACGGCGACCACATGGTCGTCGCCGCCCTTGACCTGGTTGGCCTTGGCGAGGCCGTCGGCCCAGCCGAGGACGGTGGAGGCGTGGCTGTTCTCGATCACGTCGTGCTCGGACTCGGCGCGACAGGGGTAGCCGGACAGGCCGCCCTTGCTGCGCAGTTTGGAGAAGTCCTGGCGGCCGGTGAGCAGTTTGTGGACGTAGGACTGGTGGCCGGTGTCCCACAGGATCCGGTCGGCGGGCGAGTCGAAGACGCGGTGGAGCGCGATCGTCAGCTCCACCACCCCCAGATTCGGTCCCAGGTGGCCGCCGGTCCTGGCCACGGCCTGGACCAGGAACTGCCGGATGTCGGCGGCCAGTTCGTCGAGCCGGCCTTCGGGCAGTGCCTTCAGGTCGCGCGGGCTTCGGATGTTCTCCAGCATCGACATAAGTGGACCTCGTTCCCCCTGCCGGGATTGCTATGTTCAGCCGACCGTTCCCGCGACGGCTTGGCCGCCGACGGTCACGGAGGGTTCACCCGACGTGGTGCCGTCGGCCTCCATCTGCTCGGCGAGTTTCATCGCCTCTTCGATCAGCGTCTCGACGATCTTCGACTCCGGCACGGTCTTGATGACCTCACCCTTGACGAAGATCTGACCCTTGCCATTGCCCGACGCCACACCGAGGTCGGCCTCACGGGCCTCACCCGGACCGTTGACGACACAGCCCATCACCGCGACCCGCAGCGGAACCTCCATACCGTCAAGACCCGCCGACACCTGATCCGCCAGCTTGTACACATCCACCTGCGCACGCCCGCACGACGGACACGACACGATCTCCAGCCGCCGCTGCCGCAGATTCAACGACTCCAGAATCTGAATCCCGACCTTGACCTCCTCCGCCGGAGGAGCCGACAACGACACCCGGATCGTGTCCCCGATACCCTCCGACAGCAGCGCACCGAACGCCACAGCGGACTTGATCGTCCCCTGGAACGCCGGACCCGCCTCCGTCACACCCAGGTGCAGCGGATAGTCCGACTGCGCCGCCAGCAGCCGGTACGCGTTGACCATCACCACCGGGTCGTTGTGCTTCACCGAGATCTTGATGTCCCGGAAACCGTGCTCCTCGAACAGCGACGCCTCCCACAGCGCGGACTCCACCAGCGCCTCAGGCGTCGCCTTCCCGTACTTCCTCAGCAGCCGCGCGTCCAGCGACCCCGCGTTCACACCGATCCGGATCGGCGTCCCCGCGTCCGAAGCCGCCCGCGCGATCTCCTTCACCTTGTCGTCGAACTGCTTGATGTTCCCCGGATTCACCCGAACCGCCGCACACCCGGCATCGATCGCCGCGAACACGTACTTCGGCTGAAAATGAATGTCCGCGATCACCGGAATCTGCGACTTCTTCGCGATCGTCGCCAACGCGTCGGCGTCATCCTGCGTCGGACACGCCACCCGCACGATCTGACAGCCCGAAGCCGTCAGCTCAGCGATCTGCTGAAGAGTGGCACCGATGTCAGAAGTACGGGTCGTCGTCATCGACTGGACGGAAACAGGCGCGTCCCCGCCCACCGGGACCGACCCGACCTGGATACGACGCGAAACACGACGCGTCGCCAGAGGCCGGGCCGGCAGGGAGGGCAGGCCGAGCGCGACCGGCTCGACTGCTGTCATCGTCAGGTCACTTCGCCCTGTTGGAGGCGACCGTCTCACGGGCGGCGCGGATGGACTCCTTCAGGGAGCCCATGGTGGCCATGACGGCCGTGGGCTCGTAACCGCAGTGCGCCATGCAGTTGTCGCACCGGTCGTCCTTGCCCCGGCCGTACTTGTCCCAGTCCGTCTCGTCCAGGAGCTTCTGGTACGTGGCCACGTACCCGTCGGCCATCAGGTAGCAGGGGCGCTGCCAGCCGAAGAGCGAGTAGTTGGGGATCGCCCACGCGGTGCAGGGGAAGTCCGCCTTGCCCTCCAGGAAGTCCAGGAAGAGCGGGCTGTGGTTGAGCCGCCACTTGCGCCGGTTGCCGTCGTCGAACGCCTTCTTGAACAGCTCACGGGTCTGCGTCACGCCCAGGAAGTGGTCCTGGTCGGGCGCCTTCTCGTAGGCGTACGCGGGAGACAGCATCATCTCCTCGACCTTCAGATCGTCATTGAGGTAGTTCATCACCTCGATGATCGTCTGCGGCGTGTCGGTGTTGAAGAAAGTCGAGTTCGTGGTGACCCGGAAACCGCGGCGCTGGGCTTCCTTGATCGCGGCCACGGCCTCGTCGAAGGTGCCTTCCTTGGCCACGGACTCGTCGTGCCGCTCGCGCATACCGTCAATGTGAACGGTAAAGGCAAAGTAAGGAGAAGGTGTGAACTTCTCGATTTTCTTGCGCAGCAGAAGGGCATTGGTGCAGAGGAAGACGTACTTCTTCTTCGCGACGAGTTGCCGGACGATCTCGTCGATCTGGGGGTGCATCAGCGGCTCACCACCCGCGATGGACACCATCGGCGCGCCCGACTCCAGCACCGCGCCGACGGCCTGGGCCACCGGCATGCGCTGCTTCAGCACGTTGGCGGGGTGCTGGATCTTGCCGCAGCCCTCACATTTGAGGTTGCAGGCGAAGAGCGGTTCGAGCTCGACGATGAGCGGGAACTTTTCGCGGCGCCTGACCATTTTCTGTTCGAAGAGGTACGACGCGACACGGATGGTCTGACGGAGCGGCATAGCCATCTAGCTCACCTCCAGGGGAGCACGGTAGTGCGGTGCCAATCAAGAAAGGCAGGAACAAGATCTCTGAGCACCCGGAATGCGATGATCCCGGTGCGAAGCGTTCCGACACGTACGAGTTCGAACTCGGGCGTGTCGACGACGACTCGGGCCGCCGCGATGTGGCGCGCGCCTTCGGCGAGCGCGGCGCGTCGCATCGCGGCCGATTCCATGTCCACGGCGATGGCACCGGTCGCCGCCAGTGCGGTGCGCTCGGCGCCCCGCACGACATGGTCGGATTCTGCGAGGGGGCCGGTGTGCACGGTGTGACCGGCCGCCTTGAGCGCGGCGGCGAGCGCCTCGCTCTCGTGGCCGTCCTCGGCGACCACGACATCACCGGGGCGCATGCCGGGCGCGAGCCCGGCACAGAAGCCCGTGGTGAGGACGGCCGAGCCGCGCAGCTCCGGTTGGTGCAGGGCCTCACGGACCACCCGGTCGGCGGCCGTGGGTCCCATGCCGGTCCTGAGCACGGTGACCCTTTCGGCGGCGTTCCGGGCCGCTCCCCTGCGCAGCGCGACCTTCTCGATGCGCAGGGCGCACACCACCAGCAGCGGCGGTCCTGTATGGCCCACGAACTAGGCCCCCTTTCCAGCGGCGGTTCCGGCGGTGACGGCCGGGGCACCCGCGGTACCGAACGGCTCGTCGCGTACGTATCGCCCGAGGGCGGTCAGCGGGAAGACCATGCGGTAGAGGTGGTAGTTGATCGAGAAGTCGCGAGGGAAGCCCGTACCGGTGAAGTACGGCTCGTCCCACGACCCGTCGGGGAGCTGGGTGTCGGTCAGCCAGCGCACCCCGCGCGCGACCGCGTCACCGTCCCGTTCGCCCGCCGCCAGCAGCGCCATCAGGGCCCACGCGGTCTGCGAGGCGGTGGAGGCACCGCGGCCCACCCATTCCCGGTCGGAGTAGGAGCGCAGGTCCTCGCCCCAGCCACCGTCGTTGTTCTGCACCGATTCCAGCCAGCTCACCGCCTTGCGGATCGCCGGGTGGCTCGACGGCAGACCGGCCGAGGCCAGCGCGGGGACGGCGGACCCCGTGCCGTAGATGTAATTGACCCCCCAACGGCCGAACCAGGCGCCGTTGTCCTCCTGTTCCGCCAGCAGCCACTCGATGCCGCGGCGGGCGTGCTCGTCGTGCTCGAGACCGAGCGCGGCGAGCATCTCCACCACGTGCGCCGTGACGTCGGCCGACGGCGGGTCGATGACCTCGCCGAAGTCGCAGAAGGGCAGCCGGTTCGGGAACCGGCTGGTGTTGTCGGCGTCGAAGGCGCCCCACGCGCCGTTCCGCGACTGCATCCCGACGTTCCAGCGCACGGCCTTCTCCACCGCGGAGTCGACGCGCGCCCGGTCCGGGTGGTCGATCCTGCGCAGGGCGAGGACGACCTCGGCGGTGTCGTCGATGTCGGGGTAGATGTCGTTGTGGAATTCGAACGCCCAGCCGCCCGGGGCGAGCTGGGGCCGCTGCACGGACCAGTCACCCGGCCGGGTGATCTGCTCGCCGAGCATCCATTCGGCCGACTTGACCAGCGCCGGGTCGTCCGCGGGGACGCCCGCGTCGGCGAGCGCGATGGCGGCGAGGCAGGTGTCCCAGACCGGGGACTGGCACGCCTCGATCATCCGGACGCCCTCTTCCGGCCATACGGCGAAACGATCCAGCGAGTCGAGACCGGCCTTGACCACCGGGTGGTCGAGCTCGTAGCCCAGCAGGTGCAGGGCGATCACGGAGTAGACGGCGGGTGGCTGGATTCCTCCCCAGCAGCCGTCGGCCTCCTGACGCTCGATGATCCAGCGGGCACAGGCGTGCATGGCGCTGCGCCGCACCATGCGCGGGCTGAAGCGGCGGTAGACGTGCAGCACCTGGTCGAGCCGCTCGAAGACGCCGTCCCAGGTCCTGATGGAGGCTCTGCGCCGCTTGGGGTTGGGCTGTTTGGGGTTGATGTGCAGCTCGTCGATGCCGAACGGCGCCGGGCGGACCGGGCGGTGGGCTCCGACGACGGTGAGCGGCACGATGGTCTGCCGCGCCCAGCAGCCGAACGAGTAGATGTTCAGCGGCATCCACTTGGGCAGGTAGATGATCTCGGGCGGCAGTTCCGGGAGGTCGTCCCAGCTCCACCAGCCGAACAGGGCCAGCCAGATGCGGGTGAAGACCCGGCTGGCCGCCACTCCCCCTTCGCCGCGCGACCACTTGGCGGCGAGTGCCATGTGCGCCTCGTCCGGGGAGTCCCCGGCGAGTCGCAGCGCGACATACGCCTCGATGGTGGCCGACACGTCGCCCGGCCCGCCGTGAAAGGTGGGCCAGGCGCCGTCCTCACGCTGCTGCGAGCGGATCCACCGGGCGGAGGCCGCGGTGGTCTGCTCGTCCTGGATACCCAGGAACTGTCGGAGCAACAGATCCTCGGCGTCCATCGTCACGTTCGTTTCGAGGTCGCCCTTCCACCATCCGTCGGGGTGCTGCCGTGCCAGAAGGTGGTCTGCGGCGCGCTGCACGGCACGCTGCGCCGCCGCCTCGGTGCCGTCGGCTGGAACAGGGTCCGGCTCCGAGGTGCTGCTGGCCGAAGGTGTCCGGTGGGTTGGCGTCCCTGGACTGCCATCGGTCGTCGCTGTCATGGCTTCCCCTTTGCAGTTGAGACTATCTGCGGTGTTGGGGCGGCCGTCGGCCGTCACATAAGAGGGACCGGCGACGTTAGCGCTCCACGTTTCGTTCTGTCGTTCTCTTTATTTCTCGCGGACCACCACAAAATCCGCGAGACCAACGAGCTTACGTTGAATTTGTTCCGGCATGTCCATTTTGTCCAGCGCGGCGATGGCGGTCGCGTACTGCCTCCTGGCCTCCTGGGAGGTCCACTCACGTCCACCGGCCTCTTCGATCAACGCCGCGCGCATAGCGAACTCTTCCTCGCTGAAGGCACCGGTTTCAGGATTCTTCGCGTCCGCCGCGAGCAGTTCACCCAGGCGCTCCGACGCGGACCCTCCCGCGGCGAGCGCGGCGACCACGGGAAGCGACTTCTTGCGCTGCCGCAGGTCGCTCCAGGTCTGCTTGCCGGTGGCCGCGGGGTCGCCCCAGATGCCCAGCAGGTCGTCCACCGCCTGGAAGGCGAGCCCCAGGTGGTAGCCGTACTCCTCCAGCGCGTCGGCGTCGGACTCCGAGGCCCCGCCGAGCACCGCGCCGATGGAGGACGCGCAGGCCAGCAGCGCGCCGGTCTTGTTGCCCTCCATCTCCAGGCACTCCTGGACGGTGACCCGCTCGCGGTGCTCGAAGGAGATGTCCTGCGCCTGACCGTCGATCAGTTTGCGGGTGGCGGTGGTCAGCCGGCGGGTGGCCCGGCCGGCGTCGACCGTGCCCTGTTCCAGCAGCAGCTCGTTGGCGAGCGCGAAGAGCGCGTCGCCGACCAGGATCGCCTGGGCGGGACCGTGCACCTTCCATACCGTGTCGCGGTGCCGCCGCTGCTCGTCGCCGTCCATCAGGTCGTCGTGCAGCAGCGAGAAGTTGTGCACCAGCTCCACGGCGACGGCGCCGGGTACGCCCGTCTCGGCCGAGGCGCCCGCGGCCTCCGCGGACAGCAGGGCCAGCGCCGGGCGTACGGCCTTGCCGCCGTCGCCGTCCGCGGGGCGGCCCGCCTCGTCGATCCAGCCGAAGTGGTAGGCGGCGACGGTGTCCATCGGGGGTGCGAGGCGGGCCACGGCCGCGCGCAGTACGGGTGTGGTCAGGATGCGGCCGTTTTCCAGCAGTTCGATGACGCCGGTGGCGGTCACGTTCTCTCCTCTGGTTGCACCAATAGCACTCATGCCGCCTCCAGGACGCCGTTGTCGAATGGCATCCCGAGCGCGGACAACGCTTCTCGGGAGGCGTGCAGGCCGCTGCGCACCGCGCTCTCCATGGTCGCGGGCCAGCCGGTGGCGGTCCACGACCCGGCCAGGTAGAGGCCGGGGGCGCGGGTCACCGGACCGGGCCGCAAGCTCCCGACACCCGGAGTGGGCGCGAAGGTCGCGGTGCGTTCCCGGGTGACGAAGAAGTCGCGGACGCCCGCGCCGCGGGCCGCGGGCAGCAGCCGTTCCAGCTCGGGCAGGTAGCGGGCGCGCAACTCGGCCACGGGGAGGTCGATCTCGTCCTCCACCGCCGACTGGGACACGGCCACGTACTGACCGCCGCCGGTGAGCCCGGAACTGACGGTGCGGTCGAAGACCCACTGGACGGGGCTGCCGAGTGCCGCGAAGAACGGCTGTCGGAGCACCTGTCTGTTGTAGATCACATGCATATTGAGGATCGGAGCGGTACCGATGCGCAAGAGCTTTTCCGGATCTTCGAGCGATCCGGCGGGCAGCAGGCCGTGCGCCTCGCGCTGCGGGACCGCCAACACCACGATGTCCGCGTCGAGTTGCTCGCCGCGTCCCGGTCCGGTCTCGATCGAGACGTGCCAGCCGCCGTCCGCCGCCTCTTTGATGCCGGTGGTACGGGAGCGCAGCATGGTGCGTACGCCCGCGGTGTCCAGCGCGGCGCGGGCCCGGCCGTCGTGCAGGTCGCCCAGCGGCGCCGAGGCCCAGCCGATGTCGGCGGCCCCCGGGTCGGAGAGCAGTCCGGTCTTGAAGACCTTCGCGGCCAGGCCCAACGAGGCGTCGGCCGACCGCGCGTTGAGCGTGGCCACACCGACCAGGTCCCACAGCGCCTCGATGGTGCGCGCCGACTGCCCGCGCGCGCTGAGCCAGCTCGCGAAGTCCGTACGGTCCAGGGCCGGGTCGTCCAGGTCGAGGCGGCCCAGCGCGAGCGCGGCGCGGCCCACCGAGGCCCGCTCACGCGGACTCAGATGCGGGTAGCGGAGCAGGCTCGCGGCCAGGTGCAGGGGCACCGGCAGCGCGGTCCTGGACAGCCGCCCCAGCCGGAGCGTGTCGGCCTCCAGGACCGGTACGTCCAGCCGGTCCTGAAGGGTCACCAGGTCGCGGGCCGCGATCCGGTCGATGAACCACTGGTAGGCGTCGCAGCAGCGCAGAAAGACGTGCTGGCCGTTGTCGACGGTCAACTCGCCGCGCTTGAAGGAGAAGGCGAGGCCGCCGAGCCGGGGTCTGGCCTCGGCGAGGGTGACGCGCACCCCGGCGTCGGCCAGCGCGAGCGCGGCCGTCGTACCGGCGAGTCCGCCGCCGACCACGACGGCGGTGCGCATGCCGCCGCCGTCGGTGGTGATCCGCTCATGCGCGGTCATGCGTCCTCCCCCCTTCGGCCCCGCCGTGTCCAGCACGGCGAACCGTTGCTGGCAGTGACGCCGTACGTGTCCCGGTGGTTGCCTCGTCGTGCGCGTACCGTGCCCCGTGCCGTGCGCGCGGACCCGCGCCGTCGCGGGACGGTCTCACGCGTCACCTCGTGGGGAGCGGGCGGTACGGCGGGCGTCGAGCCCCGCGAGGCCGCGGACGGCGACGTACGCCTTCTGCCGTCCGGGCAGTGACACCCGGCCGCGCAGGACGGCCTCGGGGTCGGCGGCGATCCGGTCGAGCAGCCTGCGGTAGATCCCGGCCATGGCCGAGACGCAAGCGCCGCTGCGCCGGTCGAGCATCGGGAGCAGCCGGTATCCGGTGGCGAACAGGGCGCGGGCGCGCCGTACTTCGAATTCCACCAGGCCGGGGAAGTCGGAGCCGGGCGGCGCGGTATCGCTGTGGAAACCGGCCGCGCAGCCGAACTTGGCGAGATCCTCGGCGGGCAGGTACGTCCGTCCGTTCGCGGCGTCCTCGCGGACGTCCCGGAGGATGTTGGTGAGTTGTAGGGCGAGGCCGAGCGTGTCGGCATATTCTGCGGCACGCGCATGATCGTGCCCATTCGCGGTGCCGAACACGCCAAGCGAGAGCCGTCCGATCGCGCCGGCCACGCAACGGCAGTACACGGCGAGGTCGTCCCAGGTCTCGTACGTCTCGCCGCGGACGTCCATCAGGACGCCGTCGATGAGTTCGTCGAGCCCTTCGAGCGGCAGCGGGAAGCGGCGCGCGGAGTCGGCGAGCGCGACCGCGACCGGGTCGGTGTCGTCCTCCGCGACCTCTCCCGCGCGGACGCGGGTGAGCAGCGCGCGGGTGCCGTCGAGCCGCTCGGCCTTCTCCCGCGGCGGCAGTTCACCGTCGCCGATGTCGTCGACCCGGCGGGAGAACGCGTACAGCGCGGACATCGCCTGCCGTTTGGGGGCGGGCAGCAGGCGGATGCCGTACGCGAAGTTGCGGGCCTCGTGGCCGGTCACAGCCTCGCAGTAGCGGTAGGCCGCGAGCACGGGACCGGACGTGTGGGCGGAACCGTTCACGGTCCGGCTCACCCCTCTCTTCGCAATGTCGACCCCACCTCGCGCAGCAGGCTGGGCTTGGTGGCTTTCGGCGATACCGCCAGTACGTCGTACCCCGCCGCTTCGACCGCCTTCAGCGCGGCACGGCCGCCGCCGACGAATCCGGCGAGCAGCAGCCTGAGCCTGCCACGGACGCTGCCCACCAGGGGGGTACCTTCATCCAACAAGTATCCGGCGCGTTCCGCCTCGTGCGCGACCAGGGCGCGCACCTGTGCGCCGGCCGTCGCGGCGGCGAGATCGGCCTCCTCGACCGAGAAACGCTTCATGTCCTCGGCGGGCAGATAGATCCGGTCGCGGCCGAGGTCCTCGGCCACGTCCTGGAGATGCTCCACGATCTGGAGCGCGGTGCAGACCGCGTCCGAGCGCCGGACGCGCTCGGGCGTCGAGGTGCCGGTGATGGACAGCACCAGCCGGCCGACCGGATTGGCGGACAATTCGCAGTACGCCAGCAGGTCGTCGTAGGTCGCGTACCGCCGCACCTGCTGGTCCTGCCGGTTGGCGGCGATCAGACCGAGGAAGGGCTCGGGGCTGAGGTCGTGGCGGCGGACGGTGGGCTGGAGCGCGAGCAGCAGCGGGTGCCGGGGAGTGCTGTCGAACACGCGGTTGAGGTCGGCCTCGAAGGCGTCCAGCATCGCGAGCCGGTCGTCGGCGGAGTCGGCGGACAGTCCGAGTCGCAGCGCGTCCTCCCGGCCGCCCCCCGCCAGGTCGCCGTCGCCGATGTCGTCCACCAGCCGGGCGAATCCGTACACCGCCATCAGGTCCCGGCGCCAGGCACGCGGCAGGAACACCGGTGCCACGGGGAAGTTCTCGCGCGCGGCCTTGTCCAGGACGGCCCGGGACTCGGCGTCCCCGGTCACCATGCTCTTCCCGGCACACAGGCGGCGAGCGTGCCCCGGAGCAGGATGGTCCCGATCATCATGGCCGCCACACCCCCCGTTCTACACCGCCCAGCAGATACTTCCCATTTCGGACACGCCGCACCGGGTGTCGCACCCGGGTGTCGGTCAGCGGTTTCGATCATCTCCAGGCTCCCAGCACCGGTACAGCTTACGACCGGTGATGCTGCGGCGTACGCCGGGGGCGTGACACGTGGTGGGATTGACATACAAGGTCCCCGCCGGATCGTCCGACGGGGACCTCGTACGCCTGCGAGCAGGCAGGGAACGCTACTTGCCGGTGTGCTCCTCGTACGCCTTGAGCACGTCATCGGTCAGACCGTCCATCAACAGCTCGCCCTTCTCCAGCCACACCACGCGGTCGCACGTGTCGCGGATGGAGTTGTTGTTGTGGCTGACGAGGAAGACCGTGCCCGCTTCCTTGCGCAGTTCCCTGATCCGGGCCTCTGACCGGCGCTGGAACGCGCGGTCGCCGGTGGCCAGCGCCTCGTCGATCATCAGCACGTCGTGGTTCTTGGCCGCCGCGATCGAGAACCGCAGGCGCGCCGCCATGCCGGAGGAGTACGTCCGCATCGGCAGCGAGATGAAGTCGCCCTTCTCGTTGATGCCCGAGAAGTCGACGATCCCCTGGTAGCGGCGGCGCACCTCGTCCTGCGTCATGCCCATGGCCAGACCGCCCAGGATGACGTTGCGCTCACCCGTGAGGTCGTTCATCAGCGCCGCGTTGACGCCCAGCAGCGACGGCTGGCCGTCGGTGTAGATCTTCCCGCGCTCCGGCGGCAGCAGACCCGCGATGGCGCGCAGGATCGTCGACTTGCCGGAGCCGTTGGAACCGATGATGCCGATCGCCTCACCGCGGTACGAGGTGAAGCTGACGCCCTTGACCGCGTGCACCCGGCGGACGTTCGGCGAGCCCTTGCGGGAGATCAGCCGGCCCAGGGCGGCGGTCGCGCTGCCCTTGCCGGTGCCCGCGCCGTGCACCGTGTAGACGATGTGCACGTCGTCCACTATCACGGTGGGAACGCGGCTGTCGGAGGGCTGCTGTGCCCTCTCGACGCTCTGCTGCTCAGCCACGGCCATATTGCTCCTCCGCCTTCCAGAAGTAGACGTAGCCGCCGACGCCCACCAGCACGGCCCAGCCGACCGCGGACGCCCACACGTGCGGCGGCAACTGGGAGGAGGTCACGCTGTCGATGAGCGCGAAGCGCATCAGATCGATGTAGACCGCGGCCGGGTTGATGTCGAGCAGGATGCGTACGAAGTGCGGCGCGTCGCTGGTCAGCTTCTCGATGCTGTACATGACGCCGGACATGTACATCCAGGTGCGCAGGATGAACGGCATGAGCTGCGCCAGGTCCGTCATCTTGCTGCCCAGCCGCGCCACGATCAGCGCCAGGCCGGTGTTGAAGACCCACTGCGTGATCAGCGCGGGGAACATCAGCAGCCAGGAGGCGTTCGGCACCTCACCGGTCATCAGCACGATCGCCAGCAGGACGAACATCGACATGATGAGCTGCTGGAGCTGCATCAGCGTGAAGGCGATCGGCATCGAGGCGCGCGGGAAGTGCAGCGCCCTGATCAGACCGAGGTTGCCGGACACCGCGCGCACGCCGCTGAGTACCGAGGACTGCGTGAAGGTGAAGATGAAGATGCCGGTGACCAGGAAGGCGATGAAGTTGTCGATGCCTTTGCTGGTGCCGATCAGCAGACCGAAGATCAGGTAGTACACCGCCGCGTTCAGCAGGGGCGTCATCACCTGCCAGAGCTGGCCGAGGCGGGCCTGGGTGTACTGCGCCTGGGTGCGCGCCTTGGCGAACTCGTTGATGAAATGTCGACGGCCCCAGAGCTGCCGCGTGTACTCCACCAGGCCAGGCCGGGCGCCACTGACGGACAAGCCGTACTTGGCCGCTACCTGGGCGGGGCTGAGGCCGTCATCGGCCGTGGGTGCCGGGGGGACACCGACGGCGACCGCACCATTGTGCGTTGTCTCGCTCACAGTTGACACTTTCGTCCTCAAGGTGCGCGCCGGGGCAGGGGAATCCCGGGCTGCGCCTGATGCTCTCAGGTCCGAGCTTGTCAGATGATCGGGGGTCGGCCTAGCCGGGTCAACCTCCAGACGGTCCGCCAGCGCATCGGCCGCCGTTGACCGCAGGGGGTTGTCCATCCCTCACGGAATCCGCCGAGCCACGCTCGCAGCGCCGGCCCGGACGGCCGGCGCACCAGCGTCAGCGCGAACCAGACGCCGAGGTACGCCGGGACCAGCGGCCAGGGCAGATTGCGCCGGGCCAGCCACACCCGGTTACGGGCCACCAACCGGTGGTACACCGCGTGCCGGGCGGGTGAGGTCGCCGGGTGGAACAGCACCATGTCATGCCGATAGTCGATCAGCCAACCCGCGTCAAGAGCGCGCCAGGCCAGATCTGTCTCCTCGTGCGCGTAGAAGAATTCGGCGGGCAGCGGACCGACCTGCTGGATGACGCGGCTGCGCACGGCGCACGCGCCGCCCAGGAAGGTGGTGACCCGCGAGTCCCGCATCGGGTCGGCGGCGCGCAGCCGGGGGACGTGCCTGCGCTGCGTCTGCCCGGTCTCGGGGTCGGCGATCCGGAAGCTGATGATGCCCAGCTCGGGGTCGGCCTCGAAGGCCCGCCTGACCAGCTCCGCGGTGTCGTCGCCCGGCAGCAGCCCGTCGTCGTCCAGGAAGAGGACGACGTCCACTTCCTCGGCGCCGGGGCCGAACATCTCGATGCCGACGTTGCGCCCGCCGGGGATGCCCAGGTTCTCGGGCAGCTCCGCGGTGCGCACCTCGGCGGGCAGCGGCGGCAGCGGTGACCCGTTGCCGACCACGGCGACCGTCACCGGCGGGCCCTGCTGCTTGGCGACCGAGTCCAGCAGGTCGTTCAGCTCCGCGGGGCGGTTGCCCATGGTGATGATGATCGCGCCGACGCGCAGCGGCGTCCCCTGCGTGCTCACTTCAGCCTGCTGGAGGCGAGGACGGAGACCAGGTGCAGCAGGGTCTGGAGCAGCGCGATGCCCGCCAGCACGGCGACGCCGAGCCGGGTGAAGAACAGGTCGCCGCGCGCCTGGTCCACGATCGCGAGCAGCAGGATGAGCAGGGACGCCTCGACGCCCAGCACGAGGCGGTGCCACTTCAGCGCGGCGGCGGCCTTGCGGGCCAGCGCCACTCCGGAGGAGCGCGGCTCGGACGCCGCCTCCTTGACCGGCGGGAGCCCGCCCTGGTGCCGGGCGACCCCGACGAGGTCGGTCTCGGCCTTGATCAGCACCGCGCCGAGCGCGGCGAGGGTGCCGAGGAACGCCCACAGCCAGTCGATCCGGCCGCTGCCCCACAGGTCGGCGGCGCGCAGTCCGAAGCCGACCAGGACGGCGGCGTCGCACAGGTAGGCGCCGACGCGGTCGAGGTAGACGCCGGACAGCGAGAACTGCTGCTTCCAGCGGGCGATCTCCCCGTCCACGCAGTCCAGCAGCAGGTAGAGCTGCACCATCAGCACGCCGAGGACGGCGCCCGCGATCCCGGGCACCAGCAGCGCCGGGGCGGCGAGGACGCCGAAGACGGTCATGAGGTACGTCAACTGGTTGGGCGTGACGCGGGTGGGCGCGAGGTGCCGGTCTATGCGCAGCGACAGCTCACGCATGTAGAGCCGGCCGGCCCAGTGTTCGCCGCTGCGGCGGTCCTTGACCCCCGGGGGGTGAACGACCGGGCGCAGTTCAGCTACTGATGGCTTTGACATAGTCGGCGTATGCGTCCCTGATCTCGGTGGCGGAGAGGTCCAGGTGTTCCAGGATCGTGAAGCGGCCGGGGCGGGTCTGCGGCGCGTAGCGCACCGCTTCGACGAACTCCGGTTCCGTGAAGCCGATCTCCTCGGGGAGAACGGGCAGTCCGTGACGGCGCAGGGTCTCGGCGATGAGGCCCGACTCCTCGCGCGCGCCGCGCAGGTGCATCGCGAAGGCGGCGCCGATGCCGACCTGCTCGCCGTGGGCGGCGGCCCGCTGCGGGTGGAGCAGGTCGAAGGCGTGGCTGATCTCGTGGCACGCGCCGGACGACGGGCGGGTGTCGCCGCTGATCGACATGGCGATGCCGGTCAGCACCAGGCCCTCGGAGAGCGTGACCAGGAAGTCGTCGTCGCCGATGCCGCCGGGGTGCCGCAGCACGGACTCGCCGGCGCTCCTGGCCATCGCCGCGGCCAGGCCGTCGATCGGCTCGCTGTTCTCGCGGTGGGACAGCTCCCAGTCCGCGAGCGCGGAGAGGTTGGAGATCGCGTCGCCGATGCCGGCCCTGACGTAGCGGGCGGGTGCCTCGCGGATCACGTCGAGGTCGATGACCAGCGCGATCGGCGTCGGGACACCGTAGGAGCCGCGCCCGTTGTCGTTGTCCAGGGTGGCGACCGGTGAGCACAGGCCGTCGTGCGAGAGGTTGGTGGCGACCGCGACCATGGGAAGGCCCACCCGCGCGGCGGCGTATTTGGTGACGTCGATGATCTTGCCGCCGCCGAGGCCGATGACCGCGTCGTAGCGCTTGCCGCGCATGGAGTCGGCGAGCTTCACGGCCGCGTCGATGGTGCCGCCGTGCACCGGGTACCAGTCCGCGCCGGGCAGCTCGGGGGCCAGCCGGTCGCGCAGCTTGAGCCCGGAGCCCTCGCTGACGGCGAAGGCGAGCTTGCCGGAGGTGGAGATCCGCTGATCGGCCAGGAGTACGGCCAGGTCGGCGATCGCGCCGCCCCTGATGTCGACGACGACCGGGGAGGGGATGAGCCTGGTCAGTACTGGCACGCAATCACCCGCCCCTTGGCGAGGTCGTCGTTGTTGTCGATCTCGACCCAGGCGACGTCACCGATCGGGGCGACGTCGATGGTGAAGCCGCGGTTGACCAGCTCCTGGTAGCCGTCCTCGTAGTACAGGTCGGGGTCGCGCTCGAAGGTGGTCTTCAGCGCGTCGGCCAGCTCGGCCGCCGCCTCGCCCTCGATGAGGGTGACGCCGATGTACTCACCGGTGGCCTCGGCCGGGTCCATCAGCTTGGTGATCCGCCGCACTCCCCTGCCGGGCTCCGCGACGACCTTCATCTCCTCGTCGGCGAGGTGCTTGACGGTGTCCAGGGCCAGCACGATCCGCTTGCCGCCGCCGCGCGCGGCCAGCAGGGTCTTCTCCACCGACACCGGGTGCACGGTGTCGCCGTTGGCCAGAATCACCCCGTGCCTGAGGACGTCGCGCGCGCACCACAGGGAGTAGGCGTTGTTCCACTCCTCGGCCTTGTCGTTGTCGATCAGGGTGAGGGTGAGGCCGTACTTCTCCTCCAGCGCCGTTTTGCGCGCGTAGACCGCTTCCTTGCGGTAGCCGACGACGACGGCGACCTCGGTCAGGCCGATCTCCGCGAAGTTGGACAGGGTGAGGTCCAGGACGGTCAGGCTGTCCGCAGCCCCTTCGGGACCGACGACCGGCACCAGTGCCTTGGGCAGGGTGTCGGTGTGGGGGCGCAGGCGTCTTCCGGCGCCGGCCGCCAGCACGAGGCCGATCATGCGGGTTCTCCTGTTTCGTCGTGTACAGCGGGAGCCCCTGCGGACACCCAGAAGCGGACGCTCTCGGTGAGGACCAGCAGCGCGAGCGCCGCGGCGAGCACCGTCAGCGCGACCGTGAAGCCTGTGTGGTGTGCGACGGCGGCCAGGAGGGCGACCACCAGGGTGCGGCCCTCGTGTCCACCGGCCGCCCGTACCAGGGCCCGCGGCGGCGCCCCGGTGCCGCCGCGGATGCGGTACACCGTGTCGTAGTGATGGTAGGCGACCGCGGCCACCAGGCCGAAAGCAGCGGGCAACGCCCCGTTTACCCCGGAGACGGCCGCGAGAGCCAGCACCGTGCCGTACTCACCGGCCCTGAAGATCGGCGGGACCAGCCAGTCCAGGGCCCCCTTGAGCGGCCGGGAGACGGCGAAGGACGAGGTCAGGACGTAGACCACGGCCACCAGCGGCGGCCACCAGCTGCCCCGGGAGGAGAGCGCCGCGGTGGCGGTGACCGCGGCGGCGCCGAGCAGGGCGACCGCGGGCGCCGCGAAGGACGGCATACGACCGGCGAGCGGGCGCAGGATCCGGGCCCCGGCCTCGGCGAGCGGCCCGCTGTCGGCGAGGTCGGCGAGCGCCTGGGCGGCCCGGTCGGTGCGCTGCGCCTTGCGGGTGAGTGAGCGCAGGACGCGGCCCGCGGTGGTGTAGCAGGCGGCGAGGCCGCAGCCGACCAGCAGGACGACGAAGGTGACGCGCGGGGTGGTGACCGCGGTGAGCACGGCTATCAGCGCCCAGCGCTCGCCGATCGGCAGCACGATCATCCGCCGTACCCACACCGTCCAGCCGACGCTGTCGAGCCTGCCGGACAGCGCGGCGGTGGGGCTGGTGTTGGCGGTGGCGTCGTGGTTGGCCTCGTTGAAGGCGAAGTCGACGACATGGCGGCAGGTCTGGAGGACCATCGCGCCGAGCGCGAGCGCCCATACGTCGTGGCCGCCGCGGGCGGCGCCGAGCGCGAGGCCCGCGTAGTAGGCGTACTCCTTGGCCCGGTCGAAGGTGGCGTCGAGCCAGGCGCCGAGCGTGGAGTACTGGAGGGAGTAGCGGGCGAGCTGGCCGTCGGTGCAGTCCAGGACGAACGAGGCGAGCAGCAGGACGCCCGCCGCGACGTATCCGGTCCGGGTGCCGGTGGCCGCGCAGCCCGCGGCGATCAGCGCGACCAGCAGTGACGCGGTGGTGACCTGGTTCGGGGTGAGGCCGCGGCGGGCGCACCAGCGGGCCAGGTAGCGCGAGTACGGGCTGATGCAGTGGGTGGTGAAGAAGCCGTCGCGGGACTTCACCGCGCTGCGCAGCCGTACCGCCTCCTCGTCCACGGCGGCGACGGCCTCGGCCGCCGCGGCACGCTCGGCGGCGTCGGCGGGGACGGCCGCGACGAGGACGCCCAGCTCGGGGCGGTGCGGGGCGGCGCCCTGCGCGTCGAGGGCGGCGGCCAGCGCGTCGGGGACGACGGCGGCCGAGGTGGCCGCGCGGGCGGCGGGGGCGGTGTCGCCGTCGGCGGCGGACAGCAGGGTGCCGCCGGGGGCCGATACGGACGAGGCCGGTACGGAGGGAGCGGTCTGCGACGGGACGGTGGCGCCGCCCTGCGCGGTCAGCCCGGTGACGGCGGCGGTGAGCGCCTGGCGGCCTGCGGCCTTCGCGGACACGGCGCCCGCAATCGCGGCGGTGTCGAAGCGCGGGTCGGTCAGGGCCAGGCGCAGCGCGTGCCGGTGGCCGACGAAGCGGCGGTCGACGACGGCGACCCGGTCGGCGGCGGGCACCTGGGCGAGCCGCGCGGCGACGGCGACGGGCGTGTCCGCCTCGACCACCTGGAATCCCAGCGCCCGCAGGTCGTCCGCGAGCGGCGACGCTGATCCCGCGGCGGGCGGGCCGGTGAGAATGGCGGTCGACAGAGGAACTCACTCCCTGGATGCGTGCGAAGGGCTTGCCTGTAAGGGCCGCGGTCGGCAAGTCCGGGCCAGGCACGACGGCAGAGGCTATCGGATCCACGTCCGCCACCGTTCACCGCCCGTTCGCCTGAACTTGGCGTGCCCGGCGTGATCATCATCGTTGATCACGGGCGCCCGGACAAACGACGGACGCGCTCACCCGTACGAGTGAGGTGGGCGGTGTTCCCCGCGCCCCTTCTGCGCGCCTCATCACCGCAGGTCACCGCACATGACAACGGTCTCCAGTACCGGCTTGCCCACGGTGGGTAACCGGTGTTGACTGACCGCCGCACACCGGATGGCACGGCGGTCCGACGAGAGGGGGACGCGGCCATGGGGTCAGGCCACGCGCACGGCCACGGCGAAGGTCGCACGCGCAGCGGCGGCCAGGAGCGCGGCGGCGAGCGGAAGGACGGAGACGATCGGAAGGACGGCGACGGCGGCCGGAAGAAGGGCCACGGTCACGACCACAGCCATGGTCTGCGGCCGGGCGCCGACGGCACGGCCGGTTCCGCGTACCGCGGCCGGCTGCGGATCGCGCTCGGCATCACGCTCTTCGTGCTCGCGGTCGAGGTGGTCGGCAGCGCGGTCACCGACTCCCTCGCGCTGCTCGCCGACGCCGGTCACATGGCGACCGACGCGGCCGGTATCGCGATGGCGCTGCTCGCCATCCACATCGCCAACCGCCCCGCCAGCGAGCGCCGCACCTTCGGCTTCGCGCGCGCCGAGATCCTGGCGGCGGTCCTCAACGCGGTGCTGCTCTTCGGCGTCGGCGCGTTCATCTTCTACGAGGGCGTACGGCGGCTGATCAGCCCGCAGCACATCGACGCCGGCGGCACCGTCGTCTTCGGCGCGATCGGTCTGGTCGCGAACTCCGTGTCACTCGTTGTGCTGATGCGCGGCCAGCGCGAGAGCCTCAATGTGCGGGGCGCTTTCCTCGAGGTGATGGCGGACGCGCTCGGGTCGCTCGCGGTGATCGTGGCGGCCGTGGTGTTCATGACCACCGGCTGGCGGCAGGCCGACCCGGTGGCGTCGCTGCTGATCGGTCTGATGATCGTGCCGCGCACGTGGAAGCTGCTGCGCGAGGCCGTCGACGTCCTGCTGGAGGCCGCGCCCAAGGGCGTTGACATGGGCGATGTCCGCAGCCACATCGAGGGGCTGCCCGGCGTGGAGGGCCTGCACGATCTGCATGTGTGGACGATCACCTCGGGGATGCCGGTGCTGTCGGCGCACGTGGTGGTCAGCCAGGAGGTCCTGGAGGCGGTCGGCTACGAGAAGATGCTGCACGACCTTCAGGGCTGCCTCGGCACGCATTTCGATGTGGAGCACTGCACCTTCCAGTTGGAGCCGGTCGGGCACGCGGAGCACGAGGCGCGGCTCTGCCACTGAGCGGCACGCGAAGTGAGGCAGACTGAGGGCCTGTCGTCGAAAGCGAAGGATGGACATGCCCACCAGTCCTGCCACCGGCCGACCCGGCTCCCCCACCGCCGTACCGTCGCCCAATGGTGTTGCCGCGCAGACCCTGGCAGATGCCGAGCAGACCCCGGCGGGTCAAGCCGTGGCGGAACCGATCCTGCTCGAACTCGTCGACGAGGACGGCCGGACCATCGGCACCGCGGAGAAGCTGTCCGCGCACCAGGCACCCGGACGCCTGCACCGCGCCTTCTCGGTGTTCCTCTTCGACGGCGAGGGCCGGCTGCTGTTGCAGCGCCGCGCGCTGGGCAAGTACCACTCCCCCGGTGTCTGGTCCAACACCTGCTGCGGGCACCCGTACCCCGGTGAGCAGCCGTTCGTGGCCGCGGCCCGGCGCACCGCCGAGGAGCTGGGCGCGGCGCCGGTGCTGATGCGCGAGGCGGGCACGGTCCGCTACAACCACCCGGACCCGGCCTCCGGTCTGGTGGAGCAGGAGTACAACCACCTGTTCGTCGGGCTGATCGGCGACGCGCTGCGGCCGGACCCCGAGGAGATCGACGACACGGCGTTCGTGGGCCCGCAGGAGCTGGCGCGACTGCGCGCGGACGGACCCTTCTCGGCGTGGTTCCAGACGGTGCTCGACGCGGCGCTGCCGACCGTGCGCGAGGTCACCGGCGGTACGGCGGGCTGGTAGCCCCCGTCCGGCGGGGCCCCGTCCGGCACCGGGCAGGACGGGCAGGGCAGCGCGGGACAGGCACGCAGGTCAGGACGGGCAGGCAGAACGGGCACGCTGGTCAGGACGGGCAGGCAGGTCAGCGCAGGACGGGCCGCGGTTTCAGAGGGCGGTGGTCCGCAGCGGGAGCGCCGCCCAAATCACCTTGCCGCCGGTCTCGGTCTGCGCGATGTCGCACTGGCCGCCCGCCTCCGCGGTGATCGTCTTCACCAGCAGCAGCCCGCGCCCGCCGGTCTGCCCGTGGTCGGCCTCCAGCGCCCTGGGGCGGTACGGGTGGTTGTCCTCGACGGCGATCCTGATCCAGTCGGCGCCGACCGCGACCTCGACGGTGATCTCGGGCGACAGCACGGCCGCGTGCTTCACCGCGTTGGTGACCAGCTCCGAGACGATGACCAGCAGTCCGTACAGCAGGTCCTCGTCGATCGGCACCCCCTGGTCGGCGACGAGGGCGCGCACCCCGCGCCGCACCTGGGGCACGGACGAGTCGAGAGCCGGGGCGGTGAACCGCCACACCCCCTCGTACGGTCTCGGAGCCGGAGCCTGATCGGGCGGGACGCTCCCGCGCACCTCCATGACCGCACCCACCGTCGCTTTCGCGTGACGTGTCCCCGCGGCCCCTGCCGACAACCCCGGCAGCTTCCGCCTCACAGGTCGAGTGTCCGTAACGGCGGGAGCCGAACAGGCAGGAAACCGTAAGTCCGCACCTTTCTGTAATTTTTGACCGGAAACGATCGCCGACTTCGTTTTTTCGATCGATTCGCGGCAGTCTTCGGACGCTTCCCGAACTCTTCGACCGAGATCATCTGCACGTGCACGGCGTACCGGTCTGTCCTGGCGCGGGCGCCGTGCGCCCCCGGCCGGCCGCGCGCCGGTCGATAGGATCTGTCGGCACCGGCCAGCGCATGTCGCCCCCGTGAAGGAGCACGCATGTCCACCTCCGGCCCTGGGCTGCTCGTCAGCGCCGCGGACGGCACCGCGACCGTGACGATCAGCAATCCGGCCCGGCGCAACGCGATGACGACGGCCATGTGGCAGTCGCTGCCGGGACTCCTCCACGACCTCGCGGTCGATCCCGCCGTCCGCGTGCTGGTCCTCACCGGCGCGGGCGACACCTTCTGCGCGGGCGCCGACATCACCGACCTCGCCGACCCCGTCTCGTCGAGCGGCGCGCAGTCCGCCGCCATGGCCGCGGAGGAGGCGCTGGCCGCCTTCCCCAAGCCGACGATCGCGGCCGTACGCGGCTACTGCGTGGGCGGCGGCTGCCAGCTCGCCGTCGCCTGCGACCTGCGCTTCGCCGCGCGGGGCGCCCGCTTCGGGATCACGCCCGCGCGCCTGGGCATCGTCTACGGCGCCGCCTCCACCCGGCGCCTGGTGCGGCTCGCGGGGCCCGGTACCGCCAAACACCTGCTGTTCTCGGCCGAGTTGATCGACGACGAGCGGGCGCTGCGCACCGGCCTGGTGGACGAGGTGCTGCCGGAGGACGAGCTGGACAAGCGGGTCACGGACTTCGCCGGGGTGCTGCGGTCGCGCTCGCAGCTCACGCAGGCCGCCGCGAAGGAGTTCACCGCGACGGCGGACGCGTCGGACGACGCGGCCCGCGCCGCCCACTGGGCCCGGCAGGCCGCCCTCAGCGGCGACACCGCCGAGGGCGTCGCCGCCTTCCTCGAACGCCGCGAGCCGCGCTTCACCTGGACCCCGGCAGCGGACTGAAGCAATTGCGCGGCCGACCGAGCGGAGGAACGAAGTCGATGGCACGGCTCACGACGGCCGAGGTCCGCCGCTGGCGCGCCCGCTCCCAGGGCCTGACCGAGGACGGAAGCGACGCCGCGGGCGGCAGCGCGGGCGAAAGCGATGGCAGCGGCAGCGGCAGCGGCAGCGGCAGCGGCAGCGGCAGCGATCGTACGGTGGCGGACGCCGTCCGGCTCTCGGCCGGTCTCCAGGCGCAGGACGCGAAGGCGTGTCGCCTCCAGGTCAGGGCGCGGACCGGCGGCACCCACGGCGCGCCGACCGCGGCCGACGTGGACAGGGCGTGCGGCGCGGACCGCCGCGCCGTCGTCCGCACCTGGCTCATGCGCGGCACCCTGCACGCGGTGGCGGCCGAGGACGTGCGCTGGCTGACCGCGCTGCTCGGCCCGCGCGCGGCCGACGCGTACCGCGGGCGCCGGGCCCGGCTGGGCCTCGACGAGGAGCTGTGCGAGCGGGCGCTGCCCGCCCTGGAGCGGGTGCTGGCCGACCGGCCGCCCGTACCGCGCGCCGAACTGGTCGACCTGCTCGCGGCGGAGGGGGTGGCCGTGGACCCGGGCGGCCAGGCCCCGGCGCACCTCGTACTCTTCGCGGCGGCCAGGGGCGTGCTGTGCCGCGGCCCCGAGGCGGCGGCCGACGTGTCCACGTATGTCCTGCGTGAGCGGTGGCTGAAAGACGTCCCCGACGACGGCCCGACCGGCGACGACGCGCTGGCCGAACTGGCCGTCCGGCACGCCACCGCCTACGGCCCCGCGTCGGTCGCCGACTTCGCGCGCTGGTCCGGGCTGCCCCTGGGCCAGGCCAGGCGCGGCCACCGCGCGGCGGCGGACCGGCTCGCGCAGGTCGCGGGCCCGGACGGCGAGCCGTTGTGGGCCGCGGCCGGCACGGCGCCGCCTCCGGCGCAGCCCGCGGACCGGCCACGGGTACGGCTGACCGGGCACTTCGACCCGTATCTGCTCGGCTACCAGGACCGCGACGCCCTGCTCGACCCGGCCTTCGCGACCCGTATCGCCACGGGCGGCGGCATGCTCATGCCCTGCGTGCTGCGCGACGGCGCGGTGGTCGCCACCTGGCGCCACACCTGGCAGGGCCGCCGCCTCACGCTCCGCGTCGAGCCGCTGACCGGCCCCCTCCCCGCCCCGGTCGCCGCCGGCATCACGGCCGAGGTCGCCGACATCGGCCGCTTCCTGGGCACCGAGGCCGCGTGGGAGTGGGCGCGGGGACTGTAGGCGTCCCCATGACCGGCCCGGCTGAACGCCCAGCCCATACGGGTCGCACCGGCACGCGGTCCGCGCCGGAGTGGGCGCAGGGGTTGCGGGCGTCGCCCTCAGGGCTCAGCGCGTACGGGTCACCGGCACGCGGTCCGCGCCGGAGTGGGCGCAGGGGTCGCGGGCGTCCCCTCACGGCCCGGCTGAAGGCTTCAGCGCATGCGGGTCGCGCCCACCGCCACGCGGTCGGCGGCGCCCGGCGGCATGGCCGGGTGGCGGCCGAGGAGGATCACGCCGATGGTGATGGCGGCGAGACCGGCGGCCTCCCAGGCGAGGGCGCCGGGGGTGACGCGCAGGCGGTCGCCGAGGAAACCTATGCCGCAGGCGATTCCGGCCAGCGGCTGGGCGGCGGTCAGCGCGGGCAGCGACATCCGCAGCGAGGCGGTCTCGAAGGCGCTCTGGACGAGCAGCATGCCGGTGAGGCCGATGACGGCGATGGCGTACGGCTGCCAGTGCACGGCGAGGGCGGCCAGACCCTCGTCACCGGCCAGTTGGCTACAGATCCGGGTGAGGGCGTCCTGGAGTCCGTAGAGCAGGCCCGCGGCCAGCGCGAGGAGCGTGGCCTCGGAGGACGGCGGCAGCCGCTTGGCCGCGCCGGTGAGCAGCAGCGCGAGCCCGGCGACGATGCCGAAGACCAGCCAGTGCCGCAGCGCCCCCGCCTCGGCCGCGCTGCCCTCCGGCTGGCCCGCGACGATGAAGGCGGTCACGCCGAGGGCGAGCAGGACGACGCCGCCCCAGCCGCTGAGGCCGAGGGACTGGCGTGGGGTGAGCCAGCGGGCGAGCGCCATGGCGAAGAGCAGATTGGTGGCGGTGAGCGGTTCGACCAGGGAGACCTCGCCGTAGACGAGGGCGACGGCTCCGAGCACCTGGCCGCAGACCATCAGGCCGACACCGAGCAGCCAGTCCGGCATCCGTACCAGGTGCAGCAGCAGCCGGAAGGACAGGAAGTCCGCGAGCGAGGCACGCGCGGCCGCACGCTGCTGCAACACGAAACCAAGGCCGAGGCAGCACGCGGCACTGACTCCCAGCAGGAACACGGCCACGCGGTCACTGTATAGGCACTGACCGCGGGATCGAGGGGTTCCGTGGGCTTCGCCACAGGTCCGCGTCGCCTTCGGGACAGCGACGCGGACAGCTCACCGACAGCTCACCGACAGCTCACGAACAGCTCGCGGACAGCGGTCCCACGGGAGCCGGCCGGCCCGGCGGACAGCCGAGCGCCGGGCGGCCGACAGCCGGGCGACAGGGCGCCCCGCAGCCGCCGTACGGGTCACGGCCGCGCGTTCGGAACCGTTTCCGCGCTCTCCCACACGGTGAGGAACGCCAGCCGCAGGCACGCGGCGAGCGCCGGGTGCTCGATGTAGAGCGCGGTCGTCGCGCCGGTCCCGGCCACCGGGTCCGGCATGTCGCAGAGCACCAGCGACGCGTCGGCGACCACCAGCTTCAGCGGCAGCGCGGAGGTGAAACGGTGCTCCTCGCCCGCCGCGCCGAAGCGCCGTACGTTCTCCAGCACCTCCGTGTCGTCGAGCGAGTCGTGGGTGTAGATCGCCCGCACCGAGCCGCCCGAGCGGCGCAGCCGACGTACCACCTTGATGCCGGGGGTGTTCGCGGCGGGGGCGACGAAGGGCGGTTTGCAGAAGCTGAGCAGTTCGGTCTTGGCCTGGCCCTGGATGTCGGTGAACGCCTCGGCTATCGACTTGGGGTCGCGCAGGATCTCGACGTAGTCGATCGGCACGGTCTGCGTGCGGCCGTCGGCCCAGACCGGGACGAGGGCGGCGGTCAGCGCGGAGGAGACGCGGTCGAGGCGTTCGAGGGTCTCGCGCTGGAGGGCCATGAGGCGGGCGACGGCCAGTTCCGGCGCGACGGCCGAGAAGGTGGCGACCCGGCCGGGGTGCGCGGTCGCCAGCCGCCGCCGTACCAGCGTGTCGAGCACGTCGTACACCCGCTGCCGGGGTACGTCCGCCGCCCGCGCGACCTCCGCCGCCGTGTACGACTCGCGTCGCACGAGGGCGAGATAGACCCGCGCCTCGTACCGCGCGAGACCCAGCGCGACAAGGTCGTTGACCGGTTCTTCCTCCGTCTCCATGGCGCCACAAGGTATACGGCGGAGATCGACTTGCGGAAGCGAGCCGGGGTCGGATCCAGGCCGATCCGAGGGCAACTCTTTGCCATAGGCCGGTAGTTACTTGGGCCCTCGGTCACTACGTTCAGCATCGGTCACCACTCACGGTGGTGACAGTCGGCAGTAGATGACATCCGGATCACCAGTGAACGTGCGCCACACGAAGTCCCAGGCGTCGCCGTCGCATGATCGGTTGTCATGACCTTGACATGAAGGTCGGCGGCGGACGCCCTCGGGAGCCGATCCCCCCATGGAGGGCAGTTCATTGAAGTCGTCACACCCCGGCCGGGCCAGACGGGCCGTCCGCCGCACGGCGGTCGCCGTACTGTCGGCGGCGGCTCTCGTCACCGGCGGTCTGCTGGCCACCGCGGCGCCGTCCGTCGCCAGCACCCCGGCGTCGGGCGCGGCAGCCACCTCCGCGTCGTCGAGCACGGCCGCGTCGTCGCACACCTCCGCGTCGTCGAGCACGTCCGCGAGCACGTCGTCCGGCGCGTCCGCGTCCGCGTCGTCGGCCGCTCCCACCCAGCGTCTGTGCGCCGTCCCCGCCAAGAAGGGCCAGATGGCCTGCATGGCGCTGACCCGTACCGACGTCGTCCACCACCTCGGCATCACCCCGAACGCCACCCCCTCCGGCTACGGCCCCACCGACCTCCAGAGCGCGTACGCGCTGCCGTCGTCCGCGGGCGCCGGAGCCACCGTCGCGATCGTGGACGCGCAGGACGACCCCAACGCCGCGGCCGACCTGAGCACGTACCGCGCGCAGTACGGGCTGCCGGCCTGCACCACGGCCAACGGCTGCTTCAAGAAGATCAACCAGAACGGCTCGACCACGTCGCTGCCGAGCGCCGACTCCGGCTGGGCCGGTGAGATCTCACTCGACCTGGACATGGTCAGCGCGGTCTGCCCGCAGTGCCACATCCTGCTGGTCGAGGCCACCTCGGCGAGCATGGACGACCTGGGCACCGCGGTGAACCAGGCGGTCACGCAGGGCGCGAAGTACGTCTCCAACAGCTACGGCGGCAGCGAGGACTCCTCCGACACCACCGCCGACTCGCAGTACTTCAACCACCCGGGCGTCGCCATCACCGTCAGCTCAGGCGACGAGGGCTACGGCGCGGAGTACCCGGCCGCGTCCAAGTACGTCACCGCCGTCGGCGGCACCGCGCTCAGCCGCGCCAGCGGCACCGCCCGCGGCTGGACCGAGTCCGTCTGGAACACCTCGAGCACCGAGGGCACCGGCTCCGGCTGCTCGGCCTACGACGCCAAGCCCACCTGGCAGACCGACACCGGCTGCGCCAAGCGCACCATCGCCGACGTCTCCGCCGTCGCCGACCCGGCCACCGGCCTGGCCGTCTACGACAGCTACCAGGCGTCCGGCTGGCAGGTCTACGGCGGCACCAGCGCCTCGTCGCCGATCATCGCCTCCGTCTACGCCCTGGCCGGCACCCCCGCGGCCGGGACCACCCCCGCCTCCTACCCGTACTCCCACACCGGCTCGCTGAACGACGTCACCAGCGGCTCCAACGGCTCGTGCGGCGGCTCCTACCTGTGCACCGCGAAGGCCGGATACGACGGGCCGACCGGGCTGGGCACGCCGAACGGCACGGCCGCCTTCACCAACGGCGGTTCGACCGGCGGCAACACGGTGACGGTCACCAACCCGGGCGCCAAGTCCACCGCGGTCAACACCGCGGCCTCGCTCCAGATCAGCGCCAGCGACTCGGCCTCGGGCCAGACCCTCACCTACAGCGCCTCCGGCCTGCCGACCGGTCTGTCGATCAACTCCTCCACCGGTCTGATCAGCGGCACCCCGACGGCGGCGGGCACGTACAACGTCACCGTCACCGCCACGGACACCACCAGCGCCTCCGGCAGCGCGTCCTTCACCTGGACGGTCACCGGGTCGGGCGGCGGCGGCTGCACCACCGCGCAGCTCCTGACCAACCCCGGCTTCGAGAGCGGCAACACCGGCTGGACGACGTCCTCCGGCGTCATCGACAACAGCACCGGCGCCCCCGCCCACAGCGGCTCGTACAAGGCGTGGCTGAACGGCTACGGGACCACCCACACCGACACGCTCGCCCAGTCGGTCACGATCCCCGCCTCCTGCACCAGCGCCACCTTCACCTTCTACCTCTACGTCAGCAGCCAGGAGACCAGCACCACCACGGCGTACGACAAGCTCACCGTCGCCGCGGGCAGCACCACGCTGGCCTCGTACTCCAACCTCAACAAGGGCACCGGCTACGTGCAGCGGTCGGTCAACCTGTCGTCCTACGCGGGACAGACGGTCACTCTGAAGTTCACCGGCACCGAGGACTCCAGCCTCGCGACGTCGTTCCTGATCGACGACGCGGCGGTCAACGTCGGCTAGCCCGTCGTCCGCCGGGGTCCTCCGGATCGGCGACACCCGGCGACGGGAGGGCTTCCCGCCCCGGCCCCACAGGGGCGGGAAGCCCTCCTCGCCGCATCGGTGAAGGCGGCACCGCGTTCGCCGTCGCCACGGCCAGGTTCTAGAGGTCGATGACGACCTTGCCCCGCACGTGCCTGCCGGCCTGGAGTTCGGCAGCGCGGCGGATCCGCTCGACCGGGAAGGTCTCCGCGATCGGCACCCGGAGCCGGCCCGCGGCGACCAGGCGGGCGATCTCGTCCAGAGCGCCGGGAGCCGCGTTCGCGCCGTTGGCCGCGGGCACCCCGTCGACCTGCGCGGCGATGGCGCAGACGCGACCGTCCGGGACGCCGAGTTCCCTGGCGGCGTGCACGGTCTCCACACCGTGCAGGTCGACGGCGGCCGTGACGCCGCCAGGAGCGAGCGATCGGACCCGGTCGGCCAGGCCGTCGCCGTAGACGACCGGCTCCGCCCCGAGCTCGCGCAGATAGTCGGCCGACGCCGCCGATCCCGTCCCGATCACGCGCGCTCCCGCGATCCGGGCCAGTTGGACGGCGAAGACCCCGACCCCGCCCGCCGCGCCGCCGATCAGCACGGTGTCGCCCGGGCCCGGATCGATGACGGCGAGGGCGGCGGATGCCGTACGGCCGGCGATCGTGAGGGTGGCGGCGGTACGGTCGTCGACGCCGTCGGGCGTGTGATGGGCCTCGTTCGCCGCCGTCCCCCCGGCCGGGTCGATCACCACGAAGTCGGCGACCGCGCGGGACAGGGCGCCCCCGAACACCCGGTCGCCGGGGGCGAACCCGCTCACCTCGGCACCGACCTGGTCGACCACTCCCGCGTAGTCGGTTCCGAACCCGGCCGGCAGGCTCAGGCCGAACCGGGCGGCGGTGTCCGCGTCGGCGGTCATGATCCAGTCCATCGGATTCAGACCGGCCGCGGTGACCCGTACGCGGATCTGTCCCGGCCCGGCCTGCGGGGCGGGAACCTCGCGGACCTCCAGGACCTCGGGGCCGCCGAACGACTCGAGCCGGACCGCCCTGCTCCCGCCCGTGGGAGGCTGATCGCTCTGTGCCTTCATGTGCGCCTGTCTCCTTGGGACCGAGGGAACACACCGAAACGGACTATGCTCCGGTTACATGAATGACCGTAACATAAACGGAGCGCGATCCGTTTCGGCGGACGCGGAGCCCCGCGCGCCACGGGCGGACGCGGCCCGCAACCGCGACCAGTTGCTCGCGGTGGCGACCCGCGTGTTCATGTCGGCCGACGCCGAACCGTCGATGCGGGCGATCGCCCGCGAGGCCGGGGTCGGGATCGCCACGCTCTACCGGCACTTCCCGACCCGCGAGTCGCTGGTCGACGCGGTCTACCAGGATCAGGTCGTACGACTGACGACCGGTGCCCGCGAGCTGCTCGGTCAGCTGCCCCCGGCCGCGGCGATGCGGCGCTGGACGGACTTGTTCGGCGACTGGATCGCGACCAAGAACGGCATGCTCGACACGCTCCTCGCGATGATCGAGTCGGGCGAGATCACCCATGCGCGGACCCGGACCGAGCTGCTGACGGCCATCACGACGATGCTCGACGCGGGCAGTGCGGCGGGCGACCTCCGTTCCGATGTCACCGCCGAGGACATCGCCGCCGCCCTCATCGGCATCTTCACCGTGGCCCCCCGGCCCGGGCGCGCGGCCAAGGCCGGCCGCCTGCTGGACCTGCTGATGGACGGCCTGTCGCCCGCCGCCCGGCCGAGCCGCGCCGAAGACTGAGTCGGCGTCAGCCGTGTCGGCGTGCCGCGCCGAAGACCGACCGGGTCAACCGCGGCGGCGTGCCGCACCGAAGGGATCGCGGGACCCCGGGCCGGCCCCCACTGCCGACCCGGGGTCCCGCGATGGTGCCGATCACCGCACGTCGACGGTGATCTTCCACCCCGCGATGGCATGGCAGGACATGACACCGGGGGTGGCGCCGGGGCAGGCGCGCCGGAACCCGCTCAGTTCGGCGGTGCCCACCCGCGCGCCTCGGTAGACGCCGGGAGAGATCTCGGAGAGGGCGGCGCCCCGCTCGCCGGGCGGCCGGTCGCCGGGGGCGGTGGCGACCCGCAGGGTGCTGCCGACACTCAGGCAGACCTCGCGGCCTTCGGCCCCGCCGCCGGGCGTGACCGTGACGTCACCGCAGACCGGCCGGGTGCTGCTGTCGCTCGGATCGGGCGACCCGACACGTACGCCGCTCGCGCTTCCGCAACCGGCCACCAGCAGTACGGCGGCGGCAGCGGCGAATGTCCGAGCGCGCATCGTGTCCTCCTCCGGTGGCCGGTTCGGGGTCCGGTCATGGATGGGACGCAGCCGGACGCCACCGGGTTCCCTCCCGCCCGGAGGGTCCGGGGGCGCCGTCGGGAAGCCGGCGCGGGCCGCCTCGGGGAATCGGGGCCCAGGCGCGCTCGGGGTTCGCTCAGCGCTCGGTGATGCGGCCGTCGGCGACCTCGACGCGGCGGGTCGTGTGCACGGCGTCCAGCATCCGCCGGTCGTGGGTGACCAGCAGCAGCGTGCCCTCGTACGCGGCCAGCGCCGCTTCGAGCTGTTCGATCGCGGGCAGGTCGAGGTGGTTGGTCGGCTCGTCGAGGACCAGGAGATTGACGCCGCGGGCCTGGAGCAGCGCCAGCGCGGCGCGGGTGCGCTCGCCGGGCGAGAGGGTCGCGGCGGGGCGCAGCACATGGGCGGCCTTGAGGCCGAATTTGGCGAGAAGCGTACGGATCTCGGCCGGATCCATGTCGGGCGCCGGGGCGCGGAAGGCGTCGAGGAGCGGTTCCTGCCCGCGGAAGAGGCCGCGGGCCTGGTCGACCTCGCCGACCAGGACGCCGGGGCCGAGCGCGCTGTGGCCCTCGTCCAGCGGGAGGCGGCCGAGCAGCGCGGCGAGCAGGGTGGACTTGCCCGAGCCGTTGGCGCCGGTGATGGCCACCCGGTCGGCCCAGTCGATCTGGAGGTCGACCGGCCCGAAGGCGAAGTCGCCGCGGCGCACGCGGGCGCCGCGCAGGGTGGCCACCACGGCGCCGGAGCGGGGCGCGGCGGCGATCTCCATCCGCAGTTCCCACTCCTTGCGCGGCTCCTCGACCACGTCCAGGCGCTCGATCATCCGGTCGGTCTGCCGGGCCTTGGCGGCCTGCTTCTCGCTGCCCTCGGCGCGCGCCTTGCGGGCGATCTTGTCGTGGTCGGGCGCCTTGCGCATGGCGTTCCTGACGCCCTTGTCCATCCAGCCGCGCTGCATCCGCGCCCGCGCTTCGAGTCCGGCCTTGGTGTCGGCGTACTCGTCGTACTCCTCGCGGGCGTGCCGCCGGGCCGTCTCGCGTTCCTCCAGATAGGCGGTGTAGCCACCCCCGAAGGTGCTGACCTGCTGCTGGGCGAGGTCCAGCTCCACCACGCGGGTGACGGTGCGGGTGAGGAATTCGCGGTCGTGGCTGACCAGGACCGTACCGGCGCGCAGGCCGCCGACGAATTTCTCCAGCCGTTCCAGGCCGTCGAGGTCGAGGTCGTTGGTGGGCTCGTCCAGCAGGAAGACGTCGTAGCGGCTGAGCAGCAGCGAGGCGAGTCCCGCGCGGGCGGCCTGGCCGCCGGAGAGCGAGAACATCGGCTGGTCCAGGTCGACGCCGAGGCCGAGCGAGGCGGCGGCCTCCTCGGCGCGTTCGTCCAGGTCGGCGCCGCCGAGCGCCAGCCAGCGGTCGAGTCCGGTCGCGTACGCGTCGTCGGCGCCCGGGGCCTCGTCCACCAGCGCCTGGGTGGCGGCGTCCAGGGCCGCCTGGGCGGCGGTGACCCCGGTGCGGCGGCTCAGGAACTCCCGCACGCTCTCCCCGCCCGGCAGCCGCTCGGGCTCCTGCGGCAGATGCCCGACGGTGGCGGTGGCCGGGCTGAGCCGCAGCGTCCCGTCCTCGGGCGTGTCGAGCCCGGCGAGCAGCCGCAGCAGCGTGGACTTGCCCGCGCCGTTGGCGCCGACCAGACCGATGACGTCGCCGGGGGCGACGACCAGGTCCAGGCCGGAGAACAGGACACGGTCGCCGTGTCCGGCGGCGAGATTCTTGGCGACGAGAGTGGCACTCATAAGAGAGCGGAGTTTATCGGGTGCGACGGGAGGCGGGCGAAGGGCTTTCACGGCGGGCGGCGGAGGCTTGCCCTCCGGTCGGCTGAGGGCTTGCCTCCGGTCGGGCCAAGGGCTGTCGCCGGGTCTCGCCGTGCCGCCGGGTCCGGCTCGACGCGAGGTGGGTGGCCGGTGCAGCCATATTGGCTGGTTGCCTTCTTACGCCGCCTTAACCTACGGTTGCGTAACTTACGTAGGCGTAGGTGCGAATCTCCGCTGCACCCGCAGGCCGTGCGTAGGTGCCCGTGGATCCGTCCGCGGCGCCGTACGACCGACCGATCGCATGTCGCGTACGTACGTCCGTACGATCCGTACAGCCCGTGCGGGTCCCGTACACCCCCGTCCCATGTCCGTCCCCTCTCCCGTCCCCAGGAGCCCCCGTGACCTTGACCTCGCCCGACCGTGCCCAACCCGACGTCTGGAGCGACGCGACGCTGCTCTACGCGCTGGAGGAGGTCGTCGAGCGGGAGCTCAACCGGCACCTCGGCGTGGCCAAGGAGTGGATGCCCCACGAGTACGTGCCGTGGAGCGACGGCCGCAATTTCGACGGAATAATGGGGGGCGAAGCCTGGGCCCCCGAGCAGTCCAAGGTCACGGACGTCGGCCGGATCTCCCTCGTGGTCAATCTGCTCACCGAGGACAATCTGCCCAGCTACCACCACGAGATCGCGACACTCTTCGGCCGTGACGGCGCCTGGGGCACCTGGGTGCACCGCTGGACCGCCGAGGAGGGCCGGCACGCGATCGTCATGCGCGACTACCTGCTGACCAGCCGCGCCGTCGACCCGGTCGAGCTGGAACGGTTCCGCATGCAGCACATGTCGGAGGGCTTCGAGCACGACCACCGGCACAGCATGGTCCACTCCGTGGCGTACGTCGCCTTCCAGGAGCTGGCCACCCGCGTCTCGCACCGCAACACCGGACACCAGTCGGGTGACCCCGTGTGCGACCGGATGCTCGCCAGGATCGCCACCGACGAGAACCTGCACATGGTCTTCTACCGGAATCTCCTGGCCGCCGCCCTCGAGCTCGCTCCCGACCTCGCCATGCGGGCCATCCGTGACGTCGTCGTCGAATTCCGCATGCCGGGACACGGCATGCCCGGCTTCGAGCGGGCCGCCGCCCGCATGGCCATCGGCGGCATCTACAACCTCCGCATCCACCACGACGACGTCCTCCAGCCCGTCCTGCGCCACCTCAAGGTCCTCGAGATCTCCGGTCTCGGCCCCGAGGGCCTCCAGGCCCAGCAGGAGCTCGGCCTCTTCATGGGCGGCCTCAACGAACAGGCCACCCGCTTCGACGAGCGCCGCGAAGCCCTTCTCGCCCGCCGCGCCGCCCGCGCCTAATCCCCTTCGGGCCGCGCCCCTACGACGTCCACCTCCCGAAGGTGGGCGCTCTGGGGGCGCGGCCCCACGCGATTGTCTTACCGAGGTCGGTACGCCCGATCTTTTAGGGGGCGCGGGGAACGGCGCGACCAGCCACGACGGTGGCGCGGCCTCAGAACCGGCCCCAGCGGGGCAGTTGCCGTGGGTTCTCGGGCCGCAGGCCCGGCGGGGCCCGGTCGCGCAGTTCCTCGCACCCCCGACGGGACCCGGCTCCCGAGCCGTGCGGGCCCTGGACGGCACGCCCGGTCTTTTCAGGGGCGCGGGGAACGGCGCGACCAGCCAGGGACGACGTGCACTTCACCACCGCCCCCAGCGGGGCACCGGCTGTCGCAGGGACACCGACCCAGTGGGGGCGGGAAACAATCATGCACGCATGCTTGATTGTTGCGGGCCCCGCCTGCCACCCTCATGGCCATGGCCGATCCGCAGTCCGTCCGTACCGTCCTGGCCGATCTGAGAGCGGAGAGCGACGCGCTCGACGACGTGGTGGCCGGGCTGGAGCCCGAGCAGTGGGCGAGGCCGACACCGGCCGAAGGCTGGACCGTTGCGCACCAGATCGCACATCTGGCCTGGACGGACGCCCAGGCGCTGCTGGCGGTCAAGGACGCGGAGGCGTTCGCCCGCGAGGTCGGCGACGCGGCGGCGCGGCTGGACGCGTACGTGGAGGACGGCGCCCGGGAGGGCGCGATCCTGCCGCCGCCGGAGCTGCTGGAGAAGTGGCGGTCGGGCAGAGCCCGGCTCTGGGCGACCCTGACCGGCGAACCGCCGGGCAGCCGCTTCCCCTGGTACGGACCGCCGATGAGCACGGCGTCGATGGCGACGGGCCGCCTGATGGAGACATGGGCCCACGGCGAGGACATCGCCGACGCGCTCGGCGTCGAGCGCCCACCGACCCACCGCCTGTGGCACGTCGCCCGAATCGCCTTCAGGGCACGGGACTTCGCCTTCGCGGTGCACGGCCGCACCCCGCCCGGCACGGAATTCCGCCTCGAACTGACGGCGCCCGACGGCGCCTTGTGGACCTTCGGCCCGGACGACGCCGAGCAGCGCGTGACCGGCCCCGCACTGGACTTCTGCCTGCTGGCGGTGCGGCGCAGGCACCGCGACGACGTGGCGGTACGGGCCCAAGGCCCGGACGTGGACGCGTGGTTGTCGATCGTGCAGGCATTCGCGGGCCCGCCGGGCAAGGGACGGCCGCCGCGCGGCGGCGCGGAGGGGAGCACGTCATGACGCAGGTCGACATACGCGGAGCGGACTTCGCCGAGCGGCGGACCGCGATGCTGGAACGGCTGGCCGAGGTCGAGGCGGGGCACGCCGCCGCGCTGGCCGGTGGCGGCGAGAAGTACCAGGAGCGGCACCGGAATCGCGGCAAGCTGCTGGCACGGGAGCGGATCGAGCTGCTGCTCGACCCGGACACACCGTTCCTCGAACTGTCCCCGCTGGCCGGCTGGGGCAGCGACTTCGCGGTGGGCGCCTCCCTCGTGACCGGCATCGGCGTGGTCGAGGGCGTGGAGTGCCTGATCACGGCCAACGACCCGACGGTGCGCGGCGGCGCCAGCAACCCGTGGACGCTGAAGAAGGCGCTGCGGGCGAACGAGATCGCCTTCGCCAACCGCCTGCCGGTGATCAGCCTGGTGGAGTCGGGCGGCGCGGACCTGCCCAGCCAGAAGGAGATCTTCATCCCCGGCGGCGCCCTCTTCCGCGACCTGACGCGGCTGTCGGCGGCCGGAATCCCCACGGTGGCCGTGGTGTTCGGCAATTCGACGGCGGGCGGCGCGTACATCCCGGGCATGTCCGACCACGTCATCATGGTCAAGGAGCGGTCCAAGGTCTTCCTCGGCGGGCCGCCCCTGGTGAAGATGGCGACCGGCGAGGAGAGCGACGACGAATCGCTCGGCGGCGCCGACATGCACGCCCGGCGCTCCGGCCTGGCCGACTACTTCGCACTGGACGAGCCGGACGCGCTGCGTACCGCCCGGCGCGTCGTCGCCCGCCTCAACTGGCGTAAATCCGGGCCCGATCCGCGTCCTGACCCGCTGCCCCCCGCGTACGACGAGGAGGAGCTGCTGGGCATCGTGCCCGGCGATCTGCGCACCCCCTTCGACCCCCGCGAGGTCATCGCGCGGATCACGGACGCCTCGGCCTTCGACGAGTTCAAGCCGCTCTACGGGCCCAGCCTGGCCACCGGCTGGGCGGAGGTGCACGGCTATCCGGTCGGAATCCTCGCCAACGCGCGGGGCGTGCTGTTCAGCGAGGAGTCGCAGAAGGCGGCGCAGTTCATCCAACTCGCCAACCAGCGCGACATTCCGCTGCTCTTCCTGCACAACACCACCGGCTACATGGTGGGCCGCGAGTACGAGCAGGGCGGCATCATCAAGCACGGCGCGATGATGATCAACGCGGTCGCCAACTCGCGCGTCCCGCACATCTCGGTGCTGATCGGGGCGAGTTACGGCGCCGGGCACTACGGGATGTGCGGCCGGGCCTTCGATCCGCGGTTCCTCTTCGCGTGGCCGAGCGCCAAGTCCGCGGTGATGGGTCCCGCGCAGCTCGCCGGGGTGCTGTCCATCGTGGCCCGGCAGTCGGCGGCGGCGAAGGGCCGTCCCTACGACGAGGAGGGCGACGCCGCGCTGCGGGCGATGGTGGAGCAGCAGATCGAGGCCGAGTCGCTGCCGATGTTCCTGTCGGGACGGCTCTACGACGACGGCGTGATCGACCCGCGCGACACCCGTACGGTGCTCGGCCTGTGCCTTTCCGCCGTCCATGGCGCGCCGATCGAGGGCGCCAGGGGCGGCTTCGGCGTCTTCCGGATGTGAGGGGTCCCTTTCCGATGACCGATTCGAGCAGCGCTTCGCCGAGCGGGGACTTCACCGCTGACGGGCAGTCACCTACGGTGCGTCACAAGGACATCGGCTCCGTGCTGGTGGCCAACCGGGGCGAGATCGCGCGCCGCGTCTTCCGTACCTGCCGCACGCTCGGCATCGCCACGGTGGCGGTGTACGCGGACGCCGACGCGGACGCGGCACACGTCGCGGAGGCCGACGCGGCGGTACGGCTGCCGGGGAACGCGCCCGCCGACACGTATCTGCGGGCCGATCTGCTGATCGCGGCGGCGCTCGCGGCGGGCGCGGACGCCGTGCATCCGGGCTATGGATTCCTGTCGGAGAACGCGGAGTTCGCGCGGGCGGTGGAGGCGGCGGGGCTGGTGTGGATCGGTCCGCCGCCGGACGCGGTCGAGGCGATGGGGTCCAAGACGCGGGCCAAGGAGTTGATGGCCGCGGCGGGCGTACCGCTGTTCTCCGCGCTCGATCCGGCGCGGGTCACGGCCGCGGACCTGCCACTGCTGGTGAAGGCGTCCGCGGGCGGCGGCGGTCGCGGCATGCGGGTCGTACGCGAACTGGACGCACTGGAGAGCGAGTTGGCCGCCGCGAGGTCGGAGGCCGCAGCCGCCTTCGGTGACGGCGAGGTGTTCGTCGAGCCGTACGCGGAGGGCGCCAGGCACGTCGAGGTGCAGGTGCTGGCGGACGCGCACGGCACGGTGTGGGTGCTGGGCGAGCGCGACTGTTCGCTCCAGCGGCGGCACCAGAAGGTGATCGAGGAGACCCCGGCCCCGGGTCTGGGCGACGAGGTGCGCCGTACGCTGCACGAGTCCGCCGCCCGCGCGGCGCGCTCGATCGGCTACACGGGCGCGGGCACCGTGGAGTTCCTGGTCGCGCGGGACGGGCGTCCGTACTTCCTGGAGATGAACACCCGTCTCCAGGTGGAGCATCCGGTCACCGAGTGCGTCACCGGGCTCGACCTCGTGGCGCTCCAGATCCGTGTCGCCGAGGGGGCCGCGCTGCCGCCCTCGCCCCCGCGGCCGCACGGCCACGCGGTGGAGGCCAGGCTCTACGCGGAGGACCCGGCCCGCGGCTGGCAGCCGCAGCCGGGCGCGCTGCATCTGTTCGAACTGCCGGGCGTGGACGCCGAATTCGCCGTGACGCCGGGGCTCGACGCGGGGTTGCGGCTGGACGCGGGGGTGAGCGGCGGCGAGACGATCGGCGTCCACTACGACCCGATGCTCGCCAAGGTGATCGCCTGGGCGCCGACCCGCGCCGAGGCCGTACGCCGTCTCGCGTACGCGTTGGAGCGGGCCCGGCTGCACGGCCCCGTCACCAACCGCGACCTGCTCGTACGGGTGCTGCGGCACCCGGACTTCGCCGCCGCGCGGCTGGACACCGGCTTCCTGGAGCGCCGCCTGGACGCGCTCATCGGGGCGTCGGGGGCGACCACGGACGCGCCGGGGCCGGCCGACGGGGACGGCGGCCCCGTGCGGTTCGCGGCGTTGGCCGCCGCGCTCGCCGACGCGGCCGGGCGTACGTCGGCGCGCGGGCCGGTGCCGGTCCGGCTCGGCGGGTGGCGGAACGTTCCGTCGCAGCCGCAGGTGAAACGCTTCCGCAGCGAGCCGGACGGCCGGGAGTACGAGGTCGGTTACCGGCTCGGCCGCGCCGGTCTGGAGGCGACCGGCGCCGACGGTATCCGGCTGGTGTCGGCGTCGGCCCGGCGTGTCGTCCTCGACATCGACGGGGTGCGGCGGGTGTTCGACGTCGCCGCTTACGCCGAACGGGTGTTCGTCGATTCCCCGTTCGTGTCATGCGCTTTGACCGCTCTGCCCCGCTTCACCGCCCCGGAGGATCTGACGCCGCAGGGTTCGCTGCTTGCGCCGATGCCCGGCACGGTCATCCGGATAGGTGAATTCTCACCGGGCGACCGGGTCGAAAAAGGCCGCCCGCTGCTCTGGCTCGAAGCGATGAAGATGGAACACGTGATCGCCGCTCCCGCCACCGGGACACTCACGGAGCTCACCGCCGAGGTCGGCCGACAGGTCGACGTCGGCGCCGTACTCGCCGTCGTCAAGGAGGAAACCACGCCATGAGCACCGTTCAGGGAACCTTCGACAGCGCCTTGCTGGAAAGCGACGAGCGGCGCGCCCTGCGCAAGGCCGTCGGGGACCTCGCCCGCCGCTACGGTCGTGAATATTTCTCGGCCACCGTACGTGCGGGCAAGCACACCGACGAGTTGTGGCAGGAGGCGGGCGGCCTCGGATACCTCGGGGTCAACCTGCCTGAGGAGTACGGCGGCGGGGGCGGCGGTCTGGCGGAACTGTCCATCGTGCTGGAGGAGTTGGGGGCGGCTGGCTGCCCGCTGCTGCTGCTCGTCGTCTCCCCCGCGATCTGCGGCACGGTCATCGCCCGCTTCGGCACCGACGAGCAGAAGCGGCGCTGGCTGCCGGGGATCGCCGACGGCTCGCTGCGGATGGCCTTCGGCATCACCGAACCGGACGCCGGGTCCAACTCGCACCGCATCACCACCACCGCGCGGCGCGACCCCGACACCGGCGGGTGGCGGCTGACCGGCCGGAAGGTCTTCATATCCGGTGTCGACATCGCCGACGCCACACTGATCGTCGGCCGCACCGAGGACGCCCGCACCGGCAAGCTCAAGCCCTGCCTGTTCATCGTGGACCGGGAGACACCGGGCTTCGAATTCCGGCAGATCGAGATGGAGTTGGCCGCGCCCGAGAAGCAGTTCCAGCTCTTCCTCGACGATGTCGCACTACCTGCGGAAGCGCTCGTCGGCGACGAGGACGCCGGGCTGCTCCAGCTCTTCGCGGGGCTCAACCCGGAGCGGATCATGACCGCCGCCTTCTCCATCGGGATGGGCCGCTACGCCCTGGACAAGGCGGTCGAGTACGCCAAGTCCCGGCAGGTGTGGCAGGCTCCCATCGGCTCCCACCAGGCGATAGCGCACCCGCTCGCCCAGGCCCACATCGAGCTGGAACTGGCCCGGTTGATGATGCAGAAGGCCGCCTACCTCTACGACGCGGGCGACGACATGGGCGCGGGCGAGGCCGCGAACATGGCGAAGTACGCGGCGGCCGAAGCCGGCGCCAAGGCCGTCGACCAGGCCGTGCACACCCTCGGCGGCAACGGCCTCACCGCCGAGTACGGTCTCGCCTCGCTGCTGACCGCGTCCCGTGTCGGCCGGATAGCCCCGGTCAGCCGGGAGATGATCCTCAACTTCGTCTCGCACCACACACTAGGACTGCCGAAGTCCTACTGACGACACACCGCCGAGGAGGCGCCCGTGACCACCGCACCACTTCGCACCCGCGCCGCAACGCCCTTCCGCGCGGTCGCGCAGACCAGGGAGGGCGCCGCCGCCCGCACCGAACGGCCGGACTCGTCATGGACCTGGTGACCGACCGCTCCCCCAAACAGGACCGCAGCCGCGCCACCCGTCGGCGGATACTGGAGGCCGCCGTCTCGTGCCTCGCCGAGCACGGCTGGTCGGGCAGCACCGTCGCCGTGGTGTGCGCCCGCGCCGGTGTCTCCAGAGGGGCGGCCCAGCACCACTTCCGCACTCGCGAGGAGCTGTTCACCGCGGCCATCGCGCACATGGCCGAGGAGTGGGTCGCCGCCGTCAGAGAGCGCGCCCTGGCCCTCCCCCGCGCGGGCCAGGACCGCACCTACGCCGTCGTCGACATGCTCGTCGCGGTCCACACCGGCCCGCTGTTCCGGGCCGCTCTCCACCTGTGGGTGGCCGCCTCCGACGAGGAACAGCTCCGCCCCGGCGTCGCCGCGCTGGAGTCCCGGATCGGCCGCGAGGCCCACCGCCTGGCGGTCGAATTCCTCGACGCCGACGAATCCCTGCCCGGCGTCAGGGAGACCGTCCAGGCCACCCTCGACATGGCCCGCGGCCTCGGCCTCGCCAACCTCCTCAGCGACGACTCCGCCCGCCGCGCGGGAATCGTCCGCCAGTGGTCCCGCGTCCTCGACACGGTCCTGCGCGAACAGCCCTAGCGGCGGCCGGAGTCGGCGCCCGGCCTGCGGGTGAGGGCGGGATCAGTGCAGGGAGGTGTCGGCGGGTCCCGAGGAGAGGCGGGTGAAGTGGACGCGCAAGCCGGGGCGTTGGGGTGCGCAGCAGAACAGGCCCGCGCGGGCGTCGGCGGCGGGGTCGAGCCAGGCCAGGCGGATGGTGCGCCAGGGGTCGTCGGCGCGGCGGGCGCGGACGGTCACGGCGTCGCCCGAGCGGCTGACCCGGACGGTCACCTCCTGGCCCGCCCAGTCCGGGACCGGGGCGAGGGACCAGTCGGAGGTGCCGTGGGTGACGACGGCGCCGACCTGGGGCGAACCGTCGGAGATCTCGACGCCCGCCTTGATCCAGGACTCGGCGTCGACGCGCACCAGGACACCGGCCTGGTCGTACAGCTCGGTGAAGTCGGCGACGAAGGTGACCTCGATGGCGGTGCCGGACGGGAAGGGGGTGAGCAGCGCGTGGCCGTCGTCGCGGACGAAGCCGTAGCTGGTGGTGCGCCAGAAGTCGCTGCCCTCGTTGGCGGTGACGTGCAGACCGGTGCTGTCGGCGACGGCCTCGGCGGGCGGGTTGAGCCAGGTCGCGTCGGACCAGGGGATGTCATGGTCGATCGGAGAGGTCACGGAAGTACCGCCATTCGTTGCCACAGGGTCGATAGCCGAGCCACCGGTTGACGGCCAGCATCGCGGCGTTGCCGTCGTCGTTGCTGGTGAACGCCTCGGTGTAGCCCGCGGCGCGGGCTCGGTGCAGGGAGTGGGCCTTGGCGGCCTTGGCCAGTCCGCGGCCCCGGAAGGCCCGGCGGGTGCCGGTGCCCCCCGACCAGTAGCGGTCGTGGCCGTCGGTCTGGACGTTGACGACCGCGGCGACCACACCGTCCACGACGGCGACCGTCGTCAGGTCGTGGTCGTAGTCGGACCGGTCCCAGGAGGTGGCGCGCCAGTCCGCGTAGCCGGGGACGCCGGTGGCGACATCGCCCGGCTCGTCCTCGATGGTCTCGGCGTCGGCCTCGTACACCGGGCGCGGGTCGGCGGCGTAGTCCGACGCGGGGCGCAGCAGCACGCCGGGCGGCAGCGGAGGCACGCCGGGCAGCAGGGCGCCGGGGGTGAGGTCGAGGCGGAGGAAGCTCGCGGACCGGCCGCGCCGGTAGCCGTGCCGGGCGGCGAAGGCGTGCGCCGAGGGCTCGTCGATCGCCCACGCGTAGACGGTGCTCGCCCCGAGGCCGGCGACATGGGACTCGGCGGCGGCCAGCAGGGCGCCGCCGATGCCCCGGCCGCGCTCCCCCGCGCGCACGTTCAGATTGACGAAGGCCATTCCGGGGGTGTCGTTGTCCGCGAAGAGCCCGGCTCTCGCACTGCCGACGATCCGGCCGTCGCCGGTCTCCGCGACGAGCATCAGGAAGCGTGTTTTCTCGGGTGCGTCGGTGACCTGCGCGTGCACGGTCCGCGCGGTCGTCACCATGTACGGGACGGTCTCGCGGCCCACGGCGGCGGCGGCTTCGGCGTCCGCCGGACCGTACTGTCTGATGATCACCGTCACGGTCCCGCACCCTACGCGGCGCCGCCGCGTACCGCCCCCGAATTTCCGGCCCACCTGGGCAGAGGCTCCCGCCGGGCCCGTCCGAGGTGGATGCTGGAGGTGAGGGAGATGGCACGGATGCGCAGAAGCGGATACGAACCCGTCCAGGCGCGCAGCCCGCTGCGGCTGCGGCTGGGGCTCGCGCTGTGCGGCGTGGTCTGGGGCACCGCGGCGGCCGTGGGCTTCGCGCTCGCCGGTCTGCCGGTCTGGGCCGCGGTGCTGGCCGCCGTCGCGCTGCTGGCCGCGATCGACGCCGTCCTGGTCGTCCGCCGCATGCGGCAGGGCTCGCGCTACCAGCCGAGCCGCACGACCCCGCCGTACCGCCCGGCGGCGCCGCACGCGGGAAAGCACTGAGGCCCGGTCCGGCGACCGCGGGCGCGGGCCCGGGACAAGCGAAAGGGCCCGGCACCTGAGTGCCGGACCCTTCCTCTTCAGTAGCGGGGACAGGATTTGAACCTGCGACCTCTGGGTTATGAGCCCAGCGAGCTACCGAGCTGCTCCACCCCGCGTCGATGAACACCACCCTACGGGGTGCCGGCGCTCACACCAAATCGATGCGATGGCCGCCGCGCGCACGGGGCGCCGGGAGGTTTGGCGGGGGCGCCGCCGCGCCAGGTAGGGATCATGAGCACATCTGGATCAGGACCGAACACGGCAGCGAACGCAATCCCGGCCGTCACCCTCTCCGACGAGGTGCGGGACGCCGTCGCGAGCGGCGCGCCCGTGGTGGCGCTGGAGTCGACGATCATCGCGCACGGCCTGCCACGGCCGCGCAATTTGGGGGTGGCACGCGAGCTGGAGGAGATCGTCCGGGAGCAGGGCGCGGTGCCCGCGACCGTGGCGGTACTCGACGGGGTGCCGCGGGTGGGGCTCACCAAGGAGCAGGTGGAGCGGGTCGCCGAAGACGCGTCGCTGCGCAAGCTGGGGTTCCGGGACCTGGCGCCCGCGCTGGCGGCGGGTGCGAGCGGGGCGACGACCGTGTCGGGGACGGCGTTCCTGGCCGCGCGGGCCGGAATCCGGGTGTTCGGTACGGGCGGCCTCGGCGGGGTGCACCGCGACTGGGTGACCGTGCAGGACGAGTCGGCCGACCTGGGGCTGCTGGCCAGGACGCGGATCACGGTGGTGTGCGCGGGCGTGAAGTCGATCCTGGACGTGCCCGCCACGCTCCAGCGGCTGGAGACCCTGGGCATCGGCGTACTAGGCTTCGGCACCGACCGCTTCCCCGGTTTCTACCTCAGCGACTCCGGTGAGCCCGTGGACTGGACGGTCGAGTCCGCGCGGCAGGTCGCGGACGTGATGGCCGCGCAGGACGCGCTGGGCGGGCACGACTCGGCGCTGATCGTCGCCAATCCGGTGCCGCGGGAGCTTCAGCTCGACCCGGAGCTGCACGACCGGGTGCTGGCGGACGCGCTCGCCGCCGCCGAGGCCGGGGGTGTCACGGGACAGGCGATCACGCCGTTCCTGCTGGGCTACCTCACCGAGCACACCGGCGGTGCGTCCCTGGAGTCCAACCTCGCGGCCGTACGCGGCAATGTCCGGCTCGCGGCCGGGATCGCGGTGCGCTGGTCGCAGCGCGCATGACCGGCGACAGCGCCGGACCGGGCGACGGGACGGGACCGGCGGACGACACGAGACGGTCGGACGGCACGAGACGGTCGGACGGCACGGGACGGTCGGATGGCGCGAGACCGTCCGACAGCGCCGGACCCGCCGCCGTGGAGCCGGTGCCTCCCGGACTCCTCGTCGTCGGCGATGTCGTCACCGACGTGGTGGCGCGGCACGCGCGGCCCCTCGCCGCCGACACCGACACCGCCGCCCGGATCGCGGTGCGGCCGGGCGGCGCGGGGGCCAACGTGGCCTGCTGGGCGGCCGGTCGGGGCGCGCGGGTGCGGCTGCTGGCCCGCGCGGGCGCCGACTCCGCCGACTGGCACCGCGCCGCGCTGGAGGCCGCGGGCGTGGAGCCGGTGCTGCGGGTCGACGACGAGGCGCCGACGGCCGTGGTGATCGCCCTGGTCGACGCGGCGGCCGAACGGACCCTGGTCACCGACAGCGGCGCCGCCTTCCGGCTCGGCCCCGCCGACTGGGACGACGCGCTGCTGGACGGCATGGGGCACGTCCACCTCTCCGGCTATCTCTACTTCTCCGAGTGGGGACGCGAGTTGGCGGCCGTGGTCACCGAGGCGGCGCGCGCCCGGTCGCTGCCGGTGAGCGTCGATCCGGCCTCCGCCGGTTTCCTGCGCGAGGCGGGCGTGGCCCGTTTCCTGGCCGACGTGGCAGGTACGGATCTGCTGCTGCCCAACGACGCGGAGGCGGCGCTGCTGTCCGGTGTGCCCGAACCGGCCCGCGCGGCGGCCGAGTTGAGCGCGGCGCGCGGCGGCGGCATGGTCGTGGTCACCCTCGGCGCGGGCGGCGCGCTGGCCGCCGTGAACGGCGAGGTGACGGTACGGGTGCCCTGCGTCGCGGCCGTCGCGGTGGACACCACGGGCGCCGGAGACGCCTTCACCGGCGGCCTGTTGGCCGCCCGTCTCGCGGGCGCGGACCTCGCCGCGTCGCTCGCGGCGGGCTGCCGCACCGGAGCCGAGGCGGTGACCGTGGTTGGCGGGCGGCCGGAGACGTAATGGCGGCCGTCGGACCGCGCCCCCGCCGTCACGTCGCGGACCGCCCGACCGGCGCCGTCAGATGGCGTCCCACGGCGCGGATTCGTACAACTCCCCCACCCGCGCCAGGAGTTCGGACCGCGTGGGCAGCGGCACGCCGTCGATCTCCGAAATGACCGCCGTGCCGCGCGAGTTGGCCAGGAAGGCGCCGTCGTACGACCCCACGTCGGTGAGCCGCAGCGGGCGGCGGTCCTGCGGGACACCGGCCCGTACGAGTTCACGCTCCAGGATCTGGAGGGTGATGCCGCGCAGATGCGGGGCGGCGTCCGGCCAGACGACGGTGTCGCCGTCGATGAAGCCGACGTTGGTGATGGCGCCCTCGGCGATCTCGCCGCCGGGACCGGCCAACAGCGCCTCGTCGTACCCCCCGGCGGCCACCTGGCGGCCGAAGTACGCCTGCCCGAAGCCGCCGACGTGCTTGAGGTGGGCGGCCGGGCGCTGGTAGGGCACCGACTTGAGGCGCTTGAGGCCGGGTTCGACACCGGCGGGCGGCCGGACGGCGACCATGACGGCGACCGGCTCGTCGGGGCCCTCCACCGGCTGGAAGACGTTGACCCGCACGGAGGCGTCCGCGCGCCCCGACCCGGCCAGCGCGTGCCGCACGTGCGCCCGTACGCGCTCGCCGTCCAGGCCCGCGCCGAACAGCTCCCGCGTTGCGGCGTCGAGGCGTTCGACGTGGAACGCCAGGCCGCGCACCTTTCCGCCGCGTACCTGCATCGCCGTGAAGTGGCCGTAGCCGCCGAGCGCGGGCGCGATGGCCTCCACCGTCGCGGCCCGGCCGTCGATCTCGATGAACGGTGATTGCGTCATGACCTCACCCTAGGCACGCCCGCCCTTCCGGCACACAGGCCCGTCAGCCGGCCAGCGCGGCCGTCAGGTCCAGCTCGACCAACTGCGCGGTGAAGCCGAGCTGTGCCACCCCGAGCAGGGTGCTCGCGGTGTCGAAGGCGCCGCCCAGCGGCGAGGCGTTCAGCGCGTCCCACACCGTGGACAGCGTCTCGCGGTCGTCGCTCACCACGTAGATGACCGAGCGCACGACGTCGCCCGGCCCGGCGCCGACGGCTTCGAGCGCCGTCAGGGCGTTGGCGGCCACCTGGCGGGCCTGGGCGGCGTAGTCGCCGCGGCCGACGATCCGGCCCTCGGCGTCGAGCGGGCACTGACCGGCGAGGTAGGCGGTCCGCCCGGCCGCGACGACGGTGATGTGGTGGTAGCCGGGGGTCTGGTGGAGGGCGGGAGGATTGACGCGGGTGATGTGGGCGCTCATGGGTGGTGAGTCTGCCGGGGCGCGGGGGCCTGGGCCCACTCGTTTTCGGCTCCCGGACCGCGCGGGCGGCTCGGGCGGTCCGGGAGTCCGGGCAGCCCGGCCACCGGAGATTTGGCCGGGGGCCGTCGCGGTGTCGGTGGGGGGTGGAATCATGTGCCGCAGCGGACGGGCCCGGCATCCGTGGTGACACGCGCATCGGCCGCATCGGGACCGGCATCGGAATCGGAATCGGCGGGAGACGGGGAGCCATGGACGCGGACGGGGGTGTCGGACAGGAAGAGGCGGGTGCGCGGCAGGCGCCGGTCGGCAAGCAGGCGCGGAAGGTGTCCGGCCAGGCCGCGAAGCTCGTCGCCTCGGCTCGTACGGTCACCGCGGACCACACACGGGTGCGCGCGGACGTGCGGGCCGCGCTGGTCCCGCTGCGGGAGGTACGGGTCCGCCGCGAGCTGGACGGCATCCCGGTCGCCCGGCTCAAGGACGTCACCGAGGGCAGGCTGCGCCTCGGCGCCATGGAACAGGCCGGGTACGACACGGTCGGCAAGGTCTACGGCGCCCGGTCGTACGAGCTGCGGCAGGTCCCCGGCGTGGGCGCGCAGAGCGCGGACCAGGCCATAGCGGCGGCGCGCCAGATCGCGTCGGCGGCCGAGGAGCACGTGGCCGTCCGTATCGATCCGGCCGACCGGGACGACCCGGACACCACCGCCCTGGTGATGGCGCTCAACCGGCTGGTCAACGCGGGTCCCGAGATTCCGCGGGCCGTGGAGACCGCCGCGCGCGTGGACGCCGAGCTGACACCGCTGCTGGCCGCCGCCCGCCCGGCGGGCGCCCGGCTGCGGATGCTGCTGGCGGGCAGGCTCGGGCGGCTGCGCGCGCAGGACGCCGTGCGGCGGATCGAGGAGCTGCTGGCGGAGCACGCCGCCGACGGCACCGGGCTGCTGCTGACCCAGGCGAGCACCGACCTGCTGCGCCCGGCGGCGCCCGCCGCCGAGGCGTGGCTGGACTTCGAGGTCAGGCCGTCGGAGTACACCGTCCTGCTCGCGGAGATCGCCGAACTCGCCCCGGACATCGACGCGGCGGAAGGCTTCCTGCCGTCGTCGGTCTCCGAGCGGGTGCGCGGACAGCGACTTGACGACACGCACCGCCGGGTGTCGCTGCGCGGCTACCAGGCGTTCGGCGCGCGCTTCGCTCTGGCCCAGCGGCGGGTGATCATCGGCGACGAGATGGGCCTGGGCAAGACCATCCAGGCCATCGCGGCCCTGGCCCACCTGCGGGCGGAGGGCCGTACGCACTTCCTCGTCGTCTGCCCGGCGAGCGTGCTGGTCAACTGGTCGCGGGAGATCGAGTCGCGCAGCGCCCTGGACGCGTACCGGCTGCACGGCCCGTACCGGAAAGCGGCGTTGGCGGACTGGGTGCGGGACGGCGGCGTGGCCGTCACCACGTACGACGCGCTGAGTTCGCTGGACGTGCCCGAGGGGGTGCCGCTGGGGATGCTCGTCGTGGACGAGGCGCACTACGTGAAGAACCCGGACACCCGCAGGTCGCGGACCGTCGCGCTGTGGACGGCCAGGACCGACCGCGTGCTGTTCCTGACCGGCACCCCGATGGAGAACCGCGTCGAGGAATTCCGCAGTCTGGTGCACCACCTCCAGCCCGATCTGCTCCCCCACATCCGGCACAGCGACGCGGTCGCGGGCTCGCAGGCGTTCCGCAGGGCCGTCGCCCCGGCCTATCTGCGCCGCAATCAGCAGGACGTGCTCACCGAACTGCCGGAGCTGGCGCAGTCCGACGAGTGGGAGGAGTTCAGCCGTACGGATCTGGCCGCCTACCGGACGGCGGTCGCGGAGGGGAACTTCATGGCGATGCGGCGCGCCGCCTACGCGGCGCCCCATCGTTCGGCGAAGCTCCAGCGGCTGCGCGAACTGGTGAAGGAGGCCGAGGAGAACGAGCTGAAAGTCGTCGTCTTCTCCTTTTTCCGCGATGTGCTGACCACCGTGCACGACGCGCTCGGCCCGGCCGCCTTCGGCCCGCTGACCGGCGCGGTCGCCGCCACCGAGCGCCAGGAGATGGTCGACGCCTTCGCGGCGGTGCCCGGCCACGCGGTGCTGCTCAGCCAGATCCAGGCGGGCGGCACCGGGCTGAACATGCAGGCCGCCTCGGTGGTGATCCTCTGCGAGCCGCAGGTCAAGCCGACCCTGGAGGCCCAGGCCATCGGGCGCGCCCACCGCATGGGCCAGATCCGCCACGTGCGCGTGCACCGGCTGCTGATCGCCGACAGCGTCGACCAGCGCATGCTCGACATCCTCGGCACCAAGCAGGTGCTCTTCGACGCCTACGCGCGCCGCAGCGACCTCGCGGAGTCGACTCCCGACGCGGTCGACATCTCGGAGCAGTCGCTCGCGCGGCGGATCGTGGAGGAGGAGCAGATGAGGCTGTCCCTCACCAAGTGACGGGGGCGCGCGGCGAGGCGCCGTAGAGGGCGCCCGAGGAAGCCGGGGGCCGAGGGGGGCGAGCGTCGCCGGGAGGCCGAGCCCGCCGGGGGCCGGGAGACGCGGGGGGCTGGGGGCCGGGGGCCGTAAATCGCGTTCGTCGTGCCGGACCTCTGCGGTACCGTGATCAGGTCCTGTTGTCTCCGATAGAGGTGGACGTTGCGCATCTGAGGTCCGCGATCATCGCGCGGTACGGCCTTCGCTTCGCCGTATACGCGTCACGTGGCAGTCGGCGTTCCCGCCGCGCCGTGACGTCCGCGCAGATGCGACCTCGGTGCCCCGGGCCGTCCGTCACCTCACGGAGGCCCGCACCCTCCCGCTGTCCGGCCAGGTCGCCGCGTGGTGCTCGCATACGAAGCCCCCCATCCACCGCGCTTTCGACTGCGAGACCCACCATGGCCCATCCCACCGCCACCCCGCCCGGCGCGTCCCTGACCTGCTCGGGGCTGTCCTTCCGGTGGCCGGACGGCACGCCCGTGTTCGACGGCCTGTCCCTGACCATCGGCCGCGGCCGGACCGGGCTCGTCGGCGCCAACGGCACCGGCAAGTCCACGCTGCTGCGGCTGCTCTCCGGCGAACTGCGCCCCGCGCGGGGCTCGGTGAGCGTCGGCGGCACCCTCGCCTGCCTGCCGCAGAACATCACACTCGACACCGGCCTCCGCGTCGACCAGGCGCTCGGCATCGCGGAGCGGCGGGCCGCCCTGCGCGCGATCGAGGCCGGGGACGTGGACGAGGAGCACTTCGAGACGGTCGGCGACGACTGGGACGTCGAGGAGCGGGCGCTGGCGACGCTCGGCACGCTCGGTCTCGGCGGCATCGGCCTCGACCGGGCCGTCGGCGAGATGTCCGGCGGCGAGACCGTACTGCTGCGGCTGGCCGCGCTCCTGCTGGAGCGCCCCGATGTGCTGCTGCTCGACGAGCCCACCAACAATCTGGACCTGGTGGCCAGGCGGCGGCTCTACGAGGCCGTCGACTCCTGGCGCTCCGGCGTGCTGGTCGTGGTCAGCCACGACCGTGAACTGCTGGAGCGCGTGGACCGGATCGCCGAACTGCGGACGGGTTCCGTGAACTGGTACGGCGGCGGCTGGTCGGCGTACCAGGAGGCACTGGCCGCGCAACAGGAGGCGGCCGGACGGACGTTGCGGGCCGCGGAGGCCGATGTGCGGCGGCAGAAGCGGGAGTTGGAGGAGGCGCAGATCAAGGTGGCCAGGCGCCAGAAGCAGGACAAGAAGCTGGACGCCCAGCGGCGGGCGCCGCGGATCGTCGCGGGCGAGAAGAAGCGGTCGGCGCAGGAGTCGGCGGGCAGGCTCCGCGGCGTGCACGAGGACCGGCTCGACGAGGCGCGCGAGCGGCGCGAGGAGGCCGCGGACGCGGTCCGTGACGACGCCGAGATCCGGGTCGACCTCCCCCACACCGCCGTGCCCGCCGGCCGTACGGTCCTGAGCCTGCGCGCGCTGCGCCCCCGGTACGGCCGGCTGCTCGACGGCACCTTCGAGCTACGCGGCCCCGAGCGCGTCGCGCTGGTCGGACGCAACGGGGCGGGGAAGACCACGCTGCTGCGCACCCTCGCCGGTGAGCTGGCGCCGCTGTCCGGCGAGGCGGTCGGTCACGTACCGCTGCGGTTCCTGCCGCAGCGACTCGACGTGCTGGACGAGGAGTTGAGCGTCGCGGCGAATGTGGCCCGGCGGGCGCCCGGCGTCACCGACAACCACATCCGTTCCCAGCTCGCGCGGTTCCTCTTCAAGGGCGCGCGGGCCGAGCAGCGCGCGGGCACCCTCTCCGGCGGCGAACGCTTCCGCGCCGCGCTCGCCGCGACGATGCTCGCCGCTCCCGCGCCCCAACTCCTCATGCTGGACGAGCCCACCAACAACCTCGACCTGGCCAGCCTGCGTCAACTCACCGGCGCCCTGGACTCCTTCGAGGGCGCCCTGCTCGTCGCCAGCCACGATCTGCCGTTCCTGGAGTCGATCGGTGTGACGCGCTGGCTCCTCGTCACGGACGAGCTCCAGGAGACCACCGCGGAGGAGGTCCGGGGACTGCTCGGAGCGGCCGAGGCGTAGGGACGGGCATCAACCGGGACGAGACCCGCAAACCCCGAGCCCGGAAACCCTGAGGCTGCCGAGGTCGCTGAGTGCCTTGGCGTACCTCGGACCGGGAAGCCGACCGGGTCGCCGCCCGCTCAGGGCTGGATGTTCTCCAGGTCCTCCAGGAGACCGGGGTGCTTCGGCTCCCAGCCGAGCACCTTGCGGGTGTGGGCGCTGGACGAGGGCTGGTCGGCCGCGAAGATCGGGCCGAGAGTGCCGTACGTCTGGGCGGGCACGGACTCGACCGGCAGGTTCAGCCGGCGGCCGATGACCGCGGCGATGTCCCGGACCTGATCGCCCTCGTCGGCCACGGCGTGCCAGGCGGTCCCGGCCTCCGCGCCTTCCAGCGCGAGCCGGAAGAGCACCGCCGCGTCGAGCGCGTGCACGGCGGGCCAGCGCTGGGTGCCGTCGCCCGGGTAGCCGGAGACGCCGCTCTGGCGCGCGATGTGGGTCAGCAGACCGGCGAAGCCGCCCGCGCCCTCGTTGTGGACCGTACGCGGCAGGCGCACGGCCGAACTCCTGACCCCGCGCGAGGCCAGGTCCAGGACCGCCGTGACCGCCCGACCGCGACCGCCGACGGGTCCCTCGGTCGGCACCGGGTCGCTCTCGACGGAGGCGCGGCCCGGCACGTAGGGCGTGCCGGAGGCGGTGACGAAGGGGCGGTCGCTGCCGACCAGCGCCTCGCCGAGGGCCGCGAGGGCGGCGGTCTCCTCGGCGACCGCGTTCGCGACCGCTTCGGCGCTGCTGAAGTCGTTGGCGAACGCCAGGTGGACCACCCCGTCGGCGCGCCCGGCGCCGGTACGCAGGGCGTCCAGGTCGGCGAGGTCTCCCCTGATCGCCTCGGCCCCGGCCGCCTCCGCGGCTCGCGCGGACGCGTCGGAACGGGTGAGTGCGAGGACGGTGTGGCCGTTGCCGAGCAGTTCGGCGACGACGGCGGAGCCGATCAGACCGGTGCCGCCGGTGACGAAGACGCGCATGGAAACACTCCCACAAGTGACGGGACTCTTGTCCCATCACCGTAACAGACTGATGGGACAAGAGTCCCGTCAGATAGGATGACCTCATGAGTCGGTGGGAACCAGGGGCGCGCGAACGCCTTGTCGTGGCCGCCGTCGACCTGTTCACCGAGCAGGGGTACGACGCCACGACCGTCACGCAGATCGCCGAGCGTGCCGGGGTCACCAAGAGCACCTTCTTCCGGCACTTCCCCGACAAGCGCGAGCTGCTGGTCGCGGGGCAGGAGACGCTGAGCCGGCTGCTGGCCGAGGGAATCGCCGAGGCGCCCGCGGACGCCAGCCCGCTGGAGGCGGTCGCCGCCGGTCTCGCGCGCGCCTCGACCGCGATGGGCCCCATGAACCGCGACTTCGCCCCCCGCCTCAAGGCGGCCGTCGCCGCCAGCGCCGAGCTCCAGGAACGTGACGCGCTCAAGAGCGTCAGCCTCGCCAACGCGATGACCAGCGCCCTGGCGGCGCGCGGGATTCCCGGTCCGACCGCCGCCCTCGCGGGCGAACTCGGCCTCCTCGCCTTCAAGCGGGGTTACGCGGTCTGGTCCGAGGGCGACCGCGACGCCGGGGACGACCTGGGCGGGCACCTCGTCACGGCCCTCGATGAGCTGCGCGCGGCGAGCGCGTCGCTGGGCTGAACCGGAGACAGAATACGGTCACTTGCCCGCGCCGACCGCATTCATGTGGATCTGAGCGGTCTGGACGTTCTCGTCGGGGTTGTCGAGCGGGATGTTGATGGTCGCGCCGACGCTCGTGGAGTGGGTCTCGTTGGGCGGCGTGACGGTCATCGTGGTGAAGGTGTAGCCGCTGCCGCCGCTGCTGTTGAACGGGTAGTACAGGACGGCTTCGGTGCGCTCGCCGGGAGCCAGCGTGACGGTAGGCACCTCGCTGCCGGGGCGGCGGGCGACGTTCACGGTGTCCGTGCCGCTCTTCAGGTCGATGCCCGCGAAGCCGTGCATCGTGCAGGAGCCGGAGCCGGTGTTCTTGAAGTGGATCAGCTCCATGCCCTCGCCCGAGATGCCGTGCTCGGCCGAGATGGCCAGGTTCGAGGTCTTGCACATGGCGCCGGCCGCCGACCCGGCGTTCGAGGAGCCGCCGTTCGACGAGCCGCCGTTCGACGACCCGGAGCCTCCGGTCGTACCGCCGGAACCGCCGCTGGAACCGCTGCTGGAGCCGTCACCGGAACCACCGGAGGAGCTGTCCTGGCCGGGCGCGGCACTGGGCGACGCCGTCGTACCGGAGGCGCTGGAGTCGTCGGGGCCACAGGCCGTGAGCGACATTCCGGCGGCCACGACGACGAGGGCGAGAACCGAGAGCCTCTTGCTGCTGCGCATTGCTACTCCGTAAGTCGGGTGCCGGCCCGCCCGTCGCGGACCTTCTGCGCTGATGGAGGCACCCGGCAGGGGCGGCGGTTGCGCGGGGAATCCCACCGGGACGCCCCCGTGACACGCGAGAAGCATGATCAAGACAGACGGAATGCGGTCGTCGCATCCGTCACACGAATCCCCGGCGGCCCGGTGGGCACGTCGCCGCACCGGGCCGGTGGTCACTCGTCGTAGGTGATGTTCCCGTGCTCGTCCATCGTGGGGTGGATCTTCGACGGGCCGTACGGGTCGACGTCGGAGGGGCGGGGCGGCTCGGGGCCGTCGGCGCCGACCCGGATCAGCCGCGCGACGCGGGCCACAGAGAACTGCCGGCCGCCGACCTCGAGTTCGTTCGCCCGGCCGGCGGCGCGGAACTCCTCGGCGGCGCGGGCGTAGTCGGCCTCCTCGTCCGCGTCCAGCTCGTACATCCGGGGCCACATGGTGGTCAGCGCGTCGGCCAGGGCCCGGCGGGCGGCGTGCGGGGTGGCCAGGATGTTGATGGCCGGCTCCCAGCCGACGTCCGTCCGCTCGACCACCCGGAACGCCGCCGGGAGCAGGACGACTCCCGGATGCGTCCGCAGCGCGGACCGTGAGTCGGCCCGTACGTCGGCGGGGTAGCGGAGGCTGCGGTAGTGCAGGTCGCGCAGCGCGAGGCGTTCGGCGCTCGCCATCACCCCGGTCGCGGCGGCGTGGTCGATGACGACGTCGCCGTCCAGCTCGGGGTCCGCGGCGCGGTCGTCCCAGTCCAGGACCGCGGGATCGGGGTCGGTGGGGCGCGGCGGCTCGACCTTGCCGTCGTGGGTGTAGAAGAACTCGTCGCCGCGGACGACCCGGTAGCGGGTCCCGGCCACGGTCAGCTCGTCGAGGGGTTCCGACTCCAGGCGGTCGACCGCCGACAGCAGTTCCCGGCGCAGCGCCGGGTCGTCGGTGTCCTCCTTGGCCCGGAACCAGAGGCGGGAGTTGAGGGCGTCGCGCGACGCCTGGGGGAAGCCGTCCGTCATGGGGGTCAGCAACCGCCATCCGACGTCGCCCGGTGCGCACGCCGCCAGGGCGAAGAGCGGGCCGCGGACGATGTAGTGCCCGTACCGCTGCGCGGCGTCTCTGCGGTCTGCCTCGGCGGCCAATTCGACGGGGTGGCCGCCTAGTTGGACGTTCATGATCAGGTTCTCTGACGCTGTGGGTTCGTCCCCGCTCATGGAGCCATTGTCCCCACACCCGAGCGGCGGCTGTCAGCGAATTGCCTGATACCGCACACCACACGTACGCGACATCGTTGTCAGCAGAGGGCTGAAAAAGGCCGCCCGAAGGCGGCCTTGTCAGGAAAACCATGGGTGTCCGAGGGGGGACTTGAACCCCCACGCCCGATAAAGGGCACTAGCACCTCAAGCTAGCGCGTCTGCCATTCCGCCACCCGGACGGGGTGTGCAACCGCGACCCGCGGGGTCGTGGTGACGGGGTCAACGATACCAAGGATTCGGAGTGCTTCTCACCTGGGATTGCGGCGGGCGGTCCGGCCGGGTGCGGGGCCCGGACGGACGCTGCGGAGCAGGTGGGGGCGGGTGGGGGCTCAGGTGGCGATGCCGATGGCCTGCTTGACGGTGGCGGGGTCGGAGAGGGCGTGGAGCATGAAGTGGGCGACGTCGGCACGGGAGGCGAGGGCGCCGCCCCGGAGGTTCTGGTCGACGGCGGTGCGGTAGGTGGTGGAGAGCGGCTTGTCGGTGAGACGGGGCGGACGGACGGAGGTCCAGTCGAGGCCGCTGTCGCGGAGGATGTCCTCCATGAGGGCGAGGTCGGCGAAGTGCTTGCCCAGGAAGAGCTTGCCCATGGGGGCGCCGACATAGCGCATGAGGGGGCCCTCGCCCGGGTCGTGCTTGGGCGGGTTCGGACGGCCGGGCGACGGGGTGGTGGAGACCGGCGCGGCGCTGACGACGACGATCCGGCGGGCGCCGGTGGCCTGCATGGCCTCGACGATGGCGCGGGTGCCGACCGAGGTGATGCCGGTCTGGGCCCGTGAGCTGGGACCGAACGCGGACAGGACGCCGTCGGCGCCCTCGACCGCGCCGCGCAGCGCGTCGGCGTCGGGGTGGGTGAGGTCGGCGGTGACGGAGTGGACGTCCCGGGTGAGTCGCGCCGGATTGCGGACGACGGCCGTCACGTCGTGTCCCGCGTCGACCGCCTGATCGACCAGGAGCCGGCCGATCCCCCCGGTCGCCGCGAAGATCGTGAGCTTCATGTGGTGGCTCCCTGTGTGTGCGTGTGCTGTGCCAGGTTCAACGCGGCGCCCCACCACCGGGTTTCGGGGTGCGGGCGCCGGGCACTTGACGCACGGTCAGGAGCGGCCGTTCACGGGGCCGGTCAGGAACCGTTGTTCGGGGCCTGCTTCGGACGGGCGGCGATGGCACGGTGGTGCCGTACGACCTCGTCGATGATGAAGTTGAGGAACTTCTCGGCGAAGGCCGGATCGAGCTTGGCGTCCTCCGCGAGGCGGCGCAGCCGGGCGATCTGGTCGGCCTCGCGGGCCGGGTCGGCGGCCGGGAGGTGGTGGGCGGCCTTCAGCTCACCGACCTGCTGGGTGCACTTGAAGCGCTCGGCGAGCAGGTGCACCAGCGCCGCGTCCAGGTTGTCGATGCTGCCGCGCAGGGCGCGGAGTCTTTCCAACGCCTCCTCGTCGCTCACCAGTGAGTGCTCGGCGGTCGGCTGGTCGCTCATCTCGGTCTGCCATCCTGGTCGGTCCGTGGTGCTCGGCGGCGAGTTCCCGATCACCCTACCTATGTCACTCTTGAGGCATGGGACGGGTCACCGAGCGGCGCCGCGTACTGCGGATCAGGGACGGCGTGGCGGGGCACCGCGCGGACACGCTGGTGGCCGAGGAGCCGCTGGAGATCCGGCTGAACGGCAAGCCGCTCGCCATCACGATGCGCACACCCGGCGACGACTTCGCGCTGGCCACCGGCTTCCTGGTCAGCGAGGGCGTGCTCGCCGCGGCCGACGACGTCAGGTCGGTGGTGTACTGCGCGGGCGCCACCGCGGACGGCGTGAACACGTACAACGTCGTGGACGTCCAGCTCGCGCCCGGTGTCCCGCTTCCGGACATCTCGCTGGAGCGGAACGTTTATACGACGTCGTCCTGCGGGCTGTGCGGCAAGGCCAGCCTGGACGCGGTGCGTACGGCGACGCGGCTGCCGATCACCGATCCGGACTCCCCCAGGCTCACCCCGGCGCTGCTGTCCTCGCTGCCCGACCGGCTGCGCGCCGCGCAGGCCGTGTTCGACCGCACCGGCGGGCTGCACGCCGCCGCCCTCTTCGACGAGCACGGCGAGCTGCTGGACGCGCGGGAGGACGTGGGGCGGCACAATGCGGTGGACAAGCTGGTCGGCCGGGCGCTGCGCGAGGGCCGGCTGCCGCTGGCGGGACACATCCTCATGGTCTCGGGCCGCGCCTCGTTCGAACTGGCGCAGAAGGCCGTGATGGCGGGCATCCCCGTACTGGCCGCCGTCTCCGCCCCCTCCTCGCTCGCCGTCGATCTGGCCGCGGAGTCCGGTCTCACCCTCGTCGGCTTCCTGCGCGGCAACTCCATGAACGTGTACGCGGGCGAGTCCCGTATCGTGCTCGCGGCGGAGCACACCGGGTGACCTGGTCATCGGGTCACCGGGTCACCGGGTCATCAGGTCACCGGCTCATCGGGTGATCCGCTGAACAGGGCCGTCAGCGGCCGACGTCCCCGTCGTACCGCTCGCGGATGATGTCGGCGTGGCCAGCGTGCCGCGCCGTCTCCTCGATCATGTGGACCAGCACCCAGCGCAGGGACGGCGCCGGGGTCTCGCGCAGGGAGCGGGCGCCGGGGCGTTCGAGGTCGGCGCAGGCGGCGACGGTCTCGTTGCTGCGCAGGGCGGCGGCGCGGTAGGCGGCGATCAGGTCGGCGCCGCTCTCGTCGTCGGACGGCGGGATCTCGTCGTCCCGCAGCGGGAGGTCGGCGCCCTCGTAGGCCCAGACGAACCAGTTGAACTCGACGGCCGTGAGGTGCTTGACCAGGCCGAGGAGGCTGGTGCCCGAGGTGACGCCCGGCGCCTTCGCGACCTCGTCCGGCACGCCTTCCGCCTTGGCGACGACGGCCTCCCGCAGATAGTCGAGGAAGCTCAGCAGCGTCGTCGGCTCATCCGCGTTCAGCCCCGGCGGGCGCAGGTCGCCGCGGAGCGGCGGCGGGTCCGGCTGGTCGCGTGGCGTCGTCGTCCTGGTCATCGCGCCACGCTACCTCCGGGTCCGGCCGGCGTGCCCAGCGTTTACCTCCGGGTCCGGCCGGCGTGCCCAGCGTTTCGCGATCACCGCGCAGACCATGAGCTGCATCTGGTGGAAGAGCATCAGCGGCAGTACGGCGAGCCCGGCGCCGGACCCGAACAGCACGGTGGCCATGGGCAGTCCGGACGCCAGGCTCTTCTTGGACCCGGCGAAGACGATGGTGATCCGGTCGGCCCGGTCGAAGCCGAGGCGGCGCGCGCCGAAGGAGGTGAGGCCGAGCATCAGAGCGAGCAGCACCGCCTCCAGGACGAGCAGTTCCGCCAGCCGCGGCACCGCGACCTTGTGCCAGATGCCCTCGGCCATGCCCGCGCTGAAGGCGGTGTAGACGACCAGCAGGATCGACCCGCGGTCGACGTAGCCGAGCACCTTGCGGTGCCGGGTGAGGAACCCGTTGATCCAGCGGCGCAGCACCTGCCCGGCGACGAAGGGCGCGAGCAGCTGGAGGGAGATGTCGAGCAGCGCGTGCGCGTCGACGCCGGAGTCGCCGCCGATGAGGGCCGCGGCCAGCAGCGGGGTGAGGACGATCCCGGCGAGGCTGGAGAAGGACCCGGCGCAGATGGCGGCGGCGACGTTGCCGCGGGCGATCGAGGTGAACGCGATCGAGGACTGGATGGTGGACGGCAGCAGGCACAGGAAGAGGAAGCCGGGGTAGAGCTGCGGCGCCAGGACGTACGGGACCAGGCCGCGGGCGGCCAGGCCCAGCAGCGGGAAGGCGACGAAGGTGGCGGCGAGCACGGTGAGGTGCAGCCGCCAGTGGCGCAGCCCGGTCAGCGCCTCGCCGGTGGACAGCCGGGCGCCGTAGAGGAAGAAGAGCAGCGCGACCGCGCCGTTGCTGGCACGGCTCGCGGTGTGCGCGGCGGTCCCGGTCGCGGGCAGCAGCGCGGCGAAGGCGACGGTGGCGAGCAGGGCCGCGATGTACGGGTCGACGGGCAGCCGCTTGAGCAGCCTCGACCGCTTCGGGGCCCGCGGCGCGGAGTCCGTCGCGGCGGCCCGCGGCGCGGTATCTGTCACGGCCTGCGGCGCGGTGTCCGTCCCGGCGGCCTGCGGCGCGGTGTCTGGCGGGTCCTGCGGCGCGGTATCTGATGGCACCGCTCCAGCATCGTCGGGGCGTCGGCGATCGGGAAGCCCGGTTGCCGTACTCACTGTCATCACGGAACGCGATAGCCGGACTAGACTGGCGGGCATGTTCGATCCCGTGCAGCTGCGGACCTTCCTCGCCGTGGCACAGACGCTGAGCTTCACGCAGGCCGCGCAGCGGCTGGGGCTGCGGCAGTCCACGGTGAGCCAGCATGTGCGGCGCCTGGAGGAGGCGGCGGGCTGCCGGCTCTTCGCCCGCGACACCCACGGCGTGGAGCTGACCGAGGACGGCGAGGCCATGCTCGGCTTCGCCCGGACGATCCTGGAGGCGAACGAGCGCGCGGCCGGTTTCTTCACCGGCACCCGGCTGCGCGGACGGCTGCGCTTCGGCGTCTCGGAGGACTTCGTGCTGACCCGGCTGCCGGAGATCCTGGAGGGCTTCAGGCGCGAGCACCCCGAGGTCGACCTGGAGCTGACCGTCGAACTGTCCGGCACCCTCCACCAGTGGCTCGACGCGGGACGGCTCGACCTGTGCCTGGCCAAGCGGCAGGGGCCGAACGGCCCCGGACGGCTCGTGTGGCGCGACAAGCTGGTGTGGATCGGCGGCGAGCGGCTGCGCCTGGACCCGGACCGTCCGGTGCCGCTGATCGCCTTCCCTCCGCCCGGCATCACCCGCGCCCGCGCGCTGGAGGTGCTGGAGCGCGACGGGCGGCCCTGGCGGGTGGCGTGCACCAGCGCCTCGCTCAGCGGTCTGGTCGCGGCGGCCCGCGCGGGCCTCGGCGTGATGGCGCACGCGCAGGGCCTGGTGCCCGCCGGGCTGGTACGGCTGCCCGCCCGGTCCGGGCTGCCGGAACTGGGCGCGGTGGACTTCGTCCTGCTGCACGGGCGGCGGCAGGCCCGCGCCCAGGACGCGGCCGACGCGCTGGCCTCGGCGATCCTCGCGGGCGGCGACCGGCTGCACAAGCCGCTGCCCTGACCAGGCGCGGGGCCGGGCGCGGGGCGGATGACGCGGGGCCGGGCGCGGGGCCGAACGACGCGGAGCCGCGGGCGGGGCCGGGCACGGGGCGCACGTGGCCCCTGGGACAGTGGAGCGCCAGTGACCGGTCGGCGCAGATTTGGTGGAGATAAAAGTACGGCGGCGGAAGCATCGGAAACGGCCGCGTGGGCACGACTCCCTTGTGAGACGCGGTCATACGCCCGCCACCAGCACAGATGTCCGATAACACGGCCCTGCCACGGCCCTCCCGCCCGTGCGGCGGATCGGATAGCTTACGGGCCCCGCACTGTGCGGTATGAGGAGAGCACCCGTTGCGCGAGTTCACCGTCCCCCCCATGGCCACGACGCCACAGGCCGGAGGTTTGGCGGATGCCGTGTTCGGCAACGCACGACAGGCCCCCGACAAGGTGGTGTTCGGCCGCGCGGACGAGGACGGCGTCTGGCAGGACGTGACGACGAGCGAATTCCGCGACCAGGTGCTCGCGGTGGCCAAGGGGCTGCTGGCCGAGGGCGTACGGTTCGGCGACCGGGTCGCGATCATGTCCCGTACCCGGTACGAGTGGACGCTGTTCGACTTCGCGCTGTGGGCGATCGGCGCCCAGTCCGTACCGGTCTATCCGACCTCCTCCTCCGAGCAGGTGCGGTGGATGCTGCACGACTCGGGCGCGGTGGCGGCGGTCGTGGAGCACGAGGACCACGCCATGACGATCGGCGCGGCCGTGGACGAACTGCCCGCGCTGACCCGGCTGTGGCAGCTCGACTCCGACTGCGTGAGCGAACTGTCGGAGGCCGGGCGGCAGATCGGCGACGACGTCGTGGAGCGGCACCGCCTCGCCGTCACACCCGACGCCGTCGCCACCGTCATCTACACCTCGGGCACCACCGGGCGGCCCAAGGGCTGTGTCCTCACGCACGCCAACTTCATGGCGGAGACCGAGAACGTGGTGGCCCGCTGGGAGCCGGTCTTCCGGAGCAAGCCGGGCGAGGAGCCGTCCACACTGCTCTTCCTGCCGCTGGCGCACGTCTTCGGCCGCATGGTGGAGGTCGCCGCGGTACGGCACCGGATCCGCCTCGGCCACCAGCCGAGCATGACGGCCGCCGAACTCATCCCGAGCCTCGCCGCCTTCCGGCCGACGTTCGTCCTGGCCGTGCCGTACGTCTTCGAGAAGGTCTACCAGGGCGCGCGCCGCAAGGCGGAGGCGGGCGGCAGGCTCGGGCCGTTCGAGAAGGCGGTCGACGTCGCGGTGCGGTACGCGGAGGCGGTGGAGGCGCGGGCCTTCGGCACCGGGCCAGGTCCGAGCACGGGCCTGCGGATGCAGCACCAGCTCTACGAGAAGCTGGTCTACAGCAAGGTCCGCGACGCGCTCGGCGGCCGGGTGCGGCACGGGATCTCGGGCGGCTCGGCGATGGACCGGCGGCTCGGCCTGTTCTTCTCCGGCGCGGGCGTCACGATCTACGAGGGCTACGGCCTGACCGAGACGACGGCCGCCGCGACCGCGAACCCGCCGGAGCAGACGCGTTTCGGCACCGTCGGCCAGCCGGTGCCCGGCACCACCGTGGCCATCGCCGACGACGGCGAGATCTGGCTGAGCGGCGGCCAGGTCTTCCACGGCTACCTCAACAACGCCAAGGCCACCGAGGAAGTGCTGCGGGACGGCTGGCTCGCCACCGGGGACCTGGGCGCGCTCGACGAGGACGGTTATCTGACGATCACCGGCCGCAAGAAGGAGATCCTGGTGACCAGCGGCGGCAAGAGCGTGTCGCCGGTCGCGCTGGAGGAGCGGGTGCGGGCGCACCCGCTGGTCGCGCAGTGCGTGGCCGTGGGCAACAACCGGCCCTTCGTCGCCGCGCTGATCACCTACGACCGGGAGGCCGTCGAGCACTGGCTGCGGATGCGCGGCAAGCCGAATCTGCCCGCCACCGAGCTGGTGCACGACCCGGACCTGGAGGCGGAGATCCGGCGGGCCGTGGTCGCCGCGAACACCCTTGTCTCGCAGTCCGAGTCGATCCGCACCTTCCGCATCCTGGCGGCGCCGTTCTCGGAGGAGCGCGGCACCTTGACGCCGTCGCTGAAGCTGAAGCGGCGGGCGATAGAGAACGCGTACGCGCGGGAGATCGAGGCGCTCTACCGGGGCTGAGGCGGGAGCCCGGCCCGCCGGGCCTGCGTCAGGGAGCCCACGTCAGGGGCTGGCCCTACGCCAGGGGCTGCCGGTCGCCGGATGCGGCCGGTCCGCCTGGTGCGGCCGGTACCGCCGCGCCCGACAGGCCGCCGTCCGCCTCGTTGAGCTGCCGGATGCGCGCGCTCAGGTCCGTACGCCAGTCGACGGTCTCCGACTCGACGTGGCCGCGCACCGTCGTGACGAGCCGGGCGACGAGGGCCAACTGGCGCTCGACCTCGGCCGGTTCGAGCGGTCCCGAGGTACGGGCGGCGGCTCCTCCCGGCCCGGCCCGCAGCACGTCGGCGGCCCATTCGAGGCGTACGGCGTTCAGCTCGCCGCGCAGCGCGTGGGCGACGGTGATGTCCCGCATCCAGCCCGCGGACAGCCCGAAGAAGTGGTCGAATCCCTTGCAGCCCGCGGCGAGGGCGAGCAGGACGTATCCCCAGCCCTGCCCGGAGCCGCCGCTCGCCGCGGTGGCCAGCGGCACGGCCGTACCGGCCACCGCCAGGGCGATGGCCAGCGCCTGGAGCGTGCGGGAGGCGGTGCGCTTGCGCCGCTTGTCGCGCTGGTACCAGTCGATGGCGTCCTGCGCCTCCTGCTCGGCCCAGGCGCGCAGCCGCGCCAGCGCCTCGCGCTGCCCGTCCGGTCCTTCGACCGCGATGTCGGGGAAGGGCCTGCCGCCCAGATCGCGGGCCTGCCGTTGCCGCCGCCCGGTCCCGGACGCGCCCGTCGGCGTACCGCCGCCGTCCACCTCAGTCATCCGGCGAGGCTACCGGCTGCCGCGCCGCCGTCACGTCCGGTCGCGGTAACGCGCCGTTTCACAGGGCGAGTTCACCGCCGAGCCGTGGGATTTCCGCACCCACAAGCCCCGCAGGATCCCCACCGAGCCCGAGGGGCGCCGTGTGACGCGTATACGGAAACGTGCGGCGCGCTGACGGGACGTGGGGCCGAAGGGCGTGCGCGAGCCATCGCGGTGTCCGGTTCCCGCCGCGCCCGTCCGCGCCGTGCGGGGGACGGGCGGTCGGCGGCACCTGCGGTGCGCTGGACCGCGCCGCGCTCGGGCCGGTCGGACCCGGCCGCGCGGAACCGGTGAATCCGGACAACGGCACCCGCCTCGGGCCGGATCCGGACCCTTCGGCCAGACGTAACACTGGCCTCACCACGTAACCGGCGCGCAAGGTCCCGGGTGAACCCCTGTTCACCTGGGGCCTCTAGCATTTCGCACATGCTGGACTACGACGTGGAGGCGGCGCGTTACGACGCCACGCGCGGCGGTGTGCCGCGGGCCCGGTCAGCGGCCCGCGCGATCCTCGCCCTGGTGCCCGAACGCGCGGGCACACTGCTGGACATCGGCTGCGGTACGGGTCTGGTCACCGGGCTGCTCGACCGGCCGGGACTGCGGGTGTTCGGCGTCGACTCCTCCGAGGGCATGGCCCAGGTGGCCGCCGAGCGCCTCGGCGCCTCGGTGGTGCTGGGCAACTGCCATCGGCTGCCCTTCGCCGACGCGTCCTTGGACGCGGTGAGCGCGGTGTGGCTGCTGCACCTGCTGCCGGACGCGCCCGCGGTGGTCGCCGAGTGCGCCCGCGTACTGCGGCCCGGCGGGGTGTTCGTGACGACGGTCGACAAGGACTCGGGCCACGACATGAACAGCGACGTGGACGAACTGCTGGCGCCGTACCGGGTGCGGAAGGCGTACGACGCGGCCCCGCGGATCCTGGCCGTCGCCTCGGAGCACGGGCTGCGCAGGGCGGGCGAGGCGCGCTTCACCGGCCACGGGCAGGGCCGCTCCCCCGAGCGGACCGCCGGGGATCTGGAGCGCGGCTACTACGCGTCGGCGCTGGCGCTGGACGACGAGCAGGCCGGCGCGCTGGTGCGGCGGCTGGCGCTGCTTCCCGGCCAGCAGGTGCCGCGCCCCGACCCGGTGTACCGGCTGCTGGCGCTGCGCAAGGAGAGCTGAGGGGCGACGCCGGACCGGCCGGGGAGGGCCGGCCGGCGCCGGGCGGCCGTGCCGGTCACTCATTGGCGAGGTCGGCCAGGCTCGCGAGGGTCCACGCCTCCGCCGCCTCGTGCGTGACGCCGAGGCCGGCGAGCGCTCTGGCGGCGGGTTCCTGGTCGTCGCTGAGGACGCCGAGCAGGATGTGTTCGGTGCCGATGTAGTTGTGGCCGAGCCGCAGGGCCTCGCGCAGCGCCAGGTGGAGGGTCTTCTTGGCGGCGGGGCTGACCGGGAGGTTGCCCTTGAGAGGCTCTTCCTCGGTGCCGGGGGTGGAAACGGCGGCGCGGACGGCTTCCGCGCTGACGCCGAGGGCGCCGAAGCACAGGGCGGCGAGGCCGTGGGGCTCGTCCAGCAGGCCGAGGACCAGGTGCTCGGGTGCCACGGCGCTGTGCCTGGCGCCGCGGGCCTCCTCCTGTCCGGCGGCGACGGTCTTGCGGGCGCGCGCGGTGAAGCGGTTGAAGCCCGCCTCCACGCTCAGATACTCCAGGTCCTCGGGGACCTTGGGCACGAACCGCTTCTGCGCGGCCTGCTTGCTCACCCCCATGTGCTGGCCGATGTCGGTCCAGGAGGCGCCCGCCCTGCGGGCCTGGTCCACGAAGTGGCCGATGAGGTGGTCGGCGATTTCGCCGACGTGGGTGGCGACGGCCACCGCGTGCTGGAGGTCTTCGAGCGGTTCGCTGCCGGGGTGCTGTTCCTTGACGTAGTCGATGAGGTCGTCGAGTCGTACCGGGTGTTGGGTCATGCGTCAACGTTAGGTTGACGATTCCTCGGTCGTCAACCTTCAGTTGACGATTAGCTCTTTCTTGACCGATCATTCTCAATGACCCTAGGGTCATCGGCATGGCGAGGAGCAAGGAATTCGACCCGGACACGGCGCTCCAGGCGGCACTTGAGCTGTTCTGGCGGCGCGGTTACGAGGCCACGTCGATGGCCGACCTCGTCGAGGCGCTGGGCATCGCGCGGGCGAGCGTCTACGCCACCTTCGGCAGCAAGCACGAGCTGTATCTGCTGGCGCTGCGCCGCTACGGCGAGCTGTGCGACCCGCGGCTGCTGGAGGAGTTGTCACAGCCGGGGCCCGCGCTGCCGGGGGTACGGGCGGTGGTGACCCGCTTCGCCGAGGAGTCCGCGCGCGACGAACTGCGGCGCGGCTGCTTCATGACCAACACCGCGGTGGAACTGGCCCCGCACGACCGGGCCGCGGCCCGCCGGGTGGAGGCGAGCTGGGACCTGCTGGAGGCCGGGCTGACCTCGGCGCTGCTGCGGGCCCGCGCCCAGGGCGAGCTGCCCGCCGGGCGGGACCCGCGGGCGCTGGCCCGCATGCTCCTGGTGCTGCTCCAGGGGATCCGCGTGGTCGGCAAGGCCGGCGGCGACCCGGAACGCCCGCGCGACGCCGCGGCGCAGGCGCTGGCCCTGCTCGACTGACCGGACGGGTCGGAGCCCCCTTTTGGCGACCGATCGTTCTCATTCCCGTAGGCACCCAAGGCATCTGGAGAGCCGTCATGTCCGACACCTTCACCGGCAGGGCCGTCCTCGTCACCGGCGGCGGCAGCGGTATCGGGCGGGCCGTCGCGCTCGCCTTCGCCCGTGCGGGCGCCCGCGTCGCCGTCGCCGGGCGGAGCGAGCGGACTCTCAAGGAGACGGTCGCCCTCATCGCGGCCGAGGGCGTCGGCGAGGCCGCCGCCGTACCCGCCGACATCACCGTCGCGCCGGACGTCGAGCGCCTGGTCGACGCCGTGACAGCCCGCTTCGGCGGCCTCGACGTGGCCGTGAACAACGTCGGCGTCATCACCCCTCCCGCCCCGGTCGCCGACATATCCGAGGCCGACTGGCGGCACAGCCTCGACACCAACCTGACCGGGCTGTGGCTCTCCATGAAGTACGAGATCGGCTACATGCGGGCGCACGGCGGCGGCGCCGTCGTCAACGTCGCCTCCAACATCGGCGCCCACCGCCGCGTTCCCGGCCTCGGCGCGTACACCGCGGCCAAGGCCGCCGTCAGCGCCCTCACCCGCGCCGCCGCCCTCGACCACATCGGTGACGGCGTCCGGATCAACGCCGTCAGCCCCGGCGCCGTCGACACCCCCATGTCCTCACGCCCCGGCGAGACCCCCGCCGCCAAGGCCGCCCGCCTGCGCGCCCAGATCCCCCTCGGCCGCGCGTCCAGCGTCGCCGAGATCGCCGCCGCCGTCCTCCACCTCGCCTCCCCCGCGGCCACCTCCACCGTGGGCACCGACCTGGTCATCGACGGCGGCGCCACGGCCTGACCGGCGGCGGCGTCAGGTCGGTTCACGCCGTCGTCGCGCGGGTCGGTTCCTCGCGAACCGGTTCCTGGTGGGTGGGTTCCTGGTGGATGGGCTCCTGGTGGATGGGCTCCTCGCGGGATCGCTCCTCGCCGGGCCGCTTCTCCTGAGATGGGGCGGGGCGCGGCGGGGTGAGCCATGTGCGCAGCAGGGAGTGCAGGGCCTCGGCTCCGACGAGGGGGGCGGGCGGCACCGGGAGTTCGACGGGGGTCAGGAGGAAGGGGTGGCTCTGCGGGCCGCCCAGGCCCCCGTGGGAACCGGCCTGTTCCTCGAAGGCGTGCACGGCTCCGGAGCGCGGATCGCAGGCGGAATTGACCATGAGGTCGGCGATGTGGGGGAAGCCGTCCGCCCGCAGCACGGCGTCCGCGGCGCCCTCGCCGAAGGGCGCGAGCGGGTCGTCGCCCTTGATCCGCCCGGTGGCCAGCTCGCGCTGCGAGCCGTCGGGGCCGAGCACGAGCGGACCGCGCTCGGCGCTGTGCACGAGCACGAAGCCGATACCGGGGTGCCCGGTGAGCGCGTCAAGGAGCGCGGGCGAGCGGCGGTCGATCTCCTCCAGCGTGGCCCGCCCCTCGATCTCGGGGAAGGCGACGAGCCCGAGGTTGCCCGAGGCCAGCACGACCGGCTGCGACGCGGGCCCCGCGCACTCGGCCTCCTCCTGCGCCCACCGCTCCTGCTCGGGGCGGCGCAGCGCGGTGCGGGCCGCCGCCCGCGCCTCGGCGCCGCGCGCCGCGCGCCGCCTGGCCTGCCGTTCGGTCCCGGCCAGCCCGCAACCGGCCCGCACCAGTTCGCGGAAGGTCACCCCGTACGCGCTCTCGAAGGTCTCGCCCTCGCTCTGCCCGTGGTCGGACAGCAGGACGATGCGGTACGGCCGGGGCGCGTACCGCGAGGCGTCGGCGATCAGCGCCACCGAGCGGTCGAGCCGGCCCAGCACCTTGCGCGCGTCCTTGCTGCGCGGGCCCGAGTGGTGGGCGACCTCGTCGTACGCCACGAGGTCCGCGTAGACGGCGGTCCTTCCGGCCAGCATGTCGCCGATGACGGCGGCCACGGCCACGTCCCGTTCCACGACGGTGGCGAAGGCGCGCAGCAGCGGGTAGAGGCCGCCGCGCTTGATCCGGGGCCGGTCCCGGCGCAGCCGCGACGCCGTCGACTCCCCGATCTCGCGGCACACCTCGGCGCTGAACGACCAGGCGGTGCGCACCGCGTTCGCCGGGTCGGAGAAGTAGGCGAAGTAGCCGGATCTGGAGCGGCTGAACTTGTCGCGGCGGGCCGCCACCGACATCACCAGCGCGGACTGTTCCGCGCCGCCGGTGAACAGATTGCCGCGGCTGGCGCCGTCCTCGGCGAGCAGGCCGCGAAAGCCGGTACGGGCCACCGCGCGGCGCTCCAGTTCCGCGGCGCTGGAGGGCCGGTTGCAGACCATCAGCTGGCCGGTCTCCTTTTCGAACCAGCGGAAGGCGGGCACGTCGTGGTTCGTGCCGTGCAGGATGGCGAGCTGGCTCGCGCCGGTCTGGCTGCTCCAGTCGGTGCGCCACGGGGTGAGCCGGTGGGTGGTGCCGAGCCAGCCGGCCAGGGTCGGCATCGCGGGCGGCGCGGAGGTGAGGGCGTCGCGCAGCACGTCGTGGCCGACGCCGTCGAGTTGCAGGAAGACCGTGCCGGGCGTGGTGGGCAGCGGCGGGTCGCTCGCGCGGGTTCTGCGGCCCGCGAGCCGGGCGAGCCTGCGGCCGTACGCGGCGTCGTCCCGTACCGCGAGGGCGGTGCTGGTGGCGGAGGACGTCGCGGACATCACGGCGGCGATCACCACGGCGGTGGCCGGGGCGACCTGGCCGCGGCCGTCGGGGGTGAAGCGCAGGGCGACGAGCAGCAGCGAGCCGTTGAGGAAGAAGACCAGGGCGCCGAGCACGAGCGCGGGCACCAGCAGCAGGGCGCGGACCAGCAGCGGCCACACGAGCGCGCTCAGTACGCCGAAGGCGCCCGCGCCGATCGCCGAGGTCACCGCGATCTGGGTGGGGCTGTCGCCGTTGGGAGCCTCGAGGCGGAAGTCGGGGAGCACCCAGGCGAGTACGGCCAGGGTCGCGCTGGAGACCATCCACACAGCGAGCACCCGGCCGACGGCCCTCACCACGCTCCGGCCGACGGCCCGTTCCCGTCTCTTCGCAGGCTGCGGCACACCTCCACAGTGCCATACCGCCCGCCGCGTCCCGGCGCCCCGTCGGGCCGCGCGCCGGGCCCGGCCCTCGGCAGGGCATACGCTCGGGCCTGCGAGGGTGTGCGCGGGCACGGTACGAGTCCCCTGACCGGGGAGGTGCGACGCGTGTGTGCGATACGGGCGCCCTGGACGGATGCCGGGAAAGGACGGGCGCGGTGGCGGTGGAGATCACGTGGTGGGGTCATGCCACGGTGACCGTGCGGGACTCCGGGGTGCGGGTGCTCACCGACCCGCTGTTCACCCGGCGGCTCGCCCATCTGCGCAGGCGGCGCGGCGCCGTACCGCCCGCGTCGGCGACCGCGGCCGACGCCGTACTCATCTCTCATCTGCACGCCGACCACCTGCACCTGGACTCGGTGCGGCGGCTGGCGGCGGGCACCACCGTGGTCCTGCCGCGCGGCGCGGTCGCCGCGGTGCCGGGGCTGCGGCGGCTGCGTGACCGGCTGCGGCTGGTGGAGGTCGGCGCGGGCGACTCGCTCCTGGTACGCGGCGCGGACGGCGGGGAGCTGACGGTCAGGGCGGTGCCCGCCGCGCACGACGGACGGCGGCTGCCGTACGGGCCTGAGCGCTCCCCCGCGCTCGGCTATGTGGTGGAGGGGGCCGCGCGCACGTACTTCGCCGGGGACACCGGGCTGTTCGACGGGCTGGCCGACGCGGTCGGCCCCTGCGACGTGGCGCTGCTGCCGGTCGGCGGCTGGGGCCCCTTCCTCGGGCACGGGCATCTGGACGCGGCGCGGGCCGCGCGGGTGCTGGCCGATCTGGCGCCGCGAGCCGCGGTGCCGGTGCACTACGGCACATTCTGGCCGATCGGCATGGACGCGGTACGGCCGCACGAATTCCACACGCCCGGTGAGGAGTTCGTGCGGATCGCCGCCCGGCTGGCCCCGCGGGTGTCGGTGCACCGGCTCGACCACGGGCAGTCGGTGCTGGTCGAGGACGCCGGGCGGGAGAGCCGCGGGTGATCGGTTTCCTGGCGTCGGCCGCCGCCAATTCCCCCGCGTCCGAGACCACGCAGCAGGCCATAGGTTATCCGTCGCTGTTTTTGCTGGTGTCGCTCGGCTCGCTGGTGCCGGTGGTGCCGACCGGCGCGGTGGTCTCCAGCGCGGCCGTCGTCGCCTTCCACCAGTCGCAACCCCCGCTCGCGCTGCTCGGGGTGTTCCTCGTGTCGTCCTTCGCCGCCTTCCTCGGCGACGTGGCGCTGTACTGGCTCGGCCTGCGCGGGGTGCGGTCCCGCAACGGCTCGCGCTGGCTGCACCGGCTCCAGGACCGGGTGGACAACACGACGCTGGAGAAGGCGCAGAACCGGCTGGACGCGCACGGCGCGGCCGTCCTGGTGCTGTCCCGGCTGATCCCGGCGGGCCGTATCCCGGTGATGGTGGCGTGCCTGCTGGGCGAGATGTCGCTGCGGCGGTTCGTCCGCGGCGACATCCCGGCCTGTCTGGTGTGGGCGGCGGCGTATCAACTGGTCGGCATCCTGGGCGGGTCGCTGTTCCCCGAGCCGTGGCAGGGGGTGGCGCTCGCGGTGGGGCTGACGTTCGCCTTCGCGGCGGGGCCCATGGTCGTGCGGCGGCTGCGCCGCAAGTAGGCCGCGCGCCGCAAGCGGGGGCAGCCCGTCCCGCGATCAGGCCGCCGGGCTTGCCCTCACGGCGTGCCGTGCCTCGGCGTGGCGTGCCCTCACGGCGTGCCGGACAGCACCCGTGAGCCGCCGATCGGCAGGTCCCACAGGTCGTCGCGGGGGCGGCCGGTCGCGGCCCACGCGGCGTGCAGCCGGGTGAGCGGTTCAAGCGGCGGCTCGGCGGAGAGCAGGAACGTCGCCCAGTGCATGGGCGCCATCGCGGTCGCGCCCACGTCGAGGCAGGCGCGTACGGCCTCTTCCGGGTCGGTGTGCACGGTGCTGAGCATCCAGCGCGGCGAGTAGGCGCCGATCGGCAGCAGCGCGAGGTCGATGCCGGGGTGGGCGCGGCCGATCTCGCGGAACCAGTGGCCGTAGCCGGTGTCCCCGGCGAAGTAGACGCGCCGCCCCGAGCCGTCGGTCAGCACCCAGCCGCCCCACAGCGAGCGGCAGGTGTCGGTGAGCGTGCGCTTGCTCCAGTGGTGCGCGGGGACGAAGTCGAAACGGACACCGCCCAGTTCCGCCGCCTCCCACCAGTCGAGTTCGGTGACCCGCGTGAAGCCTCGGCGGCGGCACCAGGCGGCCAGGCCCGCGGGCACGAACAGCGCGGTGTCGCGCGGCAGCCGCTTCAGCGTCGGCGCGTCGAGGTGGTCGTAGTGGTTGTGGCTGATGACGACGGCGTCCACGGGGGGCAGCGTCTCCCAGGGCACGCCCACCGGGGTGACCCTGGCCGGGGTGCCGGGGATCCGGCGGGACCACACCGGGTCGGTGAGCACGGTCAGCCCGCCGATGCCGATCACCCAGCTCGCGTGTCCCACCCAGGTGAGGCTGACCGTGCCCGCCGTCGTCGCGGGCAGCGGTCCCTGCTCGACCGGCAGCGACGGCACCTGCGCGAGCGCGGCGGCCGGCGGGCGCATGCTGCGTTCCCGTACCGAGCGCAGGACGTCGCGCAGCCCCGGCAGCGGGTCCGTCAGCCGGTCGGCGAACGACGTGGGCCAGGTCCTCAGCTCGCCCAGCGGACGCGGACCGGCGAGGGTGTTCTCGCTCTCGGCGAGGGTGCGCTCGCTCTGATCGGTCATCGGGACTCCCATCCGTCACGGTCTCGGCGCCCTCGGCGACACTCGCCGGGCAACAGCGGGCCGGGGCGGCGGCCCCGGCGGTTCCGGCCGGGCCGGGAAGCCCGGCGGGACCGGCGGGACCCGTGGCCGCGGCACAGGGTGTGGGGAGGGTGGGCGAGGCGCGTGTGGCCCGCCCGGCCGTCCCGAACACCGCTCGCACCCACCGGATCCCCGATCATCGTTCATCGACCTACCCAAAAAATAGGTCAGGTCCCACGCCCCCGCGATCCGGTGTCCGCCGATTCGCCGATGTCGGCGGATTCACCGATGCCCGCGGATTCGCCGATGCCCGCGGATTCGCCGACCGCCCCGCGCGCGGGGCCCGACCCGCCCTCCGGGTACCCGGTGGCGTGGCCGCTGACGGCGACGGCCAACGCGGCCAGCGCGGCGACGACATGCGGGACGGCGAGCGGGTCGGGCGCTGCCAGCGCGACACGGCGCTCGTCCTCGGTGGCGCCGTGCAGGTGACCCGTGCTGATCCGCACGCGCGGCTCGTCCGGGTCGTCGCCGAAGCGGTGGCCGCCGAGTACGGGGTAGCCGAGGGCCGCGGTCAGCCGCTCCTCCAGCGCGGCGGCGTCCAGGCCGGGCGCGGGCAGCGTCGGATAGAGTTGGAAACCGGCGCGCGGCGGACGGCAGGTCGCCCCCGCGCCGGTGATCGCGCGGAAGGCGGCAGCGGCGGTACGCGCGTGCAGCCGGTTGGCCGCAGCGGTGCGGTCGGTGACCTCCGCGGGCTCAGTGAGGACGTATCCGGTGGCGGCGGCGACCGGATACGGCAGCACGGCGCGCAGCGCGGCGAGTACGTCGAGGGCCCGCTCCCGCCAGGCCGCGCCGTGGGCGGTGGCGGGGAAGCGGGCGAGCGCGGCGGGCACCGCGGCCGGGACCAGCGTGGCGCCCAGGTCGGCCAGGACGACGGTGTGGTCGGGCAGCATCTCGGCCGGGCTGAGCAGCACCGTGTCGCGGTGGTGGAGCGTGTCGGAGTACGTCTCGTCGGAGACGATCAGCAGCCCCGCCTCCGCCGCGGCCTCGCACGTCTCGTGCAGCAGCTCGGGCGCGGTGACGGTGCCGGTCGGGTCGTCGGCGGCGGACAGCACCAGCAGCCGCGGGTCGGCGCCCGCGGCGCGCGCCCGCCGTACGGTCTCCAGCAGCGCGAAGGGGTCGGGCACGCCGCCCTCGGGCGGGGTGGGCGCGGTGTGCACCCGGCGGCCGAGCAGCCGGGCCACCGGGGCCTGCCACGCGGGAGCGGGGCGGGCCAGCACCGGGTCGCCGTCGACGGCGGCGAGCAGCGCGAACAGCAGCGGCTCCGCGCCGGGCGCGGCGAGCACGTGGCCCGCGCGGCAGGGCAGGCCGCGCCGGGCCCAGTAGCCGCAGGCGGCGTCGAGCAGCCGCGGGCCGCCGCCCGGGACCTCGGCGCCGGGCCGGGCGTCGGCGGTCCGTTCCCGCCAGTACGCGGGCAGCGGCAGTCCCGAGTCGGGTCGCAGGTCGTACCGCGGGCCGAGCCGCATCCGGTTACCTCCGCTGCGTAGGTGGGCACCCCTGGGGCCCACTTTCTCCCGCGGCGGCGCGGTCCGCATCCGACGCAACGGCGCGGTCCGCATCCGACGGAACGGCCGGTGGAGCGGCCGACGGCCGAGCGCGCGGGTGAGGAGGCGGCGGCGCGCCCCGCGTTCAGCGCAGCAGCAGTGCGGGCAGGTCGCGCATCTCGTCGAAGACCGTCGTGCCGGGGCCTTCGAGCCAGCCCGCGGGGGTGAGTCCGCCGCAGTAGCCGTACGCGCGCATGCCCGCCGCGCGGGCCGCGGCCACCCCGTACCGGCTGTCCTCGACGACCACGCAGCGCGCGGGCTCGACGCCGAGGCTGCGGGCCGCGTGCAGGAAGAGGTCGGGGGCGGGCTTGCCGTGCTCGACCTCGCTCGCGCTGAAGATCCGGCCCTCGAAACGCTCGTAGAGCCCGGTGAGGCCAAGCGTGTGGCGCAGCCCCTCGTGGCTGGTGCTCGACGCGACACAGCTCGGCAGGGTGAGCGCGTCCAGGGCCTGCGTGATGCCGTCGACCTCGGTCAGGTCGGCGTCGAACGCCTCCTGGTAGAGGTGCCGGTAGGGGGCGTCCCAGTCCTCGGGCAGGGAGCGGCCCAGGTGTTTCTCGATGGCGGTGGTCATGTCGCGGTAGGAGCGGCCCACGAAGCGTTCCACGATCTCGGCCTCGCTCAGCGGCCAGCCGACCGCGGCGAGCACGAACGCGTCCACCTTCACCGCGATCTTCTCGCTGTCGACCAGCACACCGTCGCAGTCGAAGATCACGAGTTCCGGCTCTGGCCAAGGGGCGTGCGGGTGAGCTTCGTTCACCCGGTGAGACTACAGCGGCGGCGCCGGCGGACGGCGGACACGGGGGCGGCGGCGCGGGTGCGGTACCGGTGGGTCCGTGGGCGGGTACGCGGGTGCGGTACCGGCGGATACGCGGTCGGGTACCCGGGTGCGGTACCGGCGGATACGCGGGCGGCCGTCCGTGACGGAACGGCAACGGCCTTGATCAGGCGGTGTGCCGCGGCCAGGCGTGGGTAACCGGCCCGCATGACGTATCCCTGGAAGAACTGGGACAAGGCGCTGTTCGCCGAGGTGGCGGAGCGCCACTGGCCGGGCGCGGAGCCGGTGCTGCCCCGGCTGAGCAGTGCCGCGAACCACGGCCGGCTGTGGTTCGCCGTCGCCGCGGGCGTCGCGGCCACCGGCGGCAGGACCGGACGCCGGGCGGCGGCGCGCGGACTGGGCTCGCTGGCGCTGGCGTCGCTGACGGTCAACACCGCGGGCAAGGGCGCGGTACGGCGGTCGCGGCCGATACTCGACACCGTCCCGGTCATACGGCGGCTGCACCGCCAGCCGATCACCTCGTCGTTCCCCTCGGGTCACGCGGCCTCGGCCGCCGCCTTCGCCGCGGGCATGGCGATCGAGTCGCCGCGCTGGGGCCTGGTGATCGCGCCGCTCGCCGCGAGCGTGGCCTTCTCACGGATCTACACCGGAGTGCACTATCCGAGTGACGTGGTGGCGGGCGCGGCCCTGGGCCTTGGCGCCGCCGCCGTCGTACGCGCCCTGGTGCCGCCCGCTCCGGGAAAGCCGGAGCCGGGCGCCGACGCGCAGGTGCCGTCGCTGCCCGAGGGCCGCGGGCTGCACGTGGTGGTGAACTCCGCGTCGGGGCCGCCGCCGCTGCTGTCGGCGCCCGTCGACCGGATCGCCGCCGCGCTGCCCGAGGCGTCGGTCGGTGAGTGCACCGAGGACGACGACCTGCTGGAGATGCTGGAGAAGGCGGCGCGCACGGCCGTGGAGCAGGGCGGCGCGCTCGGGGTGTGCGGCGGTGACGGCACGGTGTGCCTGGCCACGGCCGTCGCCCTGCGCCACCGGCTGCCGCTGGCGGTCTTCCCCGGCGGCACCCGTAACCACTTCGCGCTCGACCTCGGCCTGGAGACCGTCGAGGACACCGCGAAGGCGGTCGCGGCGGGCCGGGCGGCCAATGTGGACGTGGCCCGGCACACCAGCCTGGACTCGCCGTACAGCGAGTCGGCGCCCTTCCTCAACACCTTCAGCATCGGGTCGTACCCGGAGCTGGTACGGGTACGGGAGCGCTGGTCGCGGCGGGTGGGGAGCTGGCCCGCCAGTGTGCTGGCCGCCGTGCACGTCCTGCGGACCTGCGAGCCGGTGGACATCGAGGTGAACGGACGGCCGCGCTCGGTGTGGCTGATCTTCGCGGGGAACTGCCGCTACTCCAGCGTCGGGCTCGCCCCGGTGCGCCGCCGCGACCTCAACGACGGCGTGCTGGACGTGCGCATCGTGGACGGCGGGCCCTTCGCCCGTACCCGGCTGCTGGGCGCGGCCCTCACCGGGGTGCTGACCCGGTCGCCGGTGTACACGTCGGCGACCGTACGGCGGCTGCGGCTGCGGCTGCCCGGCGAGGGCGTCCACCTCGCCTACGACGGTGAGGTGGCACCCGCGCCCGGTGAGCTGCTGCTCGACAAGGTGCCCGGCGGGCTGGTGGTGTACCGGGGCTGACCGGGTCCGGGGGGCGTGCCGGGGCCTGCTCGGAGCCGCCTCAGGCGGCTCGGGCGGGGTTGACGACGCGGGCGGCGGTCAGTTCTGGCCGCCGACCAGCCCGGCCAGGGCGCGGACGCCTTCGCCCGAGATGCTCAGCGAGTCGGGGCTGCCGGTGTCGATGGACAGGATCAGTTCGTCGGAGGGCCAGGCGCCGCTGAGCACGGCGAGCTGGACCAGCCGGTAGCGGCTGGTCGTCGGCAGCGCTTCGGCCATCCGGGTCTCGGAGGTGAAAACGGGCACGAGCTGGCGGCCGTCCTCCTGTTCGTACACCGGGAGCTGGATCTGCCGGGGAGGCTCGCCGCCGTTGGGGTCCTCGTCCACGCCCGGCACCGGCAGCAGGACTTCGCAGACCGCGAGCGTGCTGAGGGCGACGACGTTCTCGCTGCCGTGGGCGATCTCGCGCAGCGCGCGCTGCGCCGGGGGCAGGCCGCTGTCCGGGTCGAGGCCGTCGGGGGTGATGTCGGTCATCGCTTCTGGTTCCTCTCGCCGCTTCTGGCGTCAACGGTGCTCGGATCCCCCGCACGTACCCGGCTGAGCCGAGAGCATGCGGTCCACGAGGTGAAATCGCGTTGCCAGGACCCGCTGGCCGCTGGTTACGGTGCGTCCATGGTTGCCAGAACCCCCGCTCACACGGTGCTCGAAGGCCGTTTCGTCCGCCTCGAACCGCTCGCTCCCGGCCATGTGCCCGATCTGTTCGCCGCGGGCGGCGGTGACGAGGAGGTGTGGCGCTGGCTGCCGGTGGAGCCGCCGCGCACCGAGGACGAGCTGCGCGATCTCGCGGTACGGGTCGCCGCCGACGCGGAGGCCGCGGGCGGTCTCGCCTTCGCCGTCGTGGAGCGGGCGGGCGGCCGGGCCGTCGGCTGGACGACGTACCACGACGTGAGCGCCAGGGACGAGCGGCTGGAGATCGGCTGGACCTGGTACGGCCGCGCCCATTGGCGGACCCCGGTCAACACCGAGGCCAAGCTGCTGCTGATGGGCCATGCCTTCGAGGAGCTGGGCATGGGGCGGATCTGCTGGAAGACGGATCATCTCAACATCAGGTCGCAGCGGGCCATCGCGCGGCTCGGCGCGGTCCGCGAGGGGGTCTGGCGCCGCCACCGGCTGCGCTCGGACGGTGTGACGTGGCGCGACAGCGTCTTCTTCTCGATGCTGGCCGAGGAGTGGCCGGAGGCGAAGCGGCGGTTGCGGGCGCGGCTGGAGGGCGGCGCGGAGGCGGGGGCCGGACGGGTCGGGGCGGGCTGACGGTCCGGGGTGGGCCGACCGTGGGCCGACGCTGTTCGGGGAAGGGCGTCGGCCCACGGTCGGCGGCTGGCGGTCACGCGGTCGGCGGTCACGCGGTCGGCGGTCTCGCGGGGGCTGGTCTCACTCGTACTCCGTGCCGCCTTTGCGGGTCAGGTAGGCGTCGCTGACGACCTTGGCGATGGCCCGGCCGCCGAGCACGTCGCTGTAGCGGTCGTCGGCCGTGCGCACCACGACGCCCTCGCGCAGGTGCAGGCCGCGGCCGGAGACCGTCTCCGTGCCCTGGGCCAGCGCCAGCACCGCCTCCTGGTCGAAGGGGCCCTCGAACAGCTTGGGCACCAGCGGCACTTCGCCCGCCAGCAGCGCGAAGGCGTCCAGCCAGCGCACCCGCCCGCCGATGTCCGCGCACACGTCGAACGCCGCGTAACCGGGCGCGCCCTGCGCGCGGGCGTCGGCGCCGTAGCCGAGATCCTGCACACCGCTGCCGTACACCTCGCCGTAGACGCCGATCCGGTCGGCGCCCAACCGCTCGGCGAGCCGGGCCGCGACGGCGGGAAGGCCGTGGCCGAGGACGGCGCGCCAGTAGAGATTGCGGTCGGTCTCGGTGAGGGCGAGGCGCTGTCCGCCGAGGCCCTTGGACGTGACGTGCACGGCGCCGCTGTCCGCGTAGTAGGTGAGGCAGCAGGCCGTGCCGTGCAGCTTCTCGGTGACGGTGACCGGATCGCCCGGCGCGAAGATGTCCGGATAGCGCTTGAGGTTCTCGATGTCGATCCAGGGCAGCAGGTCGGGCGCCGACTCCACGTCGCCGCTCATCGACACCGGCACCGGAGGCACCCATTTGACGATGCCGAGCCGTTCGGCGAAGTCCGCTCCCCCGGCGGCGGCCCGCTCCAGATCCGTACCGTCGAGCGCGGCCGGGCGGCAGACGATGCCCTGCGACAGCTCGCCGCGCAGCCGGACCGCCCTGACGCGGTTCGCGGCGCTTCCGGCCAGCCTGCCGGTCAGGCCCAGCTCCGTGATCAACGGCTCGGGCAGCACGGCCTGTTCGGGGATGTAGACGGCGAAGTCGCCGCTGCGGTAGGCGCCTTTGGCGACCACGGCGCGGTAGAGGCCGACCTGCGCCAGTTCGAGCGCGTCGGCGTTGGGGTGGTCGAGGATGGTGAGCCGCTCCGCGGTCACGCGCAATGTGGACATGACGGTCCCCCCGTATGTGGTGGTCGGATGGTGGTGGTCGGGTGTTCTCCCCGACGATCACTGTGGCGGGGGGCGCGGGCGCCCGGCCACCGGTTTTCGGCGCGGTGCGGCGGGGGGACCGGGGCGGGCGTGTGCGAGTCTCTTGGTGTGCGATACATCATCATCGGAGCGGGAGCGGTCGGCGGCACGATCGGCGGGCGGCTGTTCGACGGCGGTCACGAGGTCGTCCTGGTGGCACGCGGCGGCCATCTCGACGCGCTGCGCGAGCGGGGCCTGCGGCTCGAACTGCCGGACCGCACGATGACGTTGCCCGTGCCCGTCGCGGACGGGCCGGAGGCGCTGCGGGCGCGGCCCGACGACGTGCTGGTGCTGGGCGTCAAGACGCAGGACACGGCGTCGGTGCTGACGCGGTGGGACGGGTACGGGGTCGGCTCGGACGGTGCCGGTCCCGCCGTGGTGTGCGCGCAGAACGGGGTCGAGAACGAGCGGCTGGCGCTGCGCCACTTCCCGAACGTGCACGGGATGTGCGTCTGGCTGCCGGCCTCCCACCTGGAGCCGGGTGTCGTGCAGGCGCCGGGTGCGCCGCTGTCCGGGATTCTGACCTTGGGCCGCTATCCGTCGGGCGCGGACGACACGACGCGGCGGATCGCCGCCGACCTTGAGGGCTCGGGCTTCGCGGCGCCGGTCTCGCAGGACGTGATGGCGTGGAAGTACGGCAAATTGCTGTCGAATCTGGGCAACTCCCTGGAGGCGGTGTCCGGTCCGATCGGTGAGGGGCCGCTGTTCGAGGTGTATCAGCGGGCCCGCGCGGAAGGAGTCGCGGTGCTGGACGCGGCCGGTGTCGCGCACGTCAGCCAGGAGGAGCAGGCCCGCGTGCGCGGCGACCGGGTGGAGTTGCTGCCCGTCAACGGCGGTGAGCGCGGCGGCGGTTCGTCCTGGCAGAGCCTCACCCGGGGCACCGGCTCCATCGAGGCCGACTACCTCAACGGCGAGATCGTGCTGCTCGGCCGCCGCTTCGGCGTGCCGACGCCCGTCAACGAGGCGCTGCGCCGTACCGCCAACTCCTTCGCCCGCGACGGCCGCCGCCCCGGTGACCTGACGGCGGACGAGACGGCGGCGCTGGTCGCCGCGAGCCGGGTGTAGGCGGCGCGGCGGCCAACGGACGTCGGCCGCAGTGGCTGTGCGGCCGGGACCGCCCGGCTCCCTACGGCACCGTCTCCGGCCGCATCCGGAAGTCGTACGCGGCGGGCAGCGGGTGTTCCGCCCGCGCGCGGGTCCTGATGTCGTCGGTGACGGGGCCGTCGCCCGCGACAAGGCGCTCGGCTATGGCGTACCAGGTGTCGGTCAGCGCCTCGGCGCCCTCGTACAGGTCCTCCACGACGAAGCCCTCGTCGAACAGCGCGCGGGCCTCGGCGACTTGGCCGCGGGCGAGCGCGGTCTGCGCGCGCAGCAGCCGAAGCCGCCCGCAGTCGGGGCCGTGCCGGTCGCCCTCCGGGGTCTGGTCCGGATCGGCGAGGACGCGTTCGGCGTCGGCGGCGCGGCCCGCGGCGAGCAGGACGGGCACGGCCTCGACGATCAGGGCGCGCCGGACGTCCGGGCGGTCCGGGAGCGCGGTGAACGTCTCGCGCAGGCTGTCGTACGCGGCCAGGTAGCGGTCGGCGGCGCGGTCGGTCTGGCCCGCGTCGGCCTCGGCGACGGCCAGGGCGCGCAGGCCCCACGGCGAGGGGTGGGCGGCGACCGACCGTTCCCAACTGCGCACGGCCTGCGCGCGGTCGCCCGCGGCCCACTGGGCGATGCCGAGGTAGTAGTCGCGGAACCACTCGTTGCCGGGATAGGTGTCGGCGGACTCCAGCAGTTCGCGCCACTCCGGGGAGACGAGCGCGGGTCCCGGCGGCGCGTCGGCGGCGGGTCTCGGGAAGATCCCGGCGAGCAGCAGTTCCAGCCAGGGCTTCTGCGGGTCGCCGAGCGTGGCGGCGGGGAACGGGGTGCCGGGCAGGTGGAAGTGGCCGCGCTCGCTTTCGAGGGCGCCCCAGCCGGAGCCGGTGGCGAGCAGGTCCTTGGGGTCGGTGTCGGCGTGCGCCAGCCACGCGGTGTAGGCGGCGTCGACGGTGGCGCGCGGGAGTGCGGCCTCGAGTCGTCCCCCGGCCTCGGCGCGCGCGGCGGACCAGTCGTCGCCGTGCACGAGCGCGGGGTCGGCGGCGAGCGGTCCGTACGCCTCCAGCCAGGAGAATTCCGAATCCGCGGCCATGGGGATGTGTTCGAGCTGTGTCCTGGCGAGACCTGCCTGGATCTCCAGGTAGCCGCCGGTGCCGGGCTCGGTCAGCCACTCCTGCCAGCGCCGCCCGCCGCGGCCGTGCCCCCACAGGAAGAGCTTGCGTCCGCGCAGCAGGTCGGTGGAGGTCTGGACGAGGCCGTGTCCTTCGCCGTCGAGGGCGGTGATCCAGCGGCGGTCGGTGTCGGCCACGTCGAAGAAGTAGTCGGCGGCGTGCTCGGAGCGGGTGGTGTAGGTGATGTCGGTGGCGCCGTCGGGCGCGGGGACCGGCACATGGCTGAGGGTGCGGCTGTAGCCGAAGTGCCAGGCGGCGTCGGCGGGGGCGAGCACCCGGGTGCGGTCGGTCTCGGGAACGGCGATGTTGGACCACCAGTAGGCGGGCACGGTGCGCTCGTGCGGATTGCGGACCCGGATGCCGACGTAGAGGAAGTCGGAGTCGGCGGGCAGCCACATGTCGATCTGGAAGGGCAGGTCGCGCAGCCGCTCCCACTCCCACAGGCGCAGCATCTCGCCGCCGTCCGGGGCGGGGACGCGGGCGGCGTGCAGCGGGGCGCAGGTGTGGGCGGCGTGGCCGGTGGCGCCGAGATTCCACTCCACGCCGCCGGAGAACCAGGCACCGGCCAGCGCGAACGCGGCGGGCTGGAACACCGGGTTGCGGTAGAGCAGTTCACGTCCGGTCGCCTTGTGGACCAGCGAGTACAGCCTGCCGCCGAGGCCGGGCAGCACGGTGGCGCGGATGCGGTCGTTCTCGATGACGAGTGCGTCGAGGGCGGCCGGGGCGCGGTCCCGGCCGTAGCCGTCGAGGACGCGAACCGGCAGCACCGAGCGCAGCGGCGCGTAGCCGAGCTGCCTGGCCATGTCGGCGGGCAGTCCCTCGCGGTCCTTGAGGTCCAGCCGGTGCAGCTCGTCGAGCGGGCGCAATGCGGGCAGCGGGTTCTCCGGGCCGAGGGCCGCGGCCGGAATGCTCACAGCGGTACGCCGCACGGTCGTAGGCAAGGCCACCTCTTCTGGCACACGTGGCCGCCTTCGGTCGCGGCGGCCGTCTGATGACCATGGAACAGGTTTCCCGTCGCGGTGAACAGAGCCCGCCGTGGTCAGGGTTGGGCAAAACCTGTGGAATCGGTCAGAAATCCGGCCATAAATTCGGCCGCGGGACCGGCCGGGCGCGGCCTTCTCGATCTTCCGCGCACCGCACCGGACAGGGAGCCCGCGGGCTGTCCCGGCCGCCGGACCGGGGGCATTGTCGGTGGTCGCTGCTACAACGGTGGCCATGACGACTTCGCGCTCCTCGCAGACGCCGGCCTCGCCCGAACTCCGGTTCACCGACTGGCTCGAACTCATCGAGGAGCGGTCCGCGGTCCTGCGCGAGGCCGCGCGGGCCGCACCCGTCGAGGCCCGGATTCCGGGCTGCCCCGACTGGACCGTCCGGGATCTGCTGACGCATGTCGGCCAGGTGCAGCGCTTCTGGGCGGCGACGGTCGCCGCGGGCGCCGCCGTCCGGCCGCCGTCGGACGGGGTGCTCGGCGACCGCATGCCGGGGGACGACCTGCCATCCTGGTCGGCGGCCTCGACGGTGCTGCTGCTCGACGCCCTGCGGGCGGCCGGTCCCGACACCGGCTGTTGGACCTGGTGGGCGGAGTCGGGCAACGCGGCGACCTCAGGCTCCGTCGCCCGCCACCAGGTCCAGGAGGCGGCCGTCCACGCCCGCGACGCACAGGAGGCCGCGGGGGTCACCGAACCGCTGCCGCCCGCCCTCGCCGCCGACGCCCTGGATGAATTCCTGCACGTCGGCTTCGGCTCGATGGACGGCTGGCCGCACGCACCGGCCCGTGTCGCGCTGGTCGCCGACGAGGGCCCGGCCTGGACCCTGATCCTCGACACCACCGGTGCCTCGGCGGTCCGCGGCGGACCCGGCGACGGCCCGGAGCCCGGTGCCACCCTCTCCGGCCCCGCCAGCGATCTGCTGCTGGCGCTGTACCGCAGGGCCCCCTGGGACGGGGCCGACGCGCTGCGGCTGACCGGAGACCCCGCGCTGGTACGGCAGTTGGTGGTCTGGCCGCCGCTCGGCTGACCACGTACCGTCCTGCGTGAGGGAGTGATGCGCATGTCTGGTCGCGGGATACGAGCGTCCGGTGTGGCGTTGGGGGTGATCGCCCTGCTGTCCGCCTGCTCCTCGGGCGGTTCCACGCACCGCCCCGTCGTCACCGACTCCGCCCGCGTCACCATCGAGGCACCGCCTCCGGTCGGCAGCATCGAGCACCCCCGCCCGGTGGCGTGCGTCGAAGCCATGCGCTCGCCCGGCGGCTCCGCCACCGAGGTGACCACGGGCAACAGCCCCGCGAAATCCACTGGTTCGACCACCATCGCACCCACCACCCCTTCCTCTACTTCCTCTTCTTCCGATGCTTCCGCTTCGTCTTCCGCCGCACCGGCCACCGCGAAGAACGATGTGACGGTGGGTCCCCTCACCTGGACCGGTCTGCGCGCCCTGGCCGACGGCGACCAGACCGGCCACGGCTACCACAACTCCGACGGCTGGCATTACAAGGTCGCCGCCTCCATACGGACTGGGTCGACGGTCACCTTGACCATCGGCGCCGAGCAGCGGGCCAAGGCCGGACTGGAGTACGGCCGTGCCTTCGGGTCCACCCCGGCGCCCGCGATCACCTTCGACGCCTGCCCAGCCCAGCCCGTCGTCTTCATCGGCGGCTTCTTCGTCGCCGGTGACGGCCACGCCTGCGTCCCGGTGGACGTCCAGGTCGGCCAGGGCGCGCCGCGACGCGTGGTGATCTCCTTCTTCAACGGACAGTGCCCCGCTGCGTAGGCTGGGATCATGACCGAGCCGACGCCCGATCCCGCCGCCGAGAGCGAGCCCGCTCACGACCCCGAGCTGCTTCAGCTCGCCGCCCAGGTCTTCGACCTCGCCCGGCAGGGCGACACCGACAAACTGGCCGCCTACATCGACGCGGGAGTCCCCGCGAATCTCACCAACGACCGCGGTGACACCCTGCTGATGCTCGCCGCCTACCACGGTCACGGGCAGACCGTGCGGGCGCTGCTGGCCCGCGGCGCGGAGCCGGACCGTGCCAACGACCGGGGCCAGACCCCGTTGGCCGGCGCCGTCTTCAAGGGCGAGCAGGACGTCATCACCGCCCTGGTCGACGGCGGCGCCGACCCGGCCGCGGGCGTGCCGTCCGCGGTCGACACGGCCCGGATGTTCGGCAAGGACGAGTTGCTGAAGCTCTTCGGCGCCCAGTGACCCCCGCGACGCTCGTCCCCTCCTGCGTGGCCTCGGCCCTCGGCGGTGCGGCACCCACCTGGTCCTACACCGAACTCACCCACAATCAGGACAACCAGGCCACCGACGGCATCTGGCGGGTGACCGGCCCCGATGGCAGCGCGGTCCTCAAGGTGTGCGTCCCCACGGGCTCGGGCAGTTGGCAGACCAGCCCCGAGCCGCGGCACTGGAACCACTGGCGCCGCGAGCCGCTCGCCTACCGCGACGGCCTGACCGCGACCGTCTTCGCCGACGCCGGGATCGACGGCCCCCGCCTGCTCGCCGCGGACGAGCGGGCGGACGGCTCCTTCGCCCTGTGGCTGGAGGACGTCACCGGGGTGCCCGGCTCACAGTGGCCGGTGGAGCGCCTGGCCGCCTTCGCCCATGGTCTCGGCTTCGCACAGGCCCGCTGGACCGGGCGGCTCCCTGCGGAGCCCTGGCTCTCCCGGGGCTGGCTCCGCCAGTACGTGGAGAGCAAGTCCCTGCCCGCTGAACTCCCCTGGGACCTGCCCGACGCCGCCGCCGTCTGGCCCGCCGCCCTGCGCACCGGCCTGCGCCGTATGTGGGAGCAGCGCGACACCCTGCTCGCCGCCGCCGAGTCCGGCCCCCGCACCCTGTGCCACCTCGATGTCTGGCCGCTCAACCTGATCGCCCGGGACGACTCCCCCGCGCACTCCCCCGGCGCCCCGGCCGCCCGACCGGCCGGCGGCCGTACCGTCCTGCTCGACTGGGCCTTCGTCGGGGAAGGCGCCGTGGGCGAGGACATCGCCAACCTCATCCCGGACTGCGTCGCCGACGGCCTGATACCAGGGGAGTTGCTGCCGGAGATCTCCGCCGCCGTCATCGAGGGCTATCTGGCCGGTGCCCGCGATGCCGGGGCCGCCCTGGGCGAGGACGAGCTGCGCCGCTCGGTGGCCGCCGCGGGCGCCGCCAAATACTGCTGGCTCGCCCCTTTGATGCTCACCCGCCTCGCCGTCGGCGGCCGGGTCGGCTCCGCCGCCTACGACGTGGACCACGACCCCCTGGCCGTACTCCGCCGCAGGACCGACCTCTTCGAGCACCTGGTCTCCTGGTCGGAACAGATCCTCAGCCCCGCCCGCTGAGGACCCTCCCGCAGAAGACCCTGACGAACGGGGCCCCCTCCCCCACGGGGGCCTGCCCGATGTCGGCCTCGCGCTAGCTGATGGCTTCCGTCCGCTCGGCCAGGCTGGTCGCGCCGCGCTCGGTCAGCGAGCCGTGCAGCCGCAGCCGGGATATGCCGCCGTCGGGGAAGATCTCGATCCGGACGTGGGTGGCCGGTATCGGGTTGACCAGGAAGCGGTGCACACTGTCCGGCTGGAGCTTGACCCGCGGCAGCAGCGGGATCCACTCGCCGTCCTCCCCGTCGCGGACCGACAGCGTCGCCCAGCCCGCCGCGTTGCCCTTGAGATAGGCCGTGTCGATCTCGATGGCACGGATCACGCCCTGGTCCACGAGCCGGTACTGGATCCAGTCGTTCCCGGTGTCACGGCGGCGGCGGGTCTCCCAGCCGTCGTCCATCTTCCGGGAGCGGCCGGGCAGGATGGTGTGCTCGGGCGGGGAGTAGAAGCGGTCGGAGGCGTCCTCCACTGTGCCGCCGTTCTCCAGCGCCACCAGGTCGAAGGTGCCCAGTTCGGCCAGCCACCCCGGGTCGGGCGCCACCTCGCCGTAGACCCGCAGCCGGGCGATCCCCCCGTCGGGGTGCTGCCGCAGGCGCAGGTGGGTGAAGCGCCGCTCCACATGCACCGCGAACGCGTTCTCCGCGTGCCCGCCGACCGCCGTGCGCGGGACCAGCTCGGTCCACTCCACCGCCGGGTCGAGCAGATCCTCGGGCGCCGCCGACATCGAGTGCGCGGTGGCCTCCACCGACACCGCCTGCGGGTAATTGCCCCGGAAGTGCGCGGTGTCGATCACCAGGCCGCGGATCACGCCCGGCGCCCCCAGCCGTATCAGCGCCCAGTCGTGGTCGGCCGGATCGGGGTGCGGGACCTGCGCGGACGCCCCCCGCCTGCGCCGCGTCTCCCAGCCGTCCATGATCTTGCCCTTGTGCCCGAAGCGCTCGGGGTCGAAGACCGCGGGCCCGGCCACCAGCAGATTCTCCCGCTCGGCGAAGAACTCGTCATTGGCGGCGACCACCCCCGCGCCCAGCCTGCGGTCGGCCAGGTCCGCGAGTCCCGCGAAGGGAAGCTCCACGCGGCGGTAGTCCGCGAAGGGGTTGCCGCCGCCGTAAGGAAGCGCGTCACCCGTGAAGGAGGTCAGGTCCGTGAAAGTGCCGGCCCCGGTTCCGGCCGCCGCGCCTGCCGCCGCTCCCCCAGCCGTTCCCCCCGCCGGTGCCGTCCCCGGCGCCGATCCCGCTGCCGTCGTCTCATGCGTCTCTGTCGTCGTCATGTCTCTACTCTCGGCCGACCCGACCCTTCACGTCCATCGAAACTTACTGAAGCCATTGTTCAGTCCAACTGCATGGTCGGGTCCAGCTCCGCGGCCCGCCGCAGCGCCCCCAGCGTCCGCCGCAGCAGCGGGGCGTCCTGCGAGCCGCCGCGCACCGCGCCCACGATCCGGCGCCGCGGCCGGTCCACGTCCAGCGGGCGTACCGCCAAGTCCTGGGTCAGGGCGCCGGACGCGGACATCCGCGGCACCAGCGCGATCCCCATTCCGGCCGCGACCAGGGCGAAGATCGCGGGCCAGTCGGCGGCGGCGTGCGCCTGCTCCGGCACGAATCCGGCCTCGGCGCAGGCCGCCAGGGTGATCTCGCGCCACGGTCCGCGACTGCCGAAGATCCACGGGGCCTCGGCGAGCTGGGCCAGTCGCAGCCCCGGCGCGGCGGCCAGCGGATGCGTCGCGGGCAGCGCGATGTCCAGCGGGTCGGTGAGCAGCGGGGCGATCACGAAGCGCGTGTCGCGGGCCGTCGGCGCGTCCACGGCCAGCGACAGCGCGAGATCCACGTCTCCGGCGGCCAGCTCCTCGTACACCTCGGCGGCCTCCGCCTCGTGCACCGACAAGGTGATGCCGGGCGCGTCGCGGCGCAGCAGCCGGGCGGCGGGCACCACCAGGCGCGTGATGGACGTGGCGATGGCGCCGACCTTCACGACGCCGACCTCGCCCTGTGCGTACCCGTCGAGTTCGGCGCCCGCGCGTTCGAGTTGCGCGAAGACGACCTCGGCGTGTCTGAGCAGGACGTGCGCGGCGCCGGTCAGCCGTACGCCGCGACCGCGCGCCTCCAACACCGGCGTGCCGATCTGCTTGGAGAGCGCGGCCAGTTGCTGCGAGACGGCCGACGGGGTCATCCGCAGCGCGCCCGCGGCAGCCGTGACCGTACCGGTGTCGCGCAGCGCGCGGAGGATTTGCAGCTTGCGGAGATCCCAGTCCTTCATGCAGCCAGCCTAAAGAATTCTGGCCCGATACCTCGGCTCAAACCGAACGGTGCGCGGGACGCAGGATTCGTACGAGGCACCCGTACGCCCCCCGAAGGCCCCCGCGCGCCCGCCGGACGGATCAGGACGCCGCGCTCCCCTCCGCCACCACACCCTCGCGGTGCTGCTGCGGGCTGATGCCGCGGACGCGCTTGAAGGCGGCGCTGAGCGCGAAGGGGCTGCCGTATCCCACCTTGCGGGCCACGGCGCCAATGGTGGCGTCCGGCTCGCGCAGCAGGTCGGCGGCGAGGGAGAGCCGCCAGTTGGTCAGGTACGACATGGGCGGTTCGCCGACGAGATCGGTGAAGCGGCGGCCGAGGGCGGCGCGGGAGACGCCGGTCCTGGCGGCCAGCGCCGCGACCGTCCACGGGTGCGCGGGGTCGTCGTGCAGCAGGCGCAGCGCGGGGCCGACGACCGGGTCGCTCTGGGCGACGTACCAGGCGGGCGCGCCGGCCTCCGGGCGGGAGAACCAGGCGCGCAGCACCGCGATCAGCAGCAGGTCGAGGAGCCGGTCGAGGACGACCTCCTGCCCCGGCTCGTCCCTGACGATCTCCTCACACAGCAGTGCGGGCAGCGGGCTGGCCCAGGCGTCGCCCGGCATGACCAGGACGTGCGGCAGGGCGGAGAGCAGCCGCTGGCTGATCTCGCCGCGCATCTGATACGTCCCGGTGATCATCACCACGGAGTCCTCGGCGGTCCCGGCACCCCTCTGACCTGCGCCGACGGCTCCCGACACGGACCGCACCGGTCCCGGCGCGCCGACCGTACCCACCGCCTCGGGCGGCACGTCACCCCACGTCCGGACCCCCAGGTCCATCTCCTCGCACAGCTCGACGCCCTGCGGGGTCGCGGAGACCTGTCCTGGATGGATGACGATCTGCGGCTCGGTGGCCGGCGCGTCCGCGACCGTGTACGGCTCCGGGCCCCGGATCACCGCGATGTCACCGGGGCACAGCCGTACGGGGTCGCCCTTGTCCGGCACCACCCAGCCGTCGCCGCGCACCATCAGGGCCAGCGTCAGCGGCGCCCGGTCCTCGATCCGCAGCGACCAGGGCGGGGTGAGGATCGACCGCAGCAGGAAGGCGCCTCGGGCCCGCGGCCCGTCCAGCAGATTCGCCAGTGCGTCCATGCGCCCAGCCTAGGACTGGACGCCCGCGCATGGGGGTGAGCTTTTCGACGATGGTCCCGCCGCCCTCGCCGCCGTTTCACTGAGGCCATGACACCGAACGCGCATACCGCGCCCCGCGACCGGACACCTCAGCGGGCACCTCGACAGCCACCTCAGCAGCCACCTCAACAGGCTCCGCACCAGCAGGATTACGCGGCGTGGCCGTACGGTACGCCGCCGCCTCAGCCGATGTCCGGCGGCGGCGCGGCGGACCCGGAGCGGCAGCCGCGCCGGGAGCGGCCGCTCCCGCAGGACCGCTCCGGTCGGGACCGCCAACCCGCCTACCAGCGGGCCGAGTCGGGCCGGAATCCGACCGCTCGTCCCCGAGGACCCAGAGGAGTTGCCATGTCCGGCGACATCCGCAGTCTCGTGCTGCTCGCCGCCACGCTCGCCACCGGCCTGATGGCGGGCCTGTACTTCGCCTTCTCCGTCGCCGTCATGCCGGGCCTCGCCGCCTCCGACGACCGGACGTTCGTGGAGGCCATGCAACGCGTCAACGTGGCCATACTCAACGGCTGGTTCAGCCTCGCCTTCGGCGGCGCCCTGGTCCTGGGCGGGATCGCGGCGGCGCTGCACTGGCGCGGCGACGGACGGCCCGCGCTGCCGTGGATCATCGCGGGCGTGGTCCTCTACGCCGCCTCGCTCGTCGTCACCATGGGCTTCAACGTCCCGCTCAACGACAAGCTCGCCGCCGCGGGCGACCCGTCGAAGATCCGCGATCTCGCCGCCGTCCGGGAGCAGTTCGAGTCCGCCTGGCTGCGCTGGAACGTCGCCCGCGTCCTGACCACGACCGCCGCGCTCGGCTGCCTCGCCTGGGCCCTGCGGCTGGGCCGGGGATGACCCCGCCGGGCCGACGGGCGAACGGCGCGCGGCTTCGCGGCCGTTACGTCCTAAGGCGTGTCCGGCGGATCATGGGCGGTCCAGGCGGCGTGTGGTGTTCCCCGGACTCCGTCCGGGGGCCTTGAGCGCAAGGCTCCGGGGTGGCCTCATAGCGGAGCTATTCGGGTGTTCCGGCGACGCGGCGGGCGTGCGTGCCAGGCGCCGCCAGCCAGAGGCGACTTCACGGACACGCCCTGGGCGGTCACCGCGGCCGCGATCCGCCGCGCCACCTCGTCGGGGGCGATGTCCGCCGTCTCGACGATCTCGCCTTCCTCGCGCAGCCAGGGGAGGGCGTCGGCGTACGGGGCGACATGGTCGTGCCGCCAGCGTCGGATGCCGGTGCCCTCGGGGTGTCGATCCGCGCGGCGAGCGTCAACGGGTCGGCGTGCAGCACGAAGTGCCGCAGCGGAATGCGGGACTTCGCGAGCCCGTCCCGCAGTTCGGTCCAGTACGCCCGCACCAGCACCGACTGCGGTACGACCAGCGTCCCGCCGACGTAACCGAGGATCTGCGCGGCCGTCTCGACCACGAGGGCGCGCCACGGCGGATGGTCCTGGAAGTCGGCGACGGGGACCGAGTCGAGGACGGGGCGCAGCATGGAGCCGACCGTCTCGGAGTCGAAGATCCGCGCGTCGGGGAGGAGTTCGGTGAACAGTCGGGACGTCGTGGCCTTGCCGACGCCGAAGGTGCCGTTGAGCCAGACGATCATGCCCGCGAGCACAACGGGCACGTGGGCGGCCGCCCGGGGACCCCGACAGGACTACGGCGCCGGCGCGTACGGCCGACAGCGGGCGTACGGCATCAGGTGAACGATCCGTGGCGGCCCTCGCCGGAGGCGAAACGGGAGGCGCCCGCCGCCGCCTCGGTCAGGGAGATCCGGCCGTGGGCCAACTCCACGGCCAGGGCGGCCCCTTCGGGCAGACCTTCCTGCTCCAGCAGGGAGAGCCGGTCCTCGCGCAGGCAGGTCTGAGGGAAGGCGGCGATCTCGGCCGCGAGTCGCTCGGCGGCGGCGCGGGCGGTGCCGGGCGGGACGACGCGGTCGACGAGGCCGATGGCGAGGGCTTCCGCCGCGTCGACCGGACGGCCGGTGAGGACGAGGTCCATCGCCCGGCCCGCGCCGATCAGCCGGGGCAGCCGTACGGTGCCGCCGTCGATCAGCGGCACGCCCCAGCGGCGGCAGAAGACGCCGAACACGGCGTCCTCCTCGGCGACGCGGAGGTCGCACCAGAGCGCGAGTTCGAGGCCGCCCGCGACGGCGTGCCCGGAGACGGCGGCGATCACCGGTTTCCCGAGCCGCATACGGGTCGGCCCCATCGGGCCGTCGCCGTCGTCGGCGACCGTGTTGCCGCGTGCGGTGCCGATCGCCTTGAGGTCCGCGCCCGCGCAGAAGGTGCCGCCCTCGCCCCAGAGGACGGCGACGGCCGCCTCCTCGTCCGCGTCGAAGGCGCGGAAGGCGTCCGCGAGCGCGGCGGCCGTGGGCCCGTCCACCGCGTTGCGCGCCTCCGGCCTGGACAGCACCACGGTGGTGACGGCGCCTTCGCGCTCGCTGCGCACGGACATCTCTCGCGCCTTCCGGTCGGCCGTCTGCGTGTCTACGTGTTTACGTGTCCATGTGTCCATGTGTCGCGGGCATCGCACATGGACCGTGTACCCGCAGCGTTAACACGCGGGCACCCGCCTGAACAAGACACCCCCTGGGGGTATATCGTCAACCGGGTGACAGCGGACGGCGACGGTACGGCACACGCGCACCGGCCGCGTACGCCCCGGCTGTTGGCGGTGTGCGCGGTCCTCCTCGGGCTGTTCTTCATGCACGGCGCACCGGCTTCCGCGAGCGAGGGCTGCCACGGCGTGCCCCTGGCCATGAACATGGGCACGGACATGGGTATCGCGCGGATGTCCGCTACCGCGCCCATCGCCGCCACCACCCACTCGACTCCGCACGTACGGCCGCAGGCCCCCGCCCCCCACGTCGCCAAGACCGGCTCCGGCGGTTCGTGTTGGGCCACGCCCGTACGCGCGCGGGCACCGCTCACCGGCTGGGCGCAGGTCGCCTCCGCCGTACCGCCGTTGCTGGGGGCGGGGTTGGCCGCCTCCGGCACCGCCCCGTCTCGGGACCGGCGGCGCGCTCCGCCGCCGGGCGGGCGGGCGATATTGCTGCGGGTGTGCGTCGCGCGGACGTGAAGAGGCCCGCCGCGCCGGGGAGTTCCCGGTGCGGTGTCGCGCCCCCACATCCGTCCGCATCGCATCCATACGCGCGCCGTTTTCCGCGCGCTCACCCGAAAGAGCATCATGCGAACACTCCGGCCCGCTCTCCTCGCGGCCACCGCCGCGACCTGCGCTCTGCTGCTCGGCCTGACCGCCTGCGGCGGCGGCTCCTCCACGACCACCGGCCAGGCGCACGGCCACGCCCCGGCGTCGTCACCCGAGTCGCGCACGTCGCCCACCGCGTCCATGCCCTCGAAACCCTCCATGCCGTCCACGCCCTCCACGAACGGCATGGACGGCATGGACGGCATGGACGCCCCAGCCTCCGCCAACGGCCTGTCCGCCGACCGCGACGGCTACCGCCTCGTCTCCCCCGACGCGCGACTGCCTTCCGGCGCGCCCGCCACGTACCGCTTCTCCGTCACCGCCCCCGACGGCAGGCCGTTGACCGCCTTCGCGCTGGACCAGACGCAGCGGATGCACTTCTACGCGGTCCGGTCCGATCTCACCGGCTTCCAGCACGTGCATCCGGGGATGGCGAAGGACGGCACCTGGACGGCGCGGCTGGCGGCGCTCGCACCCGGCGCGTGGCGGTTCTTCGCGTCCTTCACGCCGGACGCGGGCCCCGGCAAGGGGACGGACTTGGTCCTGAGCCGTACGGTCACGGTCCCCGGCACCGCCTCGTCGCCCGTGCCGCTGCCCGCGCCCAAGACCAGCGCCACGGTGGACGGTTACACGGTGACGGTGAAGGGCGACGTCATGGCGGGCATGTCGGGCATGGCGCATCCGCTGGCCGTGACCGTGACCAGGAACGGCCGCCCGGTGACCGATCTCCAGCCGTACCTGGGGACGTACGCGCACCTGACGGCGTTCCACGCCGGCGATCTGGCGTTCGCGCACCTGCATCCGACGACGGCCGTGAACGGCGATCACGGCGGCCCCGAACTGGCCTTCCACGCCGAGCTTCCGACGGCGGGCGACTGGCGGTTGTTCCTCCAGTTCCGCACGCAAAAGACCCTGCACACGGCCGCGTTGACGCTCCGCGCGGGCTGACGCACCGCCACCACGGGCACCGCCCACGGAGTTGGCTCAGGGCGGCGTCAGTGGTGTTCCTGGACGAGCACCGCGAGGGTGTCCGGCTCCAACGCGCGGAAGATGTGCGGCTCGTCGCCCGGATAGGCGATGTAGTCGCCGGGGTGGAGTTCGACGGGATCATCCGTGAGGCCGACCAGCGCGCGGCCGGTACTGAGCACCACGTGCTCGATCATGCCGGGCGCGTGCGGGTCGGACTCCCGGGCGGTGCCGGGCTGTACGGACACCAGGTAGATGTCGCGGCGCGCGTGCGGCGGGCAGGAGGCGAGGAGCGTGGCCACGTAATCCGCGCGCTCGGCGGCGAAGGCGACGCCCTCGCCCGCGCGGACGACGCGGACACGGGGGCGGGGCGGGTCGACGAGCTGGGCGAAGGCCACGTTCAGGGTGACGCTCAGCGCCCACAGGGTCTCGACGCTGGGGTTGCCGGTGCCCGATTCGAGCTGGGAGAGCGTGGATTTCGCGATGCCCGCACGGCGGGCGACCTCGGCGAGGGACAGGCCCGCGCGGCGGCGCTCGCGCTGGAGGGATTCCGCGATGGCCGCCAGCGGTGCGCGCCCGCTCTGCCGCTCCCGTCCGTTCTCGTCCGCGCCGCGTCCCGGCTCCCCCGACTCTCCTGACGCGTGCGCCCCCTTGTCCGCCGCCATCGCCGCACCCTTCGTTCGCCAAACAAGTCCACTCGTTCGCCTTGACGAACGATCCTCACTCCGTTCATTATAGGCGGCGATGCGTTCGATATGGCGAACTCCGGAGAAGGACCTGGTGCGGGACATCGCCCTGGTCTGCGTCGCCGATGCCGTCGTCGGGGTGTCGTTCGGCGCCATCGCCGTGGGGCTCGGCCTGCCGGTGTGGCTGCCGATGCTGCTGTCGGTGGTGGTCTTCGCGGGCGCGTCGCAGTTCATGTTCATCGGCATCGTCGCGGCGGGCGGCAATCCGGTGGCGGCGGTCGTCGCGGGCCTGCTCGTGAACGCGCGGCACGTACCGTTCGGCTTCGCGGTCGGCGACGTCTTCGGCACCGGGCCGCTCCGCCGCATCGCGGGCAGCCATCTGATGGCGGACGAGACCGTGGCCTTCACCCTCGCCCAGCGCGAACCCGAACGGCGGCGGGCGGCGTACTGGGCGTGCGGCATCGGCCTGTTCGTCTGCTGGAACGCCGGTGTCGTCCTGGGCGCCCTGGGCGGCGGCGCGGTCGGCGACACCGACGCCTTCGGGCTGGACGCGGCCTTCCCCGCCGTGCTGCTGGCCCTGGTACTGCCGTCCCTCGGCGACTCCGCGACGCGCGGGGCAGCGCTGGCCGGAGTGGTGCTCGCGCTCGTCGCGACGCCGTATCTGCCCGCCGGACTGCCGGTGTTGCTCGCCTTGGCCGGGGTCGGAGCGGCGCGGGCGGGCGGTCGTCGCGAGGAGCCGGACCCCGCCGCGCGGACCGGAGCGGGACGATGAGTACGGGGACGAGCCTGCTGCTCGCCACCGTCGCCCTGGGCGCGGGCACCTTCGCCTTCCGTTTCGCCGGGCCCGTGCTGCGCGCCCGCGTCACCCTTTCGCCGCGCCTGGAACGGCTGATGGCGCTCTGCGTCGTCGTGCTGCTCGCCGCCCTGGTCGCCACCTCCACCCTCACCGAGGGCCACGGCTTCGCCGGAGCCGCCCGCCCGGCCGGGGTCGCCGTCGGCGGTCTGTGCGCGTGGCGCCGGGCACCCTTCCTCGTGGTGGTGCTCGCCGCCGCGGCCACCACGGCGGCGCTGCGGCTGCTGGGCGCGAGCTGAGAGCGGTACGGACGTGACGCGGGCCCCACAACCCACCGAAGCGCCCCTGACGTGGCGTCAATTCCGTTGAAGATCGGCTCGATTCGTAGCTGACAGCCGGATTCCAGATCGTGTTACGTGACATGTCTCCGTCGATTCACGCTTGGCAGTCACCGTCCGGACGGAGAGACACCCCCCCACTGGAGGACACGTGACCGGTCCGCTGTCCCGACGAGTTTCCCTACGACTGCGCACGGCGCTGCTCGGCGTGCTCACCACATGCCTGGCGTTCACCGTCGCCGGAGCCGGAGGCGGCGCATCCGCGTCCGCCGCTGACACCGGCTCCCTGCCGTTCTCGGGCGCCACGACGTCCGGCCTGCACAACACCTACGACCCCGCCGCCTTCCCGTACCTCGCCCAGGCGTTGGACACGGGCACGTCGCTGATCGAGCTGGACGTGTGGGACGACTTCTTCACCCAGGAGTGGAAGGTCAGCCACTCCAGCCTGACCAGCAACGGCAACAACTGCGTGGACGCGTCCTCACCGTCGCAGCTCTACACGGGCGGCGCGAACAAGGACCTGGAGAGCTGCCTGGACGACGTACGCGTCTGGCTCGGCGCGCACCCCGGCCACGCGCCGCTGATGATCAAGCTGGAGATGAAGGCGGGCTTCCAGGCCAACCTCGGCATGAGCCCTGCCAAGTTGGACCAGTCCATCAGCGCGCACCTCGGCAGCCTGGTGTTCAAGCCGTCCGACCTGCTGGCCAAGCCTGGCGGCGGCAGCTACGGCACGCTCGACGAGGCCGCCCAGGCGGGCAACTGGCCGACGCGGCAGCAACTCGCGGGCAAGGTGATCCTGGAGATCATCCCCGGCACCGTCGAGGAGAACAACCCGACCGACACGCTGTGGACGGACGTCGAGTACGCGAGCTACCTCAAGGGGCACGTCTCGACCGCCCAGGTCTTCCCGACCGTGCACAACGTGCAGTCGGGCGACCCGCGTTCGCGCTACTCCGACGCCTCGCTGCGCCCGTGGTTCGTGATCTTCGACGGTGACGCCTCGGCGTTCCTCAACGTCGACACGAATTGGTACGACGCGCGTCATTACCTGCTCGTGATGACCGACTCGCAGAATGTCGCACCCGCCCTGGACGACGCGAATCCGTCCCCGGCCGACGCGCAGGCGCGGATCGCCCAACTCGCCGCGGCTCACGCGACGATCGCCTCGAACGACTGGAAGGGGCTTCCCCAGATCCAGTCGCTCGTCCTGCCGCGCGGCAACGGCTGACGGTCCTGGATCCAGGGCCGGCCGCGGCCTCGGCCGCGCAGCACGGCACCCCACGGCGACCGCCGGCCGTGGGGTGCCGCTCCTTCTCCGCCTGCCTTTCCCGTTCCGCTCAGACGGGGACGGCGCCGCCGAACGCGGGCGCCCGGTAGGTGTCGAGGCGGGCGGCCTTCGGCCCGGCCGGCTCCTCCCGGTGCAGGCCGCGGACCGCGGGCAGCGCCGCCGCCAGCGTCCGCGTCGACGCCTCCGTCCACGGGCCGCCCGGCACCAGCACCACGTGCCCGATGCCCAGACCGGCGAAGTGGCGGCAGTGCGCGACGAGTTCGTCCGCCGACTCCTGCGGCCGCAGCCTGACGCTGACGGACGTGTCGATGTCGCCGAGCGGGCGGCCGATCTTCCGGCAGTGCACGGCGAGGATGTCGAGCTTGCGGCGGATGGTGGCGCCGCCGTTCGGCACGTCGAGCAGATTGCACGCGTCGGCGTACCGCGCGACCAGCGGCAGCATCCGGGCCTCGCCGTTTCCGCCGATCAGCACCGGCGGGTGCGGGCCGCTGAGCGGCAGCGGACTGGGGTACGGCCTGGCCAGGTCGCAGTGCGCGCCGCGGAAGGGGCTGTCGTCGCCCGACCACATCCGGTGCGCGAGCCGCAGCACGTCCTCCATCCGCTCGAAGCGTTCGGGGGCGCCGGGCGCGGGCGGGCCCAGCGCGGCGGCCTGGTGGTCGGCGTATCCGGCGCCGATGCCGAGCCAGGCCCGGCCGCCGGACAGGACGTCGAGCGTCGTGACCGCCGTGATCAGCGGGCCGGCCGCGCCGTTGCCGACCGGGCTCGCCATGGCGCCGAGCCGCACCCGTTCACTGCGCGACGCGAGGAGTCCCAGCGTCGCGTACGCCTCCAGGACCGCCTCGTCCGGTGAGCGCGTCGGGTCGGTCCGCGTCGGGTCCGTCCGCGTCGGGTCCGTCCGCGTCAGATGGTCCGTGACCCACACCGTGTCGAGCCCGATCTCGTCGGCGGTGGCGACGACCCGCTCCAACTGCCGTGCGGAGCCCCGCGGTCCCTCGGGCCAGGCGTCGTGGGCGACACTGATACTGATCCGCATCGTCTACGCCTCCGGTCCCGGACGGTCGCCGGTCGGACTGAGGTGGAGCGCGGCCAACCGCCATACGCCGTCGGTCTCGACGATCGTCTGCGTCACCCGGAAGTACCCGTCCGCGTCCCGCCCGTCGAAGATGCTCTGCTGGCCCTGCACCCCGGTGGCGACGGCCGCCCGCCCGTACTGACGGATCGTCACCTCGGCCCAGGTGAAGGCGTCGTGGACGAGCGCGCCGGAGGCGTAGCGGTCGAGCCACTGCTTCTTGTCGAGGACGAAGCCGCGCGGTCCCACCGCGCTGAAGTCGTCGGTCAGCAGCGCGTCCAGCGCGGTCACGTCGCCGCGCCGTTCCGCCTCGGTCCATCGGCGCGCGAAGTCTGTCAGCTCCTGCTCGTCTTCCATGGCCGTGCCTCCTCGCGAGCGGGTGCGAAAGCCCCGGCGGAGGCCGGACTCCCGGCCACCCGTGTGCCGGTCCGGGGTGCCTCACCAGACTCCCGCGTACGCCGCCGCCCCGCATCGCCCGGCGGTATGCCTCTGCCGTACTCCCCCGGTCAACCCGCCCCGCCTCCACCCGTACTCCCCGGGGAGTAACGCCCCGCCCCCGCCCTCCCCTCACCCCCTTCGCCGGGCGTCCCCGCCCCGCAATTCGCTGGCCACCCCCACCGCCGCGACGGCACTGTGTCCCCATGCGAGAACCCGCCCGGCGCGTCCGCGCCCTCCACACCCCCACCACGATCACCGTCTACCAGGCCTACGCCCCCGCGATCGGCCTCCCCGCCGCCCGCGACGGCCGCTTCCCCGCCGCCTGGAGCCGGGACCGCATGACGTGGATCAAGCCGTCGTTCCTGTGGATGATGTACCGCTGCGGTTGGGCCGCCAAGGCGGGGCAGGAGACGGTGCTCGCGGTGGAGATCACCCGTGACGGATTCGAGTGGGCGCTTCGGCACGCGTGTCTGTCCCACTACTCCCCCGACGTGCACGCCGACCGGGACGCGTGGCGTCGGCAGCTCAAGGGCGCTCCCGCGCGGGTGCAGTGGGACCCCGAACGGGACGTGCGGCTGCGGCCGTTGCCGTACCGGTCGCTGCAACTCGGGCTGTCGGGCGAGGCGGTGCGGGAGTACGCGGACACGTGGATCGTGGGGATCAGGGATGTGACGCCGCTGGCTCGGGAGGTGCACCGCTTGGTCGGGGCCGGGGACGTCGAGGGGGCGGAGCGGCTGGTGCCGGAGGAGCGGGCGTATGACGTCGTGGGCGGGCTGCCGGAGCGGGTGGGCGGGAGTTCGGGTGTCTGACCCGTGGGCGGCGGTGGGCGGGGCCCGGGGCGAGGGTGTCGCCCTGTGGGTCTTCTCGGTCGTGTTCGGGCGGGTCACCGTCGGCATGGTGGCGCAATTCGCGGTGCGCTGGCGGGCGTGCGGATGCGCGGCCTCGGCGATCCGTCAGCGGGCGCGGAGACCGGGAGAGGGCTACGCCGACAGCGAGGCGTGGTCGCCCATCACGATCACCGGGTGGTCCGCCGGGACGAGCGTGTGCAGGAGGTCGACCATGTGCGCGGCGGAGACGCTGACGCAGCCGTGCGTCGGGCCGCCGTGGTCGACGTGGACCCAGATGCCGCCGCCGCGGTTGGCACCGAGCGGCTGGGTGCCGTCGAGCGGGGACGTACCGGGCACGCGGTTGTAGTCGATGGCGATGACGTAGTCGAAGGCGGCGTCCAGCGGCTCGCCGTCGAAGCCGACGCCGCCCGCGCGGAAGGCGGACGAGTGGTGGTAGGGCAGCTTGGCGCCCGGATCGGCGTCGAAGCCGCCCGCGTCGCTGAGGGTGAACACGCCGATGGGGCTGTGCAGATCGCCCGAGTGGTGCTTGTCGGTCCAGCCGCGCAGGGCGTTGTGCGCGGGCCAGGCCGCCCCCGCGCTCCAGTGGCCGTCGGCGGTACGGGACCACAGGGTGACGGTGGAGTCGGCGGAGTTCTTGGCCTTGCCCGAGGCCACCAGCACCTGCCGGGAGGCGGCGGGGATCGCGGAGCGGGTCTTGGGGCCGAGGCCCGGGATCACGGTGGGCGCCTCGTCCTTGACGCTCAGGGTGCCGGGGCCCGCGGCCTTGGCGGACGCGCCGGGCACCGCGGCCTGACCGTGCCCGGAGCCGCCGTTCCTGCCGCTGTCCGCGGCGGCGGAACCCGCGCCGTGCCGGTCCATCACCACATATCCGGCGCCGACGACCGCCAGCACGACGAACGCGGCGGCGCCGATCCCGGCCCTCCGTCGCAGCACATGTTTCCGACGCCGGTGGCGGTTTCGGCCACGGCCTTCTGTGGAGCGGCTCTCAGCGAAGGAGCCCGCGGGAGCGGAAGTCATCCCGGCGATCCTCGCAAACTCAGACCCATATGCACCACCCAGGGTGACCTCTCGCCCGATTTGCCCCGCATATCCCCCACCGTCCGCACCCGCCGCGCACACCGTACGCCCTGACCGGGCGTCAGCGAAGGATCAGCGGACGGCGCGGTGGATCGCGACCAGCAGCCGCCAGACGTGAGCGGCGAAGGCGTCCGGCGAAAGGTCCATACGACCGTGCAGCCAGTCGGCGAGCAGGCCGGTGAACACGGCCGCGGTGGCGGAGGCGGCGAGCGCGGGCGACGGGGCGCCCGCGCGGGTGCGGTCGGCGAACGAACGAGCGCGGAGTTCGTCGTGGAGGAGCGCGCCGAGCGGGCCGCCGCCGCCTTCCGCGATCAGACCGCGGTAGAGGTCGGCCCGCCCGGCCACGACGGCGAGGAATTCGGCCAGCGGCGCGGGCGGCGCGTCGGGCCCCGGCGGCGCGGTCCAGGCGTGCAGCGCGTCGACCGCTTCCCGTACGACGTCGGCGCAGGCGTCGACCGCGAGCGCCTGGAGACCGTCGTAGTGCAGATACAGGGTCGCCCGGCCGACCCCCGCGCGGCGCGCCACCGCCGACAGGCTGACCTGGTCCAGCGGGCGCTGCGCGCACTCGTCGAGCAGCGCGGCCCGCAGCCGGGCGCGGGTCCTGAGCGTACGGGGATCGGACGTCGCGCGCCCCCCGCTCACCTCACCCGTAGCGATCACACCCCTCATCCAGCCACAAGCACCGCCGCCAGCGCCACGACCGCGGGCGCGAACTGCACAAAGAGAATCTTGCGGGACGCGGTCGCCGCGCCGTACGCACCCGCCAGGATCACACAGCACAGGAAGAACACCCGGGCCTGGAAGCCCACCGGGTCGGAGGCGATCAGGCCCCAGACGAGTCCGGCGGCCAGGAAGCCGTTGTAGAGGCCCTGGTTGGCGGCGAGCGGCGCGGTGATCCTGGCGCCCTCGTCGTCGAGCCCGTGCAGCGCCCGGCCGCGCGGACCGCGCCACAGGAACATCTCCAGCACGAGCGCGTACACATGGAAGGCGGCGACCGCGCCGACCAGGATTCCCGCGACGACCTTCACGACCGTGCACCACGCCTTCCGTCGACCCGACGTCCCGCCCTCCGACTTCCTGGACAACTGTACAGGAAGTCCGAAAGCCCTCTCCCTGCCGGGAAGCCCGCCGGGCAGTGGCCTCTGCGCCAGGAAGTCCCTCCAGGCCGGGGGGAAGTCGCCGTTTTACGCGGCCGGCCGCACGCGGCTCACACGTCCCGCACCAGCGCCTGCGCCAGCTCACGCGGTCGGCTCAGCGCGAGCAGATGCCCGCCGGGCAGTTCCTCGACGTCCACGCCGATCCGCTCCTTGCCCAGCCGCCGCTGGAATTCCAGCGGGAAGAAGCGGTCCTGCGCGCCCTGGAGGAAGCGGGTGGGCACATCGGGCCACGCCGTCAGCGGCCACGGCTGCGTGAAGACCCGTTCCGGCGCGCCGCCCGACGGGGCGGAGTTCATGGCCTCCTCGGTGATCTCCTGCGGCACGTCGTGGAAGAAGTCGACGCGCACGTCGAACGCGGTGTCGCGTCCCTCCTCCCGCGCGTACGCCTCGCGCGCGGCCTGCTGGCCGGTGTGGTCCCACCACTCCCCCGCCGTCTCGCCGGGCAGCGGCACCATCGCGTTGAGGAGTACGAGCCGGTCGGCGCGCAGCCGCTCGCAGGCCAGCGGCGCGGAGAATCCGGCGAGCGACAGCGCCACGAGGACCAGCGGCCGGGCCAGCCGGTCGACGTCGCCGCACGCCGCCACGATCGCGTCCGCGTAGGCGTCGAGGTCGGCGGCGCTGTCCTCGGGCAGGTCGAGCGTCACCGCCTCGTGCCCGCGGGCGCGCAGTTCCGGTACGAGCCGGTGCCAGCCCCAGGCGCGGCCGTCCGCGCCGGGGACGAGTACGAAAGTCGCCATCGTTCACGCCTGCTTTCGTCGGGGCGCGCCCGGGACACGGGCCCGCTGCTCCCCATAGGACCGCGGGCGCGGCCGAAACTCATCGCGGATCGGCGGCGGCCGTCCCCGGTCGGCCGGGCCGACGACGGCGGTTTCCGCGCCGCCCGCGTCGTCGTCCCGGCGCCGGTCACGGCCGCCGCCCTTCCCGCCCCCGACTCCGCCCTGACATACGGCGTCGGTACGTCCTCCCCGACCGGCCGGTCGGGCCCTTCGGGTGCCTCACGGGCTCACCGGCTCAGCGGCTCACCGCATCAGCGCATCACCGCCTCAGCGGCTCAGCCCGAAAGTGATCCGGTACCCGGCCTCGCCCCGGCTGGTGAAGGTGCTGGTCGCGTCGTCGTCCACATACGAGTACGCGAACGGCTCGGCCTTCTTGAACACGTCCGCGTACCTCACCGGCCACTGGTCGGGCAGGCACATCGAGCGCGGCGCCCACGTGCCGCGGCAGCAGTACTGGTCGGTGTCGAAGACCCCGCAGGGCGACTCGCAACCGACCACCCGGCCACCGGACGTCACCTGGAGGGCGGCCGGACAGTCCACGGCGTGGGTGCAGCCCGCGGCCGAGCAGCCGTTCGCCGAGATCGGGTCCTTCGTCGTACCGCCGACGAGGTTGATGTACATCGGGAGGTTGGAGCCGTCGACGAGGCTGACGTCGTAGAAGTCCATCCCGTCCCACGAGTTGAGGTTGAACTCCGCCAGCGTCGCCGGGATCACCCCGTAACCGGGGCACTGGAAGCGGCCGTCGCAGTCGCCGGTCTCGCAGTGGCCGCGGCCCGAGGCGTCGAAGGAGCAGCCGGTACGGCCCCAGAAGCGGCCGTTCCAGTGGTCGGGCACGCGGACGCCGAGGGTCTGCCCAGGGCGCAGGACCCAGCCGGTGGTGGTGAGGGCGGGCCGGGCGGTCTGCTCGCCCGAGGCGAGCCAGATCGTCTGGTCCACGTCGTTGACGAAGGTGAACACCCGGGTGCCGGAACGCGGTGGGAGCTTCGTACCGGCGGGCGACGCGGCGCTGCGCGACGCGGTCGGCCGCGGGAGCTGCCGGGAAGCGGTCGGCTTCGGCTTCTTGGCGGCGGTCGTCGCGGAGGCGGTGACGGTCGGTGTCACGGACGGCGCGGCCGTGGTCGTGACCTGCCCCGCCGATACGGGCGCGGCGCCCGCCGTGGCCGAGGTGTCGGCCGAACCGCCGCCAGGCCGTTGGCCGGAGACCACCCAGACCGCCACGCACAGGGCCGCGACGGCCAGCGCCACCGCCGCCGACACGGCACCGCGCCGTGATCGTCCGCCGTGCCGAGCTCTGCGTCCCATCGCTTCCTCCGCGCCGTCGCCGCCGTAGCCGCCGTCAATACCGTTGATGCCTGTGGCCAGCGCATCCCGTACGTCCCGCACATGCCGACTCACCGGCGATCAGGAGACGGCCGGTGAGCGGCGGGGATAACGGATTTCCGGTACGGCGAAGGCCCGACTCCGGCCGCGGGAGGGGGCGTTACGCGTAGACCCCGGCGAGCCAGCGCGTCCAGTCCGCGCCGATCCGCTCGGCGTCGGCGCCCGGCGCGAAGTCGTGCACGCTCACGCCGACCGTCGCGCCGAAGTGGTTGCGGCCGAAGAAGCGGTACATCGCCTGGTCGGTGCGGAGCCCGATGAAGTACGGGTTGCGGAAGTCGAGCACGGCCTCCACCCGTCCAGCGCCCGGCAGTTCGACCTGTACGGTCGCGCCCTCGGCCGCGTCGTCCGCCAGCCCGAGCGCGCGGGCCGCCGTCTCGAAGGCGTCGGGCGCGCCGGACGCCTTCGGGCCTTCCGCGCCGCCGAAGACGGCGGTGCGGCCGGTGAAGTACCGCAGGTACTCCCGCAGGGTGTGCATGTAGAAGTCGGTGTGCTTGTTCGCGCCGTCGTACTGGTTGTCCCAGTCCTCGACGAGGATGCCGCTGTGCACGTACCGCACCCATGAACCGCCGCCCTCGCGGGGCTCGATGAGGTGGTCGACCTGGTTGAAGGTCTGCACCGAGATGCCCTCGGCGTCCTCGGTGCGCCCGGTCAGCCGGTGCGGCGGGTCCCACGCGACCACGGTCCCGCCGAACGGCGCCGCGCCGCCCTCCTTGGGCTCGTACTCCATGGGCCACAACCAGCCCCCGGTACCGGTGGTGATGGCGTCCCAGACCTGCGACGGGCTGGCGTCGACCTCGAATTCACGGACGATCTCGAAGTGCTTGGACATGGTTGTTCAGAGCTCCTTGCTCCAGGGGATACGCGGATGGGGGCCGTGCGGGTGCGGGAGGGCGGACCGGCCCTACGCCTTCCGCGGCGCGTAGACGACGTGGTGGACGCCGGACGCGAACATCTCGGAGGAGACGACGGTGAACGGGGTCTGCGGCAGGCCGTCCTGGAACAGCCGCTTGCCGCGGCCGACCACGATCGGGTGCACCAGCAGGTCGAACTCGTCCACCAGGCCCTGCCCGAGCAGCAACCGCACGAGCGTCGCGCTGCCCATCACGGTGATGTTCGCGCCGTCCCGCTGCTTCAGCTCGCGGACGGCGGCGGCCGGATCTCCGCTGAAAACGGTGGAGTTGTTCCATTCGGCCTTCTCCAGCGTGCTGGAGACGACGAATTTGGCGATGCCGTTCATGTGGTCGCCGCCGGGCTGGCCGGCCATCGCGGGCCACGCGGCGGCGAAGCCGTCGTAGGTGGTGCGGCCGAGCAACAGGGCGTCGGACGCGTCCATTTGGGCGGACACGGCACCGGCCATGTCGTCGTCGAAGTACGGCCCGTGCCACTCGTGGGGCGCCTCCATGACTCCGTCGGCGGACAGGAACTCACTGACGACAAGCTTCCTCATGACGCTTCCTCAGGGGGTGTGGTGGGCCGGCCGACGGCCGGTTCGACAGCGGCGGCATCGGCGCCACCGCTCGTGACGGCGGGGGCCTCGGGGGTCTTCACCGTGGGGTGCAGGGCGACGACGATCCGGTGCGGACGCCCGCCCTCGGCCTCCTCGTCGTGGTACTTGGCGACCAGCGCGGCGATGCCGCGGGTCAGTTCGTCCACGAACGCGGCGCGGTCCGCCGCCGAGCCGAAGCGGACCTCGCCGTCGAGCGCGAAGGTCGCGATCCGCTGCCGCGCCCGGTCGGCGCCCGTGATCAGCGTGCCGACGTCCCGCACCAGCCGGGCGGCGACAGCCAGCAGCCAGCGCGCCGAGAGCTGGTCGCGGAAGCGGGCCGGATCGGGCTGCACGGCGGCCAGCGCCATCGGCGAGATCACGTACGAGGCCGCGGTCGCCCGCATCAGCCGCTCGGTGACATTGCCCTTCTTGCGCTCGCCCGACAGCTCGACCAGGCCGTGCTTCTCCAACGCCTTGAGGTGGTAGTTCACCTTCTGCCGCGGCAGCCCCACCCTCGCCGCGAGCATCGTCGCCGATGCCGGGCCCGCCGCCAGCTCGGCCAGCAGCCGGGACCGTATCGGGTCCAGCGACGTCGCCGCCGCTTCGGGGTTCTCGATCACGCTCACGTCCAACATGGCTTCAGCGTCTCACCGAAAACTTTTTTTGTCCAGACGCATTCTCTTGTCGGTGAGCGAGCGGCCTTCGGCGCGGGTAGCGGTCAGGCTGATGCAGGCACTGGCCGGTCCCATGGGGGCACCGGGCGGTCCCACCAGCGGCTTCGGCGCGCGGTGAAGGTCCGCGCGGTGCCGGTCCGCGCGGGGTCAGCCGGGTGGGGTCAGTGCCGCGCGGGATCAGTGCCGGGTGGGATCAGTGGCGGGTGGGGGCGGCGTCGCGGAGTGCTTCGGCGACGACGGCTTCGAGGCGGGTGTGGTGGGCGCCGCGCCAGTAGACGCGGCCGCAGGAGGCGCACGCGGCGAAGACGTCGTAGGAGCGTTCGGTGCCGCCCTCCAGGCGGTCGCGGACGGACTCCTTGTCGGCGGGGGTCAGCAGGCCGTTGCAGGCGACGCAGCGGGTCCAGGGCGCGAGGTCGGGCGCGAACCGCTGGAGGATGTCGCGCAGTTGGTCGGCCGGGCGGTCGCTGTAGACATACGCGCCCGCCCACAGTTCGCGGCGGCGCAGCAAGCCCCGGTCGCGCGTGAGCATGACCCTGCGGTCGCTCGCCGAGAGGGCGGCGAGCGCCGGGTCGCCGATGTCCTCGTTCTCGTACGCCGCGTCGACCCCGAGCAGCCGCAACCGCCGTGCCAGCGTGCCGAGATGGACGTCGAGCAGAAAGCGCAGCGGCGCGCCCGGCACCTCCTGCGGCCGCACGACCGCGTGGACCCGTACCGCCTCGCCCGGCGCCGGGACGTGCGCGTTCGGGACCGCGCGGCCGTCGACGGACAGCCCGCCGACCTCGGTGAGCGGCACGCCCAGCGACTCCACGACGTGCCCGAGCGACGACGTGCCGTCGGTGACCACGGCGCCGGGTTCCTCGCGGCGCCGGTCGGCGGCCACGAAGAGGTGCAGCTCAGCCGGGATACTGACGGTGATGTGCGGTCCGTTCACGGACTCAGCATGCCATCGCCCGCCGGGCCCGGCCACGGAGTTCCGCGCCGCTCGTCAGTGCCTTGGAGACGGCGGAGCCGGGGGTGTGACGCGCGCGCCGCGCCGCCGTGGCCTAGATGTCGTAGGTCACCGTCACCGGGGCGTGGTCGCTCCAGCGCTGGTCGTAGCTCGCGGCGCGCTCGACGACGGCGGTGGTGGCCGCGGCGGCGAGGGCTTCGGTGGCGACCTGGAGGTCGATGCGCCAGCCGGTGTTGTTGTCGAACGCCTGGCCGCGCATGGACCACCAGGAGTAGGGGCCCTCGACGTCGGGGTGGAGGCGGCGGACGACGTCGGTCCAGCCCGCGGGGCCGAAGAGTTCGGTGAGCCAGGCGCGTTCCTCGGGGAGGAAGCCGGCGGATTTGCGGTTGCCGCGCCAGTTCTTCAGATCCGCTTCCTGGTGCGCGATGTTCCAGTCGCCGCAGACCAGGGCATGGGTGCCGGTTTCGGCGGCGTGGTCGCGGAGCGCGCCGAGGTGGACGGCGAAGTCCTTCATGAAGCGCTCCTTCTCCGCCTGGCGCTCGGTGCCGACCTCGCCGGAGGGGAGGTAGAGGCTGCCGACGGTCAGACCGGGTCCGGTGCCGGGCAGGTCGACCTCCAGGTAGCGCCCGGCGGCGGCGAATTCGGTGGCGCCGAAGCCGACGCGGACGGCGCTGGGCTCCTCGCGGGTGTACAGCGAGACACCGGCCCGGCCCTTGGCGGAGGAGGGCGCGTGGAAGGCGTGCCAGCCCGCCGGGTCGCGCAGCTCGACGGTGAGCTGGTCGGGCTCCGCGCGGACCTCCTGGAGGCAGACCACGTCGGCTTCGGTCTCCTCCAGCCAGGTCAGGAAGCCTTTCTTGGCGGCGGCGCGGAGTCCGTTGACGTTCACGGTGGTGACGGTGGTCGACATGCGCTGGACGATACCGGGGCCGGTCGGCCGGACCGCTTCGGTATCCCCCGTCCGCACGTGCGTACGACCGCGCACGTACGATATCGGGCGTGGAGATCAGAACGACGCGTTACGACCACCCCGACGCGGTGAAGCTCAACGACCTGGTGCAGCAGGAGTACGTGGAGCGGTACGGCGACGGGGACTCGACCTTCATGGACGCGGCCCATTTCGACCCGCCGCGCGGGCTGTACCTGCTGGCCTACGACGAGGACGGGCACGCCGTGGCCAGTGGCGGCTGGCGCGCCCAGGACGACTCGCCCGACGGGCACGCGGACGGCGACGCGGAGATCAAGCGGATGTTCGTGGTGGCGCGGGCGCGCGGGCGCGGTCTCGCCCGCGCGATCCTGGCCGAGCTGGAGCGGACGGCCGCGGCGGCGGGCAGGACCCGGATGGTGCTGGAGACCGGTCAGCGGCAGCCGGAGGCCATCGCGCTGTACCGCTCGTGCGGCTACCTGCCGGTGCCGAAATTCGGCTACTACCGGCACGACGAGCTGAGCGTGTGCCTCGGCAAGCCGCTGGTCACGCCGCCGGGCCCGTAAGCCGCCGATCCAAACCGCCGGTCAAAACCGCCGATCGCACCGCACCCGCGCGTACCCCACGGATTGCGGCGCCCCGCACGAGGTCCCGGCGTCAGCGCCCGCCCCTGTTGCGGCCGCCGCGCCGCAGGTACATCCCGGCCAGCGCGCCGACGATGAAGCAGCCGAGCAGCGCCATCCACAGCGGCATCGTGACCTCGGGGATCAGCAGCCGGATCTTGACGTCGCGGGTGTTCTCGAAGATGAAGATCAGGGCGAGGACCGCGAGCACGGCCACGGTCACCCGGCCCGGGGTCACCAGCGAACCGAACCTGCTGTCGCTCGGCGGCTTCTCGGTGCTCACCACGCTCACCTGCTCCCGGTTCGGCGCTGTCCCCTTGCGTTCATGATCGGTGCGGGGGCGCCGGGGCGGGCTGCGGACTACTCCGAACGGGTGAGCGCGTCCGCTGCGCGCGCCTGTGCGCTCACCTGCGTGCTCGCGTACGGGCTCCCCTGTGTACTCGCCTGGGCGCTCGCCGCCAGCAGGCGCAGCGCCGCCTCGTCCGGGGTGCCGGGCGCCGCGCTGAACAGCAGCAGCCGGTGGCCCGAGCCGTCGCCGGTCCGCAGCATCTCGAAGGCGAGGTCGAAGCGGCCCACCACGGGGTGGTGGAAGGTCTTGGTGCCGGTGGTGCAGTTGCTGACCGGGTGGCGGGACCACAGGGCGGCGAATTCCGGACTCTTCATGGACAGCTCGCCGACGAGTTCGGCGAATCCGCGGTCGTCGGCCGCCTCGCCCGCCGCCAGCCGCAGGGAGGCGACGGCGCGCCGGGCCTCCTCGTCCCAGTGCGGGTGCAGTTCCCTGGTGTGCGGGTCGAGGAAGAGCATCCGCTGGGCGTTGGGGCGGTCGGCCGGGCGGTCGGGCGCGTCGGGGTCGAGGTGGCCCGCGGTGAGGGCGTGGCCGAGCGCGTTCCAGGCCAGGACGTCGTAGCGGCGGCCCATCACGACGGCGGGCACCGCGTCCATGGCGGCGATGAGCTGCCGCGTCGCGGGCCGTACGGTCTCGGCCCGCTGCGGGGCGCGGCGTCCCGCGCGGCCGGGGCGCGCGAGGTGGCGCAGGTGGGCGCGCTCGTCGTCGGTGAGCCGCAGCGCCGTGGCGAGCGCGTCGAGCACGGCCTGCGAGGCGTTGGCGCTCTGGCCCTGTTCGAGCCGTGTGTAGTACGCGACGCTGACGCCCGCGAGCTGGGCCAGTTCCTCGCGGCGCAGGCCCGGTACGCGGCGCCGGGCACCGTACGGGACGACGCCGACGTCCTCGGGGCGCAGCCGCGCCCGCCGGGTGCGGAGGAATTCGCCCAGTGCGGAGGGGGTGCGCGCGGTGCCGTCCATGCGTCCAGTCTGCCCCGGCGCCCGGCGCGGAGCCTGACCCTGCCGGTGGTAGGCACCGCCGAGGTACGTACGGCCCGCGTAGGCACCGCCCGCGTACGAAGAACGGGGGTCTGGGTACGGGCCGCGCCGCCGACGAGCCTTCCGTGGTGACCGCACCACCCCTATGGAGGGCCGCAGGATGACGCCACCGACACCGACACCAGCACCCACACCCACACCGGCATCCGCACCGGCATCCGCACCCGCACCCGCACCGACGACGGGCGCGGGCCGCGCGGCGGGGACGGGGAGCGCGCGGACGGACGGGACCGGCGCACCGGACACCGCCCCGAGGTCCGGCCCGCCGCCGATGAGCGCGCGGCAGCGCTGGACGCTGATGCTGCTGCTGGGCGCGCAGTTCATGATCGCGGTGGACTTCTCGATCCTGAACGTGGCGCTGCCGGTGGTCGGCCGCGGTCTCGGCTTCTCGCTGGCGAATCTCCAGTGGATCGCGACGGCGTTCGCGCTGGCCGCCGCCGGATTCACTCTGCTGTTCGGCCGGGTCGCGGACCTGTTCGGGCGGCGCCGGGTGTTCCTGGCCGGGATGGCGGTGCTCGGGGTGTCGTCGCTGGCGGGCGGGCTGGCGACGGATCCGGCGATGCTGCTGGCGGCGCGGGTCGCCCAGGGGCTCGCGACGGCGGCCGTGACCCCGGCCGGGATGGCGCTGCTGACCACGTCGTTCCCGCAGGGGCCGCTGCGCGACCGGGCGCTCGGTCTGAACGGGGCGCTGATGTCGGCCGGTTTCACGGCGGGCGCGGTGCTCGGCGGGGTGCTGACCGACCTGCTGAGCTGGCGCTGGGCGTTCTTCGTCAATGTGCCGGTGGCCGCCGTGGTGCTGCTCGCGGCGCCCGCGCTGATCGCCGAGAGCCGCCCCGCCGCGCGGCCCCGGCTCGACGTGCCCGGCGCGGTGACCGTCACCGGCGGGCTGCTCGCCGTCGTCTACGGCTTCACGTCGGCGGGCGAGCGCGGCTGGCTCTCCCCGGTGACGCTGACCGCCCTGCCGGTGGGCGCGGCGCTGCTGGCCGCCTTCGTCGCTGTGGAGCGGCGGGCCCCGGCGCCGCTGGTGCCGGTACGGTTCCTGCGCCGCCGGTCGGTGGTGTGGGGGAACGCGGCCGGGCTGATCGCCTTCGTGACGGAGACGTCGCTGGTCTTCCTGATGACGCTCTACCTCCAGAAGGTGCTGGGGTTCTCGGCGCTCGCGACCGGTCTCGCCTTCGGTGTGCTGGGGGCGGGCACCGTCGTGGGCGGGGTGCTGGGGGCGCGGGTGATCGGCCGGATCGGCACGCGGGCGACGCTGATCGTCGGCGGCGGGGTCCAGGCGGTCGCCACCGCGTCGCTGGTGCCGCTCGGGGAGGGCCGCGGATGGCTGGGGCTTCTGCTGGCGGCGACCTTCGTCGGCGGTGTCGGCAACATGCTGGCGATCGTCGGCTTCATGGTCACCGCGACGTCCGGGCTGCCGGACGAGGAGCAGGGTCTGGCCACCGGACTCGCCACGATGACGCAGCAGGTCGGCATCACGCTGGGCATCCCGATGATGAGCGCGGTCGTCACCGCCCGCGCGGGCGCGGCCTCGTCGGCGGCGCCGCACGTACTCCTCGGCGGGATCTCGCTCGCCGTACTGGTCAACGCGGCCCTGGTGGCGGCGGGTGCGGTGGCCTCCGCGCTGTTCCTGCGGTCGCCGAAGGGGCGTGAACCCGTCCGCGCGCGGGGGTGACGGGGAGGGCGGGGCGCGGGGGCGCGCGGGGACAGGGACGGGTGGCGGAGCACGGGGGCGGGGACGGGTGACGGGTGACGGGGGACGGCCGCGGGCCCGTGCCCCGTACGTCCGTCATGGACTCGCCCGCCGCGTCCCCTGCTGGCAGCATCGGACGCATGGACCACAGGCACCGCTCGGACCGCAGGGACGTCCTCACCGACCTCAGGGAACCGCCGGTGCTCGGGGCGGGCGACTACACGTTGCGCCCGTGGTCGATGGCCGACCTGCACGCGGTGCGCGAGGCGTCGACGGACCCGCTGATTCCGCTGATCACGACCGTGCCGCCGGTCTACAGCGACGCCGAGGGGATCGCCTTCGTCGAGCGGCAGTGGGGACGGCCGGCGGCGGGCCGCTACCCGATGGTGATCGCTCGGGCGTCCGACGGGTGCGCGGTCGGCAACGTGGGGCTCGACATCATCAGCGCGGACCGCGCCACGGTCGGCTACTGGGTGCTCGCCTCGGCGCGCCGCGCGGGCGCCGCAGGTTCGGCGCTGAAGGCGATCACCGAGTGGGGCCTGCACGAACTGGGCATCGCCCGGCTCGACTTGTACGCCGAGCCGTGGAACACCGGTTCGCTGCGCACCGCGGAGAGCGCCGGTTACCAGCGCGAGGGGCTGCTGCGCGACTGGGCGCGCGTCGGCGGGGAGTTGAAGGACGTGGTCATGTACGCAGCTCTTCGTACACCGCGATGACGCTGCGCGCCTGCTGCTCGACCTGGTCGGCGATCGGCACCCAGCGCGGGCGGTAGGCGCTCTCGTACGCCGCGCACCACTCGTCCACCAGGCGCGTGACGCGGGGGACGTCGGCGACGCGGCGGAGCATCGCGGCGGCGCGCAGCGGGACGCGCTGCGCGTAGACCTCGATGCTGGTGACGCGCGCGGTGGTCATCGGCGGCAGCGGGAGCGCGCCGGGCGGCCGTACGGCGGGGTCCCAGTCGGCGGACAGCCGGGGGCCGATGCCGACGAGTTCCTTGACGGTGCGCAGCATCGGGGAGTCCGCGCCGACCAGGCGCGGGTCGAGGTTGTCCAGGACCCGGGCGACGCGGGGCAGGTCGCGGCGGAGTGCCGCGCCCGCGACGCGCAGCGCGTGGTCGGGCGCGGGGTGCGGGGAGATGTCGGCGGTGCGGTCGCAGGCCCACATGGGCACTTCGACGACGGCGGTGACACCGTCGTAGCGGCGGGCGTGCGCCCAGGTGGAGTTGGCGCCGTCGCCGACGGTCGCGGGGTCGCCGTCCGGCGGCATCACGTAGACGCCGGGTCCGGGGCTCGGCCACTGGAAGGCGTCGGAGGACCCGCTCTCCAGCGGGATGTCCAGCTCGGCGGCCGACTTGCCGATCCGCGCGGGCACGCCGGGGATGTCGCTGGTGAGCTGCACGAAGCTGCCGCCCACGTCGATGCCGTGCAGCGAGCACTGCAACACCGGGCGCAGCGCGTCCAGTACGCCGAGCAGCGCGCGGGTCTCGGGGAGCGACGCGTCGGGGGCTCCCGGCGGCGGCAGCCATTCGGGCTGTTCCGCCGCGCACGGCCGGAAGAAGTGCTCGTAGTGGCCGCGCAGGGTGTAAGGCCCGCACAGCCAGGGCTCGTTGAGCACCGCGCCGTCCGGGTCGATGCAGAGCAGGAAGTGCCAGGCGGTGCCGTCGCCGTGGCCGCCCTCGCGCTCGGCGGCGAGCTGGTACGCGAGCCGGAGCACCGTGGCACCGCCGACCGCCGCCTCGTTGGCGTGCGGTCCCGCCACCACGAGCGCGTTCCGCTCGCTCCCGCCCTCCGCCTGATCCACCGTCAGCATGAGCAGGGGCCGCCCGGCCCGCGACCGGCCGACAGCCCGCAGTCGGCACAGTCTCGGATATCGCAACGTCAACAGCCGTGCGCCCTGGATGACTTCGGCCGTCGTCGGATAGTGCTCTCTCGCCACCGCATTCCCCCAGAAGCCGAAGCGCGTACTGGCTGCGACTGCGTGACGACGTCGGGTACAGCCCCCACATGACCCCGTCCACCACGGCCGTCGGGCGGCTTCGGTGACGGCGGCACAGAGCGTGCGCGTATCGCGGGTGCCGAAGGGGCCACTGCTGAACGGCCGGGCAAGCACTAAGTACGACACGGCGGCGGCAGGGTGTCAACGGTGCTACCGCAGGTGTTCCGGCGCACAACGGCGCCCGCGACGACGATCAGTGCGGCGGCTCCGTACGCGGTTGCCTGGAGCACGTTTCCATGGGCACCGGCGCCCATCGCGTTCCCGGTGTAGAGGGCGAGTCCGGCCAGCGGTACGGCCAGCCACTCCCAGCGGCCGTCGAGCGCGACGAGGGCGACGACCGACAGCGCGTACCAGTAGTAGGAGGGTGAGGTCAGCAGCAGCGCGGTGCCGGTCACGAGCAGGGCCCCGCTCCACGGCCGGTTCCGGTCCCCACGCCGCAGTACGTACACCACCACCGCGAGGACGGCCGCGATCGCGGCCGGGCCCGCCGCGCCGTCCGGAAGCACCAGTCGCAGCAGGGCGAAGCGCCGTACGCTGCCCGGCTCGTATCCCTCCTCCTGGAGGTACCCGGGCAGGTAGCCGAGCACCCCGCCGCCGGACGCGACGACGTACGGCAGGTAGGCGAGAACGATTACGGCGACGGCGGGGAGCAGGACGCGGAGCGCCTCGCGCGGGGTGCGGCGGGCGAGCGCGCCGGGCACGGCGAGGGCGGGCAGCAGCTTCACCGCGACGGCGGCGCCCAGCAGCGCGCCGCGGCGCACGGGCCGCGCGGTCGCGCCGAGCGCGAGGACGGTCAGGAGCACGCCGAGGGTGTCGATGTGCGCGTCGTTGACGGCCGCCACGGGCACGATCGGGCACCACGCCCACAGGGCGGCGCGCCGCGGGTCGGCGCCGCGCCGCCGCAGCGCCAGGAGCAGCGCGCCCGTGGTCGCCGCGGCCAGCAGCGCGCCGCCGGCCTGCATCGGCTTGTACCGGGTGCCCGGCGGCGACAGCGCGTGCACGGCGAGGAACCAGCCCTCGGCGACGGGCGGGTAAATGGTGTGCACGGAGGGCCGGTTGATCCGCGTGCAGTCACCGGCGGTGGTAGGGATCTGCGTCCAGTCCGCGCAGTGGCCGTCGGCCTGGCGGGGGAAGAGCCATGGCTCCCGCAGCCGTTCGAGCTCCGGCGCGTTCGGCGGGTACGCGTACGGCGAGACACCCGACGCCTGCACCGCGCCGTCCCACGCGTAGCGGTACATGTCGTTGCTGGTGCGGGGGGCCGTGGCCAGGCCGGTCAGGGCGAGAGCGACGCCTCCGGCGGCGACGAGGACGGTCGCGGCGCGGCGCGGCACCTTGCGGAGCGCGAGGAGGGCCGCCGCGAACAGGGCCCACGCGGCGGCGTACCAGTACGGCAGGCGGTCCGGACGGCCTTCGGTGCCGCCGACGGCGAGGGTCGCCGCGACGACGGCGACGAGGGCGGTGAGGAGCAGGGCGACGAGAGCGGTCGCCGGTCGGCCGCGGCTCGGGGGCGCGGTGTCGGCGCCGCTTGGGCGGGTGGTGCCGGGGGTGGTGCCGGCGGCGGCCCTGCGGGGGGCGGCGAGGAGCGAGGTACGGATTCCCACAGGTCACACGCTCGCATCCGGTCGTGGCGAGCGGGAGCCGAACCGCTGCGACGTACGCGTTCCGTAAGGAGTCGCGCGGTCCTGCGGGGGCCTCGGCGGGGGTGAGATGGCCTCATGACCGATACACCTCCTCCACCTCCCGAACGGCCCGCCCCGCGGGCCCCGAAGCCTCACGCTCGGCCCGCGGCGGTGCTGTTTCCGGCGTGGGCGCGGGTGGGGCCGCTTCGGGAGGGCGCGTTCAGGGGGCGGCTGCACGACGCGCGGACGGCGGTGTCGCTGGGGCGGGTGCTGGGGGCGGCGCTGGTCGTGTGCTTCGTGACCGGGCTGGTCAGCCACTATTTGCAGCAGCCGCCGAGCTGGGCGGTGAACCACCTCCCCAGCCGCCCGAGTTGGGGCTACCGGCTGACCCAGGGCACGCATGTGGCGACCGGCATCGCCGCGATCCCGCTGGTGCTGGCGAAGCTGTGGACGGTCTATCCGCGGCTGTTCGCCTGGCCGCCGCTGCGATCCGTACTGCACGGCCTCGAGCGGCTGTCGATCCTGGTCCTGGTCGCGGCGACGCTGCTGCAACTGGCCACCGGCCTGCTCAACACCGTGCAGTGGTACCCCTGGCCGTGGAATTTCCGTCCGGCCCACTGGGCGCTGGCGTGGGTCGTGGTGGGCGCGCTGGCGCTGCACATCGCGGTGAAGGCGCCGGAGATCGCGGCGCACTGGTGGCGCCGCTCACCGGGCACGCTGCGGCTGCCCGCCGCCGACGGCCGGGACCGGCGGGCCTTCCTGGCCACGGTGGGCGCGGCGGTCGGCGCCGTGACGGTGACGACCGTCGGGCAGAGCCTCACCCCGCTCAAGGACCTCGACCTGCTGGCCCCCCGCCACCCCGACCACGGCCCGCAGCACCTGCCGGTGAACCGTACGGCCGCCGCCGCTGGCATCACGGCGGCGCGCCTGGCCGACTGGCGTCTGACCGTACGCGGCCCGCGCCCGTACGAACTGACGCTGCCTCAACTCCGTGCGCTGCCACAGCGTTCCGTGGTGCTGCCGATCGCCTGCGTCGAGGGCTGGAGCAAGAACGCGCACTGGTCGGGCATCCGGATCCGCGACCTCCTCGACCGCGCGGGCGCCCCGCACCACGCGCGGGTCCGCGTCGTCTCGCTCCAACAGCACGGCGCCTACGCCGTGATGGAGATGGGCGACCTCTACGCCCGCGACCCGCTGACCCTGCTGGCGCTGTCCCTGAACGGCGACGTCCTCTCCCCCGACCACGGCTTCCCCGCCCGGATCATCGCCCCCAACCGGCCGGGCGTCCTCCAGACCAAATGGGTCACCCGTCTTGAGGTGCTGACATGAGACGCCCCACCGCCGTACGCCCGGCGACCCTCCTGCGGTACGGCGTCGGCGCCGTCGGCCTCGCCGGTATGGCCTTCGGCGCGACACTGCTTCTGACGGACCCTCATATCTCGGACTGGCCCGCGGTGGTGGAGTGGCTCGTGGGCGCCGTCGTGCTCCACGACGGTGTCCTGGTCCCCGCCGTCCTCGCTCTCGGCGCCCTGGCCGCGACCCGCCCCGGCCTCCGTCCGCGGTGGCCCTTCGTCGTCGCGGGCAGCCTCGTCCTGATCGCCCTGCCCGTGCTCCTGCGCCCGCGCCCGACCGCCAACCCGTCCGTCCTCCCCCTGGACTATCCGCGCGGCCTCGCGATCGCGGTGGGCACGGTCCTGGCCCTCGCCCTGTGCGGGGCGGTCGGCCGCCGGGGGTGGGCGCGGCGGCGCGAACTGGGGCGGAGGGTACGCGGTGCGGGTCCACGGCTGAGAGCGGCCGGGAGGGCGGGGGTGGCGGCGGTGGGACGCACGGCGCGCGGGCTCCGCCGCTGACCTCGTGTTCCGGCCCCGGGACCGCGCCTTCGAGCGGCCCGGCGCCGGGGAGTCCAGGATGGGGGCATGACGGTATTCCCCGATGTCCCCGGCGCCTGGCACGGACGGTCCGGCTTCCGGCTCATGCCCACCGACCCCTTCCACGAGGCCCCGGCCGGCGCCCGGGTCGTCCTCGGCGCCGCCGGTCACCTGGCCAGCGTCACCTACACCTGGCAGCACCCGGACGACGGACCGCAGGACGGCATGCTCACCGTCGGCGCGACCGACGAGAACACCCGGCTCACCGCGCTGTGGGCGGACTCCTGGCATCAGCAGCCCGCCCCGCTGCTGATGCACGGCACGCCCGGACCGCACGGCATCGACGTCGAGGGCGAGTACGCCGAGGGGTGGATCTGGCGCATCGCGGTCGACGCGGGTGAGCCCGGCACGCTGCGGATCCGTATGGACAACGACATCCCGTCCGGCCGCTACCGGGTCATGGAGGCCACGCTGACGCCGAGTTGACGTACCGGGCTCGGTGTCGGGACGCCGCTGCGCGAGCCGTCACGCGCCTACCGCACGCTGACCAGAGCGGCGAAGCGGCGGCCCGACGTCGACCACTCCTCCGCCACCGACCAGCCGGTGGCGCGCGCGGCGGCGCGCAGCGCGAGGGGGCCGAGGCGGGCCCACGGGAAGTCGCGGCCCTGCCGTCCGTGGGCGTCCTCCACGCGTACGGTCACCCGCTCGTCCACCTCGTGCGGCGCGGCCTCGGCGAGCAACCGGCCGCCGGGGGCGAGGAGTTCGCGGACGCGCGCGAGGAGGGTGTGCGGGTCGCCGCCGATGCCGATGTTGCCGTCGGCGAGCAGCGCGGTGCCCCAACGGCCCTCCGCGGGAAGGCGGTCGAAGACCGAGCGGCACAGGACCGCGCCGCCCGCGCCCTTGGTGCGGGCCACGGCGGCGGGGCTCACGTCGAGCCCGAGGACCGGCACCCCGTACCCGGCGACGGCGGCCACCAGCCGCCCGGGACCGCAGCCGATGTCCAGTACCGGTCCACGGCAACGGCGCAGCATCGTACGGTCGGCGGCGTCCGGCGCTGCGCACCAGCGCTCGACCTCGAGCGGCAGCAGCCAGCCGTCCTCCCGCCGCAGGAACAGCGGCCCGCGCCCGCTGACCAGGGCGCGCGCGTACGGATCGCCGCCCCAGGTGGTCGCGGTGGCGGACCGCGCGACGGGTACGGAGGTGGTCACCGGGCGGCACCGGCGGGGGCTGGAGCGGCGGGCGCGGTGGCGGTGGCGGCGGCGGGACGGCTCATGGGGGCGAGGCGGCGCCAGGCCGCGGCGAAGTGCGTGGCCGGTGCCAGGGCGGCGACGTCGGCGGCGTCGGACGGGGTGTCGACGTCCCGCAGCAAGGGGAGGTCGTGGACGCGGAGTCCGGCGGAGGTGAGGCGGGCACGCTGGACGGCGCCCGTGTGCGGGGTGGACATGGGGACGCCGAGGAGGAGGTCGGGGCGGGCGGGTTCGGCGAGGCCGAGCGCCCAGAAGCCGCCGTCGGCGGCGGGTCCGAAGACGGCGTCGCGGGTGTCCCACGCGTCCGGCCGCAGCGCGGACTCCAGCAGGACGGCGGTGAGTTGGGGGGTGTCCATGCCGACCAGCAGCGCGGGTCCCGTGCACAGGGCGAAGGCCCCGGCCAGTCGTTCGTCCAGGCCGCCGCCGGTCTGCGGTGCGACCTCGTAGCCGTCCGGCAGCCACGGTCCCGGAGCGCCGTCCAGGACCAACACCCGTCGGCTCACGTGGAGTTCGAGGCCCGCGGCCAGCGTGTCCCGGAGCGCCGCCTCGGCCAGGACGGCGGCCTCGGCGGCCGTGCAGTACGGCGTCAGACGGGTCTTGACGCGCCCGGCCACCGGAGCCTTGGCGATCACCAGCAACGTCGTCGCGGCCTTCATCGGGCACCCGCCGTAACCGTCGAGTCGGTGCCCGCGGTGGCGTGACCGGCCGACTCGCTGCCGACCGTCGCGTTCCCGGCCTGCTCGGTAGCGGCTCTCCCGTCACCGGCCTCCTCGGTACCGGCTCTCCCGTCACCGGCCTTCTCGGTACCGGCTCTTTCGTTCAGTACCGCCGTCATGTCGCGGACCGCGTGCCAGGTGCCGCGCCAGGTGCCGGTGACCTTGGAGCGGCCGGTGCGCGGCGCGTACGGGACGGGGGTCTCGCGGATCCGCCAGTCCGCGTCGGCGGCGCGGACCACCATCTGGAGCGGGTAGCCGGAGCGGCGGTCGGTGAGGGCGAGCGCGAGCAGGTCCTCGCGGCGGGCGGCCCGCATCGGGCCGAGGTCGTGCAGGCGCAGACCGGTGCGGCGGCGCAGCAGCCGGGCGAGCTGGAGGTTGGCCAGCCGGGCGTGCGGCGGCCAGGCGCGGAAGGTGGTGGGGCGGCGGCGGCCGAGCACCAGGTCGGCGGCGCCGTCCAGCACCGGCCCCGCAACGGTCGGCAGCAGCGCCGGGTCGAGGGAGCCGTCGCAGTCGCAGAAGCAGACGACGTCGGCGGTCGCGGCGAGCAGTCCGGCGTAGCAGGCGGCGCCGAAGCCGCGTACAGGCGCGTGCACGACGTACGCGCCGTGTTCCGCGGCGATCCGGGCGGAGCCGTCCGTGGAGCCGTTGTCCACGACGATCGCGCGCCAGCCGGGCGGAACGCGGTCCAGCACCCAGGGCAGGGCGGCGGCCTCGTCGAGGCACGGCAGGACGACGTCCGCGACGGCGGGGGGACGGGGGCCGGGGCGGGAGCCGGCACGGACATCGAGGCGGGCGTCCGGGCGGAGGTCGGCCGGGACGGCGGACCGGACGTCACCGGGGACGCCGGGGACGCCGGCCACGGTGGGCGATGGCTTGGTCACACGGATCACCCTACGGAGACGCAAGGGACATAACGGACCCACGATCCTTACGAAACACGGACGGCACCGCTCCCCGGCCTCCGGCCCGGCGTCACTGTCCGTGGCGGGTGTCAGACTCGACAGCATGACCAGCCCCACCGTGCCCGCCGCCCCGGCCCCGCGCCGCCGGGTCCTCGTCGTGGACGACGACCCGACTGTCGCCGAGGTCGTCGCGGGCTACCTCGACCGGGCGGGCTTCGCCGTCGAGCGCGTCGCCGACGGCCCCTCCGCCGTCGCCCGCGCCGCCGCCCTCCGGCCCGATCTGGTCGTCCTCGACCTCATGCTGCCCGGCATGGACGGCCTCGAGGTCTGCCGCCGTATCCGCGAGAACGGACCCGTGCCGGTCGTCATGCTCACCGCCCGTGGCGACGAGGACGACCGCATCCTCGGGCTCGAAGTCGGCGCGGACGACTACGTGACCAAGCCGTTCAGCCCTCGCGAGCTGGTGCTCCGCGTCGAGTCCGTCCTGCGCCGCGCGGGCAGCCCGCCCGACCCCGCCTCCGCCCCCGGCGCGTGGCTGCGCTCCGGCTCCCTCGCCCTCGACCCGGCCGCCCGCCGCGCCACCCGCCACGGCGCCGAACTCCCCCTCACCATCCGCGAATTCGACCTCCTCGCCTTCTTCCTCCACCACCCGGGCCGCGTCCTCGGCCGCGAGGAACTCATGCGCCGCGTCTGGGGCTGGGAATTCGGCGACCTCTCCACCGTGACCGTCCACGTCCGCCGCCTCCGCGAGAAGATCGAGGCCGACCCCGCCCGGCCCCGCCTGATCACCACCGTCTGGGGCGTCGGCTACCGCTTCGACCCGTCCGACGACCCGGCGGACGACCCGGTGGGCGACGGGGGCATGGGCGACGGGGGCATGGGCGCGGCCCCGGCTTCGGGCGGGGGACACGATGCGTGACGTGGTGCTCATCGCCGCCTACGCGGCGGCCGGGGCGGGGGCGGCCGGGGTGCTCGGAGCGGTCGCGCTGCGGCTGCTGCGGCACCGGTCGGTGGCGTTGTCGCTCGCCGTGGTCGCCGTCGTGACGGTGGCGGCGATGCTCGCGGGGACGCTGTCGGTGGCGTGGGCGATGTTCCTGTCGCAGCACGACCTGGGTGTGGTCACGACGGTGTGCGGGATGGCGGCCGTGGTGTCGCTGGGCGTCACGCTGCTGTTGGGGCGACGGGTCGTGGCGGGCAGCCGCGCGCTGGCCGCCGCCACGCGCGCCTTCGGCGACGGCGACGCCTTTGCCGCTCCCGCGCACGCACCCACGGCCGAACTCGCCGAACTCGGCCGTGAGTTGGCCGTCACCAGCGCCAAGCTGGCCGACTCGCGCCAGCGCGAGCGCGCCCTTGAGGCGTCGCGCCGCGAGCTGGTCGCGTGGATCTCGCACGACCTGCGGACGCCGCTCGCCGGGCTGCGGGCGATGACCGAGGCGCTGGAGGACGGCATAGCGGAGGACCCGGCCCGCTACCACAAGCAGATACGGGCCGAGGTCGACCGGCTCAGCGGCATGGTCGGCGACCTCTTCGAACTCTCCCGCATCCAGGCGGGCGTTCTCGCCCTCTCCCCCACCCGCATGTCGATGTACGACCTCGTCGGCGACGCCATAGCGGGTGCCAATCCGCTGGCGCGCGAGCACGGGGTACGGCTGGTCGGCGACGGGGTCGAGCCGGTGCCGGTGGAGGTCGACGGCCGTGAGATGACGCGGGTCCTGGCCAACCTCCTGGCCAACGCCATCCACCGCACCCCCGCGGACGGCACTGTCGCCGTTTCCGCTCGGCGCGACGCCGCTTCCGGCTCCGTCGTGCTCTCCGTCACCGACGGCTGCGGCGGCATCCCCGCCGACGACCTTCCCCGCGTCTTCGACACCGGGTGGCGCGGGACCGGGGCGCGGACGCCTCCGGCGGGGGCGGGGCTCGGGCTCGCCATCGTCCGTGGCATCGTCGAGGCCCATCATGGGCGTGCCGCCGTGCACAACGTCCCCGGCGGCTGCCGCTTCGACGTCGTCCTCCCCGCCGCCCCCCTCTAACGGGCGGCACCCCGTGCCTTCAGGGGCAGGGGGCAAGTCGGTCGTCCCCGGACCGCCGGCCGGTGGTGGGTTGCTCGCGCAGTTCCCGCGCGCTCGGGGGTGCAGCCGCCTGCGGGATGGGGGGCCTGGCCGGCTAGGCCGACGGGCGTTGGGGGGCGTGGGCGAAATCGGTGACGCCCTGGGTGAAGGGGACGCGGGGGGACCAGGCGAGTTCGTGGTGGGCGCGGGCCGCGGAGGCCGTGACGTGGCGGACGTCGCCGAGCCGGTACGCCCCGGTGACGCGGGGCGCGGGCCCCCCGGTGACGGCGGACAGCACGGTGGCCATCTCGCCGACGGTCCGCGGCGTGCCGGTGGCGATGTTGTAGGGGCGCAGGCCGCCGGGCGGCCGGTCGCCGAGCCGGGCGAGGGCGGCGACATTGGCGGCGGCCACATCGGCGACGTGGATGAAGTCCCGGCGCTGGCGGCCGTCTTCGAAGACGGCGGGGGCCTCGCCGCGGGCGAGGGCGGAGCGGAAGAGGGCGGCGACACCGGCGTAGGGGGTGTCACGGGGCATGCCGGGCCCGTAGACGTTGTGGTAGCGCAGGGAGACGGCCCGGCCGTCGGCGGCGCGGGCCCAGGCGGCGGCGAGGTGTTCCTGGGCGAGCTTGGTGGCGGCGTAGACGTTGCGGGGGTCGGCGGGCGCGTCCTCGTCGACGAGGCCGGGCGCGAGCGGTTCGCCGCAGCGGGGGCACGGCGGTTCGAAGCGGCCCGCGTCGAGGTCGGCGACCTGTCGCGGCCCCGGCCGTACGACGCCGTGCCGCGCGCACTCGTAACGTCCTTCGCCGTAGACGACCATCGACCCGGCGAGGACGAGCGACCGTACGCCCGCGTCGGCCATGGCGGCGAGCAGCACGACGGTGCCGAGGTCGTTGCAGCTCACGTAGTCGGGGGCGTCGGCGAAGTCCTTGCCGAGGCCGACCATGGCGGCCTGGTGGCAGACCGCGTCGGCGCCGCGCAGGGCCTCCTCGACGGCGGCCCGGTCGCGGACGTCGCCGTGCCGCCATTCGACGCCGTCGGGCACGGGCGGCGGCAGGGCCCGGTGGGCGGCGGGCAGCAGCGCGTCGAGGACCCGTACCCGGTGTCCGGCGGTGCGCAGCGCGGTGACGATGTGCGAGCCGATGAAGCCCGCGCCTCCCGTGACAAGTACCAGCATGGGCCCGACCGTACGGTCCCGGCCGGGCCGATGGGCCGGGCCCGGCCGGGGCGTCAGCGCTCCGTAAGAACTCCCGGCGCCGCCTCACACCAGCGCGGGCACCTCGTACGTGAGCGTCGCCGCGTCCGCGTCCAGCACCGCGGGCACCCCGAGCGGCACGGTCAGCGTGGACTCGCAGTGGCCGAAGCCGAATTCCTCGACGATCGGTACGCCGAGGCCGCCGAGGAGGTCGGTCATCAGGGACCGGACGGCGGGGTACGGGCCGCAGTCCTGCCAGGAGCCGAGGACGATTCCGGCGACGCCGTCGAGCCAGCCGGAGCGCAGGAGTTGGGTGAGGATGCGGTCGAGTCGGTACGGCTCCTCGCCGATGTCCTCCAGGACGAGGATGCCGCCCGCGGCGGACGGGCGGGAGTACGGGGTGCCGAGGTCGGAGGCGAGCAGGCTGACGCAGCCGCCGAGGGTGACCCCGGCCGCGCGGCCCGGTACGAGGGTGCGGGCGGTCGGGGAGGTGGGCGTCAGGGTCTCGTCGGGCGTGAAGAGGGTGCGCCGCAGGTGGTCCTGGGTGGGGCCGTCCTTGAGGAAGGTCTCGGTCGCCGCCATCGGGCCGTGCAGCGTGGCCAGGCCGAGCCGGGTCGCGAACGCCTCGTGGAGCGCGGTGATGTCGCTGTAGCCGATGAACGCCTTGGGCGTGGCCGCGCCCATGGCGTCCCAGTCGAGCAGGTCGACCATGCGCTGCGCGCCGTAGCCGCCGCGGGCGCACAGCACGGCAGCCAACGACGGGTCGCACCACGCCTGTTGGAGGTCGTCGGCGCGGGCCCGGTCGGTGCCCGCGAGGTAGCCGGAGGGGTGGTCGTCCAGGACGTGCGGTGCCACGACGGGGTCGAGGTCCCAGCTCCGCAGGATGTCGAGGCCCGCGTCGAGGCGTTCGCGCGGTACGGGACCGCTGGGCGCCACGACGCCGATCCGGTCGCCGGGCGCCAGCCGCCGGGGGCGGATCAGCGCGGGCACCGGCCCGCCGACCGGACCGGCCGCCTGCCGCGGTCCGCCCCCGGAGCCCCGTCCGGCAGTGGCGTCGGCGGCGGAAGCGGAGGAGGCGGCAGCGGCAGCCGTAGAACTCTCCGTCATGTGTGCAGCTCCAGCGGCGCGACGCCCTCCGGCGTGAAGCCGAAGACCTGCCCGTAGAGGGCGAGTTCGGCCTCCAGGCAGGTGACCATGGTGTCCAGGCGGCGGAAGCCGTGGCTCTCGCCCTCGAAGGTCAGATACGCGTGCGGGATGCCGCGTCCGGCGACGGCCTCCAGGAACCGCTCGCACTGCACGGGCGGGCAGATCACGTCGTCCAGGCCCTGGAGCAGCAGGAACGGCACGTCTATCCGGTCGCCGTGGTGCACGGGCGAGCGGTCGCGGTAGCGCTCGGGCACCTCGTCGAGCGGCCCGATCAGCGACTCCAGGTACTCCGACTCGAAGTCGTGCGTCTCCCCGCCCTCCCGCGACCAGCCGCGCAGGTCGAGGATCGGGTAGATGACGGTGCCGCAGGCGTAGGTGTCGGTGGTGGTCAGGGCCGCGGCGCTGGTCCAGCCGCCGGCGCTGCCGCCGCGGATGGCCAGCCGCGCGGGGTCGGCGACGCCTTCGGCGACCAGCCCCTCTGCGACGGCGGCGCAGTCCTCGACGTCCACCACGCCCCACTGTTCGCGCAGCCGGTTGCGGTAGGCGCGGCCGTAACCGGTGGAGCCGCCGTAGTTGACCTCGGCGACGCCGATGCCGCGGGAGGTGAAGTAGGCGATCTCCAGGTCGAGGACCATCGCGGCGCGGCTGGTGGGTCCGCCGTGCACCCAGATGACGTAGGGCGCGGGTCCCTCGGCGGTGACCAGCGGATTGCGCGGCGGGTAGACCTGCGCGTGCACCTCGCGCCCGCCGGGGCCGGTGAAGGTCCTGGCCAGGGCGTCGGGAACGTAGGCGGGGTCGACCGTGTCGTGGTGCGCGCTGCCGATGACGCGGGTGCGGCCGGTCTTGACGTCCAGCTCGACCAGTTCGTACGAGGTGCGGGCGCTGCCCGCGACGCCGATGACGCGGCTGCCGGACGCGGCGAGGGTCGCATTCCACTCGGTCCAGTGCCCGGGGGCGTCGGTGACCTCGCCGGTGGCGGGGTCGAGCAGGCCGAGCCGCAGGGCGCCGACGCCGTGCAGGACGGCGATCAGGCCGTCGTCGAGCGGGGCGAACCAGTGGTGGCCGAGTTTCCACAGCGCGTTGCCGAATTCCTCCTGGCGTGCGCAGAGGTTGACGGCTTCGCCGGTGGCCGGGTCGACGCGGTGCAGATTCCACCAGCCGGTGCGGTCGGTGGCGGCGAGCAGGGTGCCGTCGGCCGCCCAGCCGACCTGGGTGACGGATTCCTCGGGGCCGCCGATCAGGGTGCGGGCGGCGGTGAAGGTGCCGTCGGCGGTGACGTCGGCGATCCGCAGTTCGGTGCCGTCCCAGGGCATCAGCGGGTGGTCCCAGGCGGTCCAGGCGGCCCGCGTGCCGTCGGGCGACAGGCGGGGTCCCGTGACGAACCGGTGGGTGGCGGCGGCCAGTTCGCGTACGGCCGCGCGGTCGTCGGCGGCGGAGCCGTCGAGCGGTACGGCGGCGGGCACGCGGCGTACGTCGGTGGGCTTGTCGCCGGTGAACTCCTCCAGGACTCCCCAGACCTCACCGCGCTCGCGGTGCAGTGTCAGGTCGGCCCAGCGCAGTCCGCCGCCGACGGCGCCGACCGGGGTCAGCGGGCGCGGCGGGGTCTGCGGCTCGTCGGGGCGGAAGGCGTAGAGCCGCTGGTCGGCGAAGTTGGCGAAGACCACCAGCGGGGCGCCGTCCACGACGGCGCCCGCCCAGGGGGTGCCGCCGTATTCGATGACGCGGCTGCGGACGTTCCACGGCGCGGGCAGCGGGCATTCCTCGGTGCCGTCGGGCCTGCGGCGGATCAGCGCGCGGCGGCCCCCTTCGGCGGGGCGGGGCGCGGTCCACCAGACGTCGTCGCCGACGATGCCGACGAATTCGGGGCTGCCGTCGTGTGCGGCGGCCGTGGTGGCGTCGACGGGCGAGGGCCAGGCGCCGTGCGGGGTGGTGCTCCCGGTGGTCGTGGTCACGCTCCGGCCTCCGTTCCCGTGGCGCGCAGAAAGCGGTCGAGGACGTGGACGCCGAAGTGCAGCGCGTCGACGGGCACCCGCTCGTCCACGCCGTGGAAGAGCGCCTGGTAGTCGAAGCCTGGGGGCAGCCGCAGCGGTGAGAAGCCGTAGCCGGTGATGCCGAGCCGGGAGAACTGCTTGGCGTCGGTGCCGCCGGACATGCAGTAGGGCACGACGTGCGCCTGCGGGTCGAAGTGTTCCAGCGACTCGCGCATCGCGGCGTAGGTCGGGGAGTCGACCGGGGCCTGGAGCGGGATCTCGCGGTGGTGGAACTCCCAGTCGACGTCGGGTCCTGTGAGCCGGTCCATGGTGGCGGCGAACTCGTCCTCGGCGCCGGGCAGCATGCGTCCGTCGACGTAGGCGGTGGCGGAGCCGGGGATCACGTTGACCTTGTAACCGGCTTGCAGCATCGTCGGGTTGGCGCTGTTGCGGACGGTGGGCCTGACCAGGTCGGCCGCCGCGCCGAGCCGTTCGAGGAGGGTGTCGACGTCGTCCAGGGCGGCCTGGTCGGCGGGGACGCCGTAGAGCGCGGCCAGTTCGGTGAGCGCGGCGGTGACGGTGGCGGTGAGGCGGACGGGCCAGTCGTACTCGCCGATCCGGGCGATGGCGGCGGCCAGTCGGCTGACCGCGTTGTCCCGGTTGACCTTGGAGCCGTGGCCCGCCTTGCCGTGTGCGGTGAGCTTGAGCCAGGCGGTGCCGCGCTCGCCCGCGGCGACGGGATAGATCCGCAGGTCGTCGCCGGCGTGGAAGGTGAAGGCGCCGGATTCGCTGATGCCTTCGGTGCAGCCCTCGAAGAAGTCGGCGTGCTTCTCGGTGAGGAAGCCGGAGCCGTAGGAGGCGCTGTCCTCCTCGTCGGCGGTGAAGGCCAGCACGATGTCGCGGGTGGGGCGGTGTCCGGTACGGGCCCAGGCGCGGACGGTGGCGAGCACCATCGCGTCCATGTTCTTCATGTCGATGGCGCCGCGGCCCCAGACGACGCCGTCCCTGATCTCGCCGGAGAAGGGGTGCACGGTCCAGTCGGCGGCCTCGGCGGGCACGACGTCCAGGTGGCCGTGGACGAGCAGCGCGTCGGCGGCCGGGTCGCTGCCCGCGATCCGGGCGAGCACGTTGGCGCGGCCGGGCGCGGATTCCACGATCTGCGCTGCGATCCCGGCGTCGGAGAGCTGCTGGGCGACGTATTCGGCGGCGGGCCGTTCTTTGCCGTCGCCGCCGCCGCGGTTGGTGGTGTCGATCCTGATGAGGTCGGACGTGAAGGTCACGACCTCGTCGAGTGCCCGCGCGTCCACGGCGTCGTGCCGGACGTCTCGCTCGGCGGTCCGCTCAGCCATACTGCTCCTCCACCGCTTGCGACACGAGTGTGGTGACCGCCTTGAAGGCTCTGATGCCCTCGTACATCGTGGGCAGCGTGTAGGCGACACGCCGCTCCCCCGTCCGCTCCACGCCGGGCACCACGGTGGCGGCCCCGGCCAGGTGGACGGCGTCGAATTCCAGCTCGACGGTGAAGGGCCCGGCCTGCGCGGGCTCGTGGCGCACGGCCAGCGCGGCGGCGTCCTTGGCGGCGGCCCTGATGTCGGCGGCGGTGCGCGCGGGCGGGCGGCAGACGGCCGCGTAACGCGACACGTAGTCCTTCACCGCGACGGTACGGGCCTGCGGCGCGTAGCCCTCGGCGTCGATCCCGGTCCTGTCGTCGCCGGTCACCAGCACCACGGGGACGCCGTACTCGGCGACGACCAGCGCGTTGAGCCTGCCCTCGCTGGCGGCGACGCCGTTGACCCACACGCCGGTGATGGAGTTGGCGAGGTAGGTGTGGGCGAGGACGCCCTCGGTCCCGGCGCCGGTGTGGTAGCCGACGAAGGCGATGCCGTCCACGTCTCCGTGCTGGACGCCCTCGACCATGGACAGGTCCTTGTGGCGGCCGGTGAGCATCTGGGCGCGCTCGTCCAGCTTCTCCAGCAGGAGATTGCGCATGGTCCAGTGCGCCTCGTTGACCAGCACCTCGTCCGCGCCGCCGTCGTAGAAGCCCGCGACGGCGGCGTTGACGTCGGAGGTGAACATATGGCGGCAGCGCTGCCACTGCTCGCTGCCGGGCAGCACGTCGGCGGGCCAGGTGACACCCGTCGCGCCTTCCATGTCCGCCGAGATCAGGATCTTCATGTTGCGTCACGTTACGCGGCGGCCGGAGGGCGCACCAGGGCCGGGCCCGGCCTGTGGATAACTTCAGTGGTCCAGACCAGTGAAGCGGGTGGGGGAATCAGCCGGTACGGCCCGCCACCAGCCATTTCGACGGTATCTCTATGCGTGTCCCGTCCACCCTGAACTCCGTTGTCACCAGGGGCTGTTCACCGTCGGCCAGCACTTCGAGCCCGGCGGCCCGGAAGAATCCGGGCAGCGCCGCGTCCGACACCTCGCCGGGCGCGATGCCGTGCGCGAAGATCGCCCCGAGCTTCTGCGGCGGTCCGGCGGGCCCCTGCGCGAGCCCCATCAGCACCGGCTTGGCCGCCTCCGCCAGCTCCAGCGCGAAGGCCCGGCCGCGGTGCCCGGTGAGCACCGCTATGCCGTCCGCCAGCCGCCCGCGGTCCTCCGGCTCGCACTGGTGCAGCACCCCGCGCATGTAGACGTTGGCATCGCCGATCTCCTCGTGCAGCCGCTCCACCGCGTCGGTGTCCACCGCGTCCAGCCGCTGGTACTCCGCCGCCCCGTGCGGATCGTCGCGCCTGGCCCGGTCGATCGCCTCCCGCGAGAGGTCCACGCCGACCACCCGGTCGTACCGCTCGGCCAGGAAGCGGGTCTGCGTCCCGTTCCCGCAGCCGAGGTCCACCACCGGAAGGCCGGGGTCGAAGTACGCCCGGAAGTGCGGGTAGTGCTGTTCCGCCGCGAGCTCGGGGTCGCAGTCCCAGAAGACTCCGCCGGGCTCGTGGGGCGCGTCCTGCCAGAAACTCTCCCACGCCTGCTCATACCCGCTGGACACGTTCACGCGTACTCACCACTCCCCAGGACCGCGATCGTAGAAAAGGCACAGGCACGGCCGCCGACCGTGCCCGCATCAGGAGCTACCGGACCGTCACTTCGGAGTCAACGGCCCGGGCGGAATCGACGGCGCCGACGTCATCGACGCCACGGACGGAACCGACGCCTCGGACGGAATCGACGGCAGCGGCGTATTGAACGCCTCGGACGGAACCGACCGCGCCGGCGGGATCAGCGGCTCCGGCCCGGCAGCGGCTGCTCGAACCAGACGGACTTGCCCTGCGCGAAGCGGCTGGTCCCCCACTCGCGGGCGAGCCTGCTGACGATCCGCATGCCGCGCCCGCCCTCGTCGTCGGGCCCGGCGCTCAGCAGGACGGGGACGGCGTGGTCGTCGTCGGTCACCTCGCACAGCAGCGCGCCCGCGCGGACGAGCCGCAGCCCGATCCGCCGGGTGTGCGCGTGCCGCACCGCGTTGGTGACCACCTCGCCGACCAGCAGCTCCGCCGTCTCCGACATCTCCACCAGGTCCCAGCCGAGCAGCGTCTCGCGGACCAGGCGGCGGGCCCGCGCCACCTCGCGCGGGTCCGGCTCCAGCTCCCAGGTCATCACGTCGTGCCGCGGGATGCCGTTGAGCCGGGCCATCAGCAGCGCCACGTCGTCCTTGCGACCGCCGCGCGGGTTGAGCGCGCGGATGATCGTGTCGCAGGCGTCGTCCATCGACGCGGCCGGGTGCGCGGCGCTCTCGCACAGCGCGGCCAGACCGGTGCCGATGTCCTGGCCGCGCACCTCCACCAGGCCGTCGGTGCACAGGATGAGCCGGTCGCCGGGCGCGACCGGCACCCGTACCGTCTCGAACGGCACCCCGCCGACGCCCAGCGGCGCGCCCGTGGGCACGTCGAGCAGCTCGCTGCGGCCGTCGACGGCGCGGACCAGCACCGGCGGGATGTGTCCCGCGTTGGCGATCAGCAGATCGGACTCGACCGGGTCGTAGACCGCGTAGAGGCAGGTCGCCAGATACTGCTCGCCGAGCCGCTGCGCCAGGTCGTCCAGATTGCGCAGCAGTTGGGCCGGTGGCATGTCGAGCCCGGCCATGGTCTGCACGGCGGTACGGAACTGGCCCATCATCGCGGCCGAGTTCAGCCCGTGGCCCATCACGTCGCCGACCACCAGCGCCAGCCGCGAGCCGGGCAGCTTGATGCTGTCGAACCAGTCGCCGCCGACCCGGCCCAGCCGCTCGCCCGGCAGGTAGCGGGTCGCCACGTCACACCCCGGCATCCGCGGCGCGATGTGCGGCAGCATGCTGTCCTGGAGGGTGTCGGCGACATTCTCCTGATACGTGTACATGCGCGCGTTGTCGAGGACGAGCCCGGCGCGGGCGGCCAGTTCCGCGCCCGTCACGCGGTCCATGTCGTTGAACACCGCCCGCTCGCGGTGGCGCAGCAGGATCATGAAGCCCAGCACCACATCGCGCGCCTTCAGCGGGACGACGAGCATCGAGCGGTTGTTGATCAGCGGGCTGATGTCGCGCTTGGGGAACTGCGCGGCGATCGCGTTGCCCATCGGCTCGCTGATCCGCGGCACCAGCACCGGGTCGCCGGTGGTCATGCACTGGAAGAACGGCGTCTGCGCGGGGAAGGGCATGGACTCGCCGACCGGCACCACGTCGTCCCAGCGGCCCGGTTCGTCGGTGTGCTCGACCGCCACGCGGTACCACATGGTGGTGACGTCGGGCGGCCCGTCGGGGAAGCCCTCACCCGCCAGCACCTGCTCGCGCAGATATGTGCCCGCAACATCAGTGAAGCGCGGCACGACGGCCGCGCTGACTTCCTGAATGGTCCTGGCCAGATCCAGCGAGGTGCCGATCCGGCCGCTCACCTCGTTGAGGAATTCGAGGTGTTCGCGGACCGCCGCGTATTCGAGGTCGGGCGCCAACTCGTCGGCCGGGACGGCCCGCGGGTCGGCCGCCGCGGCGGCCTCGGCGGCGCGCCGTCTGGCCTGCCGCTCGGCCCGGCGCGGCACGCCCCAGTCCGGGGTGACCGGCACCCGGTCGTGCTGGCTTATCTCCAGCACCGGATAGCCCAGTTCCAGCACCTGCGCCACGATCCGCCCGCTCTCCAGCGGATTCATGCTCGGCAGGATCTCGGGCAGTTGCCTGGCGAGCTGGTCGGAGCCGGGGAATTCGGTGTGCAGCGCGAAGCCGGGCGCTATCCGCTCCGAGCAGTCCGCCGCCCCCGACCTGTCGGTCGCCGCCGCGTCGGGGTCGGCCATCGCGGAGGGCGTCCCGGCAGCGGCGGAGGAACCGGCCGCGGAAGAGGCGTCGGTGGCCAGCACGAGCAGCCGCTCGGGGCCCGGACCGACCAGCGGGTAGGCCCACCACAGCACGTCCAGGGGGACGCGCCCGTCCCCGTCGGCGTCCGTGCGCCGCACGCAGTCGTACAACCGGGCGCGCCCCGCCGTCGGGTAGGAACTGGCACCGGCCAGCGAGGACTCCAGGTCGGGCCCGGTGACGTCGTACGGGTACGCGGTGCCCGCCGTGCCGCCGCCCGGGGCCGCGTCCGGGGGCACGTCGAGTGCGCCGCCCACCGGTAAGAGGTCGAGCGCGTTCCGCCCGACGGCCTCTTCCCGTGTCCAGCCGAACAGCCGGCGCGCACCCGTACTCCAGTGCGACACCAGCCCGGCGGCGTCCACGACGATCACCGCGAGCGGGATACGTCCGGACGGCTCCGGCGGTTGACGGCGGTCCATGGTTCGTCGGGCTCCTTCCCTCGGCCCCGCGGTCCGGGGCCGGAGTGCGGTGGGAACCGCCCCGGCACAAGATCTACGATGCCGTTAACCACGGTACGACCGGTCCGGGTGCCAGGGGAGGGAAAGTACGAATCCGGGCGCACGCCCGCGCGCGAGCAACCAAACTGCCCGTGCTAGCGTCCAAACCCTCTGTTCGAACTCTCTCACGTCGGTGGAGTTCGACCCCCTCGCCGGAAGGGATGCCGGCCGGGGCGCACCGCATCCGCGACTGGAAGAGGCCACGTGACCACCTGGCAGCCTGCGCGCTGGACCGCCATGAGGGGACCGGGGGCCCTTTTCCGGCGGGTCGACCTGCGCAATCCTGTCGTGGCCGCCACGGTGCTCGCCGCGGTCCTGCATGTGATCTGGGCCTATTTCCTGGCCAAGGACTCCGGCGACATGGCCGCGCAGTACGCCTGGACGGACTTCATAAGGGCCCACCCCTCCGCCTCGTACAACCTGTCCTGGTACGGCGGCATGCACCCCGCGTCGTACAGCATTCTGTCGCCGTACATCATGGCCGGGCTCGGGGTGCGGACCACCGCCGTGATCGCGGGCACCTTGTCCACGACGGCGGCGACGCTACTGCTGATCCGGGCCCGGATCAAGCGCCCGATGCTGCCCGCGCTGTGGACGGCGTTCGCTCTTTGGGGTGACGTGCTCTCCGGGCGGGTCACCTTCGCGCTGGGCGTCCTGTTCGGTCTGATCGCCACGCTGCTGCTGTTCCCCACCGACCCGCCGGTAGGCGCGCGCCGCACCCCGCGGGTGCTGACCGCCACGCTGATGGGCGCGCTGGCCACCATGTGCAGCCCGGTCGCGGGTCTCTTCATCCTGGTGGTCGCGGCGGCGCTGTTCCTCACCGGGCGCCGCAAGGACGCGTATGTGATGGCGGTCTGCCCGCCCCTGGTGGTCGGCGCGACCTCGCTGCTCTTCCCCTTCTACGGGGTGCAGCCCTTCAAGTGGTTCTTCGCCATCATCCCCTTCGCCACGGCCGTGGCGATCGCCCTGGTGGTGCCGCGCGAATGGCGCGTCGTACGCGTCGGCAGCTGGATCTACGCGGCCGGTGTCGCGCTGACGTACGTCATCCCGTCGCCGATCGGCAGCAATGTGGAGCGGCTGGCCCTGCTGTTCGGCGGCACCGTGCTGCTGATCGTGGCCATGGCGTGGACCAGGGGCGGCCGGATGGCGCTGATGCTCTACCTGGCCTTCCTGGGCGTCGCGGGCTGGCAGATCTCCAAGCCCGTGGTGGACCTGGTGAACACCTCGGCGCCCTCGTCCACGGTCGAGCACGCGGCGCCGCTGATCGCGCAGCTCACCAAGGTGCGCGCGGACAAGGGCCGGGTCGAGGTCGTACCGCTGCGCTCGCACTGGGAGGCGTCGGGCCTGGCCCCGCACGTCAACCTGGCGCGCGGCTGGAACCGGCAGGCGGACGTCGAGCGCAATCCGCTCTTCTACGACGGCACGCTGACCGCGGAGACCTACCGGCAGTGGCTCCAGCGCTGGAGCGTCGGATACGTGGTGCTGCCGTCGGACACCCCGGACGGCGCGGCGGTGGCCGAGGCGAAGATCGTGGCGGCGGGCCAGAGCTGGCTGACGCCGGTCTGGCACGACGACTACTGGAAGCTCTACAGGGTCGCGAACGCCGATCCGCTGGCCGATCCGCCCGCGATCGTGGACGAGGCGAGTCCGGCCGAGCTGACCGTGACGATGCCGACCAGCGGCTCGGTGATCCTGCGCATCCCGTGGTCCCCGGTGCTGGGCATCGAGGGCGCCAACGACAACAAGCACGGCTGTCTCATCCAGGACGGCGACTGGACGCGGCTGTACGCGCCCTCGCCCGGCACGTACCGGATCGGCGGCACGTACGCGCTGATCCGCGGCACGCAGTGCAACAAGAACGACGTGGACGGCAGCGGCAGGCCGGACGGCGCGGCACCGGCCGGGCGCTGACCGGCCGGCTGTCCGACCTGAACGGCCTGTTGTCCCACCTGCACGGCCTGCTGTCCGACCCGCCGACCGGCGCCCGACGGCCGCGGTGACCGGGAACGCCAACGGGCAGTGACCCTCACTCTTGTGGAGTAAGGGTCACTGCCCGTTCCGTACGGCGGTGGATACGGCCGCGCGTCTACGGCGGGTACGGCGGCGGCACGGTCCTCGTCGGCGTGACCGACGTATCCGGCGTGACCGACGTATCCGCCGGACAGGCCCTAGTCGGCGTGTCCGAGCTGGAGGTCCCGCTCGGTCCTGCCGCCGCCCGCGACCTGGAGGACGGTGGCGACCGGCGGGTAACCGGCGGCGATCACCGTGTACTCACCGGCGGCGAGGTCCACGAACCGGAAGTGCCCGTCGGGGCCGGTGGTGACCGAGTCCACGACATTGCCCGCCGCGTCCAGCAGCGTGACCCGCGCGTCCTCGACCAGCCGCCCGCCGGGGGCGCGTACGGTCCCGCGCAGCACCGCGCCGCCCGCCAGCTCCACGTCCTGCCGGGTCTCCCGCGACGCCTGCACCGACACCGGCAGCGCGGCGGGCCTGAAGGCGGGCGCGCTGGCCGCCAGCGTGTACTCGCCCGCCACCAACTCGCTCAGGACGTAGGCGCCTTCACGTCCGCTGCGGGAGGTGGCCACAACGTCGCCGCGGATGTCGGTCAGGGTCACGATGGCGTCCCTGACCGGGGTGCCGTCCGCGGTGCGCACGGCGCCCGCCAGACGTCCGGCGCCGCCGAGCACCACGTCGAGTTCGACCGGGCGGTCGGCGACGGTGATGCTGACGGCCTGCGGCTGGTGGCCGCCTGCGGCGGCGATCAGCACATAGCTGCCGCTGCCCGGGGTGCTCAGCGCGTACCGGCCGTCCTCGGTGGTCGCGCCGCGGCCGATCTGCCGTCCCGTGACGTCGATCAGGGTGAGCGCGGCGCGGCCGACGGAACTGCCGTCGGAGTGCTGGACGGTGCCGCACACGGGCACACCGCCCGCGTAGCTCTTGCGGGCGCCCGGCACGGCCGAGTCGGTCACGGTGAAGCCGGGCGCGCCGTCGGCGCCGGTGAGGGTGTCGGTGGCGGTGTCGCCGTCGTACGTGGTCGTCGGGGAAGCGGGGCCGTGCTGGGTCACCAGGGGTTTCTCCTTGAGGAGGAAGGCGAAGAGGAAGCCGAGCGCGAGCACCGGCACCAGGTAGAGGAAGATCCGCGGCATGGCCTCGGCGTACGCGTTGACGTACCCGTCGCGCACAGCCGCGGGGAGTGTGCGGACCAGTTGGGGGGTGACCGACTGGGCGTCGGGCAGGTGGGCGCCCTTGGGGAGTTCGACCGCGAGGCGCTTGGCGAGGCGGTCGGCGAAGAGCGTGCCGAAGACGGCCGCGCCGACCGAACCGCCGATCTGCCGGAAGTAGTTGTTGGCGCTGGTGGCCGCGCCGATGTCGGTGGGGCGCACCGAATTCTGCACGGCGAGCACCAGCACGGGCAGCATCAGGCCGATGCCGAGACCGAGTACGGCCATGTAGACGCTGTACTCGGCCTGCGGGGTGTCGGCGTCCATCAACGACAGCAGATACATGCCGGCCGTCGACAGGGCGCCGCCGATGATCGGGAAGATCTTGTAGCGCCCTGTCCTGCTGATCAACTGCCCGCCGACGATGGAGGCGAGGACGACGCCCATCATCATCGGCAGCATGAGGAGCCCCGATCCGGTGGCGCTCGCGCCGTCGACCATCTGGAGGAAGGTCGGCAGATAGCTGGCCGCGCCGAACAGGGCGACGCCGACGATCCCGCCGATCAGGGCGGTGGTGTTGAAGACCCCGTCGCGGAACAGCCGCAAGGGGATGACCGGTTCCGCGGCGAACCGCTCGACGAGCACGAAGAGCAGCGCGCTGACCACGGCGCCCGCGCCGAGGCCGAGGATCTCCCGGGACTGCCAGCCGTACTTGGAGCCGCCCCAGGTGGTGACGAGCACCAGGCAGGTGGAGCCGACGGCCAGCAGCAGGGCGCCGAGCACGTCGAGGCGGGGCCGGACGGCGGGCTTGGGGAGTTTCAGCACGAGGCTGATCACGACGAGGGTGACCAGGCCGAAGGGCACGTTGATGGAGAAGCACCAGCGCCAGGAGGCGTGGTCGGTGAAGAAGCCGCCGAGCAGCGGCCCCGCGACCGACGCGAGGCCGAAGGCGGCGCCGATCAGGCCCATGTAGCGCCCGCGTTCCCGCGGCGGCACGATGTCGGCCATGATCGCCTGCACGCCGATCATCAGTCCGCCGCCGCCGATGCCCTGGATGGCGCGGAAGGCGATGAGTTCGTCCATGGTGCGCGACCACGCGGCCAGCGCGGAGCCGATGACGAAGGTCATGATCGCGAACTGGAAGACGATCTTGCGGCCGAAGAGGTCGCCGAGCTTGCCGTAGATCGGCAGTCCGATCGTGGACGCCAGCAGATAGGCGGTGACGACCCAGGACATCTTGTCGAGGCCGTGCAGCTCGCCGACGATCTTCGGCAGGGCGGTGGCCACGATCATCTGGTCGAGCGCGGCCAGCAGCAGCGCCAGCATCAGGCCGACGAAGACCAGCCGGACCCGGCGCGGTGTGAGGTCGACCGCGGCGCCGTTGCCGCCGGGCGGTCCCGAGGCGCCGCCCGCCTCCTCGGCCGCGCCCCCGGTCCCCTCCCCCGGCCGTTCGTCGTCCACGGCCGCCGGACGCTCGATCAGCGTGCTGCCACCCACTGCCACTCCCCTCGTCGCGCCTGCCTGGCCACCGTTTCCCGCATTAAGCGACAACGACGAGCAAGCGCGACGATTCTCAGGAAGTACGCGAAACCACCCGTATCAGTGAACGATCACGAAACCAGCGGCACCGTAAGGGACTTCACTCCCCCGCGGTGCACTCCCCTCACTTCACTCCACTCGGCCCCACTCCGCTCGGCGCCATTCCGCTCGGCCCCATTCCGCTCGGCGCCTCACTTCTTCTCTACGTCGGCGGCCAGCGAGGCGAGCAGCGCGTCGTAGATACGGCCGAGGCCCTTGGGCGCGAAGGTGCGCTCGAAGAAGCCGCCGACGCCGCTCGCGCCCTGCCAGGTGGTGACGACGACGACTTTGCTGCGGCCCTCGCCCGACGGGGTGACCGTCCAGGTGTTCACGAGCGTCGAATTGCGGTCGGTCTCGACCAGCGTGTCCGCGGCGGGCGCGGAGACGTCGAAGAGGCAGTCGCGGATCCGCTTGCTGGTGGCCTGGAGCTTCCAGTGGACGACGGTGCCCGCGCCGTGGCCGCCCTCCCGGACCTCGTACTCGCTGAACTGCTCAGGGAGCACCCGGCCGCGGGTGCCCGCGTAGTCGGCGACGGCGGCGTACACCCGCTCCGGCTCCGCGTCGACGATCCGCTCCGTGGTGGCCTCGACCAGCGCCATGACTTCTCCTCAGGTCCGTGCCAGGTCGCGCGCCTTCCCGGCGCGCCGCACAAGCCAACCACACGCGCTTATCGAATCTGTGTTCTATTGTGGACGGACGGGCGACCGGAGACGGCCGGCCGGAGACAACCGGAGGAGGGCGCGATGCGCTGGGACCATCTGAGCGGTGACGACGCGGCGGCCGGTGGCGCGCCCGCGCTGTTCGGCGCCGACGCGGTCACCCGGACCTTCGACACGCCGGGCTTCCGCGGCATCACCTTCCACGAGATACGGGCGAAGTCGATCATCAACCGGGTGCCGGGGGCGTCCCGCATGCCCTTCGAGTGGACGGTCAACCCGTACCGCGGGTGCAGCCACGCCTGCGTGTACTGCTTCGCGCGCAAGACGCACAGCTATCTCGATCTCGACACCGGGATCGACTTCGACTCGCAGATCGTGGTGAAGACCAACGCGCCGGAGCTGCTGCGCCGGGAGCTGGCGTCGGCGCGCTGGCAGGGCCAGCACATCGCGATGGGCACGAACGTGGACTGCTACCAGCGCGCGGAGGGCCGGTATCAGTTGATGCCCGGCATCATCGCCGCGCTGCGCGACCGCGCCAACCCCTTCTCGATCCTCACCAAGGGCTCGCTGATCCTCCGCGACCTGGAACTGCTGCGGCAGGCCGCCGGCGTCACCGATGTGTCCATCGCCCTGTCGGTCGGCTTCACCGACGGCGAGCTGTGGCGCAGCGTGGAACCGGGTACGCCTTCCCCCGAGACCCGGCTGGCGGTCTGCCGCACCCTGCGGGCGAACGGGCTGCCGCCCACCGTGCTGATGGCGCCCGTCCTGCCCTTCCTCAGCGACTCCCCCGAGCAGTTGCGGGCCACCGTCCGCGCCATCGCCTCGGCGGGCGCCGCATCGATCACGCCCCTGGTCCTCCATCTGCGGCCGGGCGCCCGCGAGTGGTACATGGCGTGGCTCGGCCGGCACCACCCGCATCTCGTACGGCGCTACGAGACGATGTACGCGGGCGGCGCGTACGCCCCGACGTGGTACCAGCGCCGGGTCACCCGCCAAGTCCACGAATTCGCCACGGAGTTCGGCTGCGGGCCCGCGCATCGCGAGGGCACGCGGCGCTTCCGGAAGCCGGGCGAGCCGGAGGCGGGTGTGTCCGGCGACCAGGTGCCGGCGGCACGGCCCGCCGCGGAGAACACCCAGCTCACGCTGCTATGACCTCGCGCGGTTCCGGACAGGCGTCAGGCCCTAGGCGTCGGCCAGCGCCGCGCGGGCGGCCGGGGCCAGTGGCGGGTGGGCGGTCGCGGCGCGCAGCGCGTGCCGGGCGGCGGGGGGCGCCTGCCGCGGGCACAGTGCGCCCAGGCCCTCCACGCAGGCCAGCGCGATGCGTTCGTGGGGCGCGGGGGTCGGCCGGGCGAGCAGCCGCTCCAGGGTGGTGGTGAGGGCCGGTACGGCCTCGGGCGCCCGCATCCGGACCAGGAGGCGGATGGCGGGCAGCGCGTACGCGACCCGCAGTTCGTTGGTGGCCAGCGCGGCGGCGGCCCGCCCGGTCCGCGGGTCCGCCAGCCGCGCCAGCGCCTCGGCGGCGCGGCTCGCCCGCGACTCGTCCCGGTAGTTCAGCAACAACGCCAGCGTCTCGAACGCCCGCCGGTCTCCCGCCTCCGCCAACTCCACGGCGGCCGCCTCCCTCACCTCCAACGGTTCGCCCACGGCGGTGAGCTTGCGAGCGAGGCGTTCACGGGTCTCGACGTCCATCTCCCCACTGTAGGAGCCGAGTTGCCCGTTACCGCCCCGACGGGGCAGATCGGTCGTTCCCGGACCACCGGCCGGTGGGGGTGGGCCGCTCAGTTCCCCGCGCCCCTGACGCGGCACACCCACTGCGTTCGGACGGCGAGCCGATCTTTTCAGGGGCGCGAGGCTGTGTCTGATCTGCGGCTGCCCCGCCCCGGCGGGGCGGATCGGTCGTTCCCGGGCCAGCGGCCGGTGGGGGTGGGGCGCTCAGATGGGGGCGGCGCAGATCACATGGGCACAGGACTGGCGGGGAAGTTACTCGCCGGTTACGCTCGGGGGACGTGCACGGTGGTCGGTGACGCAGCCGCCGTGGACGGGAACACTCGTCGGTTCGGCATCATCGCGGCGCGGCCCCGGGACAGGGCTCGCCTATCTCTTCGCGCGGGCACGCACCCCTGCACTTCCGGCCCGCGACTCCACCTCACTCCTTCAGCCGTGTGCGCGCGTGGCGCGCTCCGGTCTCCCCAGCGTCTGGAGTCACGCGATGGACCGTCCGTCCACACCCTCATCGTCAGCGACCGCATCCTCACCCCCCGCCCCGAGCGCGGCGCCCCTGGCGACCGTCGCCGTCGTGGGCCTGGGCACCATGGGCACCGGCATCGCCGAGGTCATGGCCCGCGCCGGTCACGAGGTGATCGGCATCGACATCGACCAGAGCGCGGCGCGCCGCGCGGTCACGGCGCTGGAGCGTTCCACGGCGCGCGCCATGGAGCGCGGCCGGAGCACCGAGGCGGAGCGCGGCGACGCGCTGGCCCGCTTCCGTACGTTCCCCGATCTGCGGGCCGCCGCCGAGGCGGATCTGGTGATCGAGGTGGTCGACGAGCGCTACGACATCAAGCGCGAGGTCTTCACCGAGCTTGACCGGCTGGCCAAGCCGGACGCGATCCTGGCGACCGGCACGAACGCCCTGTCGGTGACCCGGCTGGCGGCCGAGACCTCCCGCCCCGACCGGGTGCTGGGGCTGCACTTCTTCGCGCCCGCGCCCGCGATGAAGCTGGTCGAGGTCGTGTCGACGGTCCTGACGTCGCCGGAGACCACGGCGGCCGTCACCGCCCTCGTGCGGAGCCTCGGCAAGGAGCCGGTGCCGGTCGGCGACCGGCCGGGCTTCATCGCCGACGGCCTGCTGTTCGGCTATCTCAACCAGGCGGCGGCGATGTACGAGGCGCGGTACGCCACCCGCGAGGACATCGACGCGGCGATGCGGCTGGGCTGCGGGCTGCCGATGGGCCCGCTGGCGCTGCTCGACCTGATCGGCGTCGACACCGCCACGACCGTCCTCGAGGCGATGTACGAGGCGTCCCACGACCGGCTGCACGCCCCCGCGCCGGTGCTCAAGCAGCTCACGGCGGCCGGGCTGCGGGGCCGTAAGTCGGGCCGCGGTTTCTACAGCTACCAGGCGCCGGGCAGCGCGGTCGTGGTGCCGGACGCGGAGACTCCGGGCGCCGGGGACACCCGGCCGGCCGGGCGGCCGGTGCGCGCGGTGGGCGTCGCGGGTTCCGGCACGATGGCGACCGGTATCGCCGAGGTCTTCGCGAAGGCGGGCTTCGACGTCGTGGTGGCCGCCCGTACCCAGGAGAAGGCGGAATCGGCGGTGGCGCGGCTGGCGAAGTCGCTGGACCGCTCGGTCACCAAGGGCCGGCTGACCCAGGAGCAGCGGGACGCGGCGGTGGCGCGGGTGTCGCCGTCCGGTTCGTACGACTCCTTCGCCGACGCCGACCTGGTGGTGGAGGCGGTGGCGGAGGATCTGGCGGTCAAGCAGCAGCTCTTCCAGACGCTCGACAAGGTCTGCAAGCCGGGCGCGGTGCTGGCCACCACCACCTCGTCGCTGCCAGTGGTCGCGGTCGCGCGGGCCACCGGGCGCCCGCAGGACGTCGTCGGAATGCACTTCTTCAACCCGGCGCCCGCGATGAAGCTGGTCGAGGTCGTGCACACGGTGCTGACCGCGGACGACGTGCGGGCGACGGTGCACCAGGTGTGCGGCGCGGTCCGCAAGCACGCGGTGGACTGCGGCGACCGGGCCGGTTTCATCGTGAACGCGCTGCTGTTCCCGTACCTCAACAACGCGGTGAAGATGGTCCAGGACCACTACGCGAGCGTGGACGACATCGACGCGGCGATGAAGCTCGGCGGCGGCTATCCGATGGGCCCGTTCGAGCTGCTCGACGTGGTGGGCCTGGACGTGTCGCTGGCGATCGAGCAGGTGCTGCACGAGGAGTTCCGCGATCCGGGCCTGGCGCCCGCGCCGCTGCTGGAACACCTGGTGTCCGCGGGCTGCCTGGGCCGTAAGACCGGCCGCGGCTTCCGCGAGTATGCCCGGCGCTGAGGCGCGCCCCGGCAGCGGAACAGGGCACGGCACCGAGCGCCGCGCCGACACCGGCGGCGCGCCGTCCGGCGGGCGTGAGCGCAGGTCGGACCGCGGTCGTCCGGCGGACTGGGGACGTTTCCCCCCGGCCGCCGGACGGGGGGCCGCGCCGTGTTACGTTCCCCACATGTCCCAGCCCGCGAAGTCCGACCCACCTGAGACCGCGAACGGCCGCCGCGCCGCGGCCCAGCGCCACCGGGTGCGCCAGGACCTCGCGTCGGCGGCCATGCACCTGTTCGCCGAGCGGGGTTACGAGGCCACGACGGTCGACGACATCGCGGCGACGGCCGGGGTGGCGCGCCGTACGTTCTTCCGGCACTTCCGCTCCAAGGAAGAGGCGATCTTCCCGGACCACGACGACACGCTGGTACGGGTGCAGGCGGTGCTGGACTCCGCGGAGCCGTACGAGCACCCGCTGGACACGGTGTGCCGGGGCATCACCGAGGTGCTGCGGATGTACGCGTACATGCCGGAGGTGTCGGTCGAGCGGTACCGGCTGACCCGCGAGGTGCCGACGCTGCGGGAGCGCGAGATCGCCTCGGTGGCCCGGTACGAGCGGCTGTTCACCCGTTATCTGCTGGGCCACTTCGACGAGGGCGCGCACCGGGACGGCGACGACGACCCGCTGCTGGCCGAGGTGGCCGCCTCCGCGGTGGTCGCGGCGCACAATCACGTCCTGCGGCGCTGGCTGCGCAATGACGGCAAGGGCGATGTGGAGGCGCAGCTCAACCACGCCTTCGACGTCATCAAGGCCACCTTCGGCAGCGGCATCGGCGCGGGCCGGATACCGTCGCGGGTCGCGGTGGAGCCTGCGGCGACCGTGTCGCGGCAGGGTGAGGTGGTGGTCGCGGTCGCCCGCACCGACGCCTCCCCGGCCGAGATCCTGCGGACGATAGAGCAGGCCCTGCGCCGCGCCTGAGCGCCCCGGGTGCCGTCGGCGCCCGCCCGGCGCCCGAGCGCCCGCCCCACCGCACCCGCAACCACGGCAGCGGCCGACCGGAACCCCGGTCGGCCGCTGCCGCTCGTTTGTGGCGTCCCGGTGACACGTGAGACAAATTTTTGGCACGCAGTGTCTTTACGACTGGCACTGCGTGCCATACCGTGACGGTAGTCCGGGCGGCCGGCGTACGGATATCCCGCGTACGCCGACTGTCCCCAAGGCCCGGACCCGCCTGCGTCACAGGTATCCCCGCGCCACCGCGCACATGGTCAGTTCCACCGCCGTACCCGCCGGACCGACGACGGCACCCCCAGCCATCCGCCCCTGCGTTCCCCCAGCGTCAACGCAGCAGCAGCACGCTTCGCCGGAGGTCAGACACCATGAAGGAAATCCTGGACGCGATCCTCGCGCCTGACAGTTCGGCCGCCGACTTCGCGGCCCTCCCGCTGCCGGAGTCCTACCGCGCCGTCACCGTCCGCAAGGACGAGGCCGACATGTTCGCCGGACTCACCACCCGCGAGAAGGACCCCCGCACCTCGCTCCACCTCGACCAGGTCCCGCTGCCCGAACTCGGGCCCGGCGAGGCCCTGGTGGCGGTGATGGCCAGCTCGGTCAACTACAACTCGGTCTGGACCTCGATCTTCGAGCCGGTCTCGACCTTCTCCTTCCTCGAGCGCTACGGCAGGATGTCGCCGCTCGCCAAGCGGCACGACCTGCCGTACCACGTCATCGGCTCCGACCTGGCGGGCGTCGTGCTGCGCACCGGCGCCGGGGTCAACGCCTGGAAGCCCGGCGACCGGGTCGTCGCGCACTGCCTGAGCGTGGAGCTGGAGTCCGCCGACGGGCACAACGACACGATGCTCGACCCCGAGCAGCGGATCTGGGGCTTCGAGACCAACTTCGGCGGCCTCGCCGAGATCGCGCTGGTCAAGTCCAACCAGCTCATGCCCAAGCCGGAGCACCTCACGTGGGAGGAGGCCGCGGCGCCCGGACTGGTCAACTCCACGGCCTACCGCCAGCTCGTCTCGCGCAACGGCGCGGGCATGAAGCAGGGCGACAACGTGCTGATCTGGGGCGCGAGCGGCGGACTCGGCTCGTACGCCACGCAGTTCGCGCTGGCGGGCGGCGCCACCCCGATCTGTGTCGTCTCCAGCCCGCAGAAGGCGGACATCTGCCGGGCGATGGGCGCGGAGGCGATCATCGACCGCAGCGCCGAGGGCTACCGGTTCTGGAAGGACGAGCACCACCAGGACCCGCGCGAGTGGAAGCGGTTCGGCGCCCGGATCCGCGAACTGACCGGCGGCGAGGACGTCGACATCGTCTTCGAGCACCCCGGCCGCGAGACCTTCGGCGCCTCGGTCTACGTCACCCGCAAGGGCGGCACGATCGTCACCTGCGCGTCCACCAGCGGCTACACCCACGAGTACGACAACCGCTACCTGTGGATGAGCCTGAAGCGGATCGTCGGCTCGCACTTCGCCAACTACCGCGAGGCGTGGGAGGCCAACCGGCTGATCGCCAAGGGGAAGATCCACCCGACGCTGTCGCGGACGTACACGCTGGCCGAGACCGGGCAGGCGGCGTACGACGTGCACCGCAATCTCCACCAGGGCAAGGTCGGCGTCCTCGCGCTGGCCCCCGAGGAGGGCATGGGCGTCACCGACCCGGAGCTGCGCGCGAAGCACCTGCCCTCGATCAACCTGTTCCGCGACGCGACGTCCGGTGTCCCCGACTCCCCTGCCGGGGACGCCCGATGACAGGGCGTCAGAAGGACCGGCCCTGGCTGATGCGGACCTACGCGGGGCACTCGACCGCGGAGGCGTCCAACGAGCTGTACCGGCGCAATCTGGAGAAGGGCCAGACGGGCCTGTCCGTCGCCTTCGACCTGCCGACCCAGACCGGCTACGACGCGGACCACGTGCTGGCCCGCGGCGAGGTCGGCCGGGTCGGCGTGCCGATCGCCCATCTCGGCGACATGCGGCGGCTGTTCCAGGACATCCCGCTGGAGCGGATGAACACCTCGATGACCATCAACGCCACCGCCATGTGGCTGCTGGCGCTCTACCAGGTGGTCGCCGAGGAGCAAGGACTCGGCGAGGAGGGCCTCACCGCGCTCCAGGGCACGACGCAGAACGACATCGTCAAGGAGTACCTGTCACGGGGGACGCATGTCTTCCCGCCGGTCCCGTCGCTGCGGCTGACCACCGACATGATCACGTACACGGTCAACCACCTCCCCAAGTGGAACCCGATCAACATCTGCAGCTACCACCTCCAGGAGGCCGGGGCCACGCCGGTCCAGGAGATCGCCTACGCGATGTCCACGGCGATCGCCGTCCTGGACGCGGTCTTCGCCTCGGGGCAGGTCCCGGAGGAGCGCAGGGGCGATGTCGTCGCGCGGATCTCCTTCTTCGTGAACGCGGGCGTGCGCTTCGTCGAGGAGATGTGCAAGATGCGCGCCTTCGGCCGGATCTGGGACACCGTCACCCGCGAGCGGTACGGCATCGAGAACGCCAAGCAGCGCCGCTTCCGCTACGGCGTGCAGGTCAACTCGCTCGGCCTGACCGAGGCGCAGCCGGAGAACAACGTCCAGCGGATCGTGCTGGAGATGCTGGCTGTCACGCTGTCCAAGGACGCCCGCGCCCGTGCGGTGCAACTCCCGGCGTGGAACGAGGCGTTGGGGCTGCCCCGGCCCTGGGACCAGCAGTGGAGCCTGCGCATCCAGCAGGTGCTGGCGCACGAGAGCGACCTGCTGGAGTACGAGGACATCTTCGACGGCAGCCATGTGATCGAGGCGAAGGTCGAGGAGCTGGTGGCGCTCGCCACCGCCGAGATCGAGCACATCCAGGAGCTGGGCGGCGCCATGGCGGCGGTCGAATCGGGCTATCTGAAGTCGGAGTTGGTGTCCTCGCACGCCGAGCGCCGGGCCCGGATCGAGTCCGGCGAGGAGAAGATCGTCGGCGTCAACGTCTACGAGTCCACCGAGACCAGTCCGCTGACCGCCGACCTCGGCACGGCCATCATGACCGTCGACCCGGCCAACGAGGCGCGGGTGGTGGCCGCGCTGCACGACTGGCGGGTGGCGCGTGACGAGGCGCGCGCGCAGGAGGCGCTGACCGCGCTGCGCTCGGCGGCGGCGGGCACCGACAATCTGATGCCCGCGACGCTGGACTGCGCGCGGGCGGGGGTGACGACCGGTGAGTGGTCGTGGGCGCTGCGCGATGTGTTCGGTGAGTTCCGGGCGCCGACCGGGGTCAGCGGCGCGCCGGTCGCGGTGGCCGCCGAGGAGGGCAGTCCGATGGCCGAGGTACGGCGCAAAGTCGCCGAGACGGCCAAGGAGTTGGGCGGCGGACGGCTGCGGCTGCTGGTCGGCAAGCCGGGTCTCGACGGACACTCCAACGGCGCCGAGCAGATCGCCGTACGCGCCCGCGACGCCGGTTTCGAGGTGGTCTACCAGGGGATCAGGCTGACACCCGAGCAGATCGTGTCGGCGGCGGTGGCCGAGGACGTGCACTGCGTGGGTCTGTCGATCCTGTCCGGTTCGCACGCCGCTCTGGTGCCGGACGTGCTGGAGCGGCTGCGCGGGGCCGGGGTGGACGACATCCCGGTGGTCGTCGGCGGGATCATCCCCTCGGCGGACGCCAAGGCGCTGATCGAGGCCGGAGTGGCGGCCGTCTTCACCCCGAAGGACTTCGGAATCACCGGGATCATCGGCCGGATCGTGGACGAGATCCGGCTCGCGAACAAGCTGGAAAAGCTGGAGGTATGACGTGCAGTTCGGCCGCACTTACGAGGAGTTCGAGGTCGGTGCGATCTACAAGCACTGGCCGGGAAAGACCGTCACCGAGTACGACGACCACCTCTTCTGCCTCCTCACGATGAATCACCATCCGCTGCACATGGACGCCAACTACGCGGAGAAGACAACCGACTTCGGCCGCAATGTCGTCGTCGGCAACTACATCTACTCGCTCCTGCTCGGGATGTCGGTGCCCGATGTCTCGGGCAAGGCCATCGCCAATCTGGAGATCGAGTCGCTGAAGCACGTGGCGCCGACCTTCCACGGCGACACGGTCTACGGCGAGACGACGGTGCTCGACAAGCGCCCGTCGAAGTCGAAGAACGACCGCGGCATCGTCGAGGTGGAGACAAGGGGCTACAAGCAGGACGGCACCCTGGTCTGCGTCTTCCGCCGCAAGGTGCTGGTGCCGACCGCCACGTACATCAAGGAGCGCGGCGGGGAACAGCCCGGCCGTCCCGAGCTGGGAGAGAGCTGAGTCATGAGCCGCCTCGCGCAGACCGACGGGCTGACCGACGTCCAGAAGGAGATCCTCTCCACCGTCCGCTCCTTCGTGGACAAGGAGATCCTGCCGGTCGCCACGGAGTTGGAGCACCGCGACGAATATCCGACGGACATCGTCGAAGGGCTCAAGGAACTGGGCATCTTCGGCCTGATGATTCCCGAGGAGTACGGCGGCCTCGGCGAGTCGCTGCTGACGTACGCGCTGACGGTCGAGGAGATCGCGCGCGGCTGGATGAGTGTGTCCGGCATCATCAACACCCATTTCATCGTCGCCTACATGATCAAGCAGCACGGCACACAGGAGCAGAAGGACCATTTCCTGCCGCGTATGGCGGCGGGCGACGTGCGTGGCGCGTTCTCGATGTCGGAGCCGGAACTGGGCTCCGACGTGTCGGCGATCCGCACCAAGGGCGTACGCGACGGGGACGCGTACGTCGTCAACGGCCAGAAGATGTGGCTGACCAACGGCGGTTCTTCCCATCTGGTCGCGGTGCTGTGCAGGACCGACGAGGGGCAGGCGGAGGACGCGCCGCCGCACAAGTCGATGACGACCTTCCTGATCGAGAAGGAGCCCGGCTTCGGCGCCAACGCCTCGGTGCCCGGCCTCACCGTGCCAGGGAAGATCGACAAGATGGGCTACAAGGGCGTCGACACCACGGAACTGATCCTCCAGGACGTGAGGGTTCCGGCCGACCGGGTGCTCGGCGGACAGAGCGGCCGGGGTTTTTACCAGATGATGGACGGCGTCGAGGTCGGCCGGGTCAATGTGGCCGCGCGCGGCTGCGGTGTGGCACAGCGGGCGTTCGAACTGGGCATCGCCTACGCACAGCAACGGCACACGTTCGGCAAACCCATCGCACAGCACCAGGCGATCCAGTTCAAGCTCGCCGAGATGGCCACCAAGGTGGAGGCCGCGCACCGGATGATGGTCAACGCCGCACGTAAGAAGGATTCGGGCGAGCGCAACGACCTGGAGGCCGGGATGGCGAAGTACCTGGCCGCGGAGTTCTGCAAGGAAGTGGTGGAGGACGCGTTCCGCATCCACGGCGGCTACGGCTTCTCCAAGGAGTACGAGATCGAGCGGCTGTACCGGGAGGCGCCGATGCTGCTGATCGGCGAGGGGACCGCCGAGATCCAGAAAATGATCATCGGGCGGCGACTGCTGGAGGAGTATCGTCTCCAGGGATAGCCGAAGGAAGAATGTCCGTATTTATTGACATTTACCCGAGGGGAAGGTCACACTGCGTGAGCCGTCGCGGCACGGGAACCAGCCATCGACTCGCCCTTGAGCTTGCCGAGTTGCCCGTGTCAACCGATACCATCGGGTTAAAGCCGCCGTCCCCAGAAGTAATTCGCGGCACCCTCCGCTACGAAGGTCTTCCATGCCCCACAGCCATTCCTCTGCACCACGCGACGGCCTTGTCGGCGTACGACTCGCGCGCGGAGCGTCGCCGTGGCTCCTCCCGACCGTCGCCACCGCGGCGGTAAGCCTTGTCCGCGCGCGCCGCTCAGGCCGCTGGGCGACGGTGGCCGTCCCCGCCACCGCGCTCGCCGCGGGCATGCTGTGGTTCTTCCGCGACCCCGAGCGCGAGATCGCCGAGGGCCGTGTGATCTGTCCCGCGGACGGTGTGGTGCAGAGCATCATGCCGTGGAAGGACGGGCGTACCCGCGTCGCGATCTTCATGAGCCCGCTGAACGTCCACGTGAACCGCGCGCCCCTCGCGGGCACGGTCACCTCCGTCGAGCACATCCCCGGCGGATACGTACCGGCGTTCAACAAGGAGAGCGAGAACAACGAGCGGGTGGTCTGGCACTTCGACACCGAGATCGGCGATGTCGAGATGGTGCAGATCGCCGGCGCGGTGGCGCGCAGGATCGTTCCGTACGTGCCGCGCGGCTGCAAGGTGGAACAGGGCGAGCGGATCGGCCTGATCCGTTTCGGCTCGCGGGTCGACGTGTACCTGCCGGAGGGCATCGAGCCCGACGTCGAGGTCGGGCAGACCACCACGGCTGGGGTGACTCGCCTTGACCGTGGTTGAACCCGACACGCAGGCAAAGGCCCACACTCACACTCCGGTGCAGGCGCAGTCGCACTGGGTCACCGAGCTGGAGGACGAGGTAGCCGACCTTCCGCTGTCCACCCGGCTGTCCATCGCCGACGCGCTCACTCTCGGTAACGCGATCTGTGGCTTCATGGCCGTGTACTTCACGACCACCGGAGTCCTGGTCCCGCACCTGATGGGCACCACCGTCGGCGGCATGTCCAAGCACAGCGCCGCCACCGCGGTGACGCTCATGCTGCTCGCGTCCGTCTTCGACCTCTTCGACGGGCTGGTCGCGCGCAAGCTGCGCAGCTCCGCGATGGGCGCCGAGCTGGACAATCTGTCCGACCTGATCAGCTTCGGCCTCGCGCCGGCCTACTTCGTCGTCGTCTGGGGTCTGGTCGCCGACGACGCCCACGGCAAGGTGTCGGCCGCCGCCGCGGTGATGGTCGTCCTGGCCGTGGTGCTGCGGCTCGCCCGCTTCTCCTGCACCACGATCAGGGACGGTGTCTTCCAGGGCATGCCCAGCCCCTTCGGGGCGATGACGGTCGTCTCCGTCGTCCTGCTGGAGCTGCCCTTCATCCCCACCGTCGTCGCCATCGTCGGCGTCGCCTGGCTCATGGTGAGCCGCGTGGAGTACCCCAAGCCGCGCGGACGCCTCGCCGTCATCACCCTCGGCTGGATCCTCATCAGCATGGGCTGCCTGACCGCCTGGACCCTCGACGTCCCCGGCGGCCACCTGCTCCTCCAGACGGGCGCCGCCCTCCAGTGCGTGGCCGCGGCGGTCATCCCCTGCTTCGCGACCACGCGCCGCGTCAACACGATGCGGGCCAATCGCCGTGAGGCCAGGGCGGACGCTCTGCGCTGACACGTCTCCGGGGTGAGCCCCCGGTGCGCCGCTACGGCCCGCGGCCCCTCCGCTCTCGGCGGAGGGGCCGCAGTCGTTTCCGCACGCCTGCGCCTGGCGCTGGGGCTGGGGGGCTGGGGGCTGGGGCGCTGGCGCTGGGGGCTTGCTAGGTCAGGAAGTCGCGGGCCAGCTCGGCGGAGAGCTGTTCCAGGAGCGGGCCGGCGTTGGGGATGGAGACGGCCGGGTCCGGTTCCAGGGACGAGAGCGGGTAGGCGCGGCGGATCCCGGCGGAGCCGAGGGCGCTGGGGCTGAGCGCGAGACGGCCGCAGACGGCGACGACGTCGATGTCACGGGCGCGGGCGGCCTGGGCGACGCCGACCGGCGCCTTGCCGTGCAGGGTCTGCTCGTCGAGGGAGCCCTCGCCGGTGATGACGAGGTCGACGCCGTCGAGGGCGGCCGCGAAGCCGAGGACGTCGAGCATGACCTCGATACCGGCCCGGAAGGTGGCGCCGAGGCCGACGAGGGCCCCGTAGCCGATGCCGCCCGCGGCGCCCGCGCCGGGGGCGTCGGCCGCCGCGGCGGCGGTCGGACCCTCGGCGAGGGCGAGGACGTCGACGTAGTGCCCGAGGGCGGCGTCGAGCGTGGCGACGTCGGCCTCGGAGGCGCCCTTCTGCGGCCCGTAGACGGCGGCGGCGCCCTTGGGCCCGAGCAGCGGGTTGTCGACGTCGCTGGCGAGGACGATCTCGGTGTCGACCAGCCGCGGGTCGAGCCCGGACAGGTCGGCGGTGGCGAGCGCGGCCAGCGGGCCGCCGCCGGGCGCGACGGGCGCGCCGTCGCGGTCCAGCAGCCGGGCGCCGAGCGCGCTGAGCATGCCCGCGCCGCCGTCGTTGGTGGCGCTGCCGCCGACGCCGAGCACGATGGTGCGGGCGCCCGCGTCGAGCGCGGCCCTCAGCAGCTCGCCGGTGCCGTACGTGGTCGCGGTGAGCGGCGCGAAGACGCCGGACGGCAGGTGCTGGAGGCCGGACGCCTCGGCCATCTCGACCACGGCGGTACGGTCACGCAGCGCGTACGAGGCGTCGACCGGCTCGCCCAGCGGTCCGGTGACGCGTACCGTGCGCCGCTCGAAACCACCGGTGACGGCGGCCTCGACGGTGCCGTCACCGCCGTCGGCGACCGGTACGGAGGTGACGGTCACACCGGGCGCGCCCTTGCGCAGCCCCGCCTCGACATGCGCGGCCACCTGCACCGCGGTCAGCGAGCCCTTGAACTTGTCCGCGGCGATCAGCACACGTCCCGTGGATCTTGTTGCAGCGTCGGACACTGTCGTACTCCCCATCCGAAAACGGAACATCGCGCCGGTGGGACCCTATCCCGGCCGGGCCCGCCTGCCCATGGGCACCGCGCTGTGTCACCGCGCGATCACCGGATCGCGAGTCCGCCGCGCGGCCCGTGGCCGTAGGTTTGGCGGCATGACGACGACCGACTTCGCCACGTACATCGCAGGGCTGCCGAAGATCATTTCGGGAGCGAACACCCTCTTCAGGTCCGCCGACGGCCGGATCCTCATCGTCGAGCCGAACTACCGCGACGACGGAACCTGGACGCTGCCGGGCGGCACCATCGAGTCCGATCTGAACGAGACGCCGCGGCAGGCCGCCCGCCGGGAGAGCGCGGAGGAGATCGGTCTGGACATCGAGCCGGGCCCGCTGCTCGCCGTCGACTGGGTGACGGGGCCCGGCAGGCCGCCGCTGGCCAGCTACCTCTACGACGGCGGCGTGCTGGACGAGACGCGGCTGGCGGCGGTACGGCTCCAGGAGGAGGAACTGGACTCCTGGAAGCTGGTCCCGGCCGACGAGATCGACTCCTACTTCTCGCCGGGCGCCGCCCGCCGTGTCCACGCGGCCCTGGCCGCGCTCGCCGCGGGCGCCGGTCCTGTGGAGCTGGAGAACGGCCGCCGCGCGGGCGTCAACTGACGTCACGTCAACCGGCTGGGCAGCGTGGCCTGTTGGGGACATGGCCGAGGTCGGGGGCCGGGGCGGCGAGGCGAGTTCGCCTGCGGCGCATGTGCCGTCGAACCGTCCGGCTCGTGCCGCCGCGCGGTATATCCGTCGCCGGGTCCGCGACCCCGGACCTAGGATCCTGCCTCATGATCGAATCCACCCAGCCATCCGAATCGGCCCCGCCGTCTGCCGCCGTGCTCGCGGCCTTCGGCGCGCCGGGGCGGCCGGTGCCGCTGCCGGGCGGGCAGGGGCAGACCTGGCGGGACGGCGAGGTGGTGCTCAAGCCGACCGGGCTCGCGGCCGAGACCGCGTGGCGGGCCGAGGTGCTGACCGCGCTGCCCGCGTCCCCGCGCTTCCGGGTCGCGCGGCCGGTCCGGGCGGCGAACGGCGGCTGGACGGCGGAGGGTTGGGAGGCGTGGCAGTACGTGGCCGGCCGGTCCGACCCGGGGCGGCCCGCCGATGTGCTGCGGACGGCCGCCGCCTTCCACGCGGCGCTCGCGGACGTACCGCGCCCCGGCTTCCTCGACACGCGTGAGGGTCCGTGGTCGTACGCGGCCCGGGTCGCCTGGGAGGAGTCGCCGCTGGACGACGGGGGCGACGGTGACGCCGAGGTGGCCGCGCTCATCGCCCAACTGGCCGCAGAACGCCGCCCGTTCGAGCCGTCCGGCGCACCGGCGCCGCAGGTCGTGCACGGCGACCTGCTGGGCAATGTGCTCTTCGCGGACGGCCTGCCGCCCGCGGTCATCGACTGGCCGCCGTACTGGTACCCCGCCGACTGGGCGGCGGCCGTCGTGGTGGTCGACGCGCTGCTCTGGTACGGGGCGGGGCCCGCGGTCCTCGCGCTCGGCCCCGCCGGGGACGGCCAGGTCCCCGACCCCGACGCATGGGCCCAACTCCTCGTCCGCGCCCTGCTGTTCCGGCTGGTCACCGGCGCCGTGCTCGGCCCGGACGCGCAGCCGCGACCGTACGAGCGGGCGGCGGTCGCGGCCGTACGGGCGTATGTGGCCGCGGGCGGTCAGGGCTTGGGGATGTCGAAGAAGTAGGTCAGGCCGCCGGCCAGCCGGATGTCCCCCTGCACCTTCAGCTTCCGGGTGAAGAACAGCGCCGGGCCCGAGGCGTTGCCCGAGACCAGCTTGAGGAATTCCGGCGCGGCCATCGTGAGGGTGAGCTGCGGCGTACGTCCGGTGTCCTCGGCCGTGACCGCGCAGGCGCCGTTCGCGATGTGCGTCTCGTAGACGTCCGGTGCCTCGTCCCCCGCCGTGATCCGCCAGCGGATCAGGGCGTCGCGGCGGCCCGCCGACTCCGGCTTGAAGAGGGTGCCCATTCGGTGGAAGACCTCGTCCAGGACCCGTCGGCGCTGCGCTCCGTTCATGAACTCCGCGATCCGGCGGGCCGGAAGATCCCGTACGATCCGCGCGAATTCCTTCGGCTCTACCGTGCCGAAGTCGAGGAGTTCGAGGTCTATGTCGTCGAGCGCCGCCATGTCGGGCCTTCCTGACTCCAGAGTAAGTTTACTGGTGAGTAAGGATAGGTACGGCGCGGCACCGTGGCAAGGCGTCGCCTCGGGCACAGCGCGGGCAGCGGAAATAGGCGCGCGGGGCCGCCCCGCCCTCCCGTACCGTCACGGCATGCATGCTGATCAGCCGCCGTTGCCCGAAGTCCTCGCCGCCGCGCCGGACGTTCCCGTGGTCGCCATGGCCCAAGCCCTTCGGGAGGTGCCCGGGGTGGTCGGGGTGCTGCTCGGGGGCAGCCGTGCGCGCGGGACGCACCGGGCGGACTCGGACTGGGACCTCGGGGTGTACTACCGGGGCGAGCCGGATGTGGCCGCGTTGGCCGCGCTCGCGCGGGAGTTCACCGGGGAACCGGTGGAGGTGGCCGCGCCGGGCGGGTGGGGGCCGTGGGTCAACGCCGGGGCGTGGCTGCGCGTGGACGGGGTCGCCGTCGACTGGATCCTGCGGGACGTCGACCGCGTCCGGCGGGTGTGGCAGGACTGCCGCGAGGGCCGCTACGAGGTCGGTATCCAGCCGGGGCACCCGCTCGGCTTCTGGTCGCCCTGTTATCCGGGCGAGGTCGCCCTCGGGCACGTACTCGCCGACACCGACGGGGAGTTGGCGGCGCTCCGGGCCGAGACGCGGGTGTACCCCGAGGCGTTGCGTCGGGCTCTGGTCGAGGCCGCGTGGGAGGCGGAGTTCACGGTGGCCGCTGCCGCGAAGTCGGCCGTCAAGGGGGATCACGTGCACGTGTCCCTCTGCCTGTCGCGGGCCTTCGGTGTCCTCGCGCAGGCGTTGCACGCCTGGAACCGGGTGTGGTGCCTGAACGAGAAGGGGGCCTTCCCCGCGGCCGCGGTGCTTCCGGGGGCTCCCGCGGGGTTCGCCGACGAGGTCGGCGTTCTTCTCGGTCGCAGTGGGCTCTCGGCCGAGGAGCTTTCCGCCACCGTGGCCTCGGCGGCCCGCCTGGTCCGCGAGGCCCGCCGCGGCCTCCCCCTCCCCTGACCCGGACTGCGCGCCGGGCTGGCGCAGGGCCTGTTCTTAGGGGCGCGGGGAACTGCGCCGGGCTGGCGCAGGGCCTGCTTGAGGGGCGCGGGGAACTGCGCGCCCAGCCACCAACCGTGGCGAGCTGTAAATACCGGCCCCAGCGGGGCAGTTGCTGTGTGTTTTCGGGCTGAAAGCCCGGCGGTGGCTGGGCGCGCAGTTCCCCGCGCCCCTCAAACGACCGGGGTGCCGCCCGCAGCAGAGAAACCGCCCCGGCGCCGCGCCCCCTGAAAAGATCGGCGTGCCGCCCCCGGCAGAGTGACCGCCTGGGGGCCGCGCCCCTTAAAAGATCGGGGTGCCGCCCTCGGGATAGGCGCCGCGCGGCGGGGTTAGCGGCGGGCGGCGCGGCGGAGGTGGTGGAGGACGGCGCGGGCGGCGTGGTGGCCGGGCATGCCGTGGACGCCGGGGCCGGGCGGGGTGGCGGAGGAGCAGAGGAAGAGGTTGGGGCGGATGGTGGTGTAGGGATTGGCGGCGAGGCGGGGCCGGATGACGGACTGGAGTCCGGAGTAGGCGCCGCAGGCGATGTCACCGCCGACATAGTTGGCGTTGCGGGCGGCGAGACCGGCGGGCCCGGTGACGGCGCGGGCGAGGACGAGGTCACGGAAGCCCGGCGCGAAGCGCTCGATCTGGCGCTCGACGGCATCGGTGGCGTCCCCGTGCCAGTTGTGGGGGACGTGCCCGTAGGCCCAGAAGACGTGCTTGCCCTCGGGGGCGCGGGAGGGGTCGATCACGGACGGCTGGGCGGTGATGAGGAAGGGCGTCTGCGGCGGGCGCCCGGTCACGGCCCGGTTGAGGGCGTCGCCGATCTCGGTGTAGCTGGGCCCGATGTGCACGGTGCCCGCGCGCCGCGCGTCGGGGGACGTCCACGGCACCGGCCCGTCCAGCGCGTAGTCGATCTTGAAGACGGAGGCGCCGTAGCGGTAGCCGCGGTACGCGTCGCCGAGTCCGGCGATCCGGGCGAGCGCGGTCGGCGAGGTGTCGAAGACATAGGCGCGGGCGGGCGGCAGCTCGTCGAGCTTGCGGACGGTGACGCCGGTGCGGATGACGCCGCCCAGTTCGGTGAGGTGCCCGGCCAGCGCGTCGGAGATGGCCTGGGAGCCGCCGCGGGCGACCGGCCAGCCGTTCTCGTGCGCGGCGAGCGCGAACATCATCGCCATCGCCCCGGTGAACGGCTGCGTGAGCCGGGTGATCGCGTGCCCGGCGAGCCCGGCGATCAGCGCCCGCGCCTTGGGGTCGCGGAAGCGCTGGGCGAGGACGGCGGCGGGCGGCGTGCCGGTCAGGCCGAACCGGAGGAAGCGGTACGGGTCACGCGGTATCCCGGCCCACTGCGGCCGGAAGAAGTCCGCGGCGAGGGTGTCCCAGTGACCGGTGTACGGCGCGAGCAGCCGCCGGTAGGTGCCCGCGTCGCGCGCGCCGAGCGAGGCCGCGGTCTGGCCGACCGTGCGGGCGAGAACGGCGGCGGTGCCGTCGGGGAACGGGTGCGCCATCGGGACTTCCGGCTGGAGCCACTCCAGGCCGTGCTCGGCGAGCGGCAGCGCGCCGAAGGCGGGCGAGCCGATGCCGAAGGGGTGCACGGCGGAGCAGGGGTCGTGCCGGAAGCCCGGCAGCGTCAGCTCCTCGGTGCGGGCGCCGCCGCCCACGGTGTCGGCGGCCTCGTAGATCTGCACGGAGAGCCCGGCGCGGGCCAACTCCACCGCCGCCGTCAGCCCGTTGGGACCCGCGCCGACGACGACGGCGTCGGCCACGACCGCGCGGCTCACCTTCCGGCCGCCATCAGCTCGGTGACCTGCCGTGCGGTGGCCTCGTCGCGGGCGAGGGTGAAGGGCAGTTCGTTGCCGCCGGGGATCGAGAAGGGCGCGCCGGACGCCGTACGGCTGACGCCGCCCGCCTCGGTGGCGAGCAGCAGTCCCGCCGCGTGGTCCCAGGGCGCTTCCCAGAAGAAGGCGACAGCGTCGATCGCGCCGCGGGCCACGTCCAGGTAGGCCAGGCCCGCGCAGGTGCAGGGGGTGCAGACCGCGCCCGAGGCGTCCAGCCGGGTCAGGGCGTCGCGCTCGTAGCCGGTGCGGTAGACCGGGTTGGAGGTGGACAGCCGCAGCGGCTCGCCCGCCTCGGGGGTGCGGGTGTGCAGCCGCTCGCCGTCCAGATGCGCGCCCCGGCCGCGCCGCGCGGTGGCGAACAGGCCGCGCTGCGGGGCGTACGTCCAGGAGGCGAGCGGTACGCCGTCGTGCACGAGGGCGACCAGGGTGGCGAAGCCGTCCTCGCCGCGGACGAAGGCGGAGGTGCCGTCGACCGGGTCGACCACCCACACCGGGTCGTCGCCGCCCAGCCGTTCCAGTACGCCGCTGTCGGCGCTCACCGCCTCCTCGCCGACCACGACGGAGCCGGGCAGCAGCGCGGTCAGCTCTTCGGTGAGCCGTTCCTCGGCGCGCCGGTCGGCGGTGGTGACCAGGTCGTACGGGCCGCTCTTGCGCGAGATGTCGTCGTCGCCGAGCCGCCGCCAGCGCGGCACCACCTCGGCGGCGACCACCGCTCTGATCACGTCTTCGACGGCGGCGAGCAGTGCGTCGTCCACGCCGTCGCCGACGCCGTCCGCGTCCGCCGCGTCACCCGATACCGCACCGACCTCATTGCCCATGCCGCCATCCAATCAGACCCGGGCGCCGCGCGGTTCCCGCCCTGTGGACAACGGCCGTCCCACGGGTGCGGGCAGCCGCGGCGCTGCCGCCGCGGGCCCGCTCCCCCAGGTCAGCCGCGCGCCGGGACCCGGCCGCGCGATTCAGCCCAGCACCGGGATGATGTGTTCGCCGTACGCGTCGATCGTCGCCTCCTTCGCGTCGTGCATGTCGTAGACCGCGAACTGGTCGACGCCCAGGTCCCGCAGGGCCCGCAGCTTGTCCAGGTGCCGGTCGACCGGGCCGATCAGGCAGAAGCGGTCCACGATCTCGTCGGGCACGAAGGCGGTGTCGGGGTTGCCCGAGCGGCCGTGGTGCGCGTAGTCGTAGCCGTGCCGCTGGGCGATGTACTCGGTCAGTTCCTCCGGCACCAGGTCGGAGTGTTCGCCGTAACGGCTGACGAGGTCGGCGACGTGGTTGCCGACCATGCCGCCGAACCAGCGGCACTGTTCGCGGGCGTGCGCGAGGGCTTCGGGCGAGTCGTCGGCCGTGACGTAGGCGGGCGCGGCGACGCAGACGGTGACCGAGGCCGGGTCGCGGCCCGCCTTCTCGGCCGCGTCCCGTACCGCCTTCACCATCCATTCGGTGAGGTAGACGTCGGCGAGTTGCAGGATGAAGCCGTCGGCCTTCTCGCCGGTCAGCGCCAGCGCCTTCGGGCCGTACGCCGCCATCCAGACCGGCAGTTCGCCGTTTTCGACCCACGGCAGCCGCAGCGGGGTGCCGTCGACCACGGCCTCGCGGCCCTCGGCGAGGTCGCGGATGACGGTCATCGCATCGCCGACCCGCGCGAGGGTGTTGGGCTTGCGCCCGGCGACCCGCATCGCCGAGTCGCCGCGGCCGATGCCGCAGACCGTGCGGTTGCCGTACATCGAGTTGAGGGTGGCGAAGGTGGAGGCGGTCACCTCCCAGGTGCGGGTGCCGGGGTTGGTGACCATCGTGCCGACCTTGAGCCGGTCGGTGTGGTCGAGGATGCGGCTGTGGATGACGAACGGCTCCTGCCACAGCACGGCGGAGTCGAAGGTCCAGCCGTACGTGAAGCCGTTGCGCTCGGCGCGGCGCATCAGGCCGACGACGTTCGAGGCGGGTGGATCGGTCTGCAGCACGAGGCCGAAGTCCATGGCGCCGCTCCTTCTGTGAGGCTGAGGGCTAGATCAGGTACTGACAGATGCCGCGCGGCGTGTACTGGCCGTGACCGGCCCGGCCCACGTACGACCGGCCCTCGATCACGGGCACCCCGCGGGACAGCACGGTCTCGACCCGGCCGGTCGTCCGCTTGCCCTCGTAGGCGGAGTAGTCGACGTTCATGTGGTGGGTCTCGGCGGACATGACCTGCTCGGCGTGCGGGTCGTAGATCACCACGTCGGCGTCGGCGCCCGGCGCGATGGTGCCCTTGCGCGGGTAGAGGCCGAACATCCGGGCCGGGGTGGCGCAGGCGATCTCGATCCAGCGGCGGCGGCTGATGTGCCCGTCCACGACGCCCTGGTGGAGGAGGTCCATGCGGTTCTCCACGCCGGGCATGCCGTTGGGGATCTTGGAGAAGTCGCCGACGCCCATGTCCTTCTGCCCGGTGAAGCAGAACGGGCAGTGGTCGGTGGAGACCACCTGGAGGTCGTTGGTGCGCAGGCCCTGCCAGAGCGCGGCCTGGTGCTCGCGGGGGCGCAGCGGCGTACTGCACACGTACTTGGCGCCCTCGAAGCCGGGTTCGGCGAGGTTGTCGGTGGACAGGAACAGGTACTGCGGACAGGTCTCGCCGAAGACGTTGAGGCCCAGGTCGCGGGCGGCGGTGAGTTCGGCGACGGCCTGCTGCGCGGAGACGTGCACGATGTAGAGCGGGGCGCCGGCGACGCGGGCGAGCTGGATGGCGCGGTGGGTGGCCTCGGCCTCCAGCAGGGCGTGCCTGACCTCGCCGTGGTAGCGCGGGTCGGTCTTCCCCGCTTCGAGGGCCTGCTGGACGAGGACGTCGATCGCGATGCCGTTCTCGGCGTGCATCATCGTCAGGCCGCCGTTGCCCGCGGCGCGCTGCATGGCGCGCAGGATCTGCCCGTCGTCGCTGTAGAAGACGCCGGGGTAGGCCATGAACATCTTGAAGCTGGTCACGCCCTCCTCGACCAGGATGTCCATCTCCTTGAGCGAGTGCTCGTTCACGTCGGAGACGATCATGTGGAAGGCGTAGTCGATCGCGCACTGCGCGTCGGCCTTGGCGTGCCAGGCGTCGAGCCCGGAGCGGAGCGACGCGCCGACGCCCTGGATGGCGAAGTCGACGATGGTGGTGGTGCCGCCCCAGGCGGCGGCGCGGGTGCCGGTCTCGAAGGTGTCGGAGGCGGTGGTGCCGCCGAACGGCATCTCCATGTGGGTGTGCCCGTCGACGCCGCCGGGGATGACGTATTTCCCGGTGGCGTCGATGACGGTGTCGGCGGTCCAGCCCGCCGCGGTGTCGCTGTCGTGGGCGGCGAGGGCGGCGATCCTGCCGCCCTCGATCAGGACGTCGGCGTGCATCTCGTCGGCGGCGGTGATGACGAGGCCGCCGCGGATCACGGTACGGGTCGCGGTCACTGCGCGGTCCCTCCTTCGGATTCGACCGGTGCCTGGTCCGCGAGTTCGCTCTGCGCCTGTTTCAGGGCCGCCTCCAGCAGGTCGGCGCCTTCCTCGGCCTCGGCGACGGTGAGCGAGAGCGGCGGGGCGATCCGCAGGACGTTCCCCGCGAGGCCGCCCTTGCCGATCAGCAGGCCGTGCGCGCGGGCCGCTTCGAGTACGGCGGAGGCCGCCGCGGGGGACGGGGTGTCGGTGCCCGGCTCGACCAGTTCGACGCCGAGCATCAGGCCGCGTCCGCGCACCTCGCGGACGATGCCCAGGCCAGCGGAGACGGCGGTGAGGCGGGCCTTGAGCAGGCCGCCGACCCGGCGGGCGTTGCCCTGGAGGTCGTGGTCGAGGAGGTAGGTGAGATTCGCCAGCGCTCCCGCGGTGGTGATCGGGCTGCCGCCGAAGGTGGAGATGGAGTTGGCGTTCAGGCAGTTCATCACGTCGGCGCGGGCCACCACGCCGCCCATGGACATGCCGTTGCCGATGCCCTTGGCGAAGGTGAGGATGTCGGGCGCGCCGGAGCCGCTGTGCGCCTGCCAGCCCCAGAAGTTGTCGCCGGTACGGCCCCAGCCGGTCTGCACCTCGTCGGTGATCCACAGGATGCCGTGCCGGTCCAGGACCCGCTTGAAGGCGGCGAGCAGCCCGTCGGGGCCCGAGGTGAAGCCGCCGACGCCCTGCACGGGTTCGGCGATGAGCGCGGCGACCGTGCCGTTGGCCTGGCCGAGGATGTCCTCCAGGTCCGCGACGCACGCGGCGGTGAACTCGGCGTCCGTCAGATGCGCGTACGGCCCGCGGCTGCGCACCCCGCCGTGCACGTACAGCGTCTGGAGCGGGGACAGGCTGGTCGGCGACCAGGCGCTGTTGCCGGTGATGCCGATCGAGGTGAAGGAGCGGCCGTGGTAGCTGTTGCGCAGCGCCAGCACCTGGTTGGAGCGGCGGTAGGCGGTGGCCAGCAGCAGGGCCGTGTCGTTGGCCTCGGTGCCGGAGGTGGTGAAGAAGACCCGGGCGTCGGGGATGCCGGACAGCCGGGCGATCCGCTCGGCCAGCTCCACGGCCTGGCGGCTGAGGTAGAGCGTCGAGGAGTGCAGGATCTTCCCGGCCTGCTCGGCGACGGCGGCGGTGACCTCGGGCAGCGCGTGCGCGGTCATCGTGGTGAGGATGCCGCCGAAGAAGTCCAGGTAGCGGTTGCCCTCGGCGTCCCAGACGTGGCGGCCCTCGCCGTGCGTCAGCTCGATCGGCCGGGCGTAGTACGTGGCCAGCCAGTCGGGCAGGACGGCGCGGTGGCGGGCGTGCAGCGCGGCGTGCGCGCTCTCGGTCGCGGTGGCCATCGCTCAGCCCTCCGTCAGGTCGCCGTAGGCGTCGGGCCTGCGGTCGCGGTAGAAGGCCCAGGTCTGCCGGACCTCGTCGATAAGGTCCAGGTCCAGGTCGCGGACCAGCAGTTCCTCCTTGGTGTCGGAGGCGGTGCCCTCCACGAACTGGCCGCGCGGGTCGACGAAGTAGCTGGTGCCGTAGAAGTCGTTGTCGCCGTACTCCTCGCGGCCGACCCGGTTGATCGCGGCGATGAAGTACTCGTTGGCGACGGCCGCCGCGGGCTGCTCCAGCTTCCACAGGTACGCCGACAGGCCGCGGCTGGTGGCCGACGGGTTGTAGACGATCTGGGCGCCCGCGAGGCCCAGGGCGCGCCAGCCCTCGGGGAAGTGGCGGTCGTAGCAGATGTAGACGCCGATCCGGCCGACGGCGGTCTCGAAGACCGGCCAGCCGAGGTTGCCCGGCTTGAAGTAGTACTTCTCCCAGAAGCCGTTGACCTGCGGGATGTGGTGCTTGCGGTACTTGCCGAGGACGGTGCCGTCCGCGTCGATCACGGCCGCGGTGTTGTAGTAGACGCCGGGCTGCTCGATCTCGAAGACCGGCACGACGATGACCATGCCGGTCTCGCGGGCCAGCGCCCGCATCCGCTGGACGGTCGGCCCGTCGGGGACGGGCTCCGCCCACCGGTAGTGCTCGGCCTCCTGGACCTGGCAGAAGTAGGGGGCGTTGAACACCTCCTGGAAGCCGATCACCTTCGCGCCCTGCGCGGCGGCGGCCCGGGCGTGTTCCTCGTGCTTCGCGATCATCGATTCCGTATCGCCGGTCCAGGTGGCCTGGACGAGCGCGGCACGCACGACATTGCTCATGAGCAGCTCCTCAGACGTGGCAGCTTCACGCCGGTAGTCCCGTTCTACGCCCGTAGATCCCAGCCGTGGGGAAGAACGTAGAAGCGCCCTACCCACTGTGGCAAGACCGCTACCGTTACCGGGCGAAGACGATCACGTTTCCCCCTCGGGGAACCCGTTCGGCGGCGCGCGCCCGCGTCAGCCGCCGGGCAGGCCCGCCCGGCGCAGGGCGGCCACGATGTCGCGGCGGCGGGATTTGGAGACGGCTTCCGCGGCGTCCAGGACGGGAACGGCCAGGCCGGGGCGGGCTCTGACCACGGCGGCGGCGTCCTCGGGCGGACGCGCCCGGGCGAGCGTCCGCAGGAGTTCGCCCGCCTCCTCGTGGTGCCCCGCGTCGGCCAGGTCGCCCGCGATCGTGGCCAGGTCGGCAGGCGGGCGCGACGCGGCCTGGTGCAGGAGCGTGCGGCAGTCGCCGGTACGGCCCGCGGCGGCCAGTTCAGAGGCGGCGGCGGCCAGCGGGGCGCCGGGCAGCGCGGCGACCTCCCAGAGCAGGGTGGCCACATCGGCGGCCAGTTCGGTGCGCTCCAACTCCCTGAGCAGGTAGGGCAGTCGGGGCGCCGGGCCTTCCGCCGCCTCGCAGATGACGACGTAGGCGGCGCCGCTCTGCCCGGTACGGCGCAGCTCGCCGAGGCGCGCGGCCTCCTGCCGCGCCTCGGCCAGCCAGCGCGGGTCGAGGGTGGGCCGCGCCTGGCGCGGTTCCGCGCTCTCCGGGGCGCCGGCGAAGCGCGCGCCGCGCGGGGTGGCGCGTACGGGTCCCTGGGCGGTCTCCGCCTGCGGGGCCGGGGCGGCGGGGGCGCCCGCGAATCGCGCGCCGCGCGGCACCGACCGCTCCAGGGGCGTTTCCTCGGCGCCCGCCGCCTCCTCGAAGGCCCCGGCGAAGCGTGCGCCGCGCGGGCGGGAGGCGCCCTTGGTGCGCGCGCCGGTCGCCTTGGCGGGCCGCGGTCGCGCGGCTTCCTCGGGGCGGGGGTCGCGGGCCCAGGAGGCGGTACGGGCGGCGGGCGCGGCGGGGTCGCGCTCGGGGGGCGAGGAGGGCTGGGCGGCGGGCGCGGCGGGGTCGCGCTCGGCGGGCGGGGAGGGCTGGGCGGCGGGATGGCGCTCGGGCGTCTGGCGGAACCAGTCGGCGGCCGGGGGCGCGGCGAAGGCGGCCAGCCGGGCGCGGAGTTCGTCGCAGCGGGCGGCGGCCCGCTCACGGTCGTCGCGGGCCCAGGCGAGGATGTTGGCGAGCCGGGCGGTGGCGGCTCCCGCCGGGTCGGCGGGGGCCTGGTCGAGGGCGCGGGCCGCCTCGCGCTCGCGCAGCAGCGCCATGTCACGGGCCCGCGAGGTCACTTCGAGCCGGAGGCGGAGCGCGCTCTCCGCGCCGGGCGCGGCGTCCCACTCCTCGACGGCGGCGCGGTGCAGGACCCGGGCACGGGACACCTCCGCCTCGTCGAGCGGCGCCCGGACGGCGGCGGCCAGATCGTGCAGGACGGCCCCGACGACGTCCCAGGGCGGTATGTCCGCGCCGCCCTCGTAGGCGTGCGCGGCCTCCGGCTCACGCCCCGCGAACACCCCGTACCAGCCGGGACGGTCCCCGAGCGCCGCCACCATCGACCGGAAGTAGAACGTGAACTCCGTTGCCGCACCGGCCAGTTCCGTTGTCATCACACCCTCGCATCCGCCGCCCCCGCTCCCCGCGCCCGGTGGGCATTCGACACCCACAGTGTTACGGCGCTGCTACGGGGAGTTTTCAACGGCGGACGATTTCGACAGTCAAACTTGCAAGTTTTTCTGTCGAGGTCGTACGGTGCAACCATGCCCACTCAGGACCAGGCGCGGGTCGCCGACGAGCTGACCACGGTGATCGCGCAGCTCCAGCGCCGGTTGCGCACCGCGTCGGCCTCGGCGCAGGGCGCGCTCACGCCCTCGCAGGTCTCGGTGCTGGGGCGGATCGGCAGCGAGGGTCCGGCGACCACCGCCGCCCTGGCCCGCGCCGAGATCGTCCGGCCGCAGTCCATGCGGATGACGCTCGTGGCCCTGGAGGAACGCGGCCTCGTCGCCCGCTCGCCGCACCCCACCGACGGCCGTCAGGTCGTCTTCTCCCTCACCGAGGCAGGGGTCCGGCTGCGCGGCACCGGCCGCCGGGCCCGGCGCGGCTGGCTCGCCGAGGTGATCGGCACCGAGCTGTCCGCCGAGGACCAGCGGCGGCTGACCGAGGCGCTCGGCATCCTCCAGCGCCTGGTCAAGGCGTGACCGCACAGCCAGGACCCCGCGACCCGAACAGCACGGCAACACCGTTCACCGCACAGGGAGTTACCCGCATGACCGCCACGACGATCGACCCCCGCACCGCCCTTGTCGTCATCGACCTCCAGCGCGGCATCGTCGCGCTGCCCACCGCGCACCCGGCCCGCGAGGTCGTCGCGCGCGCCGCGAAGCTGGCCACCGCCTTCCGCGAGCGCGGGCTGCCGGTCGTGCTGGTGAACGTGGCCGGGGGCCCGCCAGGACGCAACGAGGGCCCGGCCATGAGCGGTTCGCTGCCCGCCGACTGGACGGAGCTGGTGGACGAACTGGATGTCCAGGACGGCGACATCAAAATCACCAAGCTCCAGTGGGGCGCCTTCCACGGCACCGCGCTCGACCTGGAGCTGCGCCGCCGCGGGGTCACGCAGATCGTGCTGGCCGGCATATCGACCAGCATCGGCGTCGAGTCCACCGCCCGCGCGGCCCACGAACACGGCTACCACGTGACGGTCGCCGCCGACGCGGTGACCGACACCGACGCCGAGTCGCACGCCCACGCGTTCGCCAAGATCTTCCCGCGGCTGGCCGAGACGGCGGGCACGGACGAGATCATCGCCCTGCTGCCCGCCGCCCCGGCCGCCTGAGCGGAGTAGCCGCGTCGAGGCAGGTCAGCGCGTGGGAACCACCACCAGCGCCGAGCCGCCGCCGCGCCGTACCGGCTCCGCCGCGGCCAACCACCGGCCGTCGGAGAGCCGTTGCACACCGGTGGCGGCGCCGATCTCCGGATTCTGCGTGAAGTGCTGCCCGAGGGCTTCGAGTTGGGCCTTGAGCGGGCTGTTCCACAGGGCCGGTTCGAGTTCGGTCGCCGCCGCGTTGCGCTGGCTGGCGCGCGGCGCGGCGATGGCGTCCACCAACGGCAGGCCCCGGTCGACGTGTTCGGTGAGCACCTGGAGCACGGTGGTGATGATGGTCGCGCCGCCGGGCGAGCCGACCGCGAAGTCCACCCGGCCGTTCTTCAGCACGATCGTCGGCGAGATCGACGAGCGGGGCCGCTTGCCGGGCCCCGGCAGGTTCGGGTCGTGCACGGCCGGGCTGGCGGGCACGAAGGAGAAGTCCGTCAGCTCGTTGTTGAGCAGGAAGCCGCGGCCGGGGACCGTGATCGCGCTGCCGCCGGTCTGCTCGATGGTGAGGGTGTACGCGACGACGTTGCCCCACTTGTCGGCCACCGTCAGGTGCGTGGTGTTCTCGCCCTCGTAGGTGGTCGGCGCGGCCTTGCCGGTGGCGGCGCACGGGGTGGGGTGCGCCGGGTCGCCGGGCGGGAGCGGGCTGGTGAGCGCCGCGTCGTCCTTGATCAGGCAGGCCCGCGAGGCGGCGAAGCCCTTGGAGAGCAGCCCCGCGGTCGGCACCTGCTCGAACGCCGGGTCGCCGACCCAGCGGCCCCGGTCGGCGAAGGCGATCCGGCTGGCCTCGATGTAGTGGTGCAGATACTGCGCCTGGTCGGCGTGCGCCAGGTCGGTGTGCTCCAGGATGTTCAGCGCCTCGGCCACCGTGGTCCCGCCGGACGACGAGGGCGCGGGCCCGTACACGTCGAGGCCGCGGTAGGTCGTGTGCGTCGGCGCCTGGGTCTTGGCGTGGTAGGCGGCCAGATCCGCGGCGGTCAGGTCACCGGTGCGCACCACGCGGGTGGACGCCGGGTCGACCGGGGGTTTGCGTACGGTCCTGACGATGTCCGCGCCGATGTCGCCGCGGTAGATCGCGTTGATCCCCTTGCGGCCCAACTCCTTGTACGTGGCCGCCAGTTGGGGGTTGCGCAGGGTGGAGCCGACCGCCGGGGGCTGTCCGCCGGGCAGGAAGAGCGCGGCGGTGGCGGGGAAGTCCTTGAAGCGGTCCTGGTTCGCCGCGGTCTGGGAGTTGAAGGTCGCGTCCACGGTGAAGCCGTCGCGGGCGATCCGCTCCGCGGGCTTGAGGACGTCGCCGAGCGAGCGGCTCCCCCAGGAGTCCAGGGCGGTCTGCCAGGTGGCGGCGGTGCCGGGCACGCCGACACTGCGCCCGCTGGTGACCGCGTCGGCGAAGGCGAGCGGCTGGCCGTTCTCGACGAAGAGCTGGTCGGTGGCGCTGCGCGGGGCGGTCTCGCGGCCGTCGATGGTGGAGACCTTGTGCTGCCGCGCGTCGTAGTACACGAAGTAGCCGCCTCCGCCGATGCCCGAGGAGTACGGCTCGGTCACGCCGAGGGCGGCGGCGGTGGCGACGGCCGCGTCCACGGCGTTGCCGCCGCGCCGCAGCACCTCGATGCCGGCGGCCGACGCGTCGGCGTCCACGCTGGCGACCGCTCCCCCGTAGCCGACGGCCAGCGGGGTCTTGGCCGTGGAGCCGGGCGGATGCGCGGGGCCGCCGTGCCGGGCGGGCGCCGCGGCGGTGACCGCCGCCACCGCCGCGGTGACGGCGAGCGCGGCGACCGCGCGGACGGCGGTCCTGCGGACGCGGGACCCGCGGACGGCCGTACGGGACGCGCCCGGACCGCCTTCCGGACCGCCGCCCAGACCGCCGCCCGGACCGCCGTCCGGTCCGCTGTCAGAACGCGTGCCCGCGGCCCTGTCCCGGGCGCCGCCGGGGCTGCCGCCCGGGCCGCTACGGAGACCGGTGTCGCCACCACTGCTGTCACTTGTGCGTCGCATTGCGGAGTCCTCCACTCAACGGGCGTCCCGGAAGCGTAACTTCACCTCTCCTGTCCCGTCAGGACCGCGTATCCCCGCGGTGGGTCGAACACCGCTACGATGCCGCGCCATGAGCGACGACCTCCGCAATCTCGTCCTGGGCCTGGTGGCCCTCGCCATCGGCGCCGCCCTGGGCTGGTTCGCGCGCACCTACTTGCTCAGCCGCAGGCTCCAGCGCAAGCAGCGCTTCTTCGGCCTGCCGAAGGACTCCGAGTGCCTGCTGGTGGTGCCGCGCGACCCCGGCTCGCGGGGCTGGAGCCTGGCCAGGCACGACGCCTTCGCGCTGCTGGAGCTGGCCGCGGTGATCAAGGAGTGCGGGGCGCACGCCGAGGTGCTGGCGCACGACACGGCCTGGCAGGGCTTCGGCGCGCGCACCGAATTCTGCATAGGCGGCCCGGCCGCCAACCTCCGGCTGGCCGCGCATCTGCGCTCGATGCTGCCGGGCGTCGAGATCGACACCGACCCGGCGCCGGGGCCCGAGCAGGGCGCGATCAGCGTCGGCGGCGAGACGTACCTGATGGAGAAGGGCGCCGTCGAGTACGTGCTGCTGGCCCGGCTGGCCGCCGCCCGCGACTCGGGCAACGACCGCCCGGTCTTCCTCTCCTCCGGCCAGCGCGGCATCGCCAACCAGGCCGCCGTCCGCTATCTGGCCAGGCACCAGGTGCGGCTGGCCCGCAAGCACGGCGCCGACGCGACCTTCTGCCTGCTGCTGAAGGTGGTCAATTCGCAGGCGTACGGCTCCGACGTGGTGGAGCTGGTCGCGGACGTCACCAAGGCCGCGACGACGGCGCCGAAGGCGCCCAAGGGCGGCAAGGTCATCCCGCCAGACCGATCACCAGCCACATGAGGGACGCTCCGCCGACCGTGCACAGCAGCGTCGAGGTCGACGGGTGCGGGCTGTGCGCCTCGGGGAGGATGTCCGAGGTCGCCAGGTAGAGCAGGAAACCGGCGAAGAAGCCGAGGTAGAGGCCGAGGACACCGGCCGGGATGGTGAAGGCGAGGGTGACCGCGGCGCCCGCCACCGGCGCCAGCGCGTCGGCGCCGAGCAGCAGCCGCGCCCTGCTGTGGTCGTTCCCGTACATCCGGGTGATCGTGTACGTGTTGAAGCCGTCCGCGAAGTCGTGCGAGACGACCGCGATGGCCACCACGATGCCGACGGTGCTGCCCGCCTGGAAGGCCGCGCCGATCGCGAAGCCGTCCATGACGCTGTGCCCGACGAGCGCGGCGCCCGCGGTGAGGCCGATGCCCTTGACCGGGGCGTGGGCGTGCCCGTGGCCGTGCGCGTGCGGCGCGTACTCGCCCTCGTGCGCCCGGTGGATCGCCACCGAGCGCTCGACGATGTGCAGGGCCAGGAAGCCGGCGACGAACATCAGCAGCGCGGCGGGGACGCCGAAGACGTCCCGCGGCTGCATGTCCAGCGCCTCGGGCAGCAGGTCGAAGCCGACGACGCCCAGCATCAGACCGGCAGCGAGGCCGAGGACGAGGTGCCTGCGGTCGCCGATGCGCTGGGCGACGAACCCGCCCACCAAGGTCATCGCGAACGCGCACGCGGCTATCAGGACCGGCATGAGGTCATGATCCATGACGCCCGGCGCGCCCGCGACTCAGGGGTACCCCTGAGCCTTACCGACCGTGACCGGCGCGGTGTCCCGTCCCGACCGTCCTCAGCACCGCCCGGGCCATCGACTGCTCGCCCTTGGCGTTCGGGTGCGCGGGCGCGGCGGGTGACGCCGGGGCCAGCGGCTCGATCCAGCGGTCGGCGGGCGCCTTGCACATGTCGTGCCCGACGGTCGGCTTGTACGTGTCGACGTAGCGCGCCCCGCCGAGCAGCGCCTCGACCCGCAGCATCGCGTTGAGCTTCTTCTCCACGTCCCTCAGATACGGGAAGTCCCCGGCCGCGAAGGGCACGGACGGGAAGCAGCCCACGCCGTCGTCGGGCAGCAGGTCGGGGTAGCCGACCAGGACGACCTCCGCGTGCGGCGCCCTGCTGTGGACCGCGCGCAGCACCTGGGCGATCTTGGGGGCCGTCTTGAGGATGGTCACGGTGAGCTGGTCGACGCCCGTGGCCCGGTAGTGGTCCTTGCACGGGCTGCCCGTGACGTCGGTGACGCTCAGCCCCGCGCAGGTGGCGATGATCGGGCCGAAGCCGACGTCGTTGCCGCCGATCTGCACGGTGACCAGCGTCGTGTCCCGGTGGACGGCGTCGAGCTGCGGGCCGTTGGTGCCCTGCGGCTTCCACATCTCGGCGGTGGTGGCGCCGCCGCAACTCACGTCGGTGAACGACGCGGAGGCGTTCGCGTCGTTCACCAGCGACGGGTAATTGCGGTCGGAGCGCGCGCAGTTGGCGTCGACCTGGGTGGGGATGGCCGGGCCTGAGGTGTACGAGTCCCCGAGCGCGACGTAGTGGACGGCCGGTGCCGGGTGCCCGTGCCAGGGCGGGCGGCCTCCTGAGTGGGCCGCCGCGGGCGAGACGGTGGCGGCGGTGAGCGCGAGCGCCCCGCCGAGGGCCGCGGCCACGGTGACGGCGGTGCGCCTGCCGGACGTCCTGCCCCGTACGCTCCCGGTTTCGGTGTCCTTGTCGCCCGCGGTGCCGTTTCCGTTGCCCAGACCTGCGGCCATCGAGCCCTCCCCTGGTGTCGTCATTGACGATGCTCAGGCTCGGGTGTGCTCGCATCGCTGTCAATGGCCCGTCGCTCCCGCGTCGTTCGGGCTTCACGTTCCGTTCCGGCGTCGGTGATGTCGAGGAACACCCGGTCGGCGGTGGGCCACTTGGCGTGGATGTCGCGCCGGATGCGCAGGCTGACCTCCTCGACCCGCTCGCTGTCCAGGCCGCCCACCAGGTCGATCCTGGCGGCCACCAGCGTGGAGTCCAGGCCGAGCCGCATGGTGAGCAGTTCCTCGACGGTGTCGATCTCCCCCTGCCCCAGGAGCAGTTCGCGGATGCCGTCGCGCAGTTCGGCGTCGACCGAGACGCCGATGAGCTGGTGGTGGGCGGTGCGGCCGAGGGTGAACGCGACGACCATCAGCAGGGCGCCGATCGCCATCGAGGCGATGGCCTCGCCCAGCGCGTTGCCGGTCGTCATGTGGATGACCATGCCGGCGGCGGCGAACAGCACACCGATCACGGCGGTGCTGTCCTCGGCGAGGACCGTCCGCAGCGCCGGGTCGTCGGCGCCCTCGTCGGACCGGCGCGCCTGGACCACCGCCTTGAGCAGCGAAGCGCCCTCGGCGAGCAGCGCGATCAGCAGGACGGCCAGACCCGCCACATATCCGCTGCGGGACTCGTCCTCCGTGCCGCCGAGCGCGTGAATGCCCTGGTAGAAGGAGAAGCAGCCGCCGAGCACGAAGATGCCGACGGCGGCGAGCAGCGACCAGAAGTAGCGCTCCTTGCCGTAGCCGAAGGGGTGGTCGCTGTCGGGCGCGCGGCGGCTGCGGCGCAGCGACAGCAGCAGGAACACCTCGTTGAGGCTGTCCGCCACCGAGTGCGCGGCCTCCGAGAGCAGCGCGGGCGATCCGGAGAAGAGGCCCGCGGCGGTCTTCGCGGCGGCGATCACCAGGTTGGCGCCGAGCGCGACGAGCACCGCTCCCTTGGTGCCCTCGTCGCGCTCGCCGCCGGTGTCGTCCGCGCCGGGTTTCGGCGGTCCGGACGCCGCACGGCCGGTGTCCGTGTCACCGGTCTCCGTGTCGCCCGTTCCGGTGTGCCCGGAGGGTTCCGGGGCGTCGCCGGTCAGGTCCTGGTCGGTGCTGGTCAGGGTGTGCTCTCCACTCATTCGTGTGTGTGCCCGATCAGCGTCCGGGCCGCGGCGGCGATGGCGTCGGCGTCGATGCCCGCCGCGTGGAGCTGTTCCTCGGGGGTGGCGGAGCCGGGCATGGTGTGGACGGCCAGGCGGGTGAGCAGCGGCATCGGGTGACCGTTGCCGAAGGACTCCAGGACCGCGTCGGCCAGGCCGCCCTCGGGGTGGTGGTCCTCGACGGTGACGAAGCGGCCGGTGGCCCGCGCGGCGGCGCGCAGCGCCTGGGTGTCGACGGGCTTGACCGAGTAGAGGTCGAGCACGCGGGCGCGGATGCCGTCGGCGACGAGCCGGTCGGCGGCGGCCAGCGCCTGGTGCAGGGTGACGCCCGCGCCGATGAGGGTGACCTGGTCCTCGGGGTGCTCGCGCAGCAGCTTGCTGCCGCCGATCGGGAAGTCCTCCTCGGGCCCGTAGATCACCGGGGTGGCCCCGCGGGTGGCCCGCAGATAGCCGACGCCGGTGCGGTCGGCCAGCGCGGCGACGAGCTTGGCCGTCTGATTGGCGTCGCACGGATACAGCACGGTGCTGCCGTGCACCGCGCGCATCATCGCCAGGTCCTCCAGCGCCATCTGCGACGGGCCGTCCTCGCCGATCGCGACGCCCGCGTGCGTGCCGACGACGTTGAGGTCCGAGCGGCTGACCGCGGCCATCCGCAGGAAGTCGTGCGCGCGGGTCAGGAACGCGGCGAAGGTGGCCGCGTACGGTGTCCAGCCGCGTACGCCGAAGCCGACCGCGGCGCCGATGAGCTGCTGCTCGGCGATGTAGCACTCCACGTACCGCTCGGGGTGCTCCTTGGAGAACAGCTCGGCCTTGGTGGAGTCGCCGACCTCGCCGTCCAGGACCACGACGTCCTCGCGCCGGGTGCCGAGCGCGGCCAGCGCCTCGCCGAAGGCGGTACGGGTGGCCACGTCCTCGCCGATCCGGTACTCCGGCAGCGCCGCGGACGGGTTCCCGCCGCGCTCGCGCCGCTCGGCGTCCGGCGGACGGCGTACGTGGACCCGCAGGTCGCGTACGCCGCCGAGCTCGCGGATCGCGGCCTCGGCGTCCGGCAGCGGCTTGCCGTGCATGCCCTCGCGGTCCTCGACGGCCGCGACGCCGCGGCCCTTGCGGGTCCTGGCGATGATCGCGGTGGGCGCGCCGCGGTTGGTGCGCGCGGTGGTCATCGCCTCGTCCACGGCGGCGATGTCGTGGCCGTCGATCTCGACGGTGTTCCAGCCGAAGGCGCGGATACGGCGGGTGTAGGCGCCCAGGTCCCAGCCGTGCCGGGTGGGGCCGCGCTGGCCGAGCCGGTTGACGTCGAGGATCGCGGTGAGATTGTCGAGCCCTTCCATGCCGGCGTGCTCGAACGCCTCCCACACCGAGCCCTCGGCCAGCTCGCTGTCCCCGCACAGCACCCAGGTGCGGTACGGCAGGTGCTCCAGGCGCTTGGCGGACATCGCGACGCCGACGCCGATCGGCAGCCCCTGGCCGAGCGATCCGGTGGCGACGTCGACCCAGGGCAGCCGGGGCGTGGGGTGGCCCTCCATGCGGCTGCCGAGCTTCCTGAAGGTCAGCAGTTCCTCGTCGGTGATCGCGCCCGCGGCCTTGTAGGCGGCGTAGAGCAGCGGTGAGGCGTGGCCCTTGGACAGGATCAGGTGGTCATTGCCGGGGTGGTCGGGGCGGTCGAAGTCGTAGCGCAGATGGCGGGCGAAGAGGACGGCGGCCAGATCGGCCGCGGACATCGACGACGTGGGGTGGCCGGACCCGGCGGCGTCGGCGGCGCGTACCGCGTCCACCCGCAACTGCTGGGCGAGTTCGGTGAGCTCGGCCGTGTCGACCGGTTCGGTGTCGTGCGTGGTGACGTCGTTCATGGCGGCGTCTCTCCCTTCGTGGCGTGGTGGCCGCCTCGTGCCGCCACCCGCTCCCGTGCGTGCCGCTCTTCCTGCTTTCCCCCGCGTTCGGCCGCTGTCCCCCCGCGGTGCGGCTGCCCGGCCCGGGGCCGGACAAACGGGGCGGCGGCGCGGTCTGTCGCGCCCCTGGTGTCGCACCTTCCCCATCAATCGTTACCCGTGCGTAACATGCACGCGAGTTACCTTCGGTAAGTCCGCGTGGTTACTCTCCAGTCACTTCGCATCCGGCGTGTCAGGAGCAGTCCATGAGAGCAACCACAGCGGGTGTCGTCGGCGCGGCGCTGCTCGCCTCCACGGCCCTCGGCCTCGCCCCCGCCGCGACCGCGGCCCCCGCCCCCGCCCCCGTGCCGAAGGTGTCCGCCGCCGCGGCCCCGGCCGCCGCGTCGGCCCTGCGCTTCGTCGACATCCCCGGCTCCGGCGGCATCACCCTCAAGGCGAACGTCTACACCCCCGGCGGCTACGACGGCTCGCAGCGCTACCCCGTCGTCGTCCTGCCGAGCAGTTGGGCGATCAACGACCTGGAGTACCTCGCCCAGGAGAAACTGCTCGCCGACTCCGGCTATGTCGTGGTCAGTTACACCAGCCGCGGCTTCTGGCTCTCCGGCGGCGAGATCGAGACCGCGGGCCCGCCGGACGTCGCCGACGTCTCGAAGGTCATCGACTGGACCCTCGCCAACACCCCGGCGGACCCGGCGCGGATCGGCATGGCCGGTGTCTCGTACGGCGCCGGGATCGGGCTGCTGGGGGCCGCGCACGACCCGCGGATCAAGGCGGTGGCCGCGCTCAGCGGCTGGGCCGACCTCGTCGAGTCGATCTACCAGGGCCGCACCCCGCACCTCCAGGCGGCGGCCCTGCTCGGCGGCTCCGCGTATCTGACCGGCCGCCCCAGCGCCGAACTCCAGTCGATCCTCGCCAATTTCCTCAGCGCGAACCTGGCGTCGGAGGACACCATGATCGCCTGGGCGAAGCTCCGCTCCCCGCTGACCTACGTGGACCGGCTCAACGCCAACCACACCGCCGTCATGCTCGCCAACGCCTGGGGCGACAGCCTCTTCCCGCCCAACCAGTACGCGGACTTCTACGAGAGGCTGACCGGCCCCAAGCGGCTGGAGTTCCGGCCCGGCGACCACGCCACGGCGGAGGCGACCGGACTGCTCGGGCTGCCCAACGACACCTGGACCGACGCCCGCGCCTGGCTCGACCACTATCTGAAGGGCACCGACAACGGGATCGACCGCCAGCCGCCGGTCCAGCTCACCTCCCGCTCCACCGGGGCCTACGAGGGGTACGCCGACTGGTCCTCGGTGCCGTCGCGGACCGAGAAGCTGGCGCTGGGCGCCAAGGGCGCGCGCACCGGGGCGCTCGGCGGCGACGCGGGCACCGGCTGGCACACCACGATCGGCACCGGCGTGGACTCCGGCGCCGACGGCGGCGTCATCTTCCTGTCCAGCCTGCTCGACCAGTTCGCCAAGGCCCCGCCCACCGCGTCGATCCCGCTGCTGCCGCGCGCCTTCGCCGGGGTGTGGCAGTCGCAGCCGTACGCCACCGCCCAGCACGTGCGCGGCACGAGCGTGCTGCACACCACGCTCACCCCGTCCGCGGCCAACGGCACGGTGATCGCGTACCTCTACGACGTGGACGCGCTCGGCACCGGCAAGCTCGTCGCGCACGCGCCGTACACCTGGATCGGGAAGGCGCCGGGGAAGGCGTTCGGCACCGACATCGCGCTCCAGGCGACGGCGTACGACGTACCGGCCGGGCACCGGCTCGCGCTGGTCGTCGACACCGTCGACCCGCTCTACATCGGGGAGAATCCGGCGTTCGCGACGGTGGGCTTCTCCTCCCCGGCCGGCGACCCCTCGACACTGTCGGTCCCGTTCGACGACAGGTGAACCGCTGAGCGGGACGTCGGGCTCAGATCTCCGGCGGTGTGGCGACCGTGACCGGCACGTCCTTGACCTTGGGGCTGTGCCGTTCACGGCGCGCCAGCCAGTTGGCGAACCACGACAGCAGCATGCACATCCCGATGTAGATCGGCGCGATCACCATCACGACCGGGATGAAGGGCAGGTCGTAGTCGAGGTTGGTGGCGATCAGCTTGCCCGCGTACAGGAACTCCTCGTAGGTGATGAGGTAGCCGAGCGAGGTGTCCTTGAGGGCCACCACGAGCTGGCTGACGATCGCGGGCAGCATCGCGCGGCCCGCCTGCGGCACCAGCACCTGCGCCATCACCTGCGTCTTGCGCATGCCGAGCGCGAAGGCGGCCTCGCCCTGGCCGCGCGGCACGGAGTTGACACCGGCCCTGAACACCTCGGCGAGCACCGAGCCGTTGTACAGCGTCAGGCCGATGACCAGGGCCGTCATCGGCTCCAGCTTGAGGGCGATGAAGATGAAGAAGATCATCACCAGCAGCGGCATCGCGCGGAAGAACTCCACCACCAGCGTGCTGAACCAGCGCACCGGCCGGTGGTCCGAGAGCCGTCCGGCGGCGAAGACCGCGCCGAAGACCAGCGAGAGGACCGCCGCCCAGGCGAACGCCTTCAGCGTGTTGGCCAGGCCCTTGAGCAACAGCCGCTGGATGCCCGCGTAGGCGAAGGGCCGCCACTTCACGGCGGAGAACTGCCCGGTGTCCACGAGCTTGTAGACGACGAAGCCGACCAGCGCGGCGAGCACCGCCGTGGTGAGCCACGCGTACAGCCGGTGCCTGGCCAGCGCCTTGGGCCCCGGAATGTCGTACAGCGCGCTGCTTCCGCTCATCGCGCGACCCCCAGCTTCCGCTCCAGCACGGTGAAGACAGCGCTGATGGTCAACGTGACGATCAGATACCCGACGGCGATCCAGACGAAGGTCCACACGATGCTGTAGCCCAGTTCGTTGAGCGGCTTGTACGTGCCGAGCAGTTCGGTGACCGAGAAGGACCCGGCGATGGCGGAGTTCTTGGCCAGAGCGATCAGTGTGGAGCCGATCGGCGAGATCACCGCGCGGGCGGCCTGCGGCAGCACCACCAGGCTCAGCGTCTGCGTGAAGGTCATGCCCAGGCTGCGGGCCGCCTCGCCCTGGCCGAGCGGCACGGTGTTGATCCCGGCCCTGACCGCCTCGCAGATGAACGCCGAGGTGTACGCGCCCAGCGCCAGGATCGCGAACACCCGGAAGGGCAGCACGAGTCCGAAGCGCGGCAGGCCGAGCAGCACCGCGAAGAACAGCAGCGTCAGCGGGGTGTTGCGCAGCACCGTCACCCAGGCGGTGCCGAACGCCCGGAGCGCTTTGACGGGCGACACCCGGAATCCGGCGACGATCACCCCGACGACCAGCGAGAGCGCCCCGGCCAGCAGGGTGAGCTGGACGGTGCCCCACAGGCCCTTGCCGAAGAGCGAGTAGTTGTCGGTCAGGACGTTCACGCGGTGTGTCTCCCCCTCAGTACCGGTCGACCGGCGGCGGTACGGGCGCCGGGACCCCGGACAGACCCAGCGTCGCCGCGTACGCCTTCTTCCAGTCGCCGTCGCGCTCGTGCGCCACGATCGCGTCGTCCAGCGCGCCCCGCAGCGCCGTGTCGCCCTTGGCCAGTCCGATGCCGTACGGCTCCTTCGAGAACGGCTTGCCGACCAGCTTCATCTCGTTCGGCGCCTTGGCCGCGTAGCCCAGCAGGATCGAGTCGTCGGTGGTGACCGCGTCGACCTGGTAGGTCAGCAGATTGTCCACGCACACCGAGTACGTGTCGTACGTGACCGGCGTGGCGTCGGGGTAGTCGCGCTCGATCCGCTGGATCGGGGTGGAACCGGCCGCCGAGCACACCTTCTTGCCCTTCAGGTCCTGCGGCCCGTTGATGTCCTTCTCGTCCTTGCGCACCAGCAGGCCCTGCCCGGCCATGTAGTACGGGCCCGCGAAACCGACCTGCTTCTTGCGCAGCGCGTTGATGGTGTACGTGCCCACGTAGTAGTCGATCTGGCCGTTGCTCAGGGCGGTCTCCCGGTTGGCGGAGGCGATCGGCTTGTACTGCACGCGGTCGGCCGCGAAACCGAGCGAGGCGGCCATCATCTTGGCGATCTCGATGTCGAAACCGGAGTACGTGCCGGTGGCCGGGTCGCGCTCGCCGAGATACGGCTGGTCGTCCTTGACGCCGACCACGAGCCTGCCGCGCCGGTGGGCGGCCGACCAGGTGGCGGAGGCGGGCAGCGAGAAGTCGCGGTTGACCCGGTAGGCGGGCAGGGCGTCGGCGCGGGGGCCCTTGGCGGGCGGGCTGCCCTGCTTGCCGCAGCCGGTCACAGCGGTCAGCGCGGCCAGCCCGGTCACCGCGGCCAGCGCCGCGAGACGGGCCACGGCCGCCGGGCGCGCCGGGCGGGCGGGCCGGTGAGTGCGTCGCATGGCGGTCCAGGTGCTGATCAGTGGTGCAGGATCTTGGAGAGGAAGTCCTTGGCGCGCTCGCTGCGCGGCGCGGTGAAGAACTCCTCCGGCACCCGGTCCTCGACGATCCGGCCGTCCGCCATGAAGACCACCCGATGCGCGGCGGACCGGGCGAAGCCCATCTCGTGGGTGACCACGACCATGGTCATGCCCTCCTCGGCGAGCTGCCGCATCACTTCCAGCACCTCGTTGATCATCTCGGGGTCGAGGGCCGAGGTGGGCTCGTCGAAGAGCATCGCCTTGGGGTTCATGGCCAGTGCGCGGGCGATGGCCACCCGCTGCTGCTGGCCGCCGGACATCTGCGCGGGGAACTTGTCCTCGTGCCCCACCAGGCCCACCCGGTCCAGCAGTTCGCGGGCCTGCCGCTCCGACTCGGCCTTGCCCCGGCCGCGCACCTTGACCGGCGCGAGCATCACGTTCTGCAGGACGGTCTTGTGCGCGAAGAGGTTGAAGGACTGGAAGACCATGCCGACATCGGCGCGGAGCCGGGCCAGCTCGCGGCCCTCGGCGGGCAGCGGCACGCCGTCGATGGTGATCGTGCCCGACTCCACGGGTTCGAGGCGGTTGATGGCCCGGCACAGCGTGGACTTCCCGGAACCCGAGGGACCGATGATCACGACGACCTCGCCGCGGCCGATGGTCAGATCGATGTCCTTGAGCACGTGCAGCGGGCCGAAGTGCTTGTTGACTCCGCGCAGGACGATCAGGGGTTCCCGGGTCATCCGCGCGCTCAGCCCAGCACGCGATGGACGAGGGTGTCGCGTTCGGTCTGCGGGATCGCGGTCCAGCGCATGCCGCGCAGCGCGCCCTCCAGCGCGAGCAGCGTGTGCGTGCAGGCGTCTTCCGGCAGTTCGGGCCGGATCTTCTCGAAGGCGCGGCCGGAGCCCAGCCGTCGCAGTTCGCCCGCGTCGTCGACGCCCGCGCGGCGCAGGCGGTCGGCCAGGACCGACCCGATGTTCGGGAGCTGCTGAAGGGAGTCCACGTCGTGCCTCCGGTACCGAGCTGGTGGGGACTGGTGCGAAAAGGGGGACCTTCGGCGCCATCATGCACGTCCTCTAGTGCCCTGCGCGGCCATCGCGTGGTGACACGCCCTGGACCGCACCCCACTGTGTGGTGATGACCACTGGATCGGGTGACAGCCGCACCGCCGTACGGGCTCAGTCTTCCGACGACTCCGCGAGCACCTGGGACAGTTCGGGGCTGCCGCTCTCGGCCCAGGCGTGGCCGATCGCCACGGTGTCGATCTCGCGGCCGGACGCGAGCCGCACCACGGGCTGGCCGTTGGGCAGGATCTCCCACGCCGCGTCGGGGACCGTGAGCACCATGACGGTGCCGAGGTAGAGACCCGCGTCGTTGCCGAGGTCCGACAGCACCTCTTCGTCGTCCCGCCAGCTCGGCGCCAACTGGTCGAGGGCGGCGAGCGATTCGGGGGTGTCGTCCAGGTCCACCCCGTCGTCGGCGGCGCGGGCGCGCAGCAGTTCGCACTCGCCGAGCAGTTCCGCGACGCCGGTCGCGTCGGGGGCGCCGTCGGTGTACACGGCGAAACCGCGGGCGACGCCGTGTCTTCTGCGCCACTTGCCGATCAGGGGGATGTCCATGCGGTCAGCGTCGCACCTGCCGTGCCGCCGCGACCACAGGCGCGCGTGCCGGGACCGGCCGCCGGAGCGCCCCCGCGCGCCGCGGCGGCCCCCGGTCAGACCTCCAGGTCCACCACGACCGGCGCGTGGTCGGAGGCGCCCTTGCCCTTGCGCTCCTCGCGGTCCACGTACGCGTCGCCGACGGCCTTGGCGAACGGCTCGTTCCCGTACACCAGGTCGATCCGCATCCCGCGGTTCTTGGGGAAGGCGAGCTGCCGGTAATCCCAGTACGTGTACGGGCGGTCGTACTTCAGCGGGCGCGGCATCACATCGGTGAGGCCGGTCTCGCGCAGGGCGGCCAGCGCGGCGCGCTCGGGGGCGGTGACATGCGTCTGGCCCTCGAAGACCGACAGGTCCCACACGTCCTCGTCCACCGGCGCGACATTGAAGTCGCCGAGCACCGCGAAGGGCCGCGGACCGGCCGCGTCCTGCGCGACGGCGGCGCGCAGCGCCTCGAACCACTGGAGCTTGTACGCGTAGTGCGGGTGGTCGACCTCACGGCCGTTGGGCACGTAGACCGACCAGAGACGGACCGCGCCGCAGGTCGCGGAGACCGAACGCGGCTCGTGCACGCCCTCCCAGTCGGGTCCGCCGGGCAGGCCCTCGACCACGTCCTCCAGGCCCACGCGGGAGACCAGCGCCACCCCGTTCCACCTGCCGGTGGCGTGCACCGCCGACTCGTACCCCAGCTCGCGCAGCTCGTCGCGCGGGAACTGCTCGGCGGTGCACTTGGTCTCCTGGAGGCACAGGACGTCGGTGCCGCTGCTCTCCAGCCAGGCGAGCAGCCGCGGAAGGCGGGCGGTGATCGAGTTGATGTTCCAGGTCGCGATGCGCATGCTCCCCAACCTAACCGGTGGGTCCGACAGTGACCCGGTGGCGGCGCTGCTACGCCTGCGTGCTGTCGCCGGGCGCCAGCCGTACGTGGTCGGCGCCGCCGAGGCCGCCGATCTGCGTGTCGTAGATCGGCCGGGCCAGGTCGGTCAGCAGCGCGTCGTGCACGTCGATGGCGCGGCGCGGCTTGACCTCGCGGACGTAGTCGATGACCTCGGAGATCTTGCTCCAGGGAGCCTGCACGGGCAGCAGCAGGGTGTCCACGGCGGTGCCGGGCAGGGTCAGCGCGTCACCGGGGTGGAAGAGCGAACCGTCGACCAGGTAGCCGACGTTGGTGATCCGCGGGATGTCCGGGTGGATCACGGCGTGCAGCTCGCCGTGCACCTGGACGTCGAAGCCCGCGGCGGTGAAGGTGTCGCCGTCGCCGACGGTGTGCACGCGGCCGGGGAAGGCCGCGGAGACCTCGTCGGCCACCGCGCGCAGGGTCCACAGCTCCGCGCCCGGATTGGCTTCGAGCCCGGCGCGCAGCCGGTCGGCGTTGAAGTGGTCCAGGTGCTCGTGCGTGACCAGGATGACGTCGGCGCCGACCGCCGCGTCCTCCTCGCTGAAGGTGCCCGGATCGATGACGAGCGTGCGCCCGTCCTTCTCCAGCCGGATGCAGGCGTGGCGCTTCTTCGTGAGCTTCACAGGGTCCGTCCTCGGCAGCGCGTTCTGGCTTCTCTGGTACTCGGGTGCTGGGGTGCTGGGGTTCTCGGATGCTGGGCGTTTCGGATGCTGGATCTTCGGTTGCTGGGCGTTTTCCGGTACGCCTCCATCTTGCTACGGGTGCGCCCCGGTCTCCTGCCGGATCACCGTACGCGCGGTGTCCACCGCGGCCCTGGCGGCGGGCAGGCCGCAGTAGAGCGCGGTGTGCAGCAGGACCTCCTCGATCTCCGCCGGGGTCAGGCCGTTGCGCAGCGCCGCCCTGGTGTGGTCGGCCAGCTCCTCCAGCCTGCCGGTGGCGGTCAGCGCGGTCAGCGTCACGCAGCTCCTGGTGCGCCGGTCGAGACCGGGCCGCGACCAGACCTCGCCCCAGGCGTAGCGGGTCAGGAAGCTGTCGAAGTCGGCGCCGAAGTCCTCGGCGCGGGCCAGCGCCTGGTCGACCTCCGCGTCACCGATCACCTCACGCCGTATCCGCAGCCCTTCCTCGTACGTGTCGGGCGCCACCGCGGCGGGCCGCGCGGCGACGGCCTGCGGCGGTACGACGGGGGCCGGGGGTACGGCGACGGAGCCGGTCGACACGGACACCGGCTCGGTCCACACGCTGCCGAAGTGCGTCGCCAGCAGGTCGCCGACGGCCACGGGCTCCTCGACGGGCGCCAGGTGGCCGGTGGCCGGGACGACCGCGAGCCGGGCGTCCGGTATTCCGGCGACCAGCAGCCGGGCGTCGGCGGGCGGGGTCTCGGTGTCGTCGGCGCCCGCCACCACCAGCGTCGGCACCTTGATGCTGCCGAGCGCGTCCCGGATGTCGAAGGCGGCCAGCGCCTCGCACCCGGCGATGTAGCAGTCCGCGTCGGTGGTCCTGACCATCTGCACGGCCCAGTCGGTGATCGCGGGCTGGGTGGCGAGGAAGGGGCCGGTGAACCAGCGCTCGGGGCTGGCCAGCGCCGTGCGGTCCAGGCCGTTGGCGCGGACCACGACGCCGCGCTGCCGCCACACGTCGGCGGTGGCGTACCGCGCGGCGGCCGAGACCAGGGCGAGGGCGGCGACCCGGTCGGGGCGCAGCAGCGCGAGCCGGGCGCCGATGGCGGCGCCGAGCGAGCAGCCCGCGTAGCCGAAGGTGTCGACGCCCTCGTCGTCCAGCACGGCGAGCAGCCGGGCGGCCAGGTCGTCGACCGATGCCGCGGGGTGCGCGGGCGCGCCGCCGTGGCCCGGCAGCTCGTAGCGCAGCACCCGCCACTGCTCGGTGAGCGCCGGGAGCTGCCGGTCCCACATGTGCCAGGTGGCGCCGAGGGCCGGGCCCAGGATCAGGACGGGGGCGTCGGCCGGGCCGTCGAAGCGGTGCTGAAGGGGGGGCCGCGGGTCCAGATCGCCGTCGGTCGAGTCGCTCATCGCCTCACGCTACCGAGTGGAGTGTGTGCTTCCGAAATCCGAGTGGCCCGCTTCCGCGGGCCCGCGAGGACTGTCATGGGCCATCGTTGTCATCGCCCCTGACATCGGCGCCCCGCCGCCGTCATCCCTTGAAGCCGTGCCGGAAGTTGACGGTGGAGACCGCGTACACCGTGGGGACGTCCGGGTCGGTGAGGTCCACCACGATGTTGCGGTCCGGTTTGTCGCCGGCCTGGTGCATGCTGATGCCCACATACGTGCGGCCGGTGAGGAAATCCCAGCCCGCCGTCCTGGCCTGCGCGGCGGTGATCGCGTCCTTGCCCCCGCGCAGCACGTTCCGGGCGCTGCCGACCTGCGCGAGGAAGGTGTCCAGGCCGCCGGAGGTGGTGGTGAACTGGACGTACAGCGCGCTGGTGTCCCAGGAGTTGGTCTCCAGGTAGCCGGGGCCCGTGGTGCCGTCGGGGAAGGGCAGTTGGTATATCTGCCGCTGGAGGATGGTCGGAACGGCCAGCTCCAGATGGCTGAGGGCCGCCTCCTTCTGCTTGGTGACCCCGCTGTCCCGGCTCTGCTCGGCGGAGATCAGCACGTACCCGATCGGTACGAGGACGAGCAGCGGGACGACGGTCCAGCGGACCCAGCGCGGCGGGTTCCGGGGCGGCGGTGCGAGCCGCGCCCGGCCCGCGTCGCCGTCCGCGGGCGGTCCCCCGTCGGACTCGGGGCCCGGCTCCAGGGTGTCCTGGTCGAAGGGTGTGGTGGTCACGACTGGGCTCCCTGCCGTCCGTAGACGCGGCCGTAGCGTTCGTACCGCTCGACGCGGCGGCGGGTGGCGCGGCGGAAGCGGCGGGCGACCAGCCGGGCCAGGTCGGCGGCGCCGACCATACCGGCCTCGGGGCCCAGTTCGGCCTTGGCGATCCGCGCCTCCGGCCGGTAGCCGCGGCCGGTGAGATTGCGCCGGAAGGCGTCCCTGGCCGGGTTGATCAGCAGGTCGTCGGCGGCGCTGACGCCGCCGCCGATGACGAAGCAGGACGGGTCGAGGGCGGCGGCGAGGTTGGCGATGCCGATGCCCAGCCACTGGCCGATGTCCTGGAACAGCTCGACGCACATCGCGTCGCCCTCGCGGGCCAGCTCGGTGATCAGCGGTCCGGTGATCTCGCTGATGCTGCCGCCGACCCGGTCGATGATCCCGTAGGCGACCGGGGAATCCGCGGCGGCCATCTCGCGGGCCTCCCTGACCAGCGCGTTCCCCGAGCTGTACTGCTCCCAGCAGCCGCGGTTGCCGCAGGCGCAGCGGTGGCCGCCCTGCACCACCTGCATATGGCCGAACTCGCCCGCGACGCCGTAGCGGCCCCTCTTGACCTGGCCGTCCTCCAGGATCGCGCCGCCGATGCCGGTGCCGAGGGTGATCATCACCAGGTCGGCCTCGCCGCGCCCGGCGCCGAAGCGCCACTCGGCCCAGGCCGCGGTGTTCGCGTCGTTGTCGACCATGACGGGGACCAGCAGGCGCTCGGCGAGCCGGTCGCGCAACGGCTCGTCGCGCCAGGACAGGTGCGGGGCGAAGAGCACCCGCGAGCGGTCGGCGTCGACCCAGCCCGCCGCCCCGATGCCGACCGCGTGCACGTCGTGCCGCTCCGACAGGTCCAGGACCAGCTCGACGATGGTGTCCTCGACGACCTTGGGGCTCTTGGACTTGTCGGGCGTCTCGGTGCGGATCTTCTCCAGGATCACCCCGTCCGCGTCGACCACCCCGGCCATCACCTTGGTGCCGCCGATGTCGATACCGACGGTGGGGACGCGGGGCGCGGTCAGATGCGAGCGCCTCTCGCGGCGGCCGACGGTCTGGAGCACCGTCGCCCTGGCGGCGCCGCCGCGGTACACACGTTCACGATTGGCACTCAAGCGGAGGTCTCCGGGTCGGTCGCCGGTGGTGTGGTGGTCGTCCGGCGCATCAGTTCGTGGGTCAGCTCGTCCAGCTCGCTGCCCCCGGCCATCTCGCGGGTCAGCTCGTCCAGCGTAATGTCCTTCTTCAGGTGGCTGCCCGACATCGCGCCTCGCTTGAGCAGAATGAACCGGTCACCGACCAGATACGCGTGGTGCGGATTGTGCGTGATGAGTACCACACCGAGCCCCGCGTCGCGCGCGGCGGCCACGTATTTCAGCACCACACCCGACTGCTTGACGCCGAGGGCGGCCGTCGGCTCGTCCAGGACCAGCACCTTCGCGCCGAAGTGCACGGCGCGGGCGATGGCCACGCACTGGCGCTCGCCGCCGGACAGGGTGCCGATCGGCTGGTCGACATCGCGCAGGTCGATGCCCATCCGCAGCAGCGCCTGGTGGGTGGTGGCGCGCATGGCGGCCACGTCGAGCCTGCGCAGCGGGCCGCGGCCGAGGGTGGGCTCGGAGCCGAGGAAGAAATTCCGCCAGACCGGCATCAGGGGGACCACCGCCAGGTCCTGGTAGACGGTGGCGATGCCGCGGTCGAGCGCCTCGCGCGGCGAGCTGTGCCGTACGTCCTCGCCCTCGATGGCGTAGCGGCCCGTGTCGTGCTGGTGCAGTCCGGCGATGATCTTGATGAGGGTGGACTTGCCCGCGCCGTTGTCGCCGAGGACGCAGGTGATCTCGCCCGCGCGCACTTCGAGGGAGACGTCCCGCAGCGCGCGGACGTTCCCGTACGACTTGGAGACGTCGGTCAGCTCGACCAGCGGGGCGCCGCCGGGCGCGGGGACCTTGTCGAGGACGGGTTCTGCGCTCATGCCGCGGCCTCCGCCCGCTTGCGGACCCAGGCGTTCAGCAGCGTCGCAAGCAGCAGCATCGCGCCGAGGAAAAACTTGAACCAGTCCGGATTCCACTGGGCGTACACGATGCCCTTGTTGGTCATGCCGAAGATGAACGCGCCGACCGCCGAGCCGATGGCGCTGCCGTATCCGCCGGTCATCAGGCAGCCGCCGATGACGGCCGCGATGATGTACAGGAATTCGTTGCCGACGCCCTCGCCCGACTGCACCACGTCGAACGAGAACAGCAGGTGCTGTCCCGAGATCCAGGCGCAGAAGGCGACCGCCATGTACAGGCCGATCTTGGTACGGGCGACGGGGACGCCGACCGCGCGGGCCGCGTCCGCGTTGCCGCCCGCGGCGAAGATCCAGTTCCCCGCGCGGGTGCGCAGCAGCACCCAGGTGGCCACGGCGACCAGGCCGAGCCACCACAAGATGGTGACCTGGAGGTCGACGGAGCCGATCGTCCAGTGCGAGGCGAACAGGTCGCGGGCGGTCGGGAAGCCCTCCATGTCGGCGATCGTCTTGGTGGAGACGGTGCCGCTGATGAGCTTGGTGAAGCCCAGATTGAGGCCGGTGAGCATCAGGAAGGTGCCCAGCGTGATGATGAAGCTGGGCAGTTTGGTGCGCACGAGCAGGATGCCGTTGAAGAAGCCGATGGCGAGGGTGACCAGCAGCGACACACCGACGCCGACCCAGACGTTCGCGGTCATCTGGTAGCTGAACATCGAGGAGACCAGCGCGGAGCTGGTCACCAGGACACCGGCCGACAGGTCGAACTCGCCGCCGATCATCAGCAGCGCCACGGGGACGGCCATGATGCCGATCGTGGAGGACGCGTACAGCACCGTGCCGAGGCTGGACGCCCGCAGGAAGGCGTCGGCCACGACGGAGAAGAAGACGAAGACGGCGACCGCGCCGACGACGGAGCCCAGCTCGGGCCTGGCCAGCAGGGCGCGCACGACGGATCTCGGCGCCAGCCGCTCGTCGTCCACCGGGCTCACCAGCAGGTCGGGGGCGCCGCCGTCCGGGGTGCGCGTGCTCTGCCCGCTCAACGGGTGCCCCGCTTGGTGTACGACAGCAGGGCTTCCGCGTCGTCCTTGGTGACGATCTGCGGCCCGGTCAGGACGGGCTGGCCGCCGCCGAGGGTGTCGCCGTTGTAGCGGTACAGCCACAGCAGGTCGATCGCCTCGTAGCCCTGGAGGTACGGCTGCTGGTCGACGGCGAAGCCGATGGTGCCCGCCTTGAGGGAGGCGGCGACCTGCGCGTTCAGGTCGAAGGTGTCGACCTCGGCGGAGGAGCCCGCCTGGTCCTTGGCCTTGACCGCGGTGGCCGCGAAGGGCGCGCCGAGGGTGACGACGGAGTCGATGCTCTTGTCGGCCTGGAGCTTGGCCTGGACGGCGGACTGCACGTCGGGCATGTTCGTGCCGTCGACGTAGAGGTTGTCCATCGTCCCGGAGAAGGTGGCCTTGGCGCCCGCGCAGCGCTGCTCGTGGCCGACGTTGCCCTGCTCGTGGAGCACGCACAGGGCGTGCTTCCTGCCGCGCTTGTTCAGCTCGTCGCCGACCGCGCGGCCCGCGATGGTCTCGTCCTGGCCGATGTGGCCGAGCGTGCCGAATTCCTTGGACTCCTGCGAGCCGGAGTTGATCGTGATGACCGGGATACCGGCCTTCTCCGCCTTGAGCACGACGGCCTTCATCGCGTCGGGCTTGGCGAGCGTGACGATCAGCCCGTCCACGTGCTGGTCGATGGCGGCCTGGACGAGCTGCGACTGCTCGTTGGCCTGGTCGCTGTTGGAGTAGAGGAACTTGATGTTGTCCTTGTCGGCGGCCTGCTTGGCGCCGCTCTGGACGATGTCCCAGAAGGTGTCGCCCGCGCCGGAGTGGGTGACCATCGCGAAGGTCCAGTGCGGGGTGTTGACGGCGGAGCCGTTGGCCGCGGCCTGCTTGGCCCGGTCCTCCGCGCGCTTGCCGCCGGTGCTGCTGCACCCGGCCAGGCAGACCGCGCCGAGCACCGCCGCCGTCAGCACGCCCACCACCCGTGTTCCCGCCCTTGCCATCGCCACGAGGCCCTGCCTTTCCCTGCGGTTCCTGTTACTGCCGGGATGAGAGTGTTGCGAGCGACCATCCCGGCGGCCCAAGTATCCGTCAAGGGGTACGGCGCGATGCCCGGCGGGCCGGTGCGGCGGGTTGGCGGGGGTGCGGTAGAGGGTGCCTTCCCGGAGTCGGCGAGGGGGTCCGTACGCGGTCGGCGGGCGTCTTCGCACCGGTCCTGCCTCAGGCTCTGACCAGCAGCCGGAACTCGAAGGTGTAGCGCGAGGCCCGGTACAGATGGGAGCCGAACTCGATCGCGCGGCCCCGGTCGTCGTACGTGGTGCGCTGCATCGTCAGCAGCGCCGCGCCCGGCGGCTCGGCCAGCAGCCGGCTCTCCTCGGCCGTGGCCGCGCGGGCCCCCACGGTCTGCTCCGCGCTGTGCAGGGTGATGCCGTGGTGCCGCATCAGCGCGTACAGACCGTTGGTCTCCAGCTCGCCGGTGGCCGGTTCCAGCAGGTCGCAGGGGAGGTAGTTGCACAGGTACGCCATCGGCTCGCCGTGGGTGAGGCGCAGCCGGTGCACGACGGCGACCTGGCAGGACTCCGGCAGGCCCAGGGCGGCGGCGACCGCGGCGGGCGCGGGCCCGCGGGCGTTCGCGAGCACCCGGGTGCTCGGGTGCCGGCCCGCGGCGAGCAGGTCGTCGTACAGGCTGCTCAGTTCCAGCGGGCGGGCGACATGGCTGTGCACCACCTGGGTGCCGACGCCCCGGCGGCGCACCAACAGGCCCTTGTCGACCAGCGACTGGATGGCCTGCCGGACGGTCGGCCGGGACAGGCCGAGCCGCGCGGCCAGCTCTATCTCGTTGCCGAGCAGGCTGCCGGGGGCGAGCGCGCCCTCTTCTATGGCGGCTTCGAGCTGCCGGGCGAGCTGGAAGTAGAGCGGTACGGGGCTGGCGCGGTCGACGGCCAGCCGCAGATCGCGGTGGACGGGCCGGGCCTGCGGGCGCCCACGGCCGGGCGGCACGGCTTCGCGGCCTGGTTCGTGCGGGGGTGCGTGCGTGGGCTCCTGCTTGGGCACGGAGGGAGCGTATCGGCCACCCATGATCACCGGAAGTCCTTATGTCCGGACAAAGCGTTGACAGGGGGCGGGCGGCGCGGGAGGTTGGGACAGCGCGCACGTCTCCCGCGGTGAAGGGGCAAGTAGCAGCTATGCGGATCGGACTCATCGGCGCCGGGCGGATCGGCTCCTTCCACGCCGCCACGCTGGCCGCCCACGAGGACGTCGACGAGGTGACGGTCGCCGACACCGAGGCGGTACGCGCCCGGCAGGTCGCCGCGTCGGTCGGCGGGCGCGCGGCCCTTTCGGTGGACGCGCTCTTCGACAGCGCGCCGGACGCCGTCGTCATCGCCTCCGCCACCGCGTCGCACGCCGCGCTGATCACCCGCGCCGCCCGCGCCGGTGTCCCCGCCTTCTGCGAGAAGCCGGTGGCGCTCGACCTCGCCGGTACGGTGGCCGCGCTCGACGCCGTCGAGGCCGCGGGCGCCGTGCTCCAGATCGGCTTCCAGCGGCGCTTCGACGCCGGGTACCGCGCGGCGCGCGAGGCCGTACGGGCGGGCAGGGTGGGCCGGCTGCACACCGTGCGCACCGTCACCTCTGACCCGGCGCCGCCGCCGGCCGCGTACGTCCCGCTCTCCGGCGGCCTCTACCGCGACTGCCTCATCCACGACTTCGACGTGCTGCGCTGGGTCACCGGCCGGGAGATCACCGAGGTGTACGCGGCGGGCGCCAACGGCGGCGACGACTTCTTCCGCGCGGCGGGCGACGCCGACACCGCGGCGGCGCTGCTCACCCTGGAGGGCGGTGTCCTCGCGACGGCGACGGCGACCCGCTACCACGGCGCGGGGTACGACGTCCGGATGGAGCTGGCCGGGACCGACGACCAGATCGCGGTGGGCGTCGGCCCGCGGACGCCCTTGCGCTCGATGGAGCCGGTCGCGGTCGCGGCCCTGCCCACGGCGCCCTGGCCCGGCTTCCTCGACCGTTTCGCCGCCGCCTACCGGGCCGAACTGGCCGCCTTCCTGCGCGTCGTACGCGGCCTGGAGCCGAATCCCTGCGAGGGTCGGGAGGCGTTGCGCGCGCTGCTCGTCGCCGAGGCGTGCGAGGTCTCGCGCCGCGAGAGACGTCCGGTGACGGTCGCCGACGTGGGCATGCGCGTACGTGAGGGCGACGTGAGCGGAGTGGTGGCATGAGCCGGGCAGGACGGCGGCGCCCGCGGGGCGGGTCCACGGGACACCGGAGGTGGTGACGGCATGAAGCGGGAGCGGATCGCGGGGGCGCCGATTTCCTGGGGTGTGTGCGAAGTGCCCGGCTGGGGGCACCAGCTGACGCCCGAACGGGTGCTGGCGGAGATGACGGAACTGGGCATCACCGCCAGTGAGTTCGGGCCCGACGGCTTTCTGCCGGGGCCGCTGCTGGCCGCCCGCGGCGTCACCGCGGTCGGCGGCTTCGTGCCCGCCGTGCTGCACGATCCCGGCCACGATCCGCTGCCGGACATCCGGGCCGACCTCGACCGTTTCACCGCCGCGGGCGCCCGCACGCTCGTCCTGGCCGCGGCCACCGGGCTCGACGGCTACGACGAACGTCCCGCCGTGTCGGCCGACGGCTGGCGCACCCTGCTGGACCGGCTCGACGCCGTCACCGACCTCGCCGCCTCGCTCGGCGTCACCGCCGCCCTCCACCCCCATGTCGGCACCGTCGTCGAAGGGCCCGCCGAGGTCGACCGCGTCCTCGACGGCAGTCGGATCGGGCTCTGCCTCGACACCGGGCACCTCCTCATCGGCGGCACCGACCCGGTGGCCCTGGCGCGCCGGGCCGCCTCCCGCGTCACGCACGTCCACCTCAAGGACGTCGACCCCGCCGCCGCCGACGCCGTCCGGGACGGCCGCACCACCTACACCTCCGCCGTCCAGCAGGGCCTCTACCGCCCCCTCGGCCAGGGCGGCCTCGACCTCAGCGCCCTCATCACCCACCTCGAATCCGCCGGCTACCCCGGCTGGTACGTCATGGAGCAGGACACCGTCCTGACCGCCCCCCCACCCCCCGGCCAAGGCCCCCTCCCCGCCATCCGCGCCTCCCTCCACTGGCTCACCCACCAATGACACCCCCCACCGACAAGAGCCAGCCCCTTGCGAACAATGCGCGCGCAAGCGGGCGCGCGACCCAGGCCGACGTGACCCGCCCCCACCGGCCGCCCGCCGCCGGCAACGCCCCACCCCACCCCGCTCAGTCGCGCCCCGCCGCATCCCGATCCCAGCCCCCGCAGCCGAGCCACACCGCGTCTCCCCCCGACCCCCCTCAGTCGCGTCCCGCTCCCCCTCCCTCCCAACCCCCGCAGCCAGACCCGGCGCCCTCTCAGCCCCAACCCGCCCAGCCAGACCCGGCGCCCTCTACGCCCCAACCCGCCCAGCCAGACCCGGCGCCCTCTACGCCCCAGCTCTCGGAGCCCGTCCGGCGATTGAGGACACATGGGCGGGCGGGCGCGGGAGAGAACCCTCCTGAGGGCGGGGCGTATGACGTGGTGACGTTGGGGCGGGTGGGGGTGGACCTTTATCCCGAGCAGAGCGGGGTGGGGCTCGCGGAGGTGCGGACGTTCGCGAAATCGCTCGGCGGGACGGCCGGAAACGTGGCGGTGGCAGCGGCCCGCCTCGGGCTGCGAACGGCCGTGCTGACGGGCGTGGGTGACGACCCGTTCGGCACGTACGTCCGCACGGCGCTCAAAGGCTTCGGCGTGGACGACAAGCTGGTCACGACCGTGCCCGGGGTGCAAACCCCCGTCGTGTTCTGCGAGTTGTTCCCGCCCGACGACTTCCCGATCTACTTCTACCGGCGCCCGGTCGCGCCCGACCAGTGCCTCGAACCGGACACGCTGGACCGCGCGGCGGTCAGGACGGCGCGGGCCCTGTGGATCACCGGCTCGGCCCTGGCGGTGGAACCGACGCGCTCGACCGTCTTCGCGGCGCTTGACGCCCGCGAGGGCGGCGAGGTGTGGTTCGACCTGGACTGGCGCCCCGGCTTCTGGGAGGACCCGGCGCAGGCCCCCGCGCTGTACGCCCGCGCGCTGGCGTACGCGACGGTGGCCGTCGGCAATCTGGACGAGACGGAGATCGCGGTCGGCAGCCGCGACCCGGAGACGGCGGCCGGGCTGCTGCTGCGGCGCGGCGTGCGGACGGCGGTCGTCAAGCAGGGCCCGGCCGGAGTGCTGGGCAGAACCGCCCGCGAGCAGCACTCGGTGCCGCCGGTCCCGGTGAAGGCCGTCAACGGCCTCGGGGCCGGTGACGCCTTCGGTGGAGCCCTGTGCGCGGGCCTGCTGTCCGGGGAGCCGCTGCCCGACGTGCTCCGGGCGGCCAACGCGGCCGGTGCCCTGGTCGCCTCCCGCCTGGCGTGCGCCGACGCGATGCCGACCCGCCGGGAGATCGACGAGCTGCTGCGCGAGCCCGCGCCACCCACCGTGCTCGCGCCACCCACCGCGCCCGCCACACCCGGCACGCGCGCCGCGCCCGCCGAAGGAGTTGAGCCCCAGTGACCCATCTGGCCGCGGGCACCGCGGAAAAGGACGGCTTCGACCTGTGGGTGGATCCGGCCGTCGCGGGATGGTCGTACTCGTCCCTGCGGACCCTGACCCTGGCGCCGGGCGCCCTGCGCCGCTTCGCGGCCGGGGACAGCGAGTGGATCGTGCTGCCGCTGGCGGGCGGCTGCGCGGTGACGGTGACGCAGGCCGACGGCACCGAGGCCGCCTTCGAACTGCGCGGCCGGGTCAGCGTGTTCAGCGGCGTCAGCGACTTCGCGTATGTGCCGCGCGACGCGGAGGTCACCGTCGTCAGCCCCGGCGGCAGCCGCCTGGCGCTGGCGGGGGCGCGCTGCGAGCGGCGGCTGCCCGCGCGGTACGGCCCGGCCTCCGCGGTGCCGGTCGAGCTGCGCGGGGCGGGCGGCGCGAGCCGCCAGGTCAACAACTTCGCGGCGGCGGGCGTCTTCGCCTGCGACCGGCTGATCGCGGTGGAGGTGCTGACACCGGGCGGCAACTGGTCGTCGTTCCCGCCGCACAAGCACGACGAGGCGGGCCCGCACGAGTCGGTCCTCGAAGAGATCTACTACTACGAGTTCGGCGGCGGCCCGGCCGCGCTGGGCTACCAGCGCGTCTACCCCTCCCCCGCAGGTGCCACCGACGTCCTCGCCGAAGTCCGCACCGGCGACGCGGTGTTGATCCCCGACGGCTGGCACGGCCCAAGCATGGCGGTCCCCGGCTACGACATGTACTACCTGAACGTGATGGCGGGCCCGGGCGCCGAACGGGCCTGGCTGATCAGCGACGACCCGGCACACGCGTGGGTCCGCGCGTCATGGGCGGACCAACTCCCCGACCCCCGGCTGCCGTTGTACGCGCCGCCGGTCACGAAGCAGGAGGGCGGCACCGAATGAGCGTCAGACTCACCGTCGCACAGGCCCTCGTCCGGTTCCTGTCCGTCCAGTTCACCGAGCGGGACGGCGTGCGCCACCGGTCGGTGGCCGGGATGTGGGGCATCTTCGGACACGGCAATGTCGCGGGCGTCGGCCAGGCGCTGCTGGCGGCCGGGCCCGAGGCGATGCCGTACCACCAGGGGCGCAACGAGCAGGCGATGGTGCACGCGGCCGTCGGCTACGCCAGGACCCGGCACGGGCTCTCGGCGATGGCGTGCACGACGTCGATCGGTCCCGGCGCGACCAATCTCGTCACGGGCGCGGCGCTCGCGACGATCAACCGGGTGCCGGTGCTGCTGCTCCCCGGTGACGTCTTCGCGACCCGCCCCGCCGACCCGGTGCTCCAGCAGCTCGAAGTGCCCTGGGCGTACGACATCACCGTCAATGACGCGCTGCGGCCGGTGTCGCGCTGGTTCGACCGGATCTGGCGGCCCGAGATGCTGCCCGCCTCGCTGCTCCAGGCGATGCGGGTGCTGACCGACCCCGTCGACACGGGCGCGGTGACGCTGGCGCTGCCGCAGGACGTGCAGGCGGAGGCGTACGACTGGCCGGACGAGCTGTTCCGCGAGCGGGTCTGGCAGGTGCGGCGGCCCGTGCCGGACGCGGACGCGGTGGCGGAGGCCGCCGCCCTGCTGCGCGGCGCGCGTCGGCCGCTGATCGTCGCGGGCGGCGGGGTGCGGATCTCCGAAGCGGCGCCCGCGCTGGCCGAGTTGGCGGCGGCGACCGGCATTCCGGTGGCCGAGACGCAAGGAGGCAAGGGCGCGCTGCGGTGGGACCATCCGCAGGCGCTCGGCGGCATCGGGCACACCGGTACGGCGCCCGCCGACGCGGCGGCGCGGGAGGCCGACGTGGTGCTCGGCGTCGGCACCCGGTGGACGGACTTCACCACGGCGTCCGGTGCGCTCTTCGCGCCCGACACGCGCTTCGTCAGTCTCAACATCGCCTCTTTCGACGGCCACAAGATGGCCGGACTGGCGCTCGTCGGCGACGCTCGGGCCGGAATCGCCGCCCTGGCCGCCGAGTTGACGGGCCATCAGGCGCCGGGGCGGACCCCCGAAGCGCGCCGGGCGCTGGCCGACTGGCGCGCCCGTACGGACGCTGCCTTCGGTGACGGCGGCGGCGAGGGACCGCCGTCGCAGAGCGAGGTCGTCGGGGCACTGGACGCGGTGCTGCACGACCGGGACGTGGTGGTCAACGCGGCCGGTTCCCTCCCGGGTGACCTGCACAAACTGTGGCGGGCGCGGGACGTGGGGCAGTACCACGTCGAGTACGGCTTCTCCTGCATGGGGTACGAGATCCCGGCCGCGATCGGCGTGAAGCTGGCGGCGCCCGACCGCGAGGTGTTCGCGCTCGTGGGCGACGGCACGTACTTGATGCTGCCGACCGAGGTCGTGACCGCCGTCCAGGAGGGCGTCCCGATCAATGTGGTGATCGTCCAGAACCACGGATACGCCTCCATCGGGGGCCTGTCCGAGCAGGTCGGCGCCGAACGCTTCGGCACCGCCTACCGGTTCCGCGCCCCTGACGGGTCCTTCGCGGGCGAGCCGCTGCCGGTGGACCTCGCGGCCAACGCCGCCAGCCTCGGCCTCGAGGTCTTCACCGCCCGTACGGCCAAGGAGTTGCGCGCCGCGCTGGCCGCCGCCCGCGAGTCGCCCCGGGCGACGGCCGTGTACGTCGAGACCGACCCCGCGCGGCCCGGACCCGGCGCCGAGGCGTGGTGGGACGTCCCGGTCGCCGAGGTGTCGGACCGCCCGGCCACGCGGGCCGCCCGCGAGGCGTACGACCGGGCGCGCCCGGCGCCCGGGACCCGGCCCCGTCTTTAGGGCCTGTCCGCGGGGCCCTGGGCCGGGCCGCCGCATGCGGCGGGCGGGATCGGCACGCCCTTGCGGGCGAGCAGCGACTTGAGGGACTGGATGATCGGGAAGACCTCGTTGTTGAGGTCGGCGCCCTGGCTCTCGTAGGCGCGCTGCTCCGCCTCGACGATGACGCGGTCCTGGCCGAAGATGCCCTCGGTGAAGAGCGTGATGACCGGCCACAGCAGGTGGATCACGCCGGGAACCGGGGGCTTTTGGATCATGATCAGGCCGTAGGTGTGATTGTGGTGCTGGGCCTGGTCGGTGGGCATGTAGGCGTTCCACAGGTCGAGGGCCGGGGGCTCCTCGCGCTTGCCGTCGGTCCAGTACCGCAGCGTCTGGTACGGGTAGCCGGTGCGGATCGTCATCAGGTCCGCGTACTTGTCGTCGTTGCCGCTGCCGATGATCAGGCGCTCGCCGAGGGACTGCTTGCCCTCGGTGCGCGAGAAGGAGTAGTCGGCCTCCAGCCAGTCCTCGCCCTCGCGGACGTCCAGCAGCTTGGCCCGGATCCGGCCCATCAGACTGCGGTGCAGGAACTGGTGGTTCATGTCCATCAGGTTCTCGTGCATGAACGAGTAGTGGCAGGCGATGTCCCGGTCGAGCACGCGCGTCTTGTACCGGCGGTCGGCGTACGAGGGCAGTTCCGGCATCGGCGTGACCTCGGCCAGTTCCTGATCGCCGGGGAAGACGAAGACGAATCCGTACGCCTCGCGGCACGCGTAACTGCGCACGCCGTTGGGCAGTTTCCGCTTCCGGTCCAGATAGGGGATGTTCACGCACGCGCCCGTGCGGTCGTATGTCCAGCAGTGGTAGCCGCAGAGCAGCCGCTCGTCCTTCACCACGCCCATGCTCAGCGGGACCTGGCGGTGGGCGCAGCGGTCCTCCAGGGCGTACGGCGCGCCCTTCTCCGGCCGGACCAGGACGATCTCCGTCCCGGCGTACTTCACGGCCAGCGTCTTGCCGCTCTTGAGGTCGCGGGACCGGGCGAGCGGATACCAGAAGTCCGGGTCGAGTCCGGTCGTGCGGGTGGTGGGGACGTCCTCCTCCGGTGCCACGTCGCGGTATTTGCGCAATGGGGGCTTCGTCTGCGGGAGCGTCATACCAGAAATACGAACGTACCGGTCAGTACGTTCGCGTGGCGGCCTCACCAAATCGTCATGACTTGGTCAAGTCCGCGTCCACACGTAGATTTCCGGTGCCGATGTCGTGATCATCTCCGGGACCGGCGGCGGAATTCCGCCGGGCCCGGCACGGGGACCGGCGGCGCGGAACATCACTGGGGGCAGATGTGGACTGGGGAACGCTCGTCGCGACGCTCAGCGGCGGTGGCATCGCCATTTCCGGCACCGTGCTCGCCGACCATTTGCGCCGCCGCCACGAGGACGGCCGGGGCACCGACGCGCGGCGCCGGGCGGTCTACATCGACTTCATCAGCGCCACCGGGGTCTGCCACGCGGGCCTGCGCCGGATCGCCCAGAACCCGGGCGCGGAGCCGGACGTGGACGCCGCGTCGCGCGCCGCGCTCGACGACGCCGGGATCTACGAGGCGCGCGAGCGGCTCTTCATCGACGCCTCCACCGCCGTCGCGGGCGCGGGCCAGGCGATGTTCGAGCACTTGCGCGCCGTTCAGCGGGCGGTCGCGGCGGGGGCCGCTTCGACGTCCGTCGCCTTCCACGACGTCTATCACCCCTATCTCGGCGCGGTGTGGACCTACCGGGTGGCCGTGCGCAGGGAGTTGGAAGGTCTTTCCCTTTCACCGGAGGCTTTCGGCTGGTCCGAGTGGGACGGCAAGGACCGGTGCCCGATCTGCCGGGCCGCGCTCGGCGCGAGCTGATGACCCCGCTCGGCGCGAGCTGATTCCGGAACGGGCACACGGCGCGGCCCGCGTACACCCGACATGCCGTAAAGGCATTATCAGGACAGAAATTGGCGTTCTTTCGCCCGCGCGGCAACCTGTGCGCGCTCGCGTCCCTGTTCGCAGGTAGACCCAACCGCACCTGGACGCGAGGAATTCGATGACGCATACCCAAGGCAGCCGACGTCTCAGGCGCTCGGCTCTCGTGGCCGCGGCGGCTTTCGCCGTGGTCGCGGGCGGCGTCGGCGCCGCACCCGGCGCCGGAGCGGCGACGCCCGTGACCCCCAAGCTGAAGCTGGTGGCCGCCTCCACCTCGGTCACCGCTGACCGCTACGACGGCGACACCGGCGTCTACCTGGACCTCGGCGCGTACCTCACCGCCGACAAGGCGCCGTTCGAACTCCGCGTGACCCGTAAGTCGTACAAGGACCCGGTGGTCGTCGCGCAGGTGACGCGCGGCGGCTCGAAGACGGTCACGAAGAAGCTGCCCGCCGGGCTGGTCAAGGACTTCGCCGGGCTGCCGGGCTTCCTCCAGGTGACCATCACCGACAGCAAGGGCGTGAAGGTCGCGAGCACCAGCGACACCTTCTGCCCGAACTCCGCGTCGGGCCGCATCCGTCCGGACGCCCCGGCCACCTCGCCGTACCCGGACGGCTGCTCCGACAACCCGTTCACGCTCGGCTCGGTGTGGGGCGTCCAGAAGGGCTGGGCCGCGGCGGCCTCGCAGGGCATCGGCCCGGACGGCGGGGTCGACCTGAAGGCCGGCACGTACACCGCGAAGATCTCCGTGGCGAAGAAGTACCGGGACGTGTTCGGGATTCCGAACGACCAGCCGACGGTGAAGGTGACCGTGCGGACCGTGCAGGACGGGTCGGGCGCGGCGCGGTCGCGGATGTCGGCCGCGCTGCCGGGCGGACAGCCGCGCGCGGGCTCCGCGCCGGGCACGCTCAGGGCCGCCGCGCACCGGCCGACGGGCGCCGCGGGCGTGCCGTCCAACGTGCCGAAGCCGGACCTGCGGGCGCTGCCCGCGTACGGCATCGCGATCACCGACGGCAGCGACGGCGGTGATGGCGACACCCCGGCCACCGGCACCGACTACCTGGCCTTCAGCGCCACCGTGTGGGACGCGGGCCCGGCGCCGCTGGTCGTGGACGGCTTCCGCACTCCTGGCAAGGAGAAGATGGACGCCTACCAGTACTTCTACGACGCCAAGGGCAAGCAGGTCGGCTACACGCCCACCGGCACCATGGAGTGGGACCCGCGCGTCGGCCACCAGCACTGGCACTTCTCGGACTTCGCCAGCTACCGGCTGCTGAGCTCCGACAAGAAGCTGATCGTCCGCAGCGGCAAGGAAGCCTTCTGCCTGGCCAACACCGACGCCATCGACTACACGGTGAAGAACGCCAACTGGCACCCGAACAACACCGATCTGGCGACCGCCTGCGGTGAGCACAGCGCGCTGTCGGTGCGCGAGGTGCTGGACGTCGGCAACGGCGACACGTATTCGCAGTACCGCCCGGGCCAGTCCTTCGACATCAGCAAGCTGGCGAACGGCACGTACTACATCCAGGTGATCGCCAACCCCGACCACCGGCTCAAGGAGAGCAGTTACGGCAACAACGTGGCGCTGCGCAAGGTGATCCTGGGCGGCACGCCGGGGCACCGCACGGTCAAGGTGCCCGCGTACGAGCTGGTCAACGCGCCCTGATCCAGGGCGCGTTGACCGTCCGGGGTCCGGCCGCCTCCCCTCCTCGCGGCCGGGCCCCTCTTCCGCGTCCTTCGCGCTCTTCGCGTCCTTCGCGCGCGGGCCGCGGGCTAGGGTGACGTGATGGTCGAGATTCCCGAGGACTTCGCGCGCGGCACGGTGGCGCGGGAGGCGGACCGGGGCCGCGAGTGGATCGCCGGGCTGCCGACGCTCGTCGACGAACTGCTCCAGCGCTGGGACTGCGTACCGGAGGCGGCCGTCGTCCACGGGCAGGTCGGCGTGGTGCTGCCCGTACGCGACGGCGAGGGCCGGTCCGCCGTCCTCAAGGTCTCCTTCCCGCACCCCGGGAACGTCCACGAGCCGGACGCCTTCGCCGTGTGGCGCGGGCGCGGCGCCGTCCGGCTGTACGCGCGCGACGACGCGCGGTTCGCGATGCTGCTGGAGCGGGCCGAGCCGCGCTCGCTCGCCGAAGTCCCCGACGTGGACGAGGCGGTGGCCCTCGCGGGCGCCCTGGCGCGGCGGCTGGCCGTGCCCGCGCCCGCCCAACTGCCCAGGCTGCGCGACCAGGCGGAGCCCTGGGCGACCGAACTGCGCGCGGACCACGCCGAGTTGGCGCAGCCGCTGCCCGCCCGTACCGTCGACGCCGCGCTCGCCACCCTCGCGGAGCTGGGCCCCGACCAGCCGGACACCCTCGTCCACGGCGACCTGCACTTCACCAATGTGCTGGCCTCCGCACGCGAGCCGTGGCTGGCCATCGACCCCAAGGGGTACGTCGGCGACCCGGCGTACGACACGGCCACGCTGCTGCGCGGCCGCTACGAGGACCTGCTGGCCGCGCCCGACCTCAAGGCGGCCCTGCTGCGCCGCGTCGCGGTCTTCGCCGACGCGGCCGGGATCGACCGCGAACGGGCCCGCCGCTGGGCGCAGTACCGCGCGGTGACGGCCGCCGTGTGGGGGCGGCGGCATGGTGATCCGGACTGGGTGGTGCGGGCCACGGATGTCCTGGCGGACCTGCTCGTCTGAGGGCCGGGATCACCGATGCCGGGGCGCGCGGACGTATAAAGGAGCGCATGGACTCCTCGCAGGCCGACGCCTACCTCCAGCGCATCGGGGCCGAACGGCCCGCCGTCCCCGACGCGGCGGGGCTGCGCGAACTGCACCTGCGGCACCAGCTCGCCGTCCCCTTCGAGAACCTGTCGATCCACCTCGGCCAGGACATCGTGCTCACCGAGCCCGCGCTCTTCGAGAAGGTCGTCACGGACCGACGGGGCGGATTCTGCTACGAGTTGAACGGCGCCTTCGGCGCGCTGCTGCGCTCGCTCGGCTACGGGGTGGAGCTGCTGGCCGCGCGGGTGTACGGGAAGGACGGCCGCGTCGGGCCGCCGTACGACCATCTCGCGCTGCGGGTACGGACGGCGGACGGCGAGACGTGGCTGGCCGATGTCGGCTTCGGCCGCCACAGTCACTTTCCGCTGCGCTACGCCGAGCGGGGTGAACAGGGCGATCCGGGAGGGGTGTTCCGGATCGCGGACGCCGACGCCGACGCCGACGCCCACTCGGGCTCGGGGGATCTTGTCGTCGTGCGCGACGGTGAGCCGCAGTATCTGCTGGAGCGGCGGCCCCGGCTGCTGGCGGACTTCGAGGCCACCTGCTGGTGGCAGCGCACCTCGCCCGTCTCGCACTTCCGCACGTCCCTCATCTGCTCCCGCCTCACCCCCGAGGGGCGCGCCACGCTCAGCGGGCGCACCCTCGTCCTCACCGCCTCCGGCACGCGCCAGGAGCGCGAACTCCCCGACGCCGAGGCCGTGCTCGCCGCCTACCGCACCCACTTCTCGCTCGACCTCCCCCGCGAGCCCGCCGTCACCCCACCCACACCGCCCGCAGCGTGACCTGCTCCGGGGCGCGCCGGCTGTGCGGGCGCAGCGTCGCGTACCCCCCGGTGCAGTCCGCCCCCGTATAGACCCGCACCGTCTCCCCCGTCTCGTTCCACGGCGCGTACGCCGCCCCGTACGCCCTCGGCCCGATCACCTCCGGCAGCACGAGGCACTGCCCGCTCGGCGGGTCGGTCAGCACACTGGTCAGCGGCCCCTGCCGCGTCATGAACGTGTACGAGAATCTGCCGGTCGCGGCTGCGGCGCTTCCGTCCGGCAGACACGTCGCTGCCGCGAGCAGGCCCGTCGTCACGGCGACGGCGGCGGTACGCGTGCGCATGCGGCCCCTCCCAAGGTCGGCTTCTCCGCCCCCGAAGCTACGGCTGGCGCCGTCCTCTCCCCGCAAAACCGTTCCCCCCGGCGAGCCGCCGCCATCTGGGACACAGGAAGGTGCGTTCCCCGCGCCCCTGAAAAGATCAGCTCACCGCCCACGGCAACGAACCCGCCAGCGCCCCGCCCTGAAGGATGGGTGCGGGGCGGAACAGGGGGCAGGCTTACCGCAGGTCTCATGCTCCTCTCATGTCACGTTGCGGTGACAGCTGCCCCCACCCCCGGCGAAAGGCGAGGCGGCTGCCGGTACCGTGCTGATCGCGTGCACCGCCCCACCGGCGCACGGTCCGTTCGCGCCCGCGCGCTTCGGTGCGCCCGCGCAGCAGCCCGCAGCCTCAGGAAGGACGGCGATACGCCGTGTACCGCTGGGAAACCACGCGAGCCGCACTGGCGCAGCGGGTGTTCGCCACGATCCGTAGCGAGAGTTACGACCAGGCGGCGGCGACGGCGGACACGCTGCTGTCCGCGGGGCTGACGACGCTGGAGATCTCGCTGACGACGCCCTTCGCGCTGGAGGCGGTGACGACGCTGGTGCGCGAGGTCGGGGACGACGCGGTGATCGGCGCGGGGACCGTACTGGACGCGGTGTCGGCGCGGATGGCGATCGACGCGGGCGCGCGGTTCCTGCTGTCGCCGAGCCTGGACGAGGACGTGCTGAAGACCGGCCACCGGTACGGCGTACCGGTGTTCCCCGGGGTCGCCACGCCCGGCGAGGTGGTGCGGGCGATGGAGCTGGGCGCGGACGCGCTGACGCTCTATCCGGCCACCTCGTTCACCCCCGCGTGGGTCACCGACGTGCTGGCGATCATGCCGCAGGCGGCCCTGCTGCCCTGCGGCGGCATCACCGTGGCCGACGCGCCCTCGTGGGTCGCGTCGGGCGCCGTCGCGGTCGGCATGGGCTCGGCGCTGACGTCGGGCGACCGCGAGACCGTGACGAAACGGCTGACCGAGCTCCTGGAACGGCTGGCGGACACCGTCTGAACGCCGTGTCCCCTGGTTAGGCTGGTCCGTGGGGGACGCGGACCCGAGGGGGAGCTGTGAGCACACCGGAGACGGTGGATCTGCATGTCTACGCCCGCGCGTACGGCGAGGACTTCACCGCCGACCCGTACCCCGTCTACGCGCGGCTGCGCGAGCGCGGCCCCGTCCACCACGTCCGGACGGCGGACACCGGCGCGATGTGGCTGGTCGTCGGGCACGACGAGGCGCGCGCCGCGCTCGCCGACAGCCGGCTGAGCAAGAACTGGCAGTCGCTGCTGCCCGACGGCGACGTCTCGGGCGGCTTCGCCAGCCACATGCTGGACGCCGACCCGCCCCGGCACACCCGGCTGCGCAAGCTGGTGTCACGGGAGTTCACCCCGCGCCGCGTCGAGGCGCTGCGCCCGCGCGTCCAGGCGATCACCGACGACCTCGTCGAGGCGATGCTGCCCGGCGGGAGCGCCGACCTCGTCGACGCCCTCGCCTTCCCGCTGCCGATGACCGTCATCTGCGAACTGCTCGGCGTGCCCGACCTGGACCGCGAGGCGTTCCGCGGCTGGTCCAACGAGATCGTCGGCCCCACCGGCCCCGAGGCCGAGGCCGACGCGGTCCAGGCCATGTCGGAGTACCTGGTCGAGCTGATCGAGGACAAGCGGTGCGCCGCGCCGCGCGACGACCTGCTGAGCGCGCTGATCCGTACGCGGTACGAGGACGGCGACCGGCTCTCGTCCGACGAACTGGTGGGCATGGCCTTCCTGCTGCTGGTCGCCGGGCACGAGACGACCGTCAACCTCATCGCCAACGGCGTCCTCGCCCTGCTCCGGCACCCCGACCAGCTCGCCGCCCTGCGCGCCGACCCCGGACTGCTCGACGGCGCCGTCGAGGAGATGCTGCGCTACGACGGTCCGGTGGAGACCACGACATGGCGGTTCGCCCGCGAGACCCTGGAGATCGGCGGCGTACGCGTCCCCTCGGGCGACTCCGTCCTGATCGCCCTCGCGTCCGCCGACCGCGACCCCGGCCGCTATCCGGCGCCCGACACGTTCGACATCCGCCGCTCCCCGCAGGGGCACCTCGCCTTCGGCCACGGCATCCACTACTGCCTCGGCGCGCCGCTGGCCCGGCTCGAAGGCCGGATCGCCGTCAGGACCCTGCTCGACCGCTGCCCCGGCCTGGCGCTCGCCGCCGACCCGGCCGCCCTGACCTGGCGCCCCGGCCTCCTCATCCGCGGTGTGCACCGCCTCCCGGTGACCTTCTGACCGCTCTCCCCGGCCAGGGCCCGTGCGGGGGCAGGCTCTAGAATCACGGCGGCGGCCGAGCCGTACGCGCGCGCCCCTTACCTGCCAGGAGGCACCCCGTGTCAGTCGTCGCCGTCCCCGGTTCCAAGTCGGTGACCGCCCGGGCGCTCTTTCTCGCCGCCGCCGCCGAGGGCACCACTGTGCTGCGCCGGCCGCTGCTGTCGGACGACACCGACGGGTTCGCGGAGGGCCTGACCCGGCTCGGGTACCGCGTCGAGCGCGATCCGCAGGCGTGGCGGATCACCGGCCGCCCGTCGGGGCCCGCCGTGCCGGAGGCCGACGTGTACTGCCGTGACGCCGCCACCGCCGCCCGCTTCCTGCCCGCGCTGGCCGCCGCGGGCCACGGCACGTACCGCTTCGACGCGTCCGCGCAGATGCGCCGCCGCCCGGTCGCGCCGCTCACGACGGCGCTGCGCTCGCTGGGCGTGGACCTGACGCACGAGGAGGCCGAGGGGCATCTGCCGCTGACGGTGGTCGCGGACGGTCTCAAGGGCGGGGCGATCGACCTGGACGCGGGGCTGTCGTCGCAGTTCCTGACGGCGCTGCTGCTCGCGGGGCCGCTGATGGCCGAGGGGCTGCGGATCCACGTCACGGACCTGGTCTCCGCGCCCTATGTGGAGATCACGCTGGCGATGATGCGGCGCTTCGGCGTCGAGGTGGCGCGCGAGGGCGCGACCTTCGTGGTGCCGCCGGGCGGCTACCGCGCCGTCGACTACCCGATCGAGCCCGACGCCTCCACGGCCAGCTACTTCTTCGCCGCCGCCGCGCTGTCCGGCCGCACCGCGACCGTGCCGGGGCTCGGCGCCGACGCCCTCCAGGGCGACCTGCGCTTCGTGGACGTCCTGCGGCGGATGGGCGCCGACGTCGAGATCGGCCCGGACGCCACCACCGTCACCGGCACGGGCCGCCTGAGCGGTCTCACCGTCAACATGCGGGACATCTCGGACACGATGCCGACGCTCGCGGCCATCGCGCCCTTCGCCGACGGGCCGGTCCGTATCGAGGACGTGTACAACACCCGCGTCAAGGAGTGCGACCGGCTGGAGGCGTGCGCGGAGAATCTGCGGCGCCAGGGCATCACGGTCACCACGGGACGCGACTGGATCGAGATCGCGCCGGGGACCCCCGCGCCGGTCGAGATCGCCTGCCACGGGGACCACCGCATCGCGATGAGCTTCGCGGTCGCCGGGCTGCGCACGCCGGGCACCACCTTCGACGAGCCGGGCTGCGTCAAGAAGACCTTCCCCGACTTCCACTCCTTCTTCGCCTCGGTGCGCGCCGACTGGGGCGTGTGACCGACACTCCGTGCCGGACCCCGCCCCGGCCGGAACGGCGGCGGCCGGGGTCAGCCCGCGTGCGTGGAGAACAGACCTCCGGTGGGCCCCTGCTTGTCGCCGCCCTGGGACTTCTTGAGGGCGTTGGCGAGTCCTTCGATCGTCATGGACTGGAGGATGACCCGGCCGTTGCCTTCGAGGGTGGCCAGGGACAGGCCCTCGCCGCCGAAGACGGCGTTCATGACGCCCTGGCGGTTGAGGCCGCCGATGCGCTGGACGCCGTACTGGATGCCCTCCTCGAAGGCGACGATGCAGCCGGTGTCGACCTCGATCCGGCCGCCGAACTCGGCGGGGTTGAGGTCGATGAAGTTGCCCGCGCCCGCGATGATCACGGTGCCGGTGCCGGTGAACTTCTCCAGGACGAAGCCCTCGCCGCCGCTCATGCCCTGGCGTCCGCCCGCGAAGGCGATGCCGAACTGGACGGTGGACTCGGCGGCGACGAAGGCGTCCTTCTCCGCGAACCAGGCGCGTGAGCCGGTCAGTTCGAGGGCGCGCATCTCGCCGGGGAGCACACCGGCGAAGCCGACGGTGCCCTCGCCGCCCGAGGCGGTGAAGTACTGGAAGGCCAGCGACTCCCCGGCCAGGGCGCGCTGGCCGACCTGCATGGCGGTGCCCATGGCCTGCCGGAGCATGCCGCCCACACCGGAGCCGCCGGAGCCGGACCCGGAACCTGCGCCTGAACCGCCCGAGCCGGGGCCGCCCAGCCGCGTCTCCATCGCGACGTTGGCCGTCTTGAACAGGAACTTCCCCGCCTCGCAGTACACCGTCTGGCCCGGGCTGAGGGTGCAGACGGCCATCTGCATGGCGTTGCCGACGATCTGCTGCTGGAGGGTCACAGCGGTACTCCTAGGACGACGGGCCAAGGTGCGGCGGGCGGGTGGCCGCCGGCCCGAGCGTAGCCCCGGCGCGGCACACCACCAGCCTCACCGTCAACGTATCGCCCGCGCGATCCGGTTCCGCGCCGGACCCGGACCGCCGAGTGCCGGGCCGCCGCCGTCGGGCCCTGCGGGCTGCGCGGGCAGCCGTACGGTCCGCTCGCCGCCCGCGTCGAGGAAACGGGCCAGCGGCAGTGTCGCGGCGCCCACGGTGACCGCGTCGGCGCCGAGCCTGCCCAGTTCGATGGAGGTCTGCGCGCAGGGGTGGTGCAGGGAGTACGCGGCGGCGACCTCGCGGACGGTGGGCAGCAGCCGGGGGCCGAGCAGCAGTCCCGCCCAGCCGCCGATGACGATGCGCTGCGGGTTGAAGAGGTTGATCAGGTCGGCGATCCCGGCGCCGAGGTATTCGGCGGCCTCGGCGAGCAGTCCCCCGGCCTCGGGGTCGTGGTCGGCGGCGGCGATGAGCGCGGCCAGGCCGGTCTCCTCGCTGACCCCCGTGGGCGCCGACGGCCAGCGGCCGAGCAGTGCCTCGGCGCCGACGTACGCCTCCAGGCAGCCGCGTGAGCCGCAGCGGCAGGTGCGCCCGCCGACCCGCAGCGTGGTGTGGCCCCACTCCCCCGCGCTGCTGCTCGCGCCGCGGTACGGGGTGCCGTCGGCGACCACGGCCGCGCCGACGCCGGAGCCGATGAGGGCGATGACGACGTTGCCGGAGCCGCGTCCGCCGCCGAACCACATCTCGGCCTGGCCGAGGGTCTTGGCACCGTTGTCGATGTAGAGCGGAAGGGCGGTCCCGGCGCGCAGCAGGCGGCCGAAGGGGACGGCTTCCCAGCCGATGGTCTGGCCGTGCACGACGACGCCGTCGCCCTCGCCGGGCGCGTTGTCGCCCTGCTCGACGATGCCGGGGACGCCGATGCCGACGCCGAGCACCTCGCTGTCGTCGATCCCGGCCTCGCGGACCACGGACTCGATGCCTTCGAGCGCGAGCCGTACGACGTGGTCGACGTCGTGGCCGCTGTCGGACAACGGCAGGTCGGCCGCGGCCCGTTCGGTCAGCGCGAGGTCGAACAGCTCGACCCTGACGCGGGTCTCGCCGACGTCCACGCCGACCACGTATCCGTATCCGGCGGAGACCTGGAGCAGGATGCGCGGCCGGCCGCCGTCGGACTCGACGGCACCCGCCTCCTCGACCATGCCGTCGGCGATCAGCTCGCCGACGACGTTGCTGATCGACCCGGCGCTGAGGCCGGTGTCCCGGCCCAACTCCTGGCGGCTGAGGGGTCCCTCGAAATACAAATGACGCAGAAGCGATGCACGGTTGCCCCGCCGCAGGTCACGCACTGTTCGCTTGCCGCGTTCAGCCACTTTGTCGCCCTCCCGTCTCGTCCGGCGTGAATCTATCGCTGCACAGGGTCTTGACGCCACCTTTTCTCACAAGTTAAATCACGGCCTGAATTAAGGCACAGGCGCTGTTCACTTCCTGAAGCGAACCCACCTCTGAGAGGGACCCGTTATGCGCACCTCCAGCACCTCCAGCAGACTCCTCGCGGCCACTGCCCTCGTGGCCGCGCTCGGTCTCACCGTCTCCGCCTGTGGCGGCTCGGACGACAGCGGCAGCGGCGGCAAGAGCACCAGTGGCGGCGGCGGCGGCAAGACGCTGACGTACTGGGCCAGCAACCAGGGCACCAGCCTGGACAACGACAAGCAGGTGCTCACCCCCGAACTCGCCAAGTTCACCCAGCAGACCGGCATCAAGGTCAAGCTGGAGGTCATCCCGTGGTCCGACCTGCTCAACCGGATCCTCGCGGCGGCCACTTCCGGCCAGGGTCCCGACGTGCTGAACATCGGCAACACCTGGTCCGCCTCCCTCCAGGCCACCGGCGCCCTGCTGCCCTTCGACGACGCGACCTTCGCGAAGATCGGCGGCAAGGACAAGTTCGCGCCCGCGTCGATCGCCGCCGCCGGCGCGGCCGGCAAGGACCCGGCCGCGGTGCCGCTGTACTCGATGGCGTACGGCCTGTACTACAACAAGAAGATGTTCGCCGACGCCGGCATAGCCAACCCGCCCAAGACCTGGGACGAACTGGTCGCCGACGGCAAGAAGCTCACCAAGGACGGCCACTACGGCCTCGCGGTCGAGGGCGGCAACGGTTCCGAGAACATCCACCACGCCTTCGTGCTGGCCAAGCAGCGGGGCTCCGACTGGTTCGACGCGTCCGGCAAGGCGACCTTCGACACCCCGAACAACGTCGCCGCGGTGAAGCAGTACGTCGACTTCATCGCCAAGGACAAGATCGCCGCGAAGGGCAACGCGGAGTACGCGCAGAACCAGACCATCACCGACTTCGCCACCGGCAAGGCCGCGATGATGATGTGGCAGTCCGCCGCCACCTCGATCAAGTCGCACGGCATGAACCCCGACCAGTACGGCGTGGTTCCCGTCCCGACCCTCCAGGCGGGCGCGACCGGCGACGCCGGTGTGACCTCGATGGTCGCCGGTATCAACATGGCGGTCTTCAAGAACTCCAAGAACATCGACGGCGCCCTGAAGTTCGTCAACTTCATGACCAGCGACGCCGAGCAGAAGACCCTCAACTCGACGTACGGTTCGCTGCCGCCGGTCAAGGCCGCGCAGAGCGACCCCGCCTTCCAGACCCCGGACCTGAAGACCCTCGCGAGCGTGCTGGGCAGCTCCGCCGCCCCGCTGCCGCAGGTCGCCAACGAGGCCCAGTTCGAGACCCTGGTCGGTACCGCGGTCAAGGACCTGTTCGCGGACGCCGCGGCCGGCAAGGACGTCTCGACCGACTCCGTCAAGGCCGCGCTGACCAAGGCGCAGCAGCAGATGCCCGCTTCCTAAGGATCGGCTCCATGACTGCCACTGCCCCTCCTCGGAGCGCTCCCGAGGCCGGCCCCTCCGACGGCAAGCCCGTCGGAAGGGGCCGGCTCCGGCCGCGTATTCCCGCTCGGCTGCGCCGCGTCGGCGTGCCGTACCTCATGCTCTTCCCCGCACTGATCCTGGAACTGCTGATCCACCTGGTGCCGATGGTCGTCGGCATCGTGATCAGCTTCAAAGGGCTCACCCAGTTCTTCATCCGCGACTGGGGCAGCGCGCCCTGGACCGGTCTCGACAACTACCGCGTGGCGGTCAAGTTCGACCAGCCCGTCGGCGAGGCGCTGCTGCACTCGTTCTGGGTGACCGTCATGTTCACCGTCCTGTCGGTCGGCCTGTCCTGGCTGATCGGCACCGCGGCGGCGATCCTCATGCAGGACGCCTTCCGCGGCCGGGCGATCATGCGCGCGATCTTCCTGGTGCCGTACGCGCTGCCGGTCTACGCGGCCGTCATCACCTGGGCGTTCATGTTCCAGCAGGACACCGGCCTGGTGAACCACGTACTGCACGACCAGTTGCACCTCACCTCCAACAAGCCGTTCTGGCTGATCGGTGACAACAGCTTCTGGGCGCTGGTCATCGTGTCGGTGTGGAAGTCCTGGCCGTTCGCGTTCCTGTGCCTGATGGCCGGTCTCCAGAACATCCCGCGCGAGCTGTACGAGGCCGCGGCGATGGACGGCGCGGGCATCTGGCAGCAGATCCGCAAGATCACCCTGCCGTCGCTGCGGCCGGTGAACCAGGTACTGGTCCTGGTGCTCTTCCTGTGGACGTTCAACGACTTCAACACGCCGTTCGTGCTCTTTGGCAACTCCGCACCGCACGCGGCCGACCTGATCTCCATCCACATCTACCAGTCGTCTTTCATCACCTGGAACTTCGGCTCGGGCTCGGCGATGTCCGTGCTCCTGCTGCTCTTCCTGCTCGTGGTGACCGCGTTCTACCTGCTGTTCACACGGAAGCGGGAAGTCGATGCCTAGGATCCCCGTGCAGCCGTCGCCGATGGCCTCCCCGAAGTCCTTCCTGTGGACCCGCCGGGTCGTTCTGACCCTGCTGCTGCTCTTCGTGCTCACTCCCGTGTACGTGATGCTCAGTTCGTCGCTGAAGCGGTTGCAGGACGTGCAGGGCACGTTCCACTGGATACCGAACGGCCTCACCCTGCGGCCGTACGTCGATATCTGGAAGACCGTGCCGCTCGGGCACTACTTCATGAACTCGCTGATCGTGTCGGTGAGCGCCACCCTCTTCTCGGTGGTCATCGCGATCTTCGCGGCGTACGGCGTGAGCCGCTACCGCTTCCCCGGCCGCCAGTTCTTCACCGTCACGGTGCTGTCGACGCAGATGTTCCCCGGCATCCTGTTCCTGCTGCCGCTGTTCCTGATCTTCGTCAACATCGGGAACAGCACGGGCATCCAGCTCTACGGCAGCAGGCTCGGCCTGATCATCACGTATCTGACCTTCTCCCTCCCCTTCTCCATCTGGATGCTGGTCGGGTACTTCGACTCTATCCCGCGCGACCTCGACGAGGCCGCGAAGGTGGACGGCTGCGGCCCGCTCGGCGCGCTGTTCCGGGTCGTCGTGCCGGCCGCCATCCCCGGCATCGTCGCCGTGTGCGTCTACGCGTTCATGACGGCGTGGGGCGAAGTGCTCTTCGCGTCCGTCATGACCAATGACTCGACCAGGACACTCGCCGTGGGTCTGCGCGGATACGCCAGCCAGAACGACGTGTACTGGAACCAGGTCATGGCCGCGTCGCTCGTGGTGAGTGTGCCGGTGGTCGCCGGATTCCTCCTCCTCCAGCGTTACCTCGTCGCCGGGCTCACCGCCGGCGCCGTCAAGTGACCCCACCGAAAGGCTGCTTGTGAACGACCTCAGCTCTCTTCCCGCCGATTTCGTCTGGGGCGCGGCCACCGCCGCCTACCAGATCGAGGGCGGGGTGGACGAGGACGGCCGGGCCCCGTCCATCTGGGACACCTTCTCCCGAACCCCCGGCAAGGTCGCGGGCGGCGACACCGGCGACGTCGCCTGTGACCACTACCACCGCTGGCCCGAGGACCTGGAGCTGATGCGCGCCCTGGACCTCGACTCCTACCGCTTCTCGATCGCGTGGCCGCGGGTGATCCCGCAGGGTTCCGGCGCCGTCAACGCCGCCGGACTCGCCTTCTACGACCGGCTGGTCGACGCCCTGCTCGAAGCGGGCATCACGCCCAACGCCACGCTCTACCACTGGGACCTGCCGCAGGCGCAGCAGGACAGGGGCGGCTGGCCCGAGCGGGAGACCGCCGAGCGGTACGGCGAGTACGCGGCCGTCGTCGGGCAGGCGCTCGGCGACCGGGTCAAGGACTGGGCGACGCTCAACGAGCCGCTGTGCTCGGCGTGGATCGGCCACCTGGAGGGCACCATGGCCCCCGGCTGGACGGACCTGACGGCGGCGGTCCGCGCCTCGTACCACCTGCACGTCGGCCACGGCCTGGCCGTGCAGGCGCTGCGCGCGGCCCACTCCGATCTGCGGATCGGCATCGTGAACAACCTCAGCCCGTGCGAGCCCGCCACCGACCGCGACGCCGACGTGGCCGCCGCCCGGCGCGCGGACGGACACACCAACCGCTGGTGGCTGGACCCGATCCACGGCCGCGGCTACCCGCAGGACATGGTGGAGCTGTACGGCGTGGACCTGCCGATCAAGGACGGCGACCTGGAGTCGATCGCCGCTCCGCTGGACTGGCTGGGTCTGAACTACTACTTCCGCAATGTCATCACGGACGACCCGACGGGCCCCGCGCCGTACGCCAAGTCGGTGTACCTGCCGGGCGTCCGGCGGACCGCGATGGACTGGGAGGTCAACGCCGACGGCCTGGAGCAGCTTCTGGTCCGGCTCTCCGAGGAGTACGGCGCGAGCCGGATCTTCGTGACGGAGAACGGTTCCGCCTACCACGACACCGTCGGTCCCGACGGACAGGTCGACGACCCGGAGCGGGCCACCTACCTGGAGGAGCACCTGGCCGCCTGCGCCAGGGCGGTCCGCCGCGGGGTGCCGCTGGCCGGTTACTACGCCTGGTCGCTGCTGGACAACTTCGAGTGGGCGTACGGCTACGACAAGCGCTTCGGTCTGGTGCACGTCGACTACCCGACGCAGAAGCGCACGATCAAGGGCAGCGGTCGCCGCTACGCGGACATCATCGCCGCCCACCGGCGCCGGGTGCGGCGCGCGGCCTGAGATCGCGGTCGCGGATGAGGGGTGCCGTCCCGGGGATGCGGCACCCCTTCAGCGCGCCCGCCCCTGACGGGGTCTCAACTCCCGTCGGCCGGCCGTTCGATGAGCCGGCCGACGGGCTCGCCGGTCACCGCGCCGTGGTCGGCGATCCGCTCGCCGCGCAGCCAGGTGCCGCGTACGACACCGTGCAGGGTCCTGCCCGCGTAGGCGGTGATCGGGTTGCGGTGGTGCAGACGGGCCGGGTCGACGGTGAAGGTCTCCTCGGGGGCGAGGACCGCGAAGTCGGCGTCGTAGCCCGCGGCGATGGCGCCCTTGGCGGTGAGCCCGGCGAGCCGGGCGGGTCCCGCGGACATCCAGCGGGCGACGTCGGCGACGGTGTGGCCGCGGCGCCGGGCCTCGGTCCAGACCGCGGGCAGGCCGAGTTGCAGCGAGGAGATGCCGCCCCAGGCGGCGGCGAAGTCGCCGGTGTCCTTGCGCTTGAGGTCGACGGTGGACGGCGAGTGGTCGGAGACCACGCAGTCGATGGTGCCGTCGGCCAGCGCCCGCCAGAGCGCGTCCTGGTTGGCGGCCTCGCGGATCGGCGGGCAGCACTTGAACTCCGTTGCCCCGTCCGGGACTTCCTCCGCGGTCAGGGTGAGGAAGTGCGGGCAGGTCTCCACGGTGACGCGGACGCCCTCGCGCTTGGCCGCGGCGATCAGCGGCAGCGCCCCGGAGGAGGACAGGTGCAGCACATGGACGCGGGCGCCGAGCCGCTCGGCCAGCGCGATCAGACCGGCGACGGCGGTGTCCTCCGCGGCGCGCGGCCGGGAGGCGAGGAAGTCGGCGTAGTGCGGGCCGCCGCGCCGCGGGGCGCCGTCGATCAGCCCCGGGTCCTCGGCGTGCACGATGAGCAGGGCGTCGAACCGGGTCAACTCGGTGAGGGCTTCCTCCAGTTCGGCCGGGTCGAGCTGCGGGAACTCGTCGACGCCGGAGTGCAGCAGGAAGCACTTGAAGCCGAAGACGCCCGCGTCGTGCAGGGGTTGGAGGTCCTTGACGTTGCCGGGGACGGCGCCGCCCCAGAAGCCGACGTCGGTGTGCACGCGGCCGCGCGCGGTGTCCCGCTTGACCGTCAGATGCGCGGTGGTGGTGGTCGGCGGGACGCTGTTGAGCGGCATGTCGACGAGCGTCGTGATGCCGCCCGCCGCAGCCGCCGCGGTGGCCGTCGCGAAGCCTTCCCACTCCGTGCGGCCGGGGTCGTTGATGTGCACGTGGGTGTCGACCAGGCCGGGCAGCAGGACGTCGTCGCCGAGGTCGACCACGCGCGCACCGGCCGGGTCGGGGGTCTCGTAGGGCCGCACCGCGCTGATCACTCCGCCGCTGACGGCGACCGCCGCGGGCCGTTCGCCCTCCGGCGTCACGACGCGCCGCGAGCGCAGGATCAGTTCCTCCGCGTCCTTCACGTACCCTCCCACCACACCTTCAACAATTCGTTGAAACGCAATGTGCAGGAAGATCCCGCACACCGTCAAGGGCGTGTAAGCTTCCGCAGAGCGGAAACCGCATTTCGCAACACCGTCGGCACGACTGGTGACCTGGCCGCCGACGCCTTCGCGCACTGCCGTACCGCCGCACCGCCGCACCGCCATGATTGCCGACGAACGCCGACCTTGCCGAGGGGATCGCACGTGTCTGCTGACCGCGCCGGGGGCGTCCAGTCCCTCGAACGGGCCTTTGACCTGCTGGAGCGCATGGCGGACGCGGGCGGCGAGGTGGGGCTCAGCGAGCTGTCCTCCAGCAGCGGGCTCCCGCTGCCGACCATCCACCGCCTGATGCGCACCCTCGTGAGCTGCGGATACGTCCGCCAGCAGCCGAACCGCCGCTACGCGCTCGGCCCCCGCCTGATCCGCCTCGGCGAGACCGCCTCCCGCCTGCTCGGCACCTGGGCCCGCCCCTACCTCGCCGAACTGGTCGAGGCCACCGGCGAAACCGCCAACATGGCGCTGCTCGACGGCGACGAGGTCGTCTACGTGGCCCAGGTCCCCTCCCGCCACTCCATGCGGATGTTCACCGAGGTCGGCCGCCGCGTCCTCCCCCACTCCACCGGCGTCGGCAAGGCCCTGCTCGCCGACGTTCCCCCGGAGGAGGTACGCGCCCTGCTCGCCCGTACCGGCATGCCCGCCGCCACCGACCGCACCATCACCGACCCGGACGACTTCCTCACCGAACTCGGCCGCATCCGCGCGATGGGCTACGCCGTGGACGACAACGAACAAGAGGTCGGCGTCCGCTGCCTCGCCGTCACCGTCCCCGACTCCCCCACCGCCGCCGCCATCTCCATCTCCGGCCCGGCCGGCCGGGTCACCGAATCCGCCACCGACAAGATCATCCCCGTCCTCCACGAGGTGGCCCAGGCCCTGTCGCTCGCCCTGGCCACCACGACGGCGCCGTCGCCGTCCTCCTGAGGCGCACGGCCTCCGCCCGTCCATGGACCGGGACCGGCCCACGCACGGGCGGCACCCGCGAAGAACGGCACCCGCACGGTCAGCACGTCGGCGTCGCGCGCTCCACCGTTTCGTGCAGCTCCGCGAGCGGTTCGGTCAGGGCGCTGACCGAACCGAGAGCGGCGGCGACGAGTAAAAGAGAGTGCCGAACGGCCTCGGCGTCGCGTATCGCGGCCGGCGCCGGCTGCGCGGCGAGCCTGGCCAGGACGGCCAGCTCGTCCTCCGCGACGGCGCGGTCCGGCAACGCCGGGCGATACGCCGCGAGTTCCCGTTGAACGCGAGCCACCGCCGCCCGTAATTCCGCCGCCCCCGGCGCACTGACCACCTGTGTCTCCCCCAGCGCGTACTTCTGCCTCACACCCACTCCGCCCCCGGTTCTCCGACGTGGCCTCCGGGGCCGATCAGTTAACGCGAAGCGAAGCCGGTCGCGCTATACGGTCTTCGAAAAATGCGCCAAATTCACTGTGCCGAGCGCTTGTGGGTTTGGAATGCCGTCCTGGTTGGCCTCGGCGCTGCGCCCCTCGGTCCGCCACACGGTGACGTCCAGACTGGCACTGGGTGCCGGAGCGCCCTTCGGCGTCAGCGCGCGGAAGACGACCAGCGCGACCGTGCCGTCGGCGGACTGTACGCACACGCGCGAGCCCGCGCTCACCGAGTCCCGCGGGATGGAAGGGCTTGCGGCGGCGGCGCCGCGGCAGCCCGCGAGGGTGTCGGGCGCGGCCGGGTCCAGCAGGGCGACGGTGCCGTGGGCGGGGTCGGTGCCGAACGCCTCGGGCTCCGGGGTGAAGCCGATGTCCCCGGTGAAGGGGCCGGGGAGCACCACGGGCGGGTCCTGGGTCAGCGACAGGCCCGAGCCCGCCGGGAGCCGTATGCCCGCGTAACGGGTGCCGCTCGGCTGCTCGGGTGCGCCGGTCGCGTCCCCGCCTCCTGCGCCGGAGTCCGGCGGCGAGGTGGTGGGCGCCGCGGCGGGCGCGGTGGAGGCGGTGGACGCGCCGCTCGCGCGGTGGTCGTCGTCGGAGCGGTCGAGGAGGACGGCCCCGACGGCGGCCACGACCGCCAGGGCGGCGACCGCCGCCAGGACGGTGCCGCCCCGGCGCCGGGCGGGTGGGCGCGGGAGGTGCGGCAAGTGCGGCAGGTGGGGGCGGTACGGTACGTGCCCGGCGCTCGGCCGCGCCCACCCGTAGTGCAGCGATCCCGGATGCCCGGTCGGCGGCGCCACCGGTATCGGCGGCGCGGGCGGCGGCATCGCCGGAACGATCGCCGCCAGCAGCGCGGGCGGCAGCCACCGGTCCGCCCGCCGCCGCGACGCGTCGGGCGCCGCCTGCGCGCACATCGCGATGATCTGCGCGGGCGACGGCCGCAGCGCGGGGTCCTTGATCAGGCACCGCGTCACGATCTCCCGCAGCTCCCCCGGCAGCTCGTTGAGATCCGCCTCCCCGCCCCCGACGGCCGCCCCTCCGACGGCCGCGTACGCGGCGATCAGCCCCAGCGAGAACACATCGGCCGCGGGCCCCCCGGCCTTCCCCGCCACCTGCTCGGGCGCCAGGAACGCCGCCGCGGCGGGCGGCTCGTCGGCGACGTGTTCCCCCATGAGCGAGACGGGCGCCGGTCCCTGGGCGGGCGAGCCCTCCGCGGCGCCCGCGGGCACCGTCCGGCTCGCCGACGACGCGGCGGCTGACGTATCGGATGCGGCCACGCCCGTCAGGGCGAAGTCCTTGACGCGGGGGCCGTCGGCGGCGAGGAGGACGTGGGCGGGGGTGAGGGCGGCGTGGGTGAGGCCGCGGTGGTGGATGGTGCGCAGCGCTTCGGCGATTCCGGCGACGAGCCGCAGGACGCTGGGGACGGGGAGCGGCCCTGTGGTGGTGACGGCGGTGCGCAGCGAGAGGCCGGGGACGTAGGCGGTGGCGAGCCAGGGGCCCGCGCCGGAGTCGTCGGCGCCGCCGTCGACGAAGGGGACGACGTAGGGCCCGTGCACCTGCCGCAGGGCGTGGACGTCGGGCGGGAGCCGGTCGATCAGGCGGAGCGCGACCGGTATGCCGCCCGGCGCGTGCGCGAGGTAGACGCGCCCGCCGAGCCGCGCGCTGATCCGGTAGCCCGGGACGCCGGTCGGATCCTCGGCCGTCAGCGGCTGGAAGTGCTGAGCGCCCATCAGTCCCCGTTCCCTCGGCCGGTCACCGCCCCTTCCGGCCCCCACGCCGACGATACCGGAACACGCCACGCCGACCGCGGCCTGTTCGGCCATGGTCCCGTCACGGTATGCAGGAGTTATGCACACAAAGGGCGAGGTAGCCGGACTGCTGCTGGCGGCCGGTGGCGGGCGGCGGCTGGGCGGGCGGCCGAAGGCGCTGCTGCCGTACGAGGGGCGGCCGTTGGTGGAGCACGCGGTACGGGTGCTGCGCGCGGGCGGCTGCGGCCCGGTGCACGTGGTGCTGGGCGCGGCGGCCGACGAGGTGGTGGAGCGCGCCGACCTCTCCGGCTGCGTGGTGGTGCGCAATCCGCGCTGGGAGGAGGGCATGGGCTCCTCGCTGCGGGCCGGGCTCGCCTCGCTCGCGGCGTCGGCCGACGCCCCGGCCGCGGCGCTGATCGGCCTGGTGGACCAGCCCGGCGTGGGCGCGGCGGCCGTCGCCCGCGTGCTGGCGGCGGCCGGTGGAGGCGAGGCCCTGGTGTCGGCCCTGGCCTCCGCGGTGTACGACGGCAGGCGCGGCCACCCGGTGCTGATCGGGGGCGCCCGCTGGGCCGGGGTCGCGGGCAGCGCCACCGGGGACCGCGGGGCGCGTACGTATCTGCGCGAGCACGCCGACCACACCGTGCTCGTGGAGTGCGGTGACATCGGCGACCCGGCCGATATCGACACCCCCGCCGACCTGGGGCTTCTCCGGCCCGCCCCGGACCCGGCGGAGCCTGCGGCTGCACCCCGTGCCACAAAGCGTTGAACTTCCGCACTGTGAAATCTATACTCCACCTTGCAGAACCGCCCGTACCTCGGACCGGCCCTGGCACCCGGTGCCAGTCCCGCACCCCGGCGGGCGCCAGACACACTCGCACTCTGGAGCAGTGACAGCATGTCCGCATCAGCGCCGTCTCCGGCCGTCGTCTCCGAGGCCGCCGGGCCCGTCCCCCGCGCGGAGGAGGTGCTGACCCCCGAGGCGCTGGTGTTCCTCGCCGAGCTGCACCGCCGTTTCGCGCCCCGCCGCGCCGAGTTGCTGGCCCGCCGCCAGGAGCGGCGCGCCGGGATCGCCCGCACCGGCACCCTCGACTTCCTCCCGGAGACCGCGCACATCCGGGACGGCGACTGGCGGGTCGCCCCCGCGCCCGCCGCGCTCGACGACCGCCGGGTGGAGATCACCGGCCCCACCGACCGCAAGATGACCATCAACGCGCTGAACTCCGGTGCGCGGATCTGGCTCGCCGACTTCGAGGACGCCTCCGCCCCCACCTGGGAGAACGTCATCGGCGGCCAGGTCAACATGATCGACGCCTACGAGCGCAGGATCGACTTCACCTCCCCCGAGGGCAAGTCGTACGCGCTCGGCGACCCGGCGGACCTGGCCACCGTCGTGATGCGCCCGCGCGGCTGGCACCTGCCGGAACGCCACCTCACCGTGGACGGCGAGCAGATCCCCGGCGGCCTGGTCGACTTCGGCCTGTACTTCTTCCACAACGCCCAGCGGCTGATCGACCTCGGCAAGGGCCCGTACTTCTACCTGCCCAAGACCGAGTCGCACCTCGAAGCCCGGCTGTGGAACGACGTGTTCGTCTTCGCGCAGGACTACGTGGGCGTCCCGCAGGGCACCGTGCGCGCGACCGTGCTGATCGAGACGATCACCGCCGCGTACGAGATGGACGAGATCCTGTACGAACTGCGCGACCACGCTTCGGGGTTGAACGCGGGCCGCTGGGACTACCTCTTCTCCATCGTCAAGAACTTCCGTGACGGCGGCGCCCGTTTCGTGCTCCCGGACCGCAACGCGGTGACGATGACGGCCCCGTTCATGCGTGCGTACACCGAACTGCTGGTGCGCACCTGCCACAAGCGCGGCGCGCACGCGATCGGCGGGATGGCCGCCTTCATCCCGTCCCGGCGCGACGCGGAGGTCAACAAGGTCGCGTTCGAGAAGGTCAGGGCGGACAAGGACCGTGAGGCCGGGGACGGTTTCGACGGCTCGTGGGTCGCGCACCCCGACCTGGTGCCGATCGCCCGCGCCTCCTTCGACGCGGTCCTCGGCGACCGGCCGAACCAGAAGGACCGGCTGCGCGAGGACGTGCACGTCACCGCGGCCGAGCTGATCGACATCGCCTCGCTGGACGCGAAGCCGACCTTCGACGGGCTGCGCAACGCGGTGCAGGTCGGCACCCGTTACATCGAGGCGTGGCTGCGCGGCCTCGGCGCGGTGGCGATCTTCAACCTGATGGAGGACGCCGCCACCGCCGAGATCTCCCGCTCGCAGATCTGGCAGTGGATCAACGCGGGGGTCGTCTTCGAGAACGGCGAGAAAGCGACCCACGACCTCGTGCTGCGGGTGGCCGCCGACGAACTCGCCGCGATCCGCGAGGAGATCGGCGAGGAGGCGTTCGCGGCGGGCAAGTGGACCGAGGCCCATGAGCTGCTGCTGCGCACGGCGCTCGACGCGGAGTACGTCGACTTCCTGACGCTGCCCGCCTACGAGTTGCTGGCGGACTGAGCCCCGGCGCCCGGGAACGGCCGCCGCGCCGAAACGCGCTTGCACCCGGCGCCGGCGGCCGTTCATGCTGCTCCGCATGCTCATCCGTGATGTGACCGAGGCCGACTGGCCGCTGATCTGGCCGTTCCTGCGGCGGATCTGCGCGGACGGGGAGACCTTCAGCTATCCGACGGACATCCCGGAGGCGACGGCCAGGGACTACTGGCTGCTCGCGCCGCCCGCGCGGACGGTCGTGGCCGTCGGCGACGACGGCACGGTGCTCGGCACCGCCAAGATGAACGCCAACCAGGGCGGCAACGCCGCCCATGTCTCCAGCGCCAGCTTCATGGTCGACCCCGCGCACCGCGGCCGCGGTGCGGGCCGCGCGCTGTGCGAGGAGGCGCTGCGCTGGGCGGAGCGCGAGGGCTTCCGCGCCATGCAGTTCAACGCCGTGGTGGAGTCCAACACGTACGCGGTGAAGCTGTACGAGTCACTGGGCTTCCGGGTGATCGGTACGGTCCCCGAGGGGTTCCGGCATCCGCGTCTGGGCTATGTCGGCCTGCACATCATGCACCGGGCGCTGTGATCCCCGGCTTCCTCGGCGGGGTGCGGGCGGCGAGCCAGGAGTCGTAGGTGATCCGGCCGTCGGCGTGATCGGGGGTGAGGTTGCCGCCCGCGCGCAGCGCGCCCGCCAGGGCGCCGGGCAGCCGCAGCGGTACGACGAGCCTGCGGCGGCCCGCCGCGCGCAGGGTCGCGCGGGTCAGATCGGCGGCGCTGCGGATCTGCGGACCGCCCAAGTCCGGTGCGTGGCCGACGGGTTCGCCTCCGGCCAGGTCCGCGAGCCGGTCCGCGACCTCGGTGACGTCGACCGGCTGGAAGCTCACTCCGGACAGCGTCAGGATCGCGGGCAGCCGGCGCTGCGCGACGGTGAGCCGGGCCACCAGGTCGTGGAACTGCGTGGTGCGCAGCACCGTCCACGGCAGCCCGCACTGCTCCACGACGGTCTCCGCGGCGAGTTTGGCGCGGTAGTAGCCGAGCGGGACGCGGTCGACGCCGACGATCGAGATGTACACCAGGTGCGGGTCGCCGCCCGCGCGCACCGCCGCTCCGGTCAGCCGCTCGGTGGCCTCGACGTCGCCGCGGCCGTTGGTGGTCGCGCAGTGCGCGATCGTGCCGACGCCGTCGAAGAGCGCGCCGTCGATGCCGACGCCGGTCCGCAGGTCGCCGACCGCCCACTCGTACGGCCGCGCGTCGTCGGCCCCGCGCGGGCCGCGGCTGAGCACGCGTACCGGGCGGCCGGCGGCGAGCAGCCGGTCGACCAGCGCGCGGCCGAGGGTGCCGGTGCCGCCGGTGACCAGGGTGACGGCCCCCGTGGCGGGCTCGGCGGCGGAGCCTTCGGCGGATACGGGCTCGGTCGGGCTCACGGGCGCTCACCTCTGGCTGTGGCGGAATCCTGCCTGTCGCGCCCCGCACCCGGCGGGGTGCGGACGTCCGGCTGAACGCATAGTAAACGGCGCGGAGCGGGAGGTCGTCGCGTACCCGCCGTGGCGCCCGGCCCGGTGGGCGCGCCGGGGTGCGGGCGGGGTGCGGGCCGTGGTTTCGGGGAGACGCCGCCCCCGGAGCCGCGGGGCCGACCGTGGTCCCACGGTCCGGGGGCGGTGTCGCCGGACCCGTGTCAGGACAGGGTCCGGCTACCGGTCGGGGGCCGTCCCTCCCCGACCGGTCGCTTTCGCGGCGGTGCCTACGGTGTTACGCCAGGCCCGCGATCCGCGCGAGGCGCTGCGCCTCGGTCCTGGTCAGCCGCGCGATGGCGTCCTCGTCGGCGCGGGTGAGCCGGTTGTTCTCGACCACCGGCACACCGTTGACCAGCGACAGGGTGACCGGGGCCGCCGCGCCGAAGACCAGCGCGGCGACGGGGTCGGCGATCGAGGCGTGCGCGATGCCGTCGAGCTTCCACAGCACGAGGTCGGCGAGCTTCCCGGCCTCCAGGGAGCCGATCTCGGCGGTACGGCCGAGCACGCGCGCGCCGCCGTACGTGCCCAGGCGCAGGGCCTGACGGGCGTTCAGCGCCTTCTCGCCGCCGCCGAGGCGGTTGATGAGCAGGGCGTTGCGCAGTTCGGTGTGGAGTTCACCGGACTCGTTGGACGCGGTGCCGTCCACGCCGAGGCCGACCGGGACCCCGGCGGCGAGCATGTCGGGCACCCGCGCGATGCCCGCGGCGAGCCGGGCGTTGGACGACGGGCAGTGCGCGACGCCGGTCCCGGTCCGGGCGAAGGCGGCGATGTCGGAGTCGTTCATGTGGACGCAGTGCGCCATCCACACGTCGTCGCCGAGCCAGCCGGTGGACTCGAAGTAGTCCGTCGGGCCCATGCCGAACAGCTCGTGGCAGAACTTCTCCTCCTCCACCGTCTCGCTTCCGTGCGTGTGCAGCCGGACGCCCTTGCGGCGGGCCAGCACCGCGGCCTCGCGCAACAGTTCGGTGGAGACCGAGAAGGGCGAGCAGGGCGCGGCGGCGATGTGCAGCATCGAGCCGAAGGAGGCGTCGTGGTGGGTGTCGATGGCCTCCTCGGTCGCGAGCAGCGCGCCCTCGGTGGTCTCCACGGCGAAGTCCGGCGGCAGTCCGCCGTCGCTCTCGCCGCGGTCCATCGAGCCGCGGGCGGCGGTGAAGCGCACGCCCAGTTCGGCGGCGGCGCGGATCTCGGCGCCGAGCAGGTCGCCCGCGCCGCGCGGGAAGACGTAGTGGTGGTCCATCGCGGTGGTGACGCCGCCGCGGGCCATCACGCCGAGCGAGCCGGAGGCCGCCGCGTAGACCATCCGCTCGTCGATCCGCGCCCAGGTCGGGTACAGCTCGACCAGCCAGTTGAAGAGGTTGCTGTTCTGGGCGAGGCCGCGGGTGATCCACTGGTAGAAGTGGTGGTGGGTGTTGACCAGGCCGGGGGTGACGAGGTGTCCGGTGCCGTCGATCCGGCGGGTGACGTTCTCCAGACCGGCCGGTGCGGGGCCCGCTCCGACGGACTCGATCAGATTGTCCGCGACGACGACGTGCCCGGTGGCGTACTCGGTGTCGTCGGCGTCGACGGTCGCGACGCCGCAGTTCTCGATGACGATGCGGTTGCTCATGGTGGTGCCTCTCAGTCCGTCACCGGGATGCGGGGCTCGGCGCCGTCACGCAGCACGGTGCCCTCGATGAGGCCGTACGGACGGTCGGCCGCGAGATAGACCTCGTTGTCGTTCTTGAGGCCGAACGGCTCCAGGTCGACCAGGAAGTGGTGCTTGTTGGGCAGCGAGAGCCGGACCTCGTCCACGTAGGAGCGGCTGGTGATGACCCGCGAGCCCATCGCGTAGAGGGTCTGCTGGAGCGAGAGCGAGTACGTCTCGGCGAACGCCTCCAGCAGGTCCGTGCGGACCTGCCCGTACGCCTTCTCCCACTGCGGGGCGCGCCGCTCGTCGCTGGTCCAGTTGAACCGCCAGCGGGCGGTGACCTCGGTGGCGAGGATGCGGTCGTACGCCTCTTTGAGGGTCGTGTACTCGTCCTTGACGAAGCCCCAGAACTCGGAGTTGGTGGAGTTCATGACCACCAGGTCCTTCAGGCCGGAGACGACCTGCCAGTTCTCGCCGTCGTAGCCGACCTCGGTGGTGCGGGTCTCCTGGCCCTTGCGGACGAAGGAGTGCTGGATCTCGTCGGCGCCGATGAAGCGGGAGCCCGCCTCGGAGGCGGCGATCCGCTCCCAGGAGTACTCCTCTATCCGTATCCGCGCCCGCTTGATCGGCTCCTGGCTGGTGACGAAGTGCCGGGCGAGGTGGATGCCGAACTGCTCGGCGGACTCGATGCCGTGTTCCTTGGCGAAGGCGAACACCGTGTTCTTGGTGGTGTCGGTCGGCAGCACGTTGGCGTTGGAGCCGGACAGGTGCACGTCGTCCATGTCGCCGGAGAGCGCGACCGAGACGTTCAGGTCCTTGATGTGGTGCGTGCCGCCCTCGCGGGTGATCCTTACGACACGGTTCTCTGCCTTGCCGTACTGGTTCTGGCCGAGAAAAACCGGGTGGGACGGGCGGGAAGTGGCGGTCATCGGTGCTAGCTCCCTCGGTATACGGAGTAGCCGAACGGATTGAGCAGCAGCGGTACGTGATAGTGCTCGCCCGGCCTGACGGCGAAGACGATCGCCACCTCCGGGAAGAAAGCTCCGCTGTCCCTTGCGCGGGGGGCGTCCTGCTGTGCGTTGGCTTGGCGGGTGAGGTACGGCTCCACGTCGAAGTGCAGCCGTACGTGGGTGGTGCCTTCCGGCAGGGCCGGGAGATCCTTGCAGCGGCCGTCGCCGTCGGTCTTCGACGACCCGTGCAGCGACCAGATCCCGCCGGACGAGGCGCGCACCGACAGATGGACGGGCACGCTTTCCGCCGGGCGGCCGACGCTCGTGTCCAGGATGTGCGTGGACACCGACGTGTCGGTCATGAGGGATCTCCTTCGGACGCGGCCTCGCGCGCGGCTCCGGCGCCGGCTCCGGCGAGGCGGGTGAGCCGGATGCGGTTGATCTTTCCCAGTTCGGCGCGGACGATCTCGCGTTCGGTGTCCGCGTCGTTGCCGATCCGCTCCTTGAGGGCGGCCAGCATCTGCTCACCGGTCCTGCCGGTGGCGCAGATCAGGAAGACATGGCCGTGCGCGTCCTGGTAAGCCAGGTTGAGCGCGAGCAGTTCCTCGCGCTCGGCCGCGCCGACCCCGCTCTGCTCCCGCGCCGACGTGGCGTCGCCCGGGGTCGGGCGGCCGATCGGCGGGTGTCCGGCCATCGCCTGCGCGAGGTCGCCCGCGGTGAGCGCCGCCATGGCGGTGTCGCTCGCCGCGAGCAGGTCGTCGAGGCGGTCGTACGGCCGTCCGGCGGCCAGCGCGGCGTCCCACGCCGTACTGGCGCACACCTCGTGGAGCAGCGCGGACGCCGCTGACGAGGTGGCCTCATTGAGCCGGGAAAGACCCGGCGATGCGCTGGAAGTCACAGTCGCAAGCTAAGAGCCGCCGCCGTACGACGTCAACAGTTTGTTGAAAACTTCCGGTAACAAAGCCGTCCGGGAGCGGACGGAAGAGGAAACAACGGCCGGTCACTCGCTCTCGCGGGCACTCTTCTCGCTGTTCAGGGCGTTCTCCCTGTTCAGGTAGTTGTAGACGGTGAAGCGGCTGACGCCGAGCGCGGACGCGACGGTCTCCACGCCGTGCCGCACGGAGAAGGCGCCGCGCTCCTCCAGGATGCGGACGACGGTCTGCTTGTCCTTGCGGCCCAGGGCGGGCAGCGAGCCGTGCCGGCGTTCGAGGTCGGCCAGCAGGTGGTCGAGGGAGTCGGCCAGATGGGGCAGCCGGACGGCCACCACCTCCTCGCCCTCCCAGCTCAGCACCACGTCGTCGCCGCGCGCCTCGTGCGGCGCGACCATCTCCGCGCCCATCGCGTCCACCAGCGGCTTCACCGCCGCGGCGAAGGGGTGCCCCCCGGTGCCCGTCACTTGCCGTCCTCCTGCGCCCGCCCGGCCGCCGCGACCACGTTGACCTGGAGCGACACCCGGGTGGCGCCCGCCGCCAGCGTGCGCCGCAGCAGCTCCGCGACGGACGCGACGACCGCGTCGGCCTCGCCCTCGGCGGTGTTGCCGAACGGGCCGACGTCCACCGCGTCGAGCGACGCGCCCTCGACCACCTCACGGGCCACCACCGCGTGCTCGGGCGGCTCGTCCAGATCGAACGGCTCGGTCGTGAATTCCAGCCTCAGTCTCACCAGGGCCCCTCGGGTGGCTGCGCTACGTGCCCGCCGTCCCCCGCCCTGCCGGACGGTCCTGCCGGGACGGCGTCGTCGATACGCTCGACGCGGTCGATGCGACCTTAACCGACGGCATACGGGCCTGTACCGCCACAGTCATCGCCGCGATACCCGCTTCGAGGGTGAGGCGGGGGTGCGGGGCGAACCGCGAGGAGTGGTTCGGCGGCAGCGCCGCCAGCCGCCCGGCCGTGTCCGTGTCGCCGCGGCCCGCCTCGACCCACTGCCGGGGGCCGACCGCGCCGAGCATCCAGTAGCCGGTCCGTATCCCCGGCACGCCGTGCAGCGCGCGGCCCGCGTCCCCGTACAGCGCGAAGTCCTCCGTGGCCGTCGACGGCTGCCAGCGGGTGACGCGCTGCGGACCGAAGGCGGCCTCGTGCGCGCGGCGCACGGCGGTGGTCAGCTCGGCGTCGGGCACGGTGGGGCAGGAACGGGACAGGACGCGCAGGTCAGGAGCGGGCGGCTGCGGGTCGGGCGAGGCGGCGGACTCGGCGCGCGCGATCCGGTGGACGGCGGCCACGGCCCGGTCGAGCGCGGCGTCGGAGAAGGCCCGCACGGTCACCTGGAGGGTCGCGGAGTCCGCGATGACGTTCCCCGCGCCGGGCGTGCCCGCCCGTACCGAGCCGACCGTGAGCACCAGCGGCTCGCCGGGACCCGTCTCGCGCGACACGACGGTCTGGAGGCGCAGGACGACCGCCGCGGCCGTGATCACCGGGTCGGCGGCGAACTGCGGTGTGGAGGCGTGGCCGCCGCGGCCGTACAGCACGATCTCCAGGGTGACGCTGCCCGCGAGCAGCGGGCCCTGCGCGTGCGCGACCATGCCCGCGGGCAGCGGCACCACATGCTGCGCGAGCACGTCGTCGGGCACGGGGAAGCGCCGGTAGAGGCCGTCGGCGAGCATGGCGGCGGCGCCGCTGAGCGTCTCCTCGGCCGGCTGGCCGACGACGACGAGCGTGCCCTGCCACCGGTCGGCGGCCCCCGCGAGCGACGCCGCCGCGCCCGCCGCGCACGCCAGGTGCATGTCGTGGCCGCAGGCGTGCATGACGGGGACGGGGGCGCCGTCGGGTCCCGCGGCGGTGGCGGAACTGGCGTACGCCAGGCCGGTGTTCTCGCGTACGGGGAGGGCGTCCAGCTCCGCGCGGAGCATGACGACGGGACCGGGGCCGTTGGCCAGCACCCCGACCACGCCGTGGCCGCCGACGCCGCGTTCGACGCGCAGTCCCGCGGCCCTGAGCGCGGCGGCGAAGCGGGCGGCGGTGCGCTCCTCGGCCCCGGACAGCTCGGGGTGCCGGTGCAGGTCCAGATACAGCTCGGCGGCGCGGGTCAGGACGGCATCGGAGACGGTTCCTGAGACGGGCGGGGATACGGGTGTGGGTCCGGATACGGGTGAGGGTCCGGTCGGCGGGTTCATCGGGCGCTCCGGGCGGGGGTCGGGGGCGGGGGTGCCGGAATGCGGGTCACGTGACAGGGGCGGCGGGCGGTGCAAGCGGGATGACAGCGGGCGGCAGGGTGATTCGCCAGTGGACGCGCGTAGAAAGATGGGGCCGGCCCGTCGCGGGCCGCGCTCCCTGCTGAGAAGGAGTCATCATGGCTGACATCTCCAAGCTGGACACGCCGCTCGCCTCTCTGGCCCAGGAGATCCTGGAGCTCGAGTCGGAGACCTTCGAGATCACCGACTACTCGGACGCCAGCGAGGTCATGCTCGGCTCGTCGACGAGCTGCTCCAGCACCAGCACCTGCTCCAGCACCACCAGCACCACGAGCTGCACCGCCTGACGAGCCACCACCCGCTTCACGCTCCGCGGACCGGCCTCCCCGGTCCGCGGAGTAGTCATGTCGCGACGTCGTCATCGTCGGTTTCCTCGGAGATTCCTCAGGGTTCCTGCGGGTTCCTACGGGAACGGGTGCGGCACGCGGCGCACCTCGTCGTCGCGCAGGTCGTCGGGGCGCAGGCCGCCGCGGCGCTGTGCGGTACGCAGCCGGGGCATGGTCAGCGCGCGCTGCCGCGGCCAGCCGAAGTCGATCGGCAGCAGACCTGGCGCGAGCGTGCAGACCGTCCGCAGGCCCATCCGCCGCTGCTCCGGGGTGGTCTGGTCGACCACGACGACATCGCATCCGGCGCGCGCCAGTTCGTCCCGGCACCACAGGACGTCGTCGCGCAGGTCGAGCCCGCGCGGCCGGTCCCGCTCCCACCGCGCGTAGACCTCGTCCAACGGCCTTACGGCGGGCGGCTCCAGGTAGCTGCCGACGTGCTCCCTCATCCGCGGCAGGCCGAACAGGGCCGCGTGGTCGGGGAGTCGGCGGACGAGGTCGAAGTCCTCGGCCATCGCCTCCAGTTCGGCCGGACGCTCCGTCACCTGCCGTGGCAGGTGCGGGAGATACGTCAGGATCTCGGAGACCGCCGACTCCACCGCGGTCTCCGGGTCGAAGGCGGCGCCCGCGGCGAAGGCGAGCGTGCCGGGGCCTCCGTCGCGGCGGACGGCGAGGCCGGTGACGACCGGCACGGCGAGGTCGATGCGGTTGTCGAAGGCGTGCACGTCGTAGCCGCACAGCGCCGCCCGGTCGGTCATGGCGCGCACCACCGGGCTGCGGCAGGAGCCGAGGTCGATCTCGGTGAGCCGGGCGTTGCCGTACCAGCCGAGCAGGAACGCGTCGCGCTCGATGAGTTCGAGCAGGCCGAACAGCACGGCCTCCTCCAGGCAACTGCCGATCGCGCAGCCGTTGGAGCACTCGAAGACGAAGTGGTCGGCGGCGGTGCCCGCGCTGTAGTAGACCAGCCGGGCCGGCACCAGCACCTCCCGCTCGTCGCGCAGCGACCAGCCGCGTACCCACGGGATCGGCCGCGCCGGGTCGAAGGGCGCGATCATCGGGTCGGCGGCGTAGGTCTCCGGCGTGTAGAGCCCGCAGTCGCGCGGGTCGAGGGCCGCGTCGCCGAGGTTGTCGTACGAGTCGGTGACGATGCCGCCGGTCTCCCTGCGGTGGGTGCCCGCGTACCGCTCCAGCCCTTCGAGGAACGCCAAGTCCCTGCTGTGCGCGAAGGAGTTGGCCTGGCCGCTCCACGTGACGTCGGTCAGGCCCGCGTAACCGCGCATGAAGACGCTGCCCGCGACGGGCGCGGTGGTCGGCGAGGTGACATCGCTCCAGGTGCCCGCGCCGAGCACCCCGCACACGGGGTTGGCGAGCGCGGCGGTCGGCAGGGCGTACGCGCCGGGTGACCGCAGCCGGTAGCTGTCGGGGGTGGGCTTGGGCCGCGAGACGGGAAAGGGCTCGGCCTCCGGCCCGGTGGCGAGGAAGTGCCCGGGCCCGGACGGGCCGGTACCGGATACGTCGGCGGAGGATACGTCGAGGGCCGCCGCGTCGGGTGCTGGCAGGTCGGGCCGGGTCGGTGCGGTCGTCGCGGGCGGGGCGCCGTGCGGGTGCGGGCACAGCGGATCGGCGAGCAGCGGCACGGTCTGGACGAGGCCGGTCTCCAGGTCGTACCGGGTGACCCGGGGCAGGTCGTGGCCGCCGGTCCCGGCCCCCGTCTCCGCCCCGGTTTCCGAACCGGTCTCCGAACCGGTCCCCGCCTTCCGCCCGAGGGTCAGTTCGTAAAGGGCCCAGACCGCGTCGACCGTGAAGTCGGGCAGCACGGGCCAGCGCCCGGCGGCGGTACGGGCGAGGCCCGTCTCCAGCGCCTCGCGTTCGGTACGGGTGCGCAGCCGCTGCCAGCGGATGGCCAGGCAGGTGCCGCAGGCGGCCTCGGCGGGCGAGCCGCCCCAGGGGCCGAGGAGCACGGCGTCGGCGGTCAGGTGCACGGTGGCGCGGGCGCGATGCCGCGCGGTCTCGGCCGGTTCCGGGCGCAGCACATCGGTGCCGCCGACGACGGCGATCCTGGGCGCGGGCGCGGCGGCGCGGGCGGCTCGCGCGGCCAGTCGCCGTTCCAGGTCGCGGCCCGCGGACTCCAGCGGCGTCTGCCCGGGGATCTCGGGCACGTGAGCGGGCCGTACCGCGGTGTCGAGGCTCATGTCCGGTTGCTCCAGCGGAAGGTGCGGGCGGCGATCAGCCCGAAGACGACGGTGAAGGCGGCCAGGCCGCCGCAGTCGACGGCGAGCGAGGCGAAGTCGGCGCGCCCCGCCAGCACATCGGTGAGGCCGTGGTCGAGGTAACGCAGCGGCAGCACCCACGACATGGTCTGGATCCAGCCCGGCAGCAGGTCCGCCGGGTAGAAGGAGCCGGACAGGAACGCCATCGGGACCATCACGCAGTTGGCGATGGCGGCGACCGCCTCCGGGGTGTCGGCGAGGCTGCCGACGACCAGGCCCATCGCCAGGAAGGCGGCGACGCCGAAGACCAGCAGCGGCAGCGCGAGCGGCCAACTCCCGTCCAGGTGGAGGCCGAAGAAGGGCAGCAGCGCGACCGCCGTGAACAGCACCGCCTGCGACAGACCGACCACGACGGCGACCACGAAGCGCGAGGCGAGGACGGTGGGCAGCGGCGTGGGCGTACGCCAGATCAGCCGCAGGATGTCGTCGCGCCGCCAGTGCATCAGCGCGAAGGCCGGGCCGAACAGCGCCGCGTTGCCGACGCCCCACGAGAGCACGCCGGGTGCCACGTAGTTGATGTACGCCAGGCCCCCGTCGACCGACTGGCCGCGGAAGAGCAGACCGAAGACGACCAGGAAGACCAGCGGGAAGGCGAAGGTGAAGAAGACGGTGGTGCGGTCGCGTATCGACGCCAGGTATGTGGCCCTGGTCAGCGCGGAGTAGGCGGTGGTGGTGGTCATGGACGGTGCTCCGTTCCGACGGCGGCCGTCGTGGTGGCGGTCCCGGTGTCGAGGTCGGGACCGGGGCCGGTGTCGGGGCCAGTCCCGGTGTCGGGGCCGGTCCCGGTGTCGGGGCCCGAGGCTTCCGCCTTTCCGGCTCCCCCGGCGCCCGGTCCCGTCAGCCGCAGATACGCGTCCTCCAGGGTCGCGGTCCTGGTCTGGATCGCGTCCATGTCGACGAACTCGCCGAGCGCGACCAGCACCCGGTTGGCGTGCCGGGTCTCGACGACGACCTCGGCGCCCTCCAGGAACGCCCGGTCGACGCCCTCGACGGCGCGCGCCTGGTCGAGCGTGATCCGGCCGGCGGGGATCAGCAGTCGCGCGGGCGCGGCCATCGACCTGATCAGCGAGCCGGGGCTGTCGAGCGCCACGACGCGGCCGTCGGCGATGATCGCCACCCGGTCGCACAGGGCCTCCGCCTCGTCCAGGTAGTGCGTGGTGTAGACGATGGTGCGGCCCTCGCCGCGCAGGTCCCGCAGCACCGACCACAGGGCGCGGCGCGCCTCGGGGTCGAGCGCGGCGGTCGGCTCGTCGAGGAAGATCAGGTCGGGTTCGTGGACCAGCGCGGTGGCCAGCGCCAGGCGCTGCCGCTGGCCGCCCGACAGGTCGTCGACCCGGCTGCGCTCCTTGTCCCGCAGCCCGACCAGGTCCATCGCGTGCCGCGCGGCGGCGCGGTCCACGCCCTGGAGCGCGGCGACCGTCTCCAGGTGCTCCCACGCGGTCAGCCGCGTGAAGAAGGCCGACGCCTGGGTCTGCACCCCGATCCGCCGCAGCAGCGCGATGTTCCGCGGCCACGGGCTCTGGCCGAACACGGCGACCTTGCCCGCGTCCGCCTTCCGCATCCCCTCCACGATCTCCACGAGCGTGGTCTTTCCGGCCCCGTTGGGCCCGAGAACGCCGAAGAACTCGCCCTGCTCGACCGTCAGCGACACCCCGTCGAGCGCGTGCACCTCGCCGTACCGCTTGCTGACCCCGACCAGTTCGATCGCCGGCCCCGTCGGACGTGCGGTTCGTTTCATGTCGCCTTTCTCCCGCTCCTGAGGTGTCCCCGCTGACGCGGGCCGTTCAAAGTCCTTCGCGCCCGCCGCCGCGCCCGCGGCGGTCGTCGCGGACGACGGCAGGGCGTGCGCCACGCCGGACGGCCGCGCCCCGTCGGCCGCGGACGCCCGCCGCGCGGCCGGGGAGCCGGTGGGCGCCGACGCTCCCGCGCCCGTGGCGCCCGTAGCGGTCGCAGCGGAGCCGCTTCCCGGCCGGAGGTCGGCCGTCTCCCCCGGCGTCCGGCGCGCGAGCGCCGCCTCGCGCATGGCCGCGGCGCGCAGGCCGAGCAGGCGCAGGAGGAGGGCCGCGGCGACCAGGGCCACCGGGAGGTACGGGGTCCAGGTGCGCCAGTCGTCCGGCAGCGCCGCGCGGCACAGCAGTCCGGCCACGGCGAGCGCCGCCAGGGCCAGCACCGCGCAACAGGCGGCGTATCCGCCGTAGATGACGCGCAGCCGCGTGGGGTAGGCGGCGAGCCGCGCGCGGGCGTTCCGGCCGGAGCCGGGCACTCGGCCAGTCGTCACGGCGGCAGCCGCGCCGTCCCGGCCGGAGTCGGCCCTCCGCCCGAGCGGGGCACGCGCGGCCACGCCCAGGAACTGGCGGCTCTCGGTGGCCAGTTGGAGCGTGCCCAGGGTGTAACCGAGGGCTTTGTAGCCGTCGAGCGGCGGGAGCGGCAGGAGATTGAGCAGGGCCATGGCGGTGCCGAGGAGGATGAGGCCGCCGAAGAAGGGGAGGGCCTGGGCGTGTTCGGGCAGGAGGGCCCAGACGAGCCAGAAGGGCGCGAGGAAGAGGAGGTTCATGACGGCGCCCGCCGCCGCGACGGCGACCTGACGGCCGCGCCGGTCGAGGAACTGGACGTCGTGCACCTCGCAGTAGAGGTACGTCATGAAGCCCCAGACCCGGCGGAGCCCGATCTCCCCGACCCGCAGCCCGTACGCCCGCGCGACCAGCCCGTGGGCCAGTTCGTGCAGGCCGAGGCTGACCCACAGCACGCAGCCGACGGCGGCGAGCGCGACCGGCTGGTCGTACAGGCGCCCGGTCTGGTCGGCCAGTTGGCCGAAGCGGAGGCCGACGAGGGCGAGGACGGCGACGGCCAGCGCGAGCAGCGGGAACAGGACGGCGCGCCTGCGGGCGAAGGTGGTGGCGCCGTGCAGGGTGTCCATGAGCGCGGGGGCGTCCGCGACCATGCGCGTCTTCCCGCTCAACAGCGTTGACTTGACGGCCGGTTCGGCACTGGCGACGGGCACGACGACCGGCCGGCCGCCGCCGTCGAGGAGCTGACGGGTCGACAGCAGCCGCAGCATCTGCTGCCACTGCGCGTCGCCGAGCCGCGCGCCGAACCGGTCCGCGTACTCCGCGCCGATCTCGGCGAGCGACCGGCTGCCGTCGAGCCGGGCGATGATGAAGTGCTCTTTGGCGCCGACTTCGAGCCGTACCCCGGTGACCGGGTCCTTGAGCAGATGGACGAGGGCGGGGCCGCGCATCAGGGCGGGGCCGACCAGGATGCCGGGGCGCAGCGCGGGCCGCAGTTCGAGCAGGCCGCCGGTGGTCATGGCGCCGCCGAGGGCTGGGGCTCGGACCGGCCGTCGGAGTCGGCGCCGGGCGGCGTCCGGGGCTCGCGCAGCGCGCGGGCCAGGACGTACGACAAGAACGCCTCGTCGCGGACGGTGACCGACAGCCGGTTGTTGGTCATGTGCATGTACGGCGACAGCAGCATCGGCAGCGCCTGTCCGGGGTCGGTGACCGGCAGGTCGCGGGTGCCGTCCCAGGAGCGGAAGACCAGGTCGCCGCCGTCCGCCAAGGCCACGACGCGTTCGCGCAGCTCCAGGCAGTGCTCGGCCCACCCGGCGAGGAATGTCGGCAGCCGCTCGGGCGCGGGTTCCGCGACCGCCGCGCGGATCTCCTGGAAGCGCTGGGGCAGGGCCTCCATCGTGCCGTAGGCGCGGTCGTAGCCGTCCTGGGCGGTGTAGTTGGTGCCGGAGAACGCGGAGTTCCAGAACTCGTGGTAGCGGTCGAGGAATTCCAGCAGCGCGGTGTCGTCGCGCAGCAGGCACCCGGACATGGTCATCATCAACTGGGCCGATACGCCCAGCAGTACGGTCCGCAGGTGCAGGTTCATGGTGGCGAGCGCGTCGATGACCAGGTCGCTGGAGCGCTGGAAGTGCCACTCGGCCAGTTCGACCCCGGCCGGGCCGCCGTACTTCCCGTACTCGGGCTCGTAGGGCTCGGGGCTGAAGGAGTTGTTGGGCCGCAGGCGCATGCGGCCCTCCTCGTCGACCAGGCCGTTGCGCTCGCCGCCGGGGAACTCCAGCTCGAAGAGGGTGTTGTACAGGTCGGCGAGGAAGCCGCCCTTGACCTCGTAGAGCGCGGGGCGCTTGCGCAGGAAGGCGTCGACGGCGGCGGTGGCGCGCGCGGTGACCACGGGTGCGGCCTGCGGGGACGAGGGGCGCAGCCGCACCCTGATGTGCGGGCCCTCCAGCCAGTAGTTGATGAAGAAGTAGCCGCTCAACAGGCCGTCGCGGGTGAGCCCTTCGACCAGCGGGCGCACGCACTGGAGCAGGAAGGGGCGGGGGCTGGCGGCGTAGAAGACGTGGAACGCCTGCCAGTCGCCGCGCCCCGCAGCGCCTGCCGGTGCGGGCACGGCCGCGGATTCGGGCGCGGACCGCGGTGTCGGGCGCGGGGCGGTGACGGGGGCGGATCGCGCCCCGGAGGTGGTCATACGGAGCTGTCCTGCCTTCCGTGGTGGCCCGCCGCGGCCGGTTCCGCCGCGCGGGGGACGATTTCGACGGCCAGTTCCGCCACGTGGTGGCCGCGCGGGGAGCGGACGTGCAACTCCTGCTCGCCCGGCAGCATTTCCTCGAAGACGGTCCTGGTACGGCCGCCGCCGGTCAGCCCGTCGAGCGCGATCAGTGACAACGGGCTGTCGAAGTCGACGAATTGCGGCTTGGAGCCGCCGAAGACCGCGCCGAAGCCGCTCGCGTCGTCGGCCTTCTCCTCGTGGACGGTGGCGAACACCCGGTCGGGCAGACCGTGGTCGCGCCGCCAGCGCTGCCAGCGCAGATAGAACCCGGCCTCGTCCAGGCCCGGTTCGCGGGCGGGCAGCGCGCCGGGCGCCGCCGTCCACGACCTGCGGTGCAGCACCAGGCTCCGGAAGCGGACCCGGGGCCGCGCGGTGACGCCGTCGCGCTCGGGGCCCGCGGGTACGCCGCGCCACACGTCGACCGCCGCGCGGGAGGTCGGCGAGAAGAGCAGCAGCGTGCGCGGCACCTCGGGCAGCACCATCGGGACGAGGTAGCCGAGGTAGAGCGGGACGACCTCGCGGCCGAGCCGCCGGGACCGCAGCACCAGCCGGTCGTCCACCGGGTCGTGTTCCGCGTACAGGTCGTCCAGGTCGATCCGGCCGGCGGCGGGCACGGTGCTGCTCTCGCCGGGGCAGACGATCTCGTGGTCGGTGAGCCGTCCGTGCAGGTTGAGATTGGTGGTGGCGGACCCGGCGGTGATCTCGGCGAACACCGCGCCGGGCGGCTGCCATTCGCGCAGGGTCTCGCGTAGCCGGTCGGTGAGGCCGCCGGGTGCGGGGTCGCCGCCGTCCGCCGCCGCGCCGCCGGGTGCCGCCGCGCCGCCGTTCTCAGGTGCCGCGTCGAAGCAGTGCGTGAAGCGGGTGAAGGGGAAGGACAGGCCGCCGTAGGAGTTGTTGAGCACCACCAGCGGGTCCTCGGCGCGGCGGGCGAGTTGCAGGAAGTGGCTGTGCGGGGCGAAGGACGTGCCCAGCGGGGCGAGTTCGGCGGTGACGGCGGCCACCGTGTCCTCGTCCAGGCGCAGTTCGCCGCCGGGCGCCGCCGCGTACGCGGCCCAGGCGTCGCGCATCCGGCGGGTGAACTCGGCGCGGGCCCGGTCCACCGCGGTGACCTCGGGCATGCCGAGCCAGTTCTCCTCCGGCGCGTGGCCGCCGTCGGCCGCCCAGGGCGACTTCATCGAGGTGAACTGGAGGTACTGCGTGAAGATGTCCTCGTGGAAGTCGTGGACGAGCCGCAGCAGGTCGTCGCACCGGCCGCCGCGGCCGTAGCGGGCCAGGAAGAAGCCCTTGAGGACCAGGCGCTGCGGGAGGGCCACGTCGAAGGCGGGCAGCATGCCGGTCAGGGCGTGCAGCGGCGCGGCGGCCAGTTCCGTCCACTGCGTGACGTCGGCCTCGACCGCGTCCTCGCGGACGTCCTCGTAGAGCAGAGTCTGCGGCAACGACGGCGCGGCGGCGCCCAGTTCGGTCTGGAGCGTGGTCAGGTCGCGGCGCAGCCCGGCGAGCAGCGCGCGCCGGGCGGGTACGTCGGCGGTGGCCCAGGCGTCGACGCGGGCGGCCGGGGCGTCGAGCCGGTCGGCGACGGCGTCGGCCCAGTCGCGGCCGAGGCCGCGCAGCGCGCTCTGGAAGGACCGCAGCGGGTCGGGGGCGTGCACATCGGTGGCGAGGCCGGTCATCTGGAGGATGCCGAGGTCGAGCAGGGTCGCGGCGTAGTGCGCCGCCTCGTCCTGGCTCGCTCCGGTCTCCGCCGCCAGCCAGGCCGTCAACTCGGCGTATCTGACGGGCTTTTCGCCGTGGAAGAGGGCGATCATCCGCTCCAGGATGTCGCTGTGGCGCAGGAAGAAGAGCCGGTCGTGGGCCGCGTCGAAGCTGACGGCGGCGCTGTCGTCGCCCGCGGTGACCGAGCGGCGTACGTAGCGGATCCGGTTCTCGTCCAGTTCCCAGCCCGCCGACAGGGCGACGGGGAGGTCGCCGCGCCGCGTGTCGTCGGCGCCGATCAGCTCGGCGAGCCTGGCGAGCACCACGACGTTCAGCCGGGGGTGGCTGGTCCAGTCGCCGCCGGTCCGCACCTCGGGCCCGACCTCGCGGAACCGGCCCTCGGCGACGGCGGTGAAGGTGCTGAACGGGCTGGTCTTGCAGGCGGTCCTGTAGAGGTACGCCAGCAGCGAGCGCTCCTTCTTCCTGGTCCGCTTGTCCGGTACGGCGGCGCGGTCGGCGATGAACGCGTCGAGCTGGCCGTCCAGCGTCGGCGAGGCCAGGGCGAGGGCGAGCCGCAGCCGCTCCTCGCCCGCGAGGCCGCGCAGCTCCGCGCGGCTCGCGGCCAGCTCCCGGTCGAGCAACGGGCCACCATCGCCGCGCAGTTGCTCAAGTCCGAGCCGGGACTCCAGCCAGTCGGCGAGGAGTTCGCCGGTCGGGCCGCCGAGCGCGGCGGCGAGGTCCCGTACGGCGTCCGGGTCGCGCGGCAGCCGGTCGTTGAAGACCTGGCGGCGCAGCGCGAGCACGGCGCGCCGCTCGGTGTCGTCCTCGGTGGCCTTGACCAGGACGGTCAGCGGGTCGCTCAACTCGGCCGCGAGCGCGGCCAGTCGCTCCTCGGCGGCGAGCACGCGGTCGGCCCAGCGCCGGGTGTCGGGGCAGCGCAGCCGGTGGACGGCCTCGACCGGCAGTCCCGCCACCCGCAGCATGAAGCGGCGGTGCAGCAGCCAGCTCCGTGGCGCCTCGGTGTCCTGCGCGTCGGCGATCACGCTCATGCCGCTCCTTTCCGTCCTGCGGTCGTAAGGCCCCTGCGGTCCTCGGGCTCTGCGGTCGTAAGGTTCTGCGGTCGTAAGGTTCTGCGGTCGTAAGGTTGTGCGGTCCCTCGGGCCCTGGGGCCGTGTGAGGTCGTGCGGGGTCGTGCGGGGTTCTGGACTCGGCCGCCGTCAGCGGCCGTTGCCGCCCGGTCAGGCGATCTCGTAGCGGAAGTCGGCCGGGCGGGGCCGTTCGTGGCCGATCATCATGATCAGCAGCGGCACTTCACCGGTCCGGTCGAGCGCCAGCTCCTCGGTGAAGGAGATCGCGTCGAAGCCGAGCGCGACGCCGCAGGAGAGCCCGGCCGCGGCGGACGCGGTGTAGACGGCCTGAGAGACGGCGCCGATCACGGCGTTGACCAGCCGGTAGCCGCGGTCGCCGACCGCGTCGAGCACGGCGGTGGTGCGGGCGACGGGCACGATCACCGCCCCCGCCTGCTCCAGGTTGTAGTTGGCGAGGAAGTAGTTGCGCTGGAGGAATTCGCCCGGCGCACCGGCCTTGACCAGCCGCAGCGAACGGTCCTCCCCGTCGTAGAGGTAACTGCCCTGCGCGATGCCCGCCACATGGTTGACGAAGACGTAGGCGCGGCTGAGGGGTGGTGCGCCGGGAGTCTCGGTGTCGGTGTCGAGGCTGCTCGCCGCGTCGACCGCGGCCAGTACGGTCGACAGCGCGTCGGCGGGCAGCGGGCGGACGGCCTGGAAGCGGCCGAAGCTGCTGCGCCGGGCCCGCAGCGCCTGCCCGACGGGGGTGTCCAGGGGCCGGGGGGCGGGCAGCGCGGTCCGCTCGCCGCCCTCGGGCACGGGCAGCGCGAGCGCGGTGTCCAGCGTTCCGGGGGCCGGTCGGTCCGCGGCGCCGTCGAGGGCCGCCGCGTGCATCCGGCGTACGGTCTCGAACGTCATGGTGGTGCGGGAGCGCTCCTGGTCGGCGTGGCGGACCCGTGGCGCGGTCGGCGGGTCGCCGGCCGGCAGCGCCGGGGCCGCCGACGGGGCGCCGTCCCAGGTCAGCGGTACGACGGCGAAGACGCCCTCCTCGTCCTGGCCGAGGCCGAGCAGCCGTCCGAGCCGGGCCTCGTCGAACCACAGCGCGGCGCCGATGTGCAGTCCGCGGGCCCGTGCCCAGATCCGCCAGGTCTGGAGCAGCGCGCCGATGTCCATCGTGACGACGTGGTAGCTGAAGCTGTTGTACTTGAAGGCGTTCTGCCAGAAGCGCACGCCGAGGACGAGGAACTGGTCGCAGTCCGCGCCGAGTCGGCCGCCGAGCGCGGCCCGGACCTCCGCCGTGGCGTCCCCGGCGAGGAGCCGCCGCATGTGGTGGTGGGGCGTCGAGTAGTAGTACACGCCGGGTGTGAGCGGGCCGGAGGGGCCGCTGACCCAGTGCACGCCGATCGGGTAGAGGCCGCCGCCCGAGGCGGTGCCGCGCGACCAGTTGGCCTGGGTGTACATCGGCAGGGTGCCGAGGTCGGAGTTGGCCTGTACGGCAAGACGCCTGCCGACCAGGCCGTAGGACTCCTGGAGCATCCCCGCGAGCAGCGGCAGGGTGAAGGCGCCGGTGCCGCGCGGGCCGAACAGGCCCTGCTGGACGGTGGCTTCGGCCGGTGCCTCGTCGCGCGGGAGCGGGAAGGTCTCCGCGCCGGGGAAGTGCTTGCCCTTCCTCGGCCGGTCCGCCCAGTCGGGCACGAAGTCGGCGGGTTCCATGGGATACCGGCCCCGCCGGACGATGGCGGTCGCGTACTCATGGGCGAATCCCACGGGCGTTCCTCTCTCGGTCGACGGTCGGGGCTCAGGGCTCAGGTCTCGGGGCTCAGGTCTCGGGGCTCGGTCGGGGTGTCGGGTCGGGGCTCGGTGCTCTGTTTCGGTCTCCGTGAGGCTGCGGGGACGGCGGGCGGCTCAAGGGAACGGATGCGGGGCCTGGTTGAGTTCGTCGGCCGTCAAGTCCCGCTCGCGCAGGCCCGCTTCCCGCAGCGCGGTCCGCGTCCTGCTCATATGGCGTGCGCGCTGGCGGCGCCAGCCGAAGTCGATGGGCAGCAGACCCGGCACGATGACTCCGGCCGTGTGGAAGCCGAGGGCGCGCTGTTCCGGCATGGTCTGGTCGACGGCGATGACGTCGAACCCGGCCTTGGCGACCGCCTCGACGCAAGCGGTGACGTCGTCGGCGAGGTCGTCGGCGGGCGGTATGGCGCCGACCCCGGTCGTGGTGAGGTCGCCCAGCGCCACGCGCGGCCGGTCGTCGCCGCGCAGCAGGAAGTCGGCGTGGACGGCCATCTCGGGCAGCCCGTAGAGCAGCGGGTGGTCGTGCAGCACCTGGACGCGGTCGAAGTCGGCGGCCAGGGCGCGCAGTCGCGGTTCGTCGCGGGCGGTCCTGCGGCGCAGGTTGACCGCGTCGGTGGCGATCTCGCACAGTCCGGCCGCGAGCGCCGCCTCCGGGTCGAGGCCCGCGCCCGCGCCGAAGCAGAGCCGGCCGAGGCCGCCGTCGATCCGTTCGGCGACGGCCGTGACGACCGGGATCGGGAAGGTGACGCGGGTGTCGAAGAACCGGGCCCGGTAGCCGTACATCGCGAGCCGGTCGATCATCGCGCGGGTCTCGGGGCTGCCGCTGCCGCTCGCGTCGATCTCGGGCAGCGGCGCCTTCGCGTACCAGCCGAGCAGGAACGCGTCGCGCTCGACGACCTCCATCAGCCCGAAGTACACGGCCTCGGCCAGACTCCCGCCGGACGCGCAGCCGTTGGAGCTCTCCTGTACGAAGCGGTTCTCCAGGCCGCCGGGCGCGTGGTAGTACGCCAGGATCTCCGGTACGAGCACCGGCCGTTGGTCGCGCAGCGACCAGCCCCACACCCACGGGATCGGCCGCTCGGGGTCGAAGGGGCGTACGCCGGGCTCGGCGCGGTGGAAGTCGTCCGTGTACAGGCCGCAGGTGCGCGGGTCCAACACGGCTTCGTCGCTGGCGAGTTCGCTGTACGCGGCGGTGACGTCCGTCCGTTTGCCGCGCGGGCGCATCCCGGCGAAGCGCTCAAGTCCTTCGAGCAGGCCGACGCGTTCGCTGGAGCGGTAGCGCGGGGTGTGGCCGCCCCAGAAGCACTCGCGCAGATAGTCGCCGGACCGCAGGAGGAAGGAGCCGACCGTCGAGGACGTGGACGCCGAGATCAGATCGGGCACGACCGAGGGGCCGAGCATGCCCGCCGCCGGGTTCACGAACGCCTCGAACGGCACGTCGTAGTCGTCCGCGGGCCGCGCCCTGAACACGTCCGGCGCGGGCTTCGGCGACGGCGCGAAGCCGATCCGCGCGCCCTCGGCCGTATCGGCGGCGCGCTCCCCGCACTGGGGGCACTCGGCGTCCGGCACGAAGGCGAAGCGGGTGACGCGCAGGGTCTCCATGTCGACCAGGAACGCGTACGGCAGACGGCTGTCGCCGCCGGTCTTCCCGCCTCCTGGCCCGCCCCGCTGGTGGTGGGCCGCGATGAGCGCGGCGAGGCCGTCGACCCCGAAGGCCGTGGCCCGCGGCGGCCGTCCCGCGGCGCGCGTGCCCGTACCCGTCTCCAGCGCCTCCCGCAGCGCCCGCGCCCGCACGCTCTGCCACCGCCGCGCCAGACACCGCCCGCACCCGGCCCGGCCGCCGGGCGCGAAGGGACCGACGACGGTGTGGTGCCCGTAGACGCGTACGCCGACGGTCTCGGTCGACGGAACGTCGAAGTCGCGCGCGGGCAGCGTCAGTTCGTCACGGACACCGAGCGCGCTGACCACCACGGCCGGTACGGCCCGCGCCGGGGCCGGACCGGCGGCGACGGCGACGCCACTGGCCTGACCACGAGCACCGACCGCCACCGGCGTACCGGGCCCGGCGGCTGGGTCGGCGACAGGCGCGTGGGCCGCCAGGCCGGCGGTGAGGCGATCGGCCAGGGCCGTGCACGCGTCCGCGAGGAGATCCGCGGTCATGGCCGGTCCGGGGCGGTGGTGAGCAGGACGCGGGTGGTGTGGACGCGGCCCGCGGCCAGGTCGGGGGCGTGGGTGGGGGCGGTCAGCAGGTCGCGGCCGGTGGCGCGGAGGCGGTCGGCGACCGTGGGCCAGTCGGTGGCGGCGGCCAGGTCGGCGCGGGTCCCGGCGGTCACCGCCACGGCGCCGGGGGCGAGGTCGGCCAGCAGCGGGTCGCCCGCGTCGGGCGCGCCGCCGACCTGCACGGCGCCGAGCAGGTCGCGTACGGCGTCGAGCGCCGCGTCGCGCCAGCGCACCCCCGCCGCCACCGCCCAACGGGCCTGTCCGGTCGCCGGATCGGCGGCGCGCGCCAGCACGACCGGCAGGACGCGCTCCTCATGGGCGCCGAGGTCGAGGATCTCCAGGTCGACGCCGAGCCCGGCGGCCGAGCGGGCGAGGAAGGTGAGTTCGGCGTCCGCGCCCTCCAACTCGGCGGTGGGGACGTGCTGTACGGCGAGCGATCCGCCGACGGCGCGGCGCAGCGCGTCGTGGGCGAGCGCGGTGAGCACACCTCGGGTGGCGGCCTCGGCCGCGGTGCCGCCCGCGCCGGTGCCCGCGGAGGTGGCCTCCACGATCCGCTCGCGGTTGTCGGGGCCGAACGGCCGCAGCGCCGCCGCGGGCACCAGCAGCGTCTCGCCGCTGAGCAGCGAGGTGGCCGCGCACCAGCGCGGGACCAGCCCGGCCGCGGTGCCGAGTCCGCTGGTGATGCTCAGCGCGGCCGGGTCGACGGACCGCCACTTGCCGCGCGCCGCCTCCAACTCCGCTCCGGACAGGGCTTGTTGGACGGGCACGACGTGCTCCGCGTAGACCTCGGCTGCCCGGTACAGCGCCCGCAGCCGGGCGCCCGCGACATGGTGGACGTCGAAGGCGGTGATCTCCCGCCGGGCGCGGTGTCCGGTGCCGAGTACGACGGTGCTGACCTTCAGCGGTGTCTGCGCCCACTCCTCGTCGGCGTACGCCTGGAAGACGCCGGTCCTGCGCTGGACGAGGACGGACCGGCCGGTGATCTCGGCGAGGGCGGCCTGCGCGGCGTCCTCCTCGCCCGCGCCGTCCGAGACGGGTCCGCCGAGCGGCGACGCGGCGGCCCCGACCTCGGCCGCCGACTCGCTGTCCAGGGCGGCCAGTTCAAGCGGGGCGTCCGCGGAAGCCGCGTCCGTGGCCGACTCCGAGGCCGCCGCCGTACCGCAGTGCGGGCAGCGCGGGTGCGGGAGCAGCGGTTCGGCGACGGTGTCGAGCGAGTCGATGTCCTGGACGAGGAGTTGGTTCTCCGTCTCGGCCGGGAGGACGCCGGTGGTGCGGCGGAAGACCTCGTACGCCAGGAGGTTGCCGATCATCGCGGCGAGCGGTCCGCCGACGACGGGGGCGGCGCTGTCGCGGGGCCCCGCGGGGGCGACCGCGCTCCACAGGTCGGCCGCGGCGCCCGCCTCGCCGTTGGCACCGAGCCGCAGCGCCGCGCAGGTCCAGCAGCCGGCGGTGTCGGTCGCCATGAGCGGGCCGATGACGACGGACTCGCCGAACGTCCAGGCGGGGAGCAGCAGTCGGCCGGCGGGCAGGCCCGCGTCGAGGAGCCGGGCGATCTGCCGGGGGCCGCGTTCGCCGGTGACCAGGACCGTGTCGTAGCCGTCGAGGTGTTCCCAGCCGTATGTGCCGGGCGCGCCCTCCGCGTCGGCCGGGTCGTCCAGCCAGTCCAGCTCGACCGGGCAGTTCTCGGCGCGCAACGCCCGTGCCTCGTCGAGGACTTCGGCGAAGCGGTTGCCGGGGCTGTCGACGGCGCGCGGCACGGCGACGGCGACGCAGCCGTTGCGGACGAGACCGAGGACGGCCCAGCGGGCGAGGGCGTCGTCGCCGAGTACGGCCACGCGGGCCTGCCGGAAGCGCCGGAAGCGGTCGGCGGCGCCGTCGGTGTAGTGGTCGACGTAGTCGATCTGCGCGGCGAAGCGCTCGGTGACGGCGGGATCGAGCGGTTCGGTGTCGCTCCGCGCGGGGACGGCGTCGCGGGCGAAACCACGCGCGTAGAGCGTGCCTACCAGCCGTACCACCATCTCGCGCTGCTTGTCGCCGAGGCCCTGGCAGAGCGCGGCCACGGTGTGGTCGCCGGTCAGGTGCGGGACGATCAGCGTCGCGAAGCGGTAGGCGGAGGGCATGACGACGCTGAAGCCGCCGCGCGCGTTGTGGAAGTGCACGCCGGTCGGGGTCTGCGTGTAGAGCACGTCCCGGCGGATCCGCGGCCGGGTGTCGGCGATCTCGTCATACGGTGACACCATGTCAGTCACGCCTCCGTAGGATGCAGTTCCACGGCGCTCGGCCGCTGCGATGGGGTGGGGGGGTGCCCGGTGCGTCCGGGGGGCGCGGCGCCGCCGACCCCGTCGGCCGCCGCTGCGCGGGTGAACACCCGCAGGAGTTCGTGCATCCGGTAGAGACCGCGCGGACCCTCTTCGAGCAGTCCCGCGCCGACCAGGCTGTCCAGGACGCGACCGCCCTCGACGGGTTCGCCCGCGACCGGGTCGGCGCCCGCGTCACGGACCGCCGCCGGGCCTCCGGATGCCGCCGGGCGCGGGTCGCCGCGGGTCACCGGCCGGCCCTGCGGCGGCGGGCTCTGCTCGGATTCGCCGCGCAGGATGGCCAGTTCGAGGCGTTGCAGCGCGGGTCCGGGGTCCACGCCGAGGGCCTGGGCGAGGTGGTTCTTGACCCGCCGGTACTCGGCGAGCGCTTCGGCGCGGCGGCCGACGCGGTACAGCGCTTCCATCAACTGCTCGGTGAACCGCTCGTGCAGCGGGTGGGCGCGGGCCGTCGGCCAGATCTCGGCCACCGCCTCCCGGTGCCGCCCGCATGCCAGTTCGAGGTCGAAGACGCGCTCGATCGCGCGCAGCCATTCCTCGTGCAGCCGGGGCAGTTCGTCGCGGTGCAGCAGGTCGGAGGGGACGTTGGCCAGCAGCGGCGGCTGCCACAGGGCGAGCGCGGAGCGCAGCAGACGCAATTCGGCGTCGGGCTCCTCGGTGGCGTACGCCTGGTCGAGGAGTTCGCGGAACTGCACCAGGTCGAGGGTCGCGGCGTCCGCCGTGAGCCGGTATCCGCCGGGTACGGCTTCGATGGTGTTGCCCGCGATCCCGTATTTGCCGAACAGCCGGCGCAATCGCAGGACGCAACTGTGCAGGGCGGACTTGGCCTGGGCAGGAGTCTCCTCGCCCCAGATGACGCGTTGCAGGAAGTCGGCGGAGACGACGGAATTGGCATTCAGCAGCAATGCGGCCAGGAGTGCGGCGGGCCGCGACGGCTGAAGCACCGCGGATTCGCTGCCGTCGGTGACGGCCAGCATTCCCAGTACCGTGAATCGCGTCTGCGGGACTACCTGCGGCGGCGTATCGCCTTTTGCCGTTGGTAATCCAGCACTATTTTCGAGCGCGTTGGACCAGACCACCAATCCACCATCCCCGTTGCCCCGTTACGACCGCTGTCACACCCGGCGGGAGTGGGCCGGAGTGAGGCAGAATCCCCTGAGGGTCATACCTATTGGCGGTCACCGAGGACAGTACGGCAGCACTCTTTGCCTTGTCCAGGGAAAAATCACGTGACACCGGGTTACCGGTCTGTTAGATGGGGTCGGTGTACCCAAAATGTGAACTCGCTCCCGGAATCGGGACACACCGGACCGTATCCCTCCGGTACGGATGCGAGTAATCGGACATACTTCGCAGTATTGCGGGAGCGTAAAGCGGCATTCCCCTTACCCCTCATCGGGCGGCTTTATGCCCGTCACCCCGAGGTCGACTTTGATTTACGTGTCAAGTTTCTGTCGGATTTTGACCGGGCGTGCTCGCCAGAGGAATAGACCAGCGCCATTCCGTGACACCCGCGCCCGGCCTGAGCTGCGCAGGGGCGCCACCGACCGGATCGCACGCGGACGCGCGCACGGGAGAAGGCTCCGGACGGGCGGAGGGGCGCGGACCGGCGGCGGAGGGGGCCGCGGAGACTTGACAGCCGCCGAAGGGCTGATTCAATGTTCCACAAGACAGAAAACAACTTCCGCAATACGGAAGGGGCGCACACTAGTGAGCTTCACCGACGCGCGCTTCGATGTGAACCTCTCGATCCTGTTCACCGAACTCCCGCTGCTGGAGCGGCCCGCGGCCGCCGCCGCGGCGGGCTTCGACGCGGTCGAGCTGTGGTGGCCGTGGACCGACGACCCCACGCCGGACCAGGCCCGGCTCGACGGGCTGCGGTCCGCGCTCGAAGCGGCCGGGACCCGGCTCGTGGGCCTGAACTTCTACGCGGGCGAGCTGCCGGGGCCCGACCGCGGCGCGCTGTCGGTGCCCGGCGCCGAGTCGGACCGCTTCCGCGCCAACATCGACGTCGCCGCGGACTTCGCCGCGTCCGTCGGCTGCACCGCGCTGAACGCGCTGTACGGCAACCGGGTCGACGGCGTCGACCCGGCGGTCCAGGACGAGCTGGCGCTGGAGAACCTGGTGCTGGCCGCGCGCGCCGCCCACCGGGTCGGCGCCACCTTGCTCATCGAGGCGCTGAACGCACCCGAGTCACCGCGCTGTCCGCTGGTCAGCGCCCCGGCCGCGGTCGCGGTCGTCGACCGGGTCAACGCCGCCACCGGCCTGGACAACGCGCGCTTCCTGCTGGACCTGTACCACCTGTCGATGAACGGCGAGGACCTGCCCGAGGTCATCGACCGCTACGCCGACAGGACCGGGCACGTCCAGATCGCCGACAATCCGGGCCGCGGCGCCCCCGGCACCGGCACCCTCCCGCTGGAGGAGCTGCTCGGCCGCCTGCGGAAGGCGGGCTACACCGGCTGGACCGGTCTGGAGTACAAGCCGGGCGCCGACGGCTCGGGCAACGCCTTCGGCTGGATTCCCGGCAGGCGGCCGCGCCCGTAGACGCGCGAGGAGCGGCGCGCCCCCGACACGCGGACCGCGCTCCCGTACCCCACCATCCCCTGAGAGGACCCCATGAGCACCCACCTTCCCAAGGTCGCCTGGATCGGACTCGGCATCATGGGCTCCCCCATGGCCGAGAATCTGATCAAGGCCGGATACGACGTCACCGGTTACACACTGGAGGCGGCGAAGCTGGAGCGGCTGGCGGCCAACGGCGGCACGGCCGCCGGGTCGATCGCCGAGGCCGTACGGGACGCCGATGTGATCGTCACGATGGTCCCGGCGTCGCCGCAGGTCGAGGCCATCGCGTACGGCGAGGACGGCATCCTGGCGCACGCGCGGTCGGGGGCGCTGCTCATCGACACCTCCTCCATCACCCCGCAGACCTCGGTGGACCTGGCGAAGGCCGCCGCGGACAAGGGCATCCGCGTGCTGGACGCGCCGGTGTCCGGCGGCGAGGCGGGCGCGGTCGAGGCCGTACTGTCGATCATGGTCGGCGGTGAGCGGGCCGACTTCGACGAGGCCAAGCCGCTGCTGGACGCGCTCGGCAAGACGGTGATCCTGTGCGGCCCGCACGGCGCGGGGCAGACCGTGAAGGCCGCCAACCAGTTGATCGTCGCGGTCAACATCCAGGCGTGCGCCGAGGCCGTGGTCTTCCTGGAGAAGTCCGGCGTCGACCTGAACGCCGCCCTTGAGGTGCTCAACGGCGGTCTGGCCGGCTCCACCGTGCTGACCCGTAAGAAGGACAACTTCCTCGCGCGCGAATTCGCGCCCGGCTTCCGGATCGACCTGCACCACAAGGACATGGGCATCGTCACCGACGCCGCCCGTACCGTCGGCGCCGCGCTCCCGGTCGGCTCCGTGGTGGCCAACCTCGTGGCCTCGCTGCGCGCCCAGGGCGACGGCGGCCTCGACCACTCCGCGCTGCTGCGCGGTGTGGAGCGGCTGTCCGGCCTCCCGGTCGAGGACTGACGCACCCGATGTCCTGACCCCATGAACTCCGCCCGGTGGTGCGTGACTTGTCCTGTCGCGCCCAAACGCACCACCGGGCGGTACCACCCTCTTGCTCTCTTCGAGCGCGCTCGTCATGGAAGGCCGTCATGCCCCGGCGTACGGGGAGTGCTCCCGGCCGTGGTCCAGGTGCGGCAAACTCCTGCACTATGGGATGTGCACGTTGTCATAGGCACATTCCGCCGCCGCAGACCGGGAGTTGTCCACATGGCAGAGAGGGTGCTCGTGCGCTGTCCGGCCTGCGACCGTGAGCACACGTACACCGCGCCCACCTTCCCGTGCGCGTGCGGTGCGCCGCTCGCGCTCCCGGTGCTGTCCGGGGGCGCGCCCGAGCAGATCGGGCACAAGACGTGGGACGACTCGTGGGTACGGCTGCGGTGTCCCGACTGCGGCCGGGCCGACGAGTGGCCGAAGCCGGAGTTCGACTGCGCCTGCGGCGCCCTGATCCGGCTGCCGTTGGCGGGCGAGGCCGCGCAGGAGGCCGGGGCCGTGCCCGCGGGGGCGCATCAGGCGGATTCGCCGCCCGAGCCCACCGGGCAGGTTCCGCCGCCGCCGACGGACCGGCCGCCGTTCCGGCCGGTCACGATCAGGACCGGCAGGGACGCGCTGACCGCCGCCGCGCAGTTCCTGAAGTGGCTGGGCTTCGGCGGGATACGGCTGGCCGGGGACCGTACGGCCAACGGCATCGACCTGCGCGGGGACGGACTGGTCGCCCAGGTCGACCCGACCACGCAGCCCACCGCGGCCCGTGACGTGGAGTGCCTCTGGCTGAACTGCGCCAACGAGGACGCGGTCGGGGCCTTCTTCTCGCTGGCCGGTTACGCCCACGACGCGCGGCTGCGCGCCGACCAGCTCGGCGTACCGCTGTTCGTGATGGACCTGACCGGCACCCCGCAGCCGGTGAACGACGCGGCGGACGAGTTGATCAGGACGGGCCCCGGCACCCCCGGCTGACCCGCCCCCCTTTTCCGGCACCTCCGGCTGATCCCCCCTTTCCGGCACCCCCGGCTGACCCGCCCCCCTTCACGGTGCCCCGAGGCGCCCGGCAGCGCGAATTCCCGCGCGCCGGGCGCCTTTTCGCTGCCCGGGACGCCTCTTGACGCGCGCACCGGCACGGCTTACGTTCATTCCATATCGCAGAACTACTTTTCCACATAGCGGAAAGCGTGGAGGGAAGTAGTCGCCGACAGAAGCAGGAGAGGGACCTCATGCCTCGTATGACCGCCGCCCGCGCGGCCGTGGAGATCCTCAAGCTGGAGGGCGTCGACGTCGCCTTCGGTGTGCCCGGGGCCGCGATCAACCCCTTCTACGCTGCGCTCAAGGCGTCCGGCGGCATCCGCCACACGCTGGCCAGGCACGTCGAGGGCGCCTCGCACATGGCCGAGGGCTACACCCGCACCAGCCCCGGCAACATCGGGGTGTGCGTCGGCACCTCGGGCCCCGCGGGCACCGACATGATCACCGGCCTGTACTCGGCGACCGGCGACTCCGTCCCGATCCTGTGCATCACCGGCCAGGCCCCGACCTCCGTGATCCACAAGGAGGACTTCCAGGCGGTCGACATCGCCTCGATCGCCGCGCCGGTCACCAAGGCGGCGACCACCGTGCTGGAGGCCGCGCAGGTCCCCGGCGTCTTCCAGCAGGCGTTCCACCTGATGCGCTCGGGCCGTCCGGGACCCGTGCTGATCGACCTGCCGATCGACGTCCAGCTCACCGAGATCGAGTTCGACCCGGAGACGTACCAGCCGCTGCCGGTCTACAAGCCCGCCGCGTCCCGCGCCCAGATCGACAAGGCGCTCGCGATGCTGCTGGCCTCGCGGCGCCCGCTGATCGTCGCGGGCGGCGGCATCCTCAACGCCGACGCCAGCGACCTGCTGGTCGAATTCGCCGAGCTGACCGGCACCCCGGTCATCCCGACCCTGATGGGCTGGGGCGCCATCCCCGACGACCACGAGCTGAACGCGGGCATGGTCGGCCTCCAGACCTCGCACCGGTACGGCAACGCCACGTTCCTGGAGTCCGACTTCGTCCTCGGCATCGGCAACCGCTGGGCCAACCGCCACACCGGCTACAAGCTCGACGTCTACACCGCGGGCCGCACCTTCGTGCACGTCGACATCGAGCCCACCCAGATCGGCAAGATCTTCGCCCCCGACTACGGCATCGCCTCGGACGCCAAGGCCGCGCTCGCGCTCTTCGTCGAGGCCGCCCGCGAGCTGAAGGCCGAGGGCAGGCTGCCCGACCGCCGCGCCTGGATCGACTCCACGCTGGAGCGCAAGGCGACCTTGCAGCGGCGTACGCACTTCGACGACATCCCGATCAAGCCGCAGCGCGTCTACGAGGAGATGAACCGGGCCTTCGGCCCCGAGACGCGGTACGTCACCACCATCGGCCTCTCGCAGATCGCGGGCGCGCAGATGCTGCACGTCTACCGCCCCCGGCACTGGATCAACTGCGGCCAGGCGGGCCCGCTGGGCTGGACCATCCCGGCCGCCCTCGGTGTCGCCACCGCGGACCCGGACGCGCAGGTCGTCGCCCTGTCCGGCGACTACGACTTCCAGTTCATGCTGGAGGAGTTGGCGGTCGGCGCGCAGCACCGGATCCCGTATGTGCACGTGCTGGTGAACAACTCGTACCTGGGGCTGATCCGGCAGGCGCAGATCGGTCTCGACATCGATTTCCAGGTCAATCTGGAGTTCGAGAACGTGAATTCGCCCGAGCTGGGCGTCTACGGCGTCGACCACGTCAAGGTGGTCGAGGGCCTGGGCTGCAAGGCGATCCGGGTCACCGACCCGGCCGAGCTGGGCGCGGCGTTCGAGCAGGCCAAGAAGCTGGCGGCCGAGTACCGGGTGCCGGTGGTGGTCGAGGTGATCCTGGAGCGGATCACCAACATCTCGATGAGCACGACGGCCGACATCAGCAACGTCGTGGAATTCGAGGAGCTGGCCACCGAGCCGGGCCACGCGCCCACGGCGCTCATGCCGCTGCGGGTCTGAGGCCGACGGGCCCGGCGGGTCTGAGGTCCACGGGCCCGGCGGGCCCAGCAGTCACGGCCCGGCCGTCACGCGGCTTCGGGCCCGCCGGTCACGCTCCTTCGGGCTTGAAGTCCTCCCGCAGCTCCACCTTGCGGATCTTGCCGCTGACCGTCATCGGGAACGCGTCCATGATCCGCAGGTGGCGCGGCACCTTGAAGTGCGCGAGCCGGTCGGCGCAGAAGTCCTTGATCTCGGCGAGGGTCGGCGGGTCGGCCGGGTCGCGCGGGATCACGCAGGCCAGGATCTCCTCGCCGTACCGCTCGTCGGGCACCCCGACCACCTGCACGTCGGAGATCTTCGGGTGGGTGTACAGGAACTCCTCGATCTCCCGCGGGTACACGTTCTCCCCGCCGCGGATGATCATGTCCTTGATCCGGCCGACGATGGCGAGATAGCCGTCGTCCCGCATCGTCGCGAGGTCGCCGGTGTGCATCCAGCGCCCGGCGTCCACCGCCTCGGCCGTGCGCTCCGGCTCCTCCCAGTAGCCGAGCATCACCGAGTAGCCGCGGGTGCACAGTTCGCCGGGCTCGCCGCGCGGCACGGTGACGCCGCTGACCGGGTCGACGACCTTGACCTCCAGGTGCGGCAGGACCCGGCCGACGGTGGCGGTGCGGTGTTCGAGGGCGTCGTCCATCCGGGTCTGGGTGGAGACCGGCGAGGTCTCGGTCATTCCGTAGCAGATGGACACCTCGGCCATGTGCATCTCGGCCATCACCCGCTTCATCACCTCGACCGGGCACGGCGATCCGGCCATGATGCCGGTCCGCAGCGACGACAGGTCGTAGTCGGCGAAGTCGGGCAGTCCCAGCTCGGCTATGAACATCGTGGGGACGCCGTAGAGCGAGGTGCAGCGCTCCTCCTGGACGGCGCGCAGGGTCGCGGCCGGGTCGAAGGAGGGGGCCGGGATGACGATGCACGCGCTGTGCGTGGTGATGCCGAGGTTGCCCATCACCATGCCGAAGCAGTGGTAGAAGGGCACCGGCAGACAGACCCGGTCCTCCTGCGTGTAGCCGACCGTCTCGCCCACGAAATAGCCGTTGTTGAGGATGTTGTGGTGCGAGAGCGTGGCGCCCTTGGGGAAGCCCGTGGTGCCCGAGGTGTACTGGATGTTGATCGGGTCGTCGCAGCTCAACGTCGCCTCGACGGCGGCGACTTGATCCTCGGACACACCGTCGGCGGCGGCCAGCAGGGCGTCCCAGGTCGGGTCGCCGATGAAGACGACCTCGCGCAGCAGCGGACAGTTGCCGCGCACCTCGTCGACCATCCCGCGGTAGTCGCTGGTCTTGTGGCCGGTGGAGGCGATCAGCACCTCGATGCCGGACTGCCGCAGGACGTAGTCGAGTTCGTGCACGCGGTAGGCCGGGTTGATGTTGACCATGACCGCGCCGATCCGCGCGGTGGCGTACTGCACCAGCACCCACTCGGGGCAGTTGACCGCCCAGATGCCGACGCGGTCGCCCTTGATCACCCCGCGGCCGAGCAGTCCGCGCGCCAACCGGTCGACGTCCGCGCCGAATTGGGCGTACGTCCAGCGCCGCCCGCTCGCCACGTCCACCAGGGCCTCGCGTGCGGGGTGCGCGGCGATCGCCCTGTCGAGATTGCGCCCGATGGTGTCCCCGAGCAACGGCGTCTCCCCTGTCCCGTGCGCGTAGGAGGGCTCGGCGCTCCGGGCCGCCGGGCCGCCCGCCGCGCTCACTTGTAGTCCTCCTCGTGGAATTCGCCGCTCCCGTCGTGCATCGTGCGTTCGCGCAGCTCGATGCGGCGGATCTTGCCGGAGACGGTCTTGGGGAGGTCGGCGAACTCCAGCCGCCTGATGCGCTTGTACGGGGCGAGGACGGCCCGCGAGTGCGCGAAGATCGCCTTGGCGGTCTCGCCGTCCGGGGCCCAGCCCTCGGCGAGGACGACGTACGCCTTCGGTACGGCCAGCCGCAGTTCGTCGGGCGCGGGCACGACCGCCGCCTCGGCCACCGCCTCGTGTTCGAGCAGCGCGCTCTCCAGCTCGAAGGGCGAGATCTTGTAGTCGGACGCCTTGAAGACGTCGTCGGCGCGGCCGATGTACGTGATGTAGCCGTCGGCGTCGCGCGAGCCGATGTCGCCGGTGCGGTAGAAGCCGCCGCCCATCGCCTCGGCGGTCAGCTCGGGCTCGCCCGCGTAGCCGGTCATCAGGCCGACCGGCCGGCCCCGGCGCAGGTCGAGGCAGATCTCGCCCTCGTCGCCGGTCTCGCCGGTCACCGGGTCGACGAGCGCGACCGTGTAGCCGGGCGTCGGCCGTCCCATGGAGCCGGCCTTGACCAGTTGGCCCGGGCTGTTGGCGACCTGCACGGCGGTCTCGGTCTGCCCGAAGCCGTCCCTGATCAGCACGCCCCACACCCGCCGTACGTGCTCGATGACCTCGGGGTTCAGCGGTTCACCGGCCGCGACCGCCTCGCGCGGCGGGGTGCCCAGCGCGCTGAGGTCGGCCTGGATCAGCATCCGCCAGACCGTGGGCGGGGCGCAGAAACTGGTCACCCGGGCGCGTGCCATCTCGGCCATCAGCCGGGCGGCGTCGAAGCGCGTGTAGTTGTGCACGAAGACGGTCGCCTCGGCGTTCCACGGCGCGAACAGACTCGACCAGGCGTGCTTGGCCCATCCGGGTGACGAGATGTTGAGGTGGACGTCGCCGGGCCGCAGCCCGATCCAGTACATCGTGGCGAGGTGGCCGACCGGGTACGAGAGGTGGCTGTGCTCGACCAGCTTGGGCTTGGCGGTGGTGCCCGAGGTGAAGTAGAGCATCAGCGGGTCGCCCGAGGGGGTCGGCCCTTCGGGTACGAAGCCGGGGTCCGCCGCGTACGCGTCCTCGTAGGGGAGCCAGCCGTCGGGGGCGCCGCCGACCGCGATCCGCGTGTAGTCGCCGGGGACTTCGGCGAATTTCCCGGTGTCGGCGGCGCGTACGACGACGTGCCGGGCGGCGCCGCGGTCGATACGGTCGCGCAGGTCGGCGGGGCCGAGCAGCGGGGTGGCGGGGATGACGACGGCCCGCAGCTTCATGGCGGCGAGCGCGGTCTCCCACTGCTCCGCCTGGTTGCCGAGCATCACCAGGACCCGGTCGCCCGCGCGGACGCCGCGCGCCCGCAGCCAGTTGGCCGCCTTCGCGGACCGCTCGGCCATCTCCGCGAAGGAGATCCTGACCTCGGTGCCGTCCTCCTCGACGATCCACAGCGCGGTGCGGTCGTTGTCCTTCGCGATGGCGTCGAACCAGTCCAGCGCCCAGTTGAATTCCTCGGGCTCCGGCCACCGGAAGCCCTCGCGGGCCGCCTGGTAGTCCTCACGGTGCCGCAGCAGGAAGTCACGGGCGGCCCGGAAAGCACCGGTCGCGTCCGTTGCCGCCATCTGTCCTCCTCATCGATGGACCCCTCGGTAGCATCGTGCGGTAGTGACCTGGGTCTCACTACCCCCGGACGGGGGTGAGAGCCGGTGTCCGATTCCGTCCGGCCGGGAGTCACGGGCTCCTGGCCGGGGTGGACGGTCGGGGGCGAGGAGGTGGATCGGGTGGACGGTCAGCGGGGCGAGGCGGTCGAGGTACGGGCCGCGTTGCTGCGAATGCGCAGGTCGGGGCTGTTGCCGGTGGCCTTCGGCGGGCTGGTGACCGGCGCCGCGGGGCAGGCGGGCGGCTACGGCGCCCGGCAGTTCCGTATCTCCGAGATGTCCGGTACCGACACCGAGTCGCTGCGGGGCCTCGCCATCACCACCGGCAACGGTCTGGGCGGCAAGACCCTCGCCACGGTCCGACCCTGCTCGGTCACCGACTACGGCTCGTCCCGCGTGATCAGCCACGAGTACGACCCGCCCGTCGCCGCCGAGGGGCTGCGCTCGGTGCTCGCGGTGCCCGTCGTCGTCCGCCGCCGGGTGCGCGGGGTGCTCTACGGCGCGCTGCGGCAGCCGTACGCCCTGGGCGACCGTCCGCTGTCCGTCGCCCTCGACGCGGTCCGCGAACTGGAGCAGGCCCTGGCCGTACGGGACGAGGCCCAGCGGCTGCTCTCCTTCTGCCAGCAGCCGCTGACCGCCGACCCCCGGGCCTGGGAGCAGGTGCGCGAGGCGCATCTCGAACTGCGCGCGCTGGCCACCCGCATCCCCGATGTGCGGCTGCGGCAGGAACTGCTGTCCGCCTGCGCCCGGTTGGCCTCGGCCGCGGTCCCCTCCGGCGCGGCGTCGCGGGTCCCGCGCCCGGCGCCGCTGACCCCGCGCGAGCTGGACGTGCTGGCCTCGGTGGCGTCGGGCGCCACCAACGCGGCGGCTGCCGCGCGGCTTCGGCTGCGGCCCGAGACGGTGAAGAGCTATCTGCGGTCCGCGATGCGGAAGCTGGGTGCCCACACGCGACTTGAGGCCGTGGTCGCGGCGCGCCGCGAGGGCCTGCTGCCCTGACCTCGGGCGGATGAACGGCGGCGTTATTGGGGGGCCTCGGCCGGGGGCCCGCCGTTACGCTCGTCGGACCTGCGGCGCGCCGACGGCGCGGACGGCGGGAGTCGAGGCGTGGAGGGGGACGGGATGTCGGTCGACCGGTTGGCCGGGTTCGCGGCGATGTCGTTGGTGCTGGTGCTGATTCCGGGTCCGAGCGTGCTGTTCGTGCTCGGCCGGGCGCTGGCCCACGGGCGGCGGACCGCGCTGGGCAGTGTGCTGGGGAACGCCACGGGCGCGTATGTGCTGGTGACGGCGGTGTCGGTGGGGCTCGGGGAGATCGTCGCGCGGTCGGTGACGGTGTTCGTGGCGCTGAAGCTGGCGGGCGCCGCGTATCTGGTCTATCTGGGGGTGAAGGCGTTCCGGCAGCGGGGCGCGCTGTCGGCGGCGATGAGCGCGGACGAACCGGCCGGGGCCGCCCGGGGGGATCTCCGTACGCTCTGGGAGGGGTTCGTGGTCGGCGTGACGAATCCGAAGACGATGGTGTTCTTCGCGGCCGTGCTGCCGCAGTTCGTCGACCGGGGCGCGGGGCACGTACACGAGCAAATGCTGCTGCTCGGGCTGGTGTTCACGGTGATCGCGCTGATCTGCGACAGCGTCTGGGCGCTGACCGCGTCGGCGGCCCGCACCTGGTTCGCCCGCTCGCCGCGGCGGCTGGCGGCGGTCGGCGGCACCGGGGGTCTGGCGATGATCGGCCTGGGTGTGACGGTCGCGGTCACGGGGCGCGCCGACCAGTAGGACGGACCCCGCGGCGCCGGATGTGACATGTACGCGCGCGGTGGACCAGCGCCCTCACCCCTCCCGCCCGGCCGTCGTGCCTGGTGGGACGGGTGGATCGGGTGATGTGATCAGAGGCACAGGGCACGCGGCAACGAAACGTTTGCGTTTCGATAGGTCGGGTCGTACCGTCGTTGGAGTACGAAACCGTTTCGTTCATGCAGCGGTTCCGGTCGGTTCCTGCCCGTCCCGTTCCTCCTCAGGAGTCCCGCCTCATGTCATCCCAGTCCACCGCCGACGCGCACGTCGGCGACTCCGCCGCGGCCTCAGGGCCCCTCGGCGCGGGCCCCACGGGCCCGGTGCAGAAGACAGAGAAGGCGAACCACCGCTGGTGGGTGCTGAGCGTCATCGCGCTCGCCCAGCTCATGGTCGTCCTCGACGCCACCATCGTGAACATCGCCCTGCCGTCCGCCCAGAACGCCCTCGGCTTCAGCGACGGAAACCGGCAGTGGATCGTCACCGCGTACTCCCTCGCCTTCGGCTCCCTGCTGCTGCTCGGCGGACGCCTGGCCGACCTCATCGGCCGCAAGATCGTCTTCCTGATCGGCGTCGTCGGCTTCGCGGGCGCCTCCGCCCTCGCCGGCGCCGCGCAGAACTTCGAGGTGCTGGTCACCGGCCGCGCCCTCCAGGGCCTGTTCGGCGCCCTGCTCGCGCCGGCCGCGCTGTCGCTGCTCAACACGACCTTCACCGACGCCAAGGAACGCGCCAAGGCGTTCGGCATCTACGGCGCCATCGCGGGCGCGGGCGGCGGTGTGGGCCTGCTGCTCGGCGGTGTGCTCACCGAGCACCTGAGCTGGCGCTGGACGCTGTACGTGAACCTGATCTTCGCCGTCCTCGCCTTCGTCGGCGGTATGGCCTTCCTGCGCAAGGGCGCTCCCGCCGACCGCCCCAAGCTCGACGTCCCCGGCACGGTCATGGTCGTCGCGGGTCTGTTCGGCCTGGTCTACGGCTTCTCGAACGCCGAGACCCACCACTGGGGCTCCCCGATGACCTGGGGCTTCCTGGTCGCGGGCGGCGTGCTGGTCGGCGCCTTCGCCTGGTGGCAGACCAGGGCCGCGCACCCGCTGCTGCCGCTGCGCGTCCTGCTGGACCGTGACCGCGGCGCGTCCTTCATCATGCTGGCGATCTCCGGCGCCGGGATGTTCGGCGTCTTCCTCTTCCTGACCTACTTCCTCCAGGCGTCGCTGCACTACACGCCGGTCAAGACCGGTCTGGCGTTCCTGCCGATGATCGGCGCGCTGATGGTCTCCGCGCAGATCGCCACCAACAACCTGATGCCGCGGTTCGGGCCCCGCCCGATCGTCCCGCTCGGCATGGCGATGGCCGGCGCCGGTATGGCCTGGCTGACCGTCCTCGACCTCAACAGCACCTACGCGGCGCACGTCCTGCCGCAGTTGCTCGTCATCGGCTTCGGTATCGGCCTGGCCCTGCCGCCCGCCATGAGCGTGGCCACCGCGGGGATCGCCGCCGACGACGCCGGTGTGGCCTCCGCGGCCGTCAACACCATGCAGCAGGTGGGCGGTTCCATCGGTACGGCGTTGCTGAACACGCTGGCCGCCAGCGCCGCGACGAGCTACCTGTCCAGCCACAAGCCGTCCCCGGCCGTGGCCGCGCAGGCCCAGCTCCACAGCTACTCCACCGCCTACTGGTGGTCGGCGGGCCTCTTCGCCGTCGGCTTCGTCCTCGCCGCCCTCATGTACCGCAGCGGCCGTCCCAGCCAGGGCGACACCACCGTCCAGGCCGTCCACATGTAAGCAAGCCTCCGGGCTCCCCAAGCCCCCCGGCCCCGCAGTGAGCGGTAGTGGGCCGGGGTCAAGGGGACCGGGCCGCCGGGTCATCGTGGGGACGGGACACCCGGCACCCCGGCCCCCCGACCGGCCGCCCGGCCAGTGCGCCGCCCCCGTGCGCACAGGCCGGGCGGCCGGTCTCTCTTTTCCCGCACCCTGTCCGACGGGTAGGGTGCGGCGCATGATCCTCCCCCACCGTGTCTAGGCAGCGGTAAGCGCCCACAGACGACCGGCCCCGCCCTGACGGCGGGTTGACGGCGCTGCGCGGCATACGCGAAACCGCCCGCCTTCCCCCGGAAACCCGAGGATCACCCCCATGTCCGCGCCTGCCCGGGCTGCGTCCTACGCTGCCGTCTTCCGCCTTCCCCATGCCCGCCGCACCTTCGGTGCGGCCCTTTTCGGACGCCTCGGCTACGGCGTCGTCTCGCTCTCCCTCGTCCTGTCCCTGACCTCCGCCACCGGGTCGCTGTCGCGCGGCGGGCTGCTGGCCACGCTCTTCGCGACCGTGTCCGTCCTGCTCGGCCCCGCGCGGGCCGCGCTCGTGGACCGCTGGGGCGCCAGGCGCGGCCTGACCACGCTGGCGCTGCCGTTCGCCACGACCCTGTTCGTCCTGGCCGCGGCCGTACGGGAGCCCGGTACGCCGCTGTGGGCGTTCGCCGGGCTCAGCGGCGCGGCGGGGGCGCTGTGTCCGCCGCTCGGGCCGACGATGCGCGCGCTGTGGGACGCGCTGACGCCCGACGAGGCGCTGCTGCAAAGGGCGTTCAGCGTCGACACGGTCGCGGAGGAGCTGATCTTCCTCAGCGGGCCGCTGCTCGTGGTGGCCGTGCACCCGGTGAACGGCCTGGTGCTCTCCGGCGCCCTGATCGGCTGCGGCACGCTCGCGATGGTCACCTCCCCCGCCGCCCGGCTGCTGCCGCCGCGCCACACGTCGACCGCTTCGGCGGCCGGGCGGCTGCGGCTGTTCGGCGAGAAGGGCGGCGGCGTCCGCAGGGCCGCGTACGCCGCCGCCGGGATCGGCTGCTGCCTCGGCTGCGTGGAGCTGTTCGTGATCGCCTTCGCCGACCGGCACCACCACCCCTCGGCGGTCGGCTGGATCCTCGCCGCGCAGTCGGCGGGCAGCGCGCTCGGCGGTCTGCTCTACGGCCGGATCTCCTGGCGGCTGCCCGCCGCCGCCCGGCTCCCCGGCCTGCTCCTCGTCCTGGCCGCGCTCGTCTCGGTCACGGCCGCCGCCCCCGTACTCACGGTGTTCGGCCTGTGCGTCGCCGCCGCGGGCACCTTGACCGCGCCGATCCTCTCGACCGCCTATCTCGCGGCGGCGGGCGCGGCGCCCGACGGCGCCACCACCCGCGCGACGACCTGGGTCAACTCGGCCGTCAACGCAGGGTCTTCGGCCGGTGGCGCCGTGGCCGCGCTGCTGGTCGCCGGCGTGCCGCCGGCGCTCTGCTTCCTCCTGGCGGCGGTCCCGCCGCTGCTGGCCGCCGTCGCGATCGGCCGGGCGCGGCGGACGAAGGGCGGGGCCGAGGGTCCCGTGCTCGCGGAGGAGGGCGGAGGCGTCTGAGCACCCGGCCGCGGGGCGGTGGGCGCGCCCTCAGAGCTTGGGGGCCGCCCGGTTGAGGCGCGTGGCCAGGCCCTCGTAGTGCACGACCAGACCGTCGGCGTCCACGTCGATCTCGCTGCGGTACGTGCCGGAGGCGTAGCCGAGCCGGGCCCCTGACATCAGCGGGGTCAGGTGGGTGTAGCCCTGGATGGAGGGGCGGACGGCGAGGGTCGGGACGGGGACGAAGGCCATCAGGAAGTCCTGATGGCCTTCGTTGCGGTGGAGTTGGTGCCGCAGCACCGGCATCGTGTTGGTGAGCGGTGACATGCCGAGGTCGCAGTCGAGCGCGCCGTCGAGCGCGAGGACGACCTGCCCGTTGGCCGTCCAGCGGCTGCGCACGTCCCGGCGCAGTTCGAGGTCGTAGGTGCCGTCGACGGTGTGCGAGGTGACGTGCAGCCGCCGGGTCACGTACCCGGCGTCGGTGTCCAACTCATAGCTCAGCCAGTACGGTTCGGGCTTCAGTCCGACCGCGCGGCCGTGCGCGCGCAGCCGTCCGGCGGCCAGTTCGACCCACGCGGTCTCGTATCCGCCGGTCTCCTCGACCTGCCAGGTGAGTACGGTGTTCGGCGCTGTCATGGCGCAAACGTAACGTTCGCCCCGGATCGGACGCCATAAGCGTGGCGAGGGCACATGGACGACGGCGGTCCGCGGCCGTGTCCGGCGGACGCGTCACTCGATCGGCGGGTGCCGGGCGCGGGGCGGGCGGGCGGCCGAAGCGGCGCGCGGGCCCGGTCGGCGCGGTGTCCACGCCTCGACCTCGCCGAATGCGCGTCCGGCGGCCGGGTTACGGTGGCTGCATGCACGTGAGCCAGCACGACGGACCCGGTGACCGGACTCCCGAAGGACAGCCCCACGAGCAGACGGCCCCCGCGACGGCCCGCGAGACGCCCCCCGGGCCGGTCTCGCCGACCGCGGAATCCGTGCCCGTACCGGAAGGGCCGCTGTATGTGCCGGTGCGACAGGGGCCCGCGGGCTATGTCGTACGGCTGTGGCGTACGCCCGTCGGCAGCAGGACCGCGGTCGCCTTCACCAGTGACCAGCGGCTGCGCTCGGTGCTGGGGCCGACCCAGCCGTGGATCAAGCTCTCGGAGAGCGCGCTGCGCGCGATGGCCGAGCCGCTGGGCGCCCGGCATCTGACCGTCGACCCGCTGCTGACCGCCCGGCCCCCGGCTTCCTGGACCGATCCGGCGGCGGGCCGCCCCTGCCCGCGCCGCGGCACCGACGGCGCCGCGGCGGGCACCGCTGAAGGGGACGAGGGCGGCGACGGCATACGCCAGCAACCGGCGGGCCTGGCACCGTAGTTCGCCGTTCGAGACCCCGGCACGCCAGGGTGCGCCGCGGCGCACCCTCAGCACGTACGCCCCCGGCCTCAGCCCGCGGGCTGCACCTCCCCCACCATCTGCGCCGTCACGTCCCCGCGCCCCGCGAGGTCGCCCGGCGGGATGCCCGGGTGGTGCCGGTCGGCGGACTGCGCGGTCGCGGGCGCGGCGTCGCCGAGGGCCAGCCGGGAGACGATCCGGTAGCGGTCGCCGCGGTAGACGGAGTGGACGTACTCCACCGGGCGGCCGGTGGCGTCCTTGGTGAGCCGTTCGAAAAGCAGCGCCGGTGACAGGACGGGCACGCCGATCAGCCGGGCCTCCTCGTCGTTGGTCACGGTGGGCTCGATGGACTGGACGGCCTCGTGGACGTGGACGCCGTGCCGGGCGCGCAGGAAGTCGTAGAAGTCGCCGGACTCCATGTCCGCCGCGTGCAGGCCGGGCACGAGGTCGGCCGGGACGTGCAGGTATTCGATGGCCATCGGCTCGTCGTCGACCAGCCGGAGCCGGGCGATGTAGGTGATCTCGGCGGCCGGGGAGATGCGCAGCTTGCGGCCGACGCGGGCGCCCGCCTGCACGGTGGTGAACTCCAGGACGCGGCTGGCCCAGGTGCCGGACGCCTGCGGGAGGCGGTGCGCCTGGCCGTCGAGCGCCAGCTCCTGGGTGATCTTGGCGCGGGCGACGAACATGCCGCGGCCGTGTTCGCGGACCAGCAGTCCCGTGGTGACCAGTTCGTCCACGGCGGAGCGGAGCGTGGGGCGGGAGACGCCGAGCTGCTCGCACAGGGTGCGCTCCGACGGGATCGGGTCGCCGGGCGCGCGCGACTCGACCAGTTCCATCAGGTAGTCGCGGACCCGTTCGCGTTTCAGCGCCGAGCGCGGCGGCTCGCTGGCCATGGGGGGCACCTTCCTGCCGCCGACGGGTCACCGGTGTGCCGCCGTCGTGCGGGTGAGTTCGTGTGACGTGCTGCTGAGTTCGGGGGACGTGCCGGTGGGTTCATGTGACGTGCTGGTGAGCCGAGGTTATCCAGATGCTGACCAGTATGCCAGCGCTCCTTGCCACCTGGCTTTCGGGGGCCTCATTCGTATACGGCCTGCGTGTGGCGGGTGCGCGGCGGACGGCGGGTCGGCGGGCGACGGGTGCGCGAACTCTTGACGTGCTCAGTGGTCTATGCCATTTTCACTGACCAGCACTAGACCAGTTGGCAAGTGGTAAGTCCTGTTCGCTCCCTGCCCGAGGTGACATCCCCGTGAGATCCAGACTCGTTCCCGGCGCCGCGGCGCTCGTCCTCGCCGTCGCCGCGCTCTCCGCGTGCGGCTCCTCCTCCGGATCCGGCGGTTCCGGTGACTCCGGCGACACCGGCGGTTCCGCCAAGACGCCGGCCCCCGCCAAGCTCACCGTGTGGATCATGCGCGGCAGCATGTCCGACGGTTTCCTCAGCCGCTTCAGGTCCGACTTCGAGGCCGGGCACAAGGGCACCACCCTGGACATCCAGATCCAGGAGTGGGACGGCATAGGCCAGAAGATCACCAGCGCGCTGGCCAGCAACGACGCACCCGACGTGATGGAGGTCGGCAACACGCAGGTCGCGCAGTACGCGGCGAGCGGCGGCGTCAAGGACCTCACCGACAAGGTGACCGACCTCCAGGGCGCCGACTGGATTCCCGGCCTCGCCGACCCCGGCAAGATCGACGGCAAGCAGTTCGGCATCCCCTGGTACGCGGCCAACCGCGTCGTGATCTACAACAAGGACCTCTTCTCGAAGGCGGGCATCGCCGCGCCGCCCAAGACCCGCGACGAGTGGATCCAGGACACCACCAAGCTCAACACCGGGGGCAACGACGGCATTTACCTGCCGGGCCAGACCTGGTACGCGCTGGCCGGATTCATCTGGGACGAGGGCGGCGACCTGGCGGTCCAGGACGGCGACAACTGGAAGGGCGCGCTGGACACCCCGCAGGCCAAGGCGGGCATGGAGTTCTACAAGCGGCTCCAGGCGCTCGGCAAGGGCCCGAAGGACTCCGACGAGGCCAAGCCGCTCCAGGCCGACGTCTTCGCCAAGGGCAAGAGCGCGCAGATCATCTCGGTGCCCGGCGGCGCCGACGCCATCGTCAAGGCCAATCCCGCGATGAAGGACAAGATCGGCTTCTTCCCGATCCCCGGCAAGACCGCCGACAAGCCGGGCGCGGTCTTCACCGGCGGCTCCGACCTGGTGATCCCCGAGGCGTCCCGGCACCAGGCGCTCGCCTACGAGGTGGTCAAGGCGCTCGCGGGCACCAAGTGGCAGACGGACATGGCCAAGGAGATGAGCTACGTGCCCAACCGCACCTCGCTCGCGGGGGTGTTGGCGGGCAACGAGGGCGCCTCGGTGATGGCGGTCGGCGCGGCCAACGGCCATGCCACGCCCAACTCGCCCAACTGGGCGGCGGTCGAGGCCAACAACCCGATCAAGCAGTACATGACGCAGGTGCTGACCGGCAGCGACCCGGACGCGGCGGGCAAGACGGCCTCGGCGGCCGTCACCAAGGCCCTCAACACCGCCTCCTGACCGGCCACGCCCCGCCCGCTCCCTATCTGATCCGCGTCCGCCCGACAGCGTCCGATCAGCGCCCCGAGGAGAACCGCCGTGCTCACCGCTCCCAACGCCGCCTCACGGCCGGCCGTCGCGGAACCGCCACCGCCGCCCCGCGAACGCCGGCGCCGCCGCCGCCCGCTCGCCGCGGTCTGGCCGTATCTGCTGGTCGCCCCCACCGTGGTGGGCACGGCCTTCCTGCTGGTCTACCCGCTGGTCAGAAACACCGTCATGTCGTTCCAGCACTTCGGCCTCGGCGAGCTGATCCGCGGCGGCGCCACCTGGGTCGGCTTCGCCAACTACCGTACGGTGCTGGACGATCCGGAGTTCTGGACGGTGGTCCGCCGCACCCTGTGGTGGACCGGGCTGAACGTCGTGCTGATCATGGTGCTCGGCACGCTCGTCTCGCTGATGCTCGTCAAGCTCGGCAAGCGGATGCGGCTCGCGGTGATGAGCGGTCTGGTCCTGGCCTGGGCCACTCCGGTGATCGCGGCCACCACGATCTTCCAGTGGCTGTTCCAGTCCCGTTTCGGAGTGGTCAACTGGCTACTGGTAAAGCTGGGCTTCGAGTCGTACCGCGACTACACCTGGTTCGCGCACGGCGGCTCGACCTTCGCGATCCTGGTGACGCTGGTGGTCTGGCAGTCCGTGCCGTTCGCCGCGCTGACCCTCTACGGCGGCCTGACCACGATCCCGGCGGAGCTGTACGAGTCGGCCAGGATCGACGGCGCGGGCGCCTGGCAGACCTTCCGGCTGGTCACCTTCCCCATGCTGCGCCCGCTGTTCGCGCTGATCACCTCCCTTGAGGTGATCTGGTGCTTCAAGTGCTTCGCCCAGATCTGGGTGATCAGCGAGGGCGGTCCCAACGGGGCGACCACCACGCTGCCGGTCTACGCCTTCCAGATCGCGCAGTCCCTGCACAAGTACGACCTCGGGTCCGCGGTCTCCACGCTGACCGTCCTGATCCTGCTCGGCGTGCTGGTCTTCAACCTGCGCCGGATGTTCCGTGAGGAGGGCGCGCAGTGAGCACGTTCACCGCAACTGGTAAGGCCCCGCGCGCGGGCGGACCGGGCGGACCGGGCGGACCGGGCGGACCGGGCGGACCGGGCGGCGCGGGCCGTCGGAAGCGGCCGGGCCGCGGGTCCCTGCGGCGGCTGCCGCTCAATCTGGCCGCGCTGTTCACGCTGGCGGTCGCCGCCTTCCCCGTCTACTGGATGGTGATCACGGCCTTCAAGCCGACCACCGCCATCCAGGCCGACACCCCGTCCTTCCTGCCGCTGCACCCCACCTTCGCGCACTTCCGCACGGCCATGCACGCCGACGGCTTCGGCACCTTCTGGCGCAACAGCCTGACCGTGACGCTCGGCGCGGTGCTGATGTCGCTGGTGGTGGCGCTGCTGGCGGCCTTCGCGGTCGGCCGGATGCGCTGGCGCGGCCGGCGGGCCTTCATCCTGCTGGTCTTCACCGCGCAGATGGCGCCGTGGGAGGCGCTGCTGATCCCGATGTACGTGATCGCGCGGGACACCGACATGCTCGACAAGCTGTCGATGCTGACGCTGGTCTACTTCATGACGACGCTGCCGTTCACGATCGTGACGCTGCGCGGCTTCCTCGCGGCGATCCCGGTGGAACTGGAGGAGGCCGCCCAAGTGGACGGCTGCACAAGGCCGCAGGCGTTCCGCCGGGTCACCTTCCCGCTGCTCGCGCCCGGCCTGCTGTCCACGTCGCTGTTCGGCTTCATCACGGCGTGGAACGAGTTCGCCTTCGCCAACACGCTGATCATCAAGAACCAGGACGCCCGCACGCTGCCGGTCTGGCTCTCCTCGTTCAGCAATGTCTTCGGTACCGACTGGGGCGCCACGATGGCCGCCTCCTCGCTGTTCATGCTGCCCGTGCTGCTGGTCTTCCTCGTCCTCCAGAACCGGGTCACCACCGGAATGACCGCCGGCGCCGTGAAGGGCTGACCGCGCGACCGCTCCCCGCGCCCCCTGCCCGCGACCGCTCCCCACGCCCGCTCCCCACGCCCGCTCCCAGGTCACCTCGCTCGACGCCGTCGACCGCCGACCCCCGCCGCCCCCACTGGAGCCGCTGTGATCATTCCGCACCCCTCCCATCTCGCCCGTATCCCCGGCCACTTCACCTTCGACGCGACCACGTGCGTCCGGGCGAGCGACGGCGCCCAGGGCGCGGCGGACCTGCTGCGTACGCTGCTCGCGCCCGCCACCGGGCTGCCGCTGCGGCCCTCGCCCACCGGCCGGGTGGTGCTCGCGCTCGACCCCGAGCTCGGCGGTCTCGGCGCGGAGGGCTACGGCCTGACCGTCGGGCCCGACGCGGTGCTGCTGCGGGCGGCCAGGCCGGCCGGACTGCTGCACGGTGTGCAGACGATCCGTCAACTGCTGCCCGCGCAGGCCCTGTCGGAGCGCCCGGAGAGCGGGGTCGCCTGGCGCATGCCGTGCGTGCAGGTCACCGACGTGCCGAGGTTCGGCTGGCGGGGCATGATGCTGGACGTCGCCCGGCACTTCCAACCGGTGTCGTTCCTGCGGCGCTTCGTGGACCTGCTGGCGTTCCACAAGCTGAACGTGCTGCATCTGCACCTGACCGACGACCAGGGCTGGCGGATGCCGGTCGCCGCCTACCCCCGGCTCACCGAGGTCGGCGGGGCCAGGTCCCGCTCGATGATCGGGCGTTCGGGCAGCGGCCGGTTCGACGACCTGCCGCACGCGGGGGCGTACACCACCGCAGAGCTGCGGTCGCTGGTCGCCTACGCGGCCGAGCGCGGCGTCACGGTGGTGCCGGAGATCGAGATGCCGGGGCACACCCGCGCGGCGCTGGCGGCCTATCCGCACCTGGGGAACGTGCCGGGGCGCGAGCTGGACGTGTGGACCGAGTGGGGTGTGTGCCGCAACATCCTCGGCGTCCACGACGAGGTGCTGGACTTCTGCCGCACCGTGCTCGGCGAGGTGCTCGACGTGTTCCCCTCCTCGTACGTGCACATCGGCGGCGACGAGTGCCCGGTCACCGAGTGGGAGGAGAGCCCGGCGGCGCGGCGGCGCGCGGCGGAGCTGGGCCTGGCCGCGCCCAAGGACCTGCGCGGCTGGTTCCTCGGGCGGATCGGCGACTTCCTGATCGAGGCGGGGCGGCGCCCGCTGTGCTGGGCGGAGGACTCGGGCACGCTGCCGCCGGAGTTCACCGTGATGCCGTGGCGGGACACCGACCACGGGCTGGCCGCCGCCCGGCGCGGCCACGACGTGATCATGGCGCCGCACCGCTCCACGTATCTGGACTACCCGCAGACCGAACAGCCCGGTGAACCGCTCGGCCAGGCGGGCGGAATCGTCGACCTGCGGGCCGTGCACGGCGGCGAGACCGTACCCGCCGACTGGGAACCGGCCGCGGCGGCACGTGTGTTGGGCACGCAGGCGCAGCTCTGGAGCGAATTCGTGCCGACCGCCGAACACGCCGAGTACCTGGTCTTCCCTCGGCTGTGCGCGCTCGCCGACCGGGCCTGGAATCCGGCGGGCGACTGGTCGACGGACTTCCTGCCCGCCCTGCTCCGGCACGAGGACCGGCTGGCGGCGCTGGGTATCGCCCACCGGACGATCCCGCACCCCGCGGTCCCGCCGCACACCCCCCGAGCCACCTCCCGCACCACCTCTCCCCGGACCATCTCCCAGTAGTCCCGCACCATCACCCCCCTCTGGAAAGGGATCACCGTGTCAGGAAAGTTCCGCATGTCGACCCGCGTCCGTACGGCGATGGCCGTCTGTACGGCGGCCGGTCTCGCCTGCGCCGCGCTCACCGCGATGCCCGCCTCGGCGGCGCAGGACTCGCTGAGCGCGCAGTACCGCACCAGCGCCTCCGGCGCCACCGCCGACCAGTCGGAGCCGTGGCTGGAGGTCACCAACACCGGCAGCACCACGGTGCCGTTGAACACCGTCACCGTGCGGTACTACTTCAAGTCCGACGGCCCGAACGTCAGTTACCGCTTCGCGTGCTCGTGGGCGGTCAAGGGCTGCGGCAACATCACCGGCACCTTCGGGACGCTGGCCAATCCGACGGCCACCGCGGACCGCTACCTGGAGATCGGCTTCACTTCGGGCGCGGGTTCGCTGACGCCGGGTCAGAACACCGGTGACATGCAACTGCGGTTCTACCGCGCCGACTGGCAGACCCTCACGCAGTCCGACGACTACTCCTTCAACGGCTCGCAGACGGCGTACGCGAACTGGAACAAGGTCACGGTGCAGAAGAGCGGCGCCGTGGTCTGGGGCACCGCGCCCGCGGGCAACGACCCGACCAACCCGCCCACCACTCCCCCGACCACCCCGCCGACCGGCAACCCGACCGGTCCCGCGATGTTCGACGACTTCACCTACACCTCCAGCTCCGACCCGGCCGTGCAGCAGCACGGCTGGACGGTCAAGTCCGGTCAGGGCGGCCCCGGTGTGGCCGGCGCCACCTGGTCGCCGCAGGACGTGACCTTCGTCGCCGACGGCGCGAGCAACAAGGTGATGAATCTGCGGCTCACCACCGACGGCACGGCGGCGGGCACCAAGGAGACCGAACTCCAGACCGCCGCAAGGAAGTTCAAGAACGGCACCTACGCGGCCCGGGTCAAGTTCAACGACACACCGACCGGCGGCCCCGACGGCGACCACGTCAACCAGACCTTCTTCACCTTCACGCCGCTCAACGCGCCGATGGACCCGAACTACAGCGAGCAGGACTTCGAGTACCTGCCCAACGGCGGCTGGGGCGAGACCCAGAACATCATGTACGAGACGTCCTGGGAGACCTACAACCCGGACCCGTGGAACGCGGTCAACACCCACGGCCAGCAGTACGGCAGCCTCGACGGCTGGCACAACCTCCAGATCACCATCGACAACACGAACATCACCTACTACATCGACGGCAACCAGGTCGCGCAGCACGGCGAGCCGTACCTGCCCGAGACGCCGCAGTGGATCGACTTCAACCACTGGCTGATCGACCTCGCGGGCCAGACGAGCAACACCCCGCGCTCGTACAACCAGCAGGTCGACTACGTGTACTTCCTCAAGGACCAGGTGCTGACGCCCGCCCAGGTGCAGACCCAGGTCGCGGCCTACCGCACGGCGGGCACCACCTTCACGGACACCGTGCCGTCCTCCTGATCCGGTGGCGCGGCCGGGCCCCCGGTCCGGGGGCCCGGCCCGCCGTCCGGTCGCCGGCCCCCCGGACCTCCCCGCGCGGGAAGTCCGGGGGGCCGGCGGGTTTCTGTTATCCCCCTGGTCGTGGCAGCGTCTCCTGTCCGAGGGCAGATACGTGTCACCCGGCCGGAGTCCGGGCCAGGACGGAGTGTGAGCAGCATGCGCGCAGGCGACCGGGTCGGTCCCGACCCCGCGTTGGTGAGTGCCGCGCGGGCGGGCGACCAGGCGGCACTCGACCGGCTGGTCGCGGAGTGCCTGCCGCTGGTCTACAACATCGTCGGGCGCGCCCTGGACGGGCACGACGATGTGGACGACGTGGTGCAGGAGACGCTGCTGCGGGTGGTCCGCGGCCTGTCCGACCTGCGCGACCCGGCGGCGTTCCGCTCCTGGCTGGTGGCCATCGCGGTCCGCCAGGTGCGCGACCGCGAGCAGGCCCGCAAGGCGGCGTGGCACCAGCAGACCGCCCTGGACGCGGCGGAGCTGATACCGGACCCGGCCTCGGACTTCGCCGCCGTGACGATCCTGCGGCTCGGGCTGACCGACCAGCGCCGGGAGATCGCGGAGGCCACCCGCTGGCTGGACCGCGACGACCGTACACTGCTCGCGCTGTGGTGGCTGGAGGAGACCGGCGACCTCGGCCGCTCGGAGCTGGCCGACGCCCTGGGCCTGACCCGGCAGCACGCCGCGGTGAAGGTCCAGCGGATGAAGGAACAGCTCGAAACCTCGCGCACGGTGGTGCGCGCGCTCGGCGACGCGGGCGGCTGCGCGGGTCTCACGCATGTGACCGGCGGCTGGGACGGTGTGCCGAGCCCGCTGTGGCGCAAGCGCTTCGCGCGGCACATCCGCGGCTGCCCGGACTGCGGGCAGCGCGGCCGGACGCTGCTGCCGATGGACCGGCTGCTCAGCGGGCTGCCGCTGCTGCCGGTGCCGCTCGGGATGCCGTTCAGCGCGCCCTTCGGCGGGCACGCCCCGGCGGCGCCCCCGCACACCGGCCCCGCGGGCCCGCCGCCCGCGCACTCCCCGATACCCCCCTCCCAGGCCGCTCCCCAAGCGGCGGCCCCGCGCACCGCTCCGCGACACCGCCCCCCACGGCGGAGCGGTGCGCCCCGGGGAATCCGCGGCAGGCTGCTGCACGGTCCGCTGAGCGTCCCGGCCGCCGCGATGGGCGCGGTCGCGGCGGTGGCGGCCGGAGCGCTGCTGGCCGTGCACCTGTCGGCCGACCGGTCCCCCGGCACCCCGGCCGCCGACAGCACGCCGATCCGTCCTTCGGTGACGATCTCGGCGCCCGCCACGACCGCCTCCCCCTCCCCCACGCCGTCCGCGACGAGGACCGGCGCCAAGCCGACGACGAAGCCGCCGCGCAAGCCCACGCCGACGACCCACGCGCCGCCGCCCGCGGCGCCGCCGCCGGTCGCGCCGGTCTCCTCGGTCCGCAAGGGCGTCGGGGTGTGGTCCTTCCCCGGTGTGAACACCGCGCTCGACCGGTCGGGCGCGGGCTGGTACTACACGTGGTCCACGACGCACGGCGGCATCAGCGGACCCGGCTTCGTGCCGATGATCTGGGGCGGTGACAGCGCGAGTCCGACGGCACTGGCGCAGGCGAAGGCGGCGGGTCCGTACCTGCTGGGCTTCAACGAGCCGGACATGGGCGGCCAGGCGAACATGACGGTGGATCAGGCGCTGTCGCTGTGGCCGAAGTTGATGGCGAACGGCAAGGTGCTCGGCAGTCCCGCGGTCGCCTACGGCGGCGACACGGCCGGCGGCTGGCTCGACCGGTTCATGTCGGGGGCTCAACAGCGCGGCTACCGCGTCGACTTCATCGCCCTGCACTGGTACGGCGGGGACTTCACGACGCCGAACGCGGTCTCCCAGCTCAAGTCGTATCTGACGGCGGTCCACAACCGGTACAACAAGCCGATCTGGCTCACCGAATTCGCGCTGATCGACTTCGCCAACGGCGTCCGCTTCCCGACCGACAGCCAGCAGGCCGCCTTCGTGACGGCCGCGACAAAGATGCTCGACGGGCTGCCGTGGCTCCAGCGGTACGCCTGGTTCGGGCTGCCCGCCGACGACAGCAAGCCGAGCAGCGGGCTGTTCCACAGCGGTCCGGTGGAGACGGCGGCGGGGCGGGCGTTCGAGGCGGCGCGCTGAGCGGTCGCAGCGCGCCGCCTCACCCGGCGGGCCGCTCGAACCGCACCTCGGGCGTCCGCGCCCGCGGGTCGGAGGCGGCCAGCAGCCGCAGACCCTCCGCGTCGAGCGCGTCCCGGTCGGCCGGGCGCAGCGGCGCGAAGGGCGCGACGACGACGGCCGCGGTGTCCTTGGCGCGCTCGAACCGCCAGGTGCCGCCGACGAATCCGTCGACCAGGACCGTGCCGCGGATGATGCCGTTGACGGTCATCACCCGCGGCCGGTGCTCGTCGGCGAGGACGCGGGTGCGGTCGGCGTGCGAGAGCAGCAGATTGTCGAAGTCGGCGACGAAGCGCGCGGAGACCTCGGTGGCGGGGTCGGTGAGTTCCGCGTCCGGCAGGTCGTACAGCTCCCTGCCGTCCTCGGCGGTGTAGGTCCGGCAGTCCAGCGCGGTGAAGACCTTCTTGAGGCCGGTGAGTCCGCACCACTTCTGCATGTCGGCGGGGGTGGCGGGGCCGTACGCGGCCAGGTAGCGGCGGACCAGCGCGGCCGGTTCCGCGGCGGTCGCGGCGGGGTCGGCCATCGGCTGTCCCAGCCAGTCGTCCAGCAGGGTGTAGGCGGGCTGGGCGCTCGCGCCCCACAGCCCGCGCGGCGGCACCTGTGCCAGCGGCGCCCACACCCGTAGCGCGTTGACCAGCGAGGCGGGGTCCGCGTCGGGCCAGCGGGCGCTCAGCGCGGTACGCAACTCGGCGGGTCCCAGCGGCCGTTCGGCCAGCGCCTCGCGGCCGTGCGCGACCAGTTCCGCGCGGTCGACGCCCGCGGCCCCGGCCGCCCACTGCGAGCCGCGAAATCCCCGGTCCAGCATCGGCTGGATCCACGGCCGCAGCCGCAGCGCGTCCGCCGCCGTCACCAGATGCACGGTGCCGCGCATCAAGACGACGCGCACCACCGCGCGTTCGGTGAGCAGCGTGCCCAACTCGTCGAAGCGGAAGCCGTTCAGCCGGGTCCACAGGCCCGGATAGGGCGAGGTGGGGTGCTGCGACTGGAGTCCGAGCAGATGGGCGACGGCGTCCTCGGCGGCCGTCCGCCGCCGGTCCAGCAGAAGCTGGCGCGCGAGCAGGGTCCGGTTGAGAGTGCGGCGGTCGAGCGGCGTGAGCATGGCTCCTACGCTAGGGCCCGTCGCGGACAGTTGCTGTCCGCGACGGCGGGCGGGCGGTGCGGGCGGTGCGCGCGACGGCCGAGCCACTGGCCACCCTGACCTGCGGGAAGAAACGGTTTTCGGTCCCCGAACCAAGTGATGGGTGACAGGTGGCAGACAGCACAGGAGGTCCCCGCGTGCAGATACCCACGCACGAGCCCGGACGGAACCGAACCCCGTTCGGCGAGGTGTACGAGGCGCACTTCGACGCCGTTCTCGGCTTCATTACCCGGAGAACCACCGACCGGCACTTGGCCGCCGACCTGACCGCCGACGTCTTCGTGGCCGCGCTGGAGGCATTCGAGGGTTACGACCCCAGGCGCGGCACGCACCTCATGTGGCTCTACGGGATCGCCCGCAACACCACGGCCGCGCATGCCCGCCGCGCGGTACGTGAGCGGGACGCGGTGGCCGCGGTCAGCGGTCGGCGGCTGCTGGACGAGCAGGACATGCAGCGCTTCGAGGAGCGCATCGACGCCGAATGGGCGGCCAGGGAGTTGCTCGCCCGGCACGCCGGGCTCTCCGAGCCGCTGCGCGCGGTGATCGACCTCGTCGCTGTCGACGGTCTCACGACCAAGGAGGCCGCGAAGGTGCTCCGGATCTCCCAGGCGACCGCCCGGGTCCGCCTGCACCGCGCCCGCGCCGCCCTGCGTGCCGAATCCACCACCCCGTCCGCCGCATTCGATTCCCCCCTCACGGAGGTCACCCGATGAACACCCCGGTCGGATTCAAGCAACGCCTCGGTGCCGAGCTGGCCCTACTGGAACAGGTACGAGCCGAACAGCGGGAAACAGAGCGGGCATCCCGACGAAAGGTGCCGGTGGCCGCCCGCGGGATCCTCGCACGTCCCGCCGTACGTCGGACCGCGTTCGCGGGCTTGGCCGCGGGCGTGGCGGCCACCACGATCGTCGCGACCTCCTCCGTCTGGGGAGCGCAGCCCCGGCCGGTACACGCCATGACGGTCGCCCAGGTGCTGGACGCCGCCGCGGACAACGCCGCGAAGGGTCCGGGCAAGGAGCCGGGTCTCCACCAGTGGTTGTACACGGACGATGTTGTCTGCGTGACGACGTGCGGGCACGAGCGGTCCTGGTACCGGTACGACGGTCTCAAGAGCGCGTCGGTCGGCAAGTCATTGGCGTCAGGAAACCGCACTGCCGTCCAGGTGCGCGATGTCTTCACCCCCTTCCGCTCGGGGAAGGTCGGGGACCATCCGCGGGAGACCCGCGAGGTTCTGTCCCGACTGCCCACCGATCCCCACGAGCTCCTCAAGCGGGTGAGTACTGACCCCTTCTTCAACAGTTCAGGAGAAGAGCCGGGCGCGGCCCCCACCAACGGAATATTCCACAGCCTGGGTGAACGGCCCCCGGCCGTCACACCCGCAGCGCAGTTCACCAGGATCCTCCACATTCTGCGGACCGCATCGACCGTCCCGCCCCGGATCAACGCCGCGCTTTACCACGCGCTGGCGCTGATCCCCGGAACCACGCTGGTCAGCACGCCGATGCGAGACGCGGCCGGTCGGCCGGGACTCGCCATCGCCTTCGATTTCCACGATCGGCAACGAACGCACGAGTACCTCATCCTGGACCCGAGCACGTACACCTACCGCGGTGACCGCGTCGACTGGCACGGAGAGAGCGACTTCTCCGATTCCTTCGCCCGCGTGACGACCGGCGTCGTCGACCATCCCGGCCAGATGCCCGGCGGCCCCGCCCCGGACCCCTCGGACATCGTGGAACTGCCCCCGGTCGTCCAGGCGCCGCTCAAAGCACGCTGACCGACACCGCCAACAGGAGTTCGGGTCGCCCTGGACCCGGGCCCCGCAACGGGGGTGCGGCGAGGTCCGGGTCCGGCTCCCCATCGGGGACCCGGACCCGGACCCGGACCCGGTCTCGGCGGGCCGGTGGCCGCTACGCCGCCGGGGAGCCCAGGCGGCGGGACGGGGTCGTGGGCTCGTGGTGGATCGGGGTGCGGGCGCCGGTGAGGGGGGCGCCGGAGCCGCCGCGCGAGTGGGCGACGATCTCGGCGGCGATCGACAGGGCGGTCTCCTCGGGCGTGCGGGCGCCGAGGTCGAGGCCGATCGGCGAGTGGAGCCTGGCCAGGTCGAGTTCGGTCACCCCGGTGTCGCGCAGCCGGTCCAGGCGCGCGAGATGGGTGCGGCGCGAGCCCATCGCGCCGATGTAGGCCAGCGGCAGCCGCAGCGCCCGCTCCAGCAGGGGGATGTCGAACTTGGCGTCGTGGGTGAGGACGCAGACCGCCGTACGGCCGTCCAGCCGCCGCTGCCGCGCCTCTGCCTCCAGGTAGCGGTGCGGCCAGTCGACGACCACCTCGTCGGCCTCGGGGAAGCGGCGGGCGGTGGCGAAGACCGGCCGCGCGTCGCAGATCGTCACGTGGTAGCCGAGGAACTTGCCCGCCCGTACCAGCGCGGACGCGAAGTCGATCGCCCCGAAGACCAGCATCCGCGGCGGCGGCACGCTGGCCTCGACCAGCAGGGTGAGCGGCGCGCCGCAGCGGCTGCCGTCCGCGCCGATCACGACGGTCCCGGTGCGCCCGGCGGCCAGCAGCGCGCGGGTCTCGGCCGCCGCCGTACGGTCCCGCTCGTCGTCACCGAGCGAGCCCGCGTACGCACCGGCGCCTTCGGCCTCGCGGACCAGCAGCGCCCGGCCCAGCAGCTCCGCCGGGCCCTCGACCACACGGGCCACCGCCGCCGCCTCGCCGGAGACGGCCGCGGCCAGCGCCGCGACGACCTCGGGCCGTACCGCGGGGTCGATCCGCTGCACGAAGATGTCGATCGCGCCGCCGCAGGTCAGGCCGACGGCGAAGGCGTCCTCGTCGGAGTAGCCGAAGTGCTGGAGGACCGCGGCCGCGTCGGGGCCCGCGGCCAGCACCTCCCGGCACAGCTCGTAGACCGCGCCTTCCACGCACCCGCCGGACACGCTGCCGATGGCGTCGCCGCCGCCGTCGACGGCGAGCGCCGCACCGGGCTGGCGCGGGGCGCTGCCGCCGGTCGCGACGACCGTCGCGACGGCGAACGGACGCCCGAGACCGCACCAGCGGTACAACTCGTCAGCGATGTCCAGCATGGCGTTCCAGCTCCTTCTTCCTACAACTCGCTCTTCCCGGCGGTCACTTGACGCCGAGCCAGCCCTCGATCGGGTGCAGGGCGAAATAGACGACGAAGACGGCCGTGAGAATCCACATGAACAGCCCCGGCTCGCGCCACTTGCCCTGCGCGGCCTTGATGGCGGTGTACGAGACGACCCCGGCGCCGACTCCCGCGGTGATGGAGTAGGTGAACGGCATGAGGGCGACGGTCATGAAGACCGGTACGGCCACGGCGCGGTCGGACCAGTCGACGTGCCGTGCGTTGCTCATCATCATCGCGCCGATCACGACGAGCGCGGCGGCGGCGACCTGGCCGGGCACGATCTGGGCCAGTGGGGTGAAGAACAGGCCGAGCGCGAAGAGGACGCCGGTGACGACCGAGGACAGGCCGGTGCGGGCGCCCTCGCCGACGCCGGTCGCGGACTCGATGAAGACGGTCTGCCCCGACGCTCCCGCGACGCCGCCGATCGCGCCGCCCGCGCCGTCGACGAACAGCGCCTTCGACAGGCCCGGCATCCGGCCCTTGTCGTCAGCGAGCCCGGCCTCGGTGCCGACGCCGATGATGGTGGCCATCGCGTCGAAGAACCCGGCGAGCACCAGAGTGAAAACGATGACGCCGACGGTCATACCGCCGATCGAGCCCCAGCCGCCGAACTCGACATGGCCGAAGAGTCCGAAGTCCGGCATCGAGACCGCGCTGCCCTCCAGCTTGGGCGCGCTGCCTCCCCAGTCGGCCGCCGTGAGGTCGCCCGCCGCGTTGACGATCACGGACAGGACGGTGCCGGCCACGATGCCGATCAGGATCGCGCCCGGCAGATTCCTGGCCTGGAGCATGAAGATCAGCAGCAGGGTCACGCAGAAGAGCAGCACGGGCCAGCCGCGCAGCTGGCCGCCGGCGCCGAGGGCGACCGGGGCCGTGCCGTGCGGGTCGCCCTTGCCGACGAATCCGGCGTTGACCAGGCCGATCATCGCGATGAACATGCCGATGCCGATGGTGATGCCGTGCTTGAGCGCCAGCGGTATCGCGTTCATGACGATCTCGCGCAGCCCGGTGACCACCAGCAGCACGATGACGCCGCCGTAGATCACGCACATACCCATAGCCTGCGGCCAGGTCATGTTCGGAGCCACTTGGGTGGAGATCACCCCGGCCACGCTCAGCCCCGCCGCGAGCGCGAGCGGCACCTTGCCGACGAAGCCCATCAGCAGGGTGGAGACGGCGGCGGCCAGCGCCGTCGCGGTGATCAGCGCGGCGTGGCTGAGCTTGTGCCCCGCGACGTCGGGTCCCGACAGCAGCAGCGGGTTGAGGAGCAGGATGTAGCACATCGCCATGAAGGTCGTGATGCCGCCGCGGACCTCGCGGGGGATCGACGAGCCTCGGGCCGAGATGTGGAAGTACCGGTCGAGCCAGGATCTCCCGGCGGGCTGTCGCGAGCCTTCGCCCGCGTCCTCCGCCGCCGTCCGCGGCTCTACTGGCGTCTGGGTCATGGTGCCAACTCCCAAGGTTCACAGGGGCACTCGTACGCGGTGTACGGGATTTGGGATCTGCGTGGCCTGCACGACCCGGGGGACGGCCCGAGACGAACAAGAAAGGGGGACCGGGGGACGGGAGCCCCCCGGCCGCCTAGGTTCCGGTCAGGTGCTCCGGCCGGATCGGGGTCCGGTTCAACTCCAGCCCCGTCGCGTTCCTGATCGCCGCGAGGACCGCGGGAGTGGACGACAACGTGGGCGCCTCGCCGACGCCGCGCAGGCCGTAGGGCGCGTGCTCGTCGGCGAGTTCGAGCACGTCGACCGGGATGGTCGGCGTGTCGAGGATCGTGGGGATCAGGTAGTCCGTGAAGGACGGGTTGCGGACCTTGGCGGTCCTGGGGTCGACGATGATCTCCTCCATCACCGCCACGCCCAGGCCCTGCGTGGTGCCGCCCTGGATCTGGCCGACGACCGACAGCGGGTTGAGCGCCTTGCCGACGTCCTGGGCGCAGGCGAGTTCGACCACCTTGACCAGGCCCAGTTCGGTGTCGACCTCGACCACCGCGCGGTGCGCGGCGAAGCTGTACTGGACGTGGCCGTTGCCCTGTCCGGTGCGCAGGTCGAACGCGACGGTCGGGCGGTGCCTGAACTCCAGTTCCAGGTCGACGGCTTCGTCCTCCAGGACGTCCGCGATGTCGGCCAGCGCCTCGCCGCCGTCGGTGACGACCTTGCCGCCCTCCAGCAGGAGTTCGGCGGTGGCCCACGCCGGGTGGTAGGTGCCGAATTTGCGGCGGCCGGTCTCCAGCACCTTCTCGCGTACGGCTTCGCAGGTGTTCTTCACCGCGCCGCCGGTCATGTACGTCTGCCGGGAGGCGGAGGTGGAACCGGCCGAGCCGACCCGGGTGTCGGCGGGCTGGATGGTGACCTGGGTGACGCCGAGTTCGGTGCGGGCGATCTGGGCGTGCACGGTGACGCCGCCCTGGCCGACCTCGGCCATCGCGGTGTGCACGGTCGCGACCGGCTCGCCGTTGATGACCTCCATCCGCACCCGGGCGGTGGAGTAGTCGTCGAAGCCCTCGGAGAAGCCGACGTTCTTGATGCCGACCGCGTAGCCGACACCGCGTACGACGCCTTCGCCGTGCGTGGTGTTGGACAGGCCGCCGGGCAGCGCGCGTACGTCGGCGGCTCCCCCGGCCACCTCCCACTGGCGCTCGGGCGGCAGCGGGCGGGCCTTGACCCGGCGCAGCAGTTCGGCGACCGGCGCGGGCGAGTCGACGGGCTGGCCCGTCGGCATGAGCGTGCCCTGCTCCATGGCGTTGAGCTGGCGGAACTCGACCGGGTCCAGGCCGAGTTCGGCCGCGACCTTGTCCATCTGCGCCTCGTAGGCGAAGCACGCCTGGACCGCGCCGAAGCCGCGCATCGCGCCGCAGGGCGGGTTGTTGGTGTAGAGGGCCAGCGCCTCGATGTCGACGTCCTCGACGACGTACGGGCCGACCGACAGGGAGGCGGCGTTGCCGACGACGGCCGGGGAGGCGGAGGCGTAGGCGCCGCCGTCCAGCACGATCCGGCACTTGATGTGGGTGAGCTTGCCGTCGCGGGTCGCGCCGTGCTCGTACCAGAGCTTGGCGGGGTGGCGGTGGACGTGGCCGAAGAAGGACTCGAAGCGGTTGTAGACGATCTTGACGGGCTTGCCGGTGCGCAGCGCCAGCAGGCAGGCGTGGATCTGCATCGACAGGTCCTCACGGCCGCCGAAGGCGCCGCCGACACCGGAGAGCGTCATCCGGACCTTCTTCTCCGGCAGCCCGAGGACCGGCGCGATCTGCCGCAGGTCGGAGTGGAGCCACTGGGTGGCCACGTAGAGGTCGACGCCGCCGTCCTCGCCGGGCACGGCCAGGCCGGACTCGGGGCCGAGGAACGCCTGGTCCTGCATGCCGAAGACGTACTCGCCGCTGACGACCACGTCGGCGCGGGCCGCCGCCGCGTCCGCGTCGCCGCGCACGATGGGCTGGCGGTGGACGATGTTGGGGTGCGGGACATGGCCGATGTGGTGGTCCTCGCGGCCCTCGTGGACCAGGACGGCACCCGGCGCGGTGGCGGACGCCTCGTCGGTGATCACCGGCAGGTCGACGTACTCCACGCGGATCTTCGCGGCGGCGCGGCGCGCGGTCTCCGGGTGGTCGGCGGCGACCAGCGCCACCGGCTCGCCGTGGTGGCGGACCTTGCCGTGGGCGAGGACCGGGGTGTCCTGGATCTCCAGGCCGTAGTTCTTCACCTCGGTGGGCAGGTCGTCGTAGGTGAGCACCGCGTAGACGCCCGAGGTGGCCAGCGCCTGCGAGGTGTCGATGGAGCGGATCTCGGCGTGCGCGACGGTGCTGCGCAGCGTGTAGCCCCACAGCATGTCCTCGTGCCACAGGTCCGAGGAGTACGCGAATTCGCCGGTGACCTTCAGGATGCCGTCAGGGCGCAGCGTGGACTCGCCGATGCCGCCCTTGGAGGCGGCGCCCTGAGTGAGGCTGGTGGGTGTCCGGGTGACGGACGAACCGGCGCCGGGCGCGGGTGTGTTGGGCATGCTCACACCGCTCCTTCGGTACGGGCGGCGGCCAGCCGTACGGCGTCGAGGATCTTCTCGTAGCCGGTGCAGCGGCACAGGTTGCCGGACAGCGCCTCGCGGATGTCGCCGTCGGACGGCTCGGGGACGCGTTCGAGCAACTCGTCGGCGGCGACCAGCAGTCCGGGGGTGCAGAAGCCGCACTGGACGGCGCCCGCGTCCACGAACGCCTGCTGGACGGTGGAGAGTTCACCGCCCTCACCGGCCAGGCCCTCGACGGTGACGACCTCGCGGTCCTGCGCCTGGCCCGCGGCGACCAGACACGAACACACCGGCACGCCGTCCAGGCGGACCGTGCAGGAGCCGCATTCGCCCTGCTCGCAGGCGTTCTTGGAACCGGGCAGGCCCATCCGCTCGCGCAGCACGTACAGCAGGCTCTCGCCCTCCCATACGTCGTCGGCTTCCTGCGGACTGCCGTTGACGGTGAAGGTCACGCGCATGGCTTGCTCCTGTCGTCCAGCTCGTGGGGCTCGTTGCCGCGGTACTGCTCCCAGGACCAGCCGAGCGTGCGGCGGGCCATGACGGCCAGCGCGTGCCGCCGGTAGGACGCGGTGCCGCGGACGTCGTCGATCGGGTTGGCGGCCCCGGAGACCAGCTCCGCGAACTGCCGGGCGACGGCGGGCGGGATCACCCCGCGGCTCTCCCACAGCCCGGCCTCGTCCAGCGCGGCGGCCAGGAACTCCTCGGCCGTCCGCGCCCGGATCGGGGTGGGCGCGGCCGAGCCGATGCCGGTGCGGACCTCGCGGATCTCGGGGTGCAGGGCCAGGCCGAAGGCGCAGACCGCGATGACCATCGCGTTGCGGGTGCCGACCTTGGAGAACTGCTGCGGCCCGGTCGCCTTCTTCAGCCGCACGGCGCGGATCAGCTCGTCGGGCTCCAGCGCGTTGCGCTTCACCCCCCGGTAGAAGTCGTCGATGGGGATCAGCCGGGTGCCGCGTACGGACTGCGCCTCGACCTCGCCGCCGCCCGCGAGCAGCGCCGGGTGGGCGTCACCGGCCGGGGAGGCGGTGCCGAGGTTGCCGCCGACACCGCCGCGGTTGCGGATCTGCGGGGAGGCGACGGTGTGGCTGGCCAGCGCGAGGCCGGGCAGCTCGGCTCTGAGGTTCTCCATGATCCGGGTGTACGGGACGGAGGCGCCGAGCCGGACGGTGTCCTCGGCCGCCTCCCACTCCTGGAGCTCACCGATGCGGTTCAGGTCCAGCAGAAACTCGGGCCTGCGGTGGTCGAAGTTGATCTCGACCATCACGTCCGTGCCACCCGCGATGGGCACAGCGGAGGGATGCTCGGCCTTGGCGGCGAGCGCTTCCTCCCAGCTGGCGGGGCGCAGGAATTCCATGGGGTTCTCTTCTCGAATCCGAGTGGGCTGTTCATGTCCTGTACACGCGGGGTGGCCCCAGTACACGGCTGTGGGGCCGTCCGGGTGCAGTCACCGAAAACATGAAGCGGTTGGCTGGCCAAGGGGCGGGTCTTGTAGATTCCTCCGAAAGGGTCCGCTCCGAAACCTCGCGGCAGCCCACCCGCAACACCGGTGTTCGACACTGCGACCCGGGCTCCCGCGACGACGGCCGGGACCGCGACCACGACCCGGCAGAGGACAAGGCGACGACTATGCGGCTGCGCGCACTGCTGGACACCGAGGCCCTCGGCCTGCGGCTGCTCGGCGGCGAGGACGAGCTGGACCGTACGGTCCGCGGGGTGATGACCACGGACCTGCGCGACCCCAGCCGCTATCTGACCGGCGGCGAACTGGTCCTCACCGGTCTGGCCTGGCGGCGCGGCCCCGGCGACTGCGAGCCCTTCGTCCGGCTGCTGGCCGGCGCCGGGGTGGCGGCGCTCGCGGCGGGCGAGGCGGGGCTGAGCACGATCCCGCAGGATCTGGTGGCCGCCTGCGCCCGGCACCGGCTGCCGCTGTTCGCGGTGGACGAGACGGTGGCCTTCGCGACCGTCACCGAGTACGTGGTCCGGCAGGTCTCCGGCGGCCGGGCGGGTGATCTCGCGGCGGTCGTGGACCGGCACCGGCGGCTGATGTCGTCGGGGCCCGCGGGCGGCGGCCCCGACGCCGTGCTCGACCTGCTCGGCAGCGACCTGGACCTGCGCGCCTGGGTGCTGTCCGCGGTCGGCCGGGAGATCGGCGGCTCCGGCCAGTCGCTGGCCGCCTCGGTCCGCGCCGAGCTGGCCGGCGCCCAGCAGGCCGCCGCCCGCACCGCCCGGCCCGCGCCGCACCGCGTCGCGGTCCAGGGCGGCCGGATCTACTCGCTCTTCCCGGTCCGCGCGGGGGCTGAGGACGTACGGGCGACCGTACTGTCCGACTGGTTCCTCGCTGTCGAGGCGGACGCCGGAGAGTGGCCCGCGGAGCGCCTGGACCTGCTGCACGGCGTCACGCAGCTCATCGCGGTGGAGCGGGAGCGGCGGGACGCGGCCCGTACGGTACGGCGGCGGCTGGCCGCGGAGGTCTTCGAGCTGGTGCGCGGCGGGGCGCCGCCCGCCGAGATCGGCGCCCGGCTGCGGGCCGCGGCGCCCGTCCTGGTGCCGGGCGCGGGCGGCGCGCCGCAGTGGCAGATCGTGGTCGCCCGGGTCGACTGGGCGGGCGGCGACCTGGCGCCGGGACCGGTGGCGCGGGACCTGCTGGAGGAAGTGCTGGTCGACCCGGCGGCGGCCGGGGCCGAGGCGACGGACCGGATCGCGGTGGCGCACCTGGACGACAAGGCGATGGCGCTGGTACCGCTGCCGCCGCCGGTCCCCGGCGCCCAGGAGGGCGGCGAGGACTCCCCCGCGACCCTGCACGCCGACCGGCTGCTCGACGTGCTGCGCGGCCCGCTCGGCCGCGGGCTCGCCGACGACGGACGGCTGACCATCGGCGTCAGCGCCGCCGTGCAGTCCGCCGAGGGGCTGCGCGGCGCCCTGGAGGAGGCCAGGCACGCGCGCCGGGTGGCCGCGGCCCGCCCCGGCCGGGTCTGCGTGGCCGGGCACGAGGAGCTGGCCTCCCACGTCCTGCTGCTGCCCTTCGTCCCCGACGACGTGCGCCGCGCCTTCACCGCCCGGCTGCTCGACCCGCTGCGCGCGTACGACCGCAGGCACCGCGCCGACCTCATCCCGACCCTTGAGGCGTTCCTGGAGTGCGACGGCTCCTGGACGCGCTGCGCCACCCGGCTGCACCTGCACGTGAACACGCTGCGGTACCGGATCGGGCGGATCGAACAGCTGACGGGGCGTGATCTGTCGCGCCTTGAGGACAAGTTGGACTTCTTCCTCGCGCTGCGGATGAGCTGACGGCACGGCGGTACGGGCGGCGCGCCCGCCGAAGTGGCCGTCGAATCTCCTTCACACGTTCACCTGTTGGACCGTCCGACCTGCCGAACAGGCATTAGTGATCCCGTTCACAAAAGGTGATCTCCAACCCCTTGGCGTGGACCCCCGCGCCATGTTGGACTTCGGCCACTGCACGTAAGCAGGAACTCGCACTCGCTCGACGACGCGCTTGGGGGAGAGACTGTGGCGGAAACCGCCCTGTCGGAATCGGTGGTCGGGGAACCGGACGTATGGCGGCTGCGGGCTCGCGGCTGCTGGGCGGAGGCGGCGACACTGCTCGCGCCGTTCTGCGCCGACCACGCCGGAGCCGCGCTACGGAGGGCGGAACTGCTGGTCGAGGGGTGTTTCTACCACCTCGACGGCTGGTCCGAGGCGGAGGACGCGCTGCGCGCCGCCGAGGCGCTGGCGGGCACCGACGAGGAGCGCGGCGCCGCCGCCTCCGAACGGGGGTACCTCGCGTACGGCGCGACGCTGTTCTCCGTACGCGACCGCGCCGACGAGGCCAGCTCCGCGTTCGGCCGCGCCGCCGCGCTGCTGTCCCCCGCCTCTCCCGGCAGGCCGCTGCTGGACTTCCGGCGCGGCCTGGTCGCCGAGAACATCGCCGCCAATCCGGCTGCCGCCCGCGCCGCCTACCGCCGCGCCCACGCCGGCGCCGTCGCCCACGGCGACGTGTTCCTGACCTCCTTCACCTGGCGCCACCTCGCCGGGCTCGCCGCCGCCGACGGCGAGATCGCCGAGGCCCGGCACGGCTTCGCGGAGTCCCTCCGCATCCGCGTCTCCCTCGGCCACCTCGTCGGCACCGCCCCGGCGCTGCTCGCCCTGGCCGATGTCGAGGACGAGCCCGAGGCCGCCCGGCTCCGTCTTGAGGCCGCCCGCCTCTACGCCCTCCTGGACGGCGTCCCCACCTGGCTCGCCCCGGCCTTCACGGCGGCCTAGGGCAGGCCCCCGCCACCGGCCCCGGCGGGGCGGTTCGGTCGTCTCCGGGCACCGGCCGGTGGCGGCGGTCCGCGTGGTTGCATTCCCCGGGGCGGCGCGGGGTCAGCCCCGGGTCCAGGCGCCTTCGGAAGCGGCCCGCAGGGCGTATTCGGTGAAGTCGCGCGGCGGACGCCCCAGGGCTTGCCGGACGCCGTCCGCGGTGTGGGCGTTGCGGCCGTCGAGGACTTCGGTGAACAGGTCGGTGAGGAGCGAGACCAGCTCGGCGGGAAGCCCGTGGGAGCCGAGCAGGGCGGCGTACTCGGCGGCCGGCAGGTGCGTGTACCGGATGTCGCGCCCCGTGGCGCGGGCGATCTCGGCGGTGGCCTCGCCGAAGGTGAGCAGGCGGGGCCCGGTGACCTCGTACACCTTCCCCTCGTGCCCCGGCGCGGTCAGCGCGGCCACGGCGACGTCCGCGACGTCCTCGGCGTCGACGAAGGGCTCGCCGACCTCACCCGCGGGCAGCGCGATCTCCCCGGCGAGCACCGGCTCCAGCAGATAGTCCTCGCTGAAGTTCTGGGCGAACCAGCTCGACCGTACGATCGTCCAGTCGGCGCCGCTGTCCTGGACGGCCCGCTCGCCGCGGAGCGCGCCCGGCTCGCCGCGGCCGGAGAGCAGGACCAGCCGCCGTACGCCCAGCTCCACGGCGAGCGCGGCGAAGGCGCCCACGTCGTCGGCGCCCTCGGGCGCGGCCAGGTCCGGGGAGTAGGCGATGTAGGCGGCGCGGACGCCGTCGAGCACCTTCGGCCAGGTCCCCCGGTCCTCCCAGAGGAACGGCGGCTCGCCCGCCCGCGAGCCGATCCGTACCCGCAGCCCGTGCTCGCGCAGCCCGGCGGCGACGCGGCGGCCGGTCTTCCCGTTGCCGCCGAGGACCAGCACCGTCTCGTGTCGTGCGTCTGTCGTCGTCATGGGTCAAGCCAACGTCAGCGGCCCTCCCCCGGACCATGGCCGACCCGCTCACCGGCATACGCGGGCGTCTTCGGCCGTCTCGACCGGCTCAGCCGCGGGCGGCGCCCGAGAAGTGCTCCCTGACCAGCGCCTCGACGGTGTCGGTGTCCCCCGCGACGAGGGCGTCGAGCAGTACGGCGTGCTCGGTGGCGTCGGCGAGCAGCTCCGCCGGGGCCGGGCGGGCGGCGTGCGGCGGGCGCGGGACGGCCAGCGGCCACTGGGCGCGGCGGTGCAGCTCGTCGGCGACGGAGACGAGCTGGAGGTTGCCCGACAGGCCCAGCATCGCGCGGTGGAAGGCGCGGTCGGACTCGGCGTAGGCGGCCCGGTCGCCGAGGGCGGCGGCGGTCACGGTCGCCTCGGCCAGCGGGCGCAGCGCCTCCCACTGGTCGGCGGTGACGCTGCGGGCGAGGCCGAGGACGACGGGCACCTCGAGCAGGGCGCGGATCTCGGCCAGCTCCGCCAGGTCGCGGGCGCTGCGCTCGGTGATCCGGAAGCCGCGGTTGGGCAGCACCTCGACGGCGCCCTCGCGGGCCAGCAGTTGCATGGCCTCGCGGATGGGCGTGGCGGAGACGCCGTAGCGGCCGGCGAGGGCGGGCGCGGAGTGCACGGTGCCGGGCGGCAGCTCACCGCTGACCAGCGCGTGCCGCAGCGCTCCGAGCACCTGGTCGCGTACGGACAGCCGCTCGGGCATGCGCCGCGGCGCGGGCAGCTCCGGCTGCCCGGCGTGCGGGTGGTCGCCGCGTACCTGCTCGGCGCCCCCGGGTGCGGCTCGTTCCACGCGGCGTCCCTCTCCGTACTCCGTGAGCGTGACCGGCCGTCCTGGCCGTGACCGGTGACCAGTGCCTGGTGACGCCACTCGGGTGGCGCAGTGCGGTAAGCGTAACCCGCGCCGGTGGTGTCCCCGGCCGCCCGCGCATTACCCCCACGGGGTATCGCGCGGAGCGCCGTACGCGCGCCGGTCACCGCCCGCCGACGGAAATTCCCCACACCGGATTCCGTGGGACACAGTGACGTCGGACAGGTCCGACGTCAGCTTCCGGAACCATGAGTGGACTGGTCCAACGGCCGTATCCCCCACCGGCATTGGACCAGTCCGAGAGAACGGACCGGGCTGGCGGAGCCGACCGGGCGTGCGGTCTCGTTTATTCTTGTGCGACCTTGTTTACTCTCGGTTCGCTCTCGCCCATGGAGTCCGCATGGCCCTGTTCGATCTGCCCCTCGAAGAACTGCGCTCGTACCGGCCGGAGCGCCACGAGCCCGACGACTTCGACGCCTTCTGGAAGCGCACGCTCGACGAGGCGGCGCGGTCGGCTCCCGACGCCGAATTCCTGCCCGTCGACGTTGCGTTGACGGCCGTCGATGTCTTCGACACGACCTTCTCCGGCTGGGGCGGCCACCCGATATCCGCCTGGCTGGTCGTGCCGCGCGGCGCGGAGGGCCCGGTGCCGTGCGTGGTGCAGTACATCGGGTACGGCGGCGGGCGCGGCCTGCCGCACGACCATCTGGTGTGGGCCGCCACCGGCCGGGCCGTGCTGGTGGTGGACACCCGCGGCCAGGGCGCGGTGGGCCGCAACAGCGCGGGCTCGACGCCGGACCCGCACGGCGGCGGCAACCCGCAGGCCCCCGGCTTCATGACCCGCGGCATCCTGGACCCCGAGGCGTACTACTACCGCCGGGTCTTCACCGACGCCGTCCGCGCGGTGGACGTGGCGGCGGCCCATCCCGCCGTCGACGCCGGGCGGGTGTACGTGGCCGGCGGCAGCCAGGGCGGCGGCATCGCGACCGCTGCCGCCGGACTGCACCCGGGGGTCGCCGCGGCGCTGATCGACGTGCCCTTCCTGTCGCACTTCCGGCGCGCGCTGACCCTCACCGACCGGGACCCGTACCAGGAGATCGTGCTGTTCCTCGCGACCCAACGCGGCACGGACGACGACGTGTTCACGACCCTCTCGTACTTCGACGGCCTCAACTTCGCCGCCCGCGCGACGGCTCCGGCGCTGTACTCGGTGGCCCTCATGGACCAGGTCTGCCCGCCGTCGACGGTCTTCGCCTCGTACAACCACTGGTCGGGCAGCACGAAGGACATCAGCGTCTACCCCTGGAACGGCCACGAGGGCGGCTCCGCCGAACACCGCGCCACCCAGCTCCGCTGGCTCCGCGACCTGGAGGCGCAGCGGTAGCGGACCGACGCGACACGCCCGGCACGGGCGGCGGCCGGGGCGGGCAGCGGCCAGGGCGGGCCGGTGGGGGCGCGGGGCAGCCGGAGGGGGGCGTGCGGGCACACCTTTCCCCCGAATGCCGTAGTGGCAAACACCCCGGATTGCTCAAGAACCCTTCTCCATGAGTAAGGTAAGCCTTACCTCGTAACGATCTCGTGTCGCTCGAAACACCCGATGGTGAGCCGCATGCCCGTGTCCAGAATCCTGCCGCCCGCCGCACCGACCGGCTCGCCACTGACCATGGCGTACGACCGGCTCGCCGAGGTCTTCCCCGGCCTCGTCGTGACCGAGGCGACCGACGTGACCCAACCGCTGCCGCACGGCCCCGGCTGGGTCGGGGCGCGCGAACTGGCGGACGGCGGCGCGGCGGCGGACGCCCTCACGGACACCGTCGCCGCCCAGGTCACGGCCGACCACGGCCGCCGCCCGCGACCCGACGTGGCGGCGGCGCTGGCGCTGCACCGCTACGCGTGGCCCGCGTGCCTGCTCTTCACCGTGCCGTGGTTCCTCAGCCGCCGGGTGCCGCGGCTGGCGGTCACCGACGTGTCCTTCCACCGCGCCGCGGGCCGGATGACCGTACGGCCGCGCTCCTTCGCCTGCCTGCCGGACGACCCGGCCGCGGCGCTTCCCCACGCCCGCGTCGTGCCCGACGAGGCGGCACTGCGCGACGAACTGCGGGCCGCGCTGGCCGAGCATCTCGCGCCGCTGCTGGAGGGATTCGGGCCGCGGCTGCGGCGCGGACCGCGTGCGCTGTGGGGCATGGCGACCGACGAGATCACCGAAGGGCTCTGGCGCGTGGGGCAGTTGCTGGGCGAGGAGGAGCGGGCCGCGGCGGAGCTGGCCGCGCTGCTGCCCGGTGGCACTACGCCGTATGCGGGAGGCGCCGCATTCCGCGAACTGACGGTCCCGACCGGTACTGACGTACCGTCACCGCCCGTGAGCCGGACCCGGGACCGGCTCACCTGCTGCCGGTTCTATACGATCAGTCCGGCCGATGCCTGCACCACCTGCCCGCGGACCTGCGACGCGGACCGGATCAGGCGGCTGGTCTCGGCAGCCTGACGATCACGCTACGATCTCGCTCAACTGAGTTGTTGTGGCACGGAAGTTCGAGCAATCCATCCGAAGGCGTGCTCTTGGGCCATAACCTCTCCAGTCATCCGCGCTCTTCGCAAAGATGTCGCTCGTAAGCCGTCCCGCGGCCCGAGCGCGACGGAAGCGACACTAGGAATCGCACATGAGACTTACGGACATATCGCTGGACTGGGCGCTCTCGGGGGCCATCGGCCTGGTCGTCCTCGTGGCCTGCGTGCTCGTCTTCCGCAACCGCAAGGCGAGTTCGAGCAGCGCCGACGGCGCCCAGGTGGATTCGTGGGAGCGCAGTGAGGAGCGCCGTCGCCGCAAGGAGGCGATATACGGCAGCGCCTCGTACGTGCTGCTCTTCTGCTGCGCCGCCGTCGCCGCGGCCCTCTCCTTCCACGGCCTGGTCGGCTTCGGCCGGGAGAACCTCAACCTGACCGGCGGCTGGGAGTACCTGGTCCCGTTCGGCCTGGACGGCGCGGCGATGTTCTGCTCCGTACTGGCCGTGCGGGAGGCCAGCCACGGTGACGCGGCTCTCGGCTCGCGCATGCTGGTGTGGCTGTTCGCCGGCGCCGCCGCCTGGTTCAACTGGGTGCACGCGCCGCGCGGTATCGACCACGCCGGTGCTCCGCAGTTCTTCGCCGGGATGTCGCTCTCGGCCGCGGTCCTCTTCGACCGCGCGCTGAAGCAGACCCGCCGGGCGGCGCTGCGCGAGCAGGGGCTCGTACCGCGTCCGCTGCCGCAGATCCGCATGGTGCGGTGGATGCGGGCACCGCGTGAGACGTACGCGGCCTGGTCCCTGATGCTCCTCGAAGGCGTACGCACGCTGGACGAGGCGGTCGAGGAGGTCCGGGAGGACAAGCGGGAGCGCGAGCAGAACGTGATGCGCCGCCGCGACCACGACCGGCTGGAGCGGGCGCGCGTCAAGGCGCTCAACCGGCAGCACAGGAACTGGCCGCGTGGTGGCGGCCGGGGCGGCCGTCAGGTCGAACTGCCTCCGGCGGCCAGTGCCGCGGGCGGCAGCGGCCAGGCCGCATCGGAGCCTGCCATAGAGGCCCACGCGGCCGAACTCCCCGTCCGCGCCCGTCCGGCGCTCCAGCCGGTACGCGAGGACGCCGCGGCCCCCTTCACCATCGACCTGACGGCGGAGGACGACACGATGACCCTCCCCCGACTGGACTCCCTGGAACGCAAGCTGGAGGAAATGGAACGCCAATTCGGCTGAGCCGAAAGCCGGTTGTCGACTGCCGCCCACGGGTGGTGGGGCACGGGAGAGATACCCGGGTCCCCGCCCCGTGGGCGCTGTCACGCGCGGCGGGCGTCGACTTCGAACCAGACGACCTTGCCCTTGCCGCGTGAGTGCGCGCCCCAGGCGTCGGCCAGGGACTGCACGAGGAGGAGCCCGCGGCCCGAAGTGCCGTGGTCCTCGGGGGCGGTCGCCTGGGCCGGGAGCCTCGGGTGCCGGGCGAGGTCGTCGTAGACCTCGACGCGCAGCCGCTCCCCGGCCGTCCGCCCGGGGACGAGTGTGGCGGTGAGCACCGCCCCGTCGGTGGTGTGCTGGAGTGCGTTGGTGACCAGCTCGGTGGCGAGCAGCTCCGCCGTGTCGCAGAGCACGGGCACTCCCCAGTCCCGCAGATGCTCGCGCAGCAGGCGACGCACCTCGGCCACGGCCGGGAGGTCGGCGTGCCGCACCGTATGCCGCAGTATCTGCCCCGTGATGTCCGTCTGATCCCCCAGTTCCCCTGCTTCGGGCTCTTCCATGGCCCCGCTCCGGTCGCCGCCGCGATTCCCCGGTCGAACTTTCTTGCCGATAGGCATTCCCAGCCCCACAGGTTCCAGTCCTGCGCGCGTGATCCCCTGATGTGTCCCGGATGCGCGCAGCCGACGTCACATCGGAGGTCTGCGGATCGCGCCGCCGCCGTCGCGGATTCTCGACCCGGGCAGGCACTCTGACCTCCACTCCCTAGAGAGGTCCGATGTATAGCCGACTCAGCGTTGTGAAAATCCTTGACACTACGCGGTCACGGCCTCCACTCTGTGGCGCACTCATCCCATGTGTCTCTTGGGTGTTGCGCCTGTGTTGTCGTCCCGTTGCCTCGGGAGGGGCCCGTGTACTCACCGCAAGGAAAACTCGGACGTCGGCGAATGATCCGACCACCCGCGCTCGTCACCACCGCACTTCTGGCGGCGGGCCTGCTCACCGCGGGCCTGCTCGTCCCCGCCGCCGCCCCGCCGGCCGCGGCGGCGACCGCGACCACGGCCTGGCAGAACGGCGGCTTCCATGTCGACACCCCCAATGTGATCCGCCGCTCGAACATCGTGCTCGGCTCGCCGAACACCGCCGCCGCGCAGTCGCTGCCGCTGGGCAACGGCTCGCTGGGCGCCGCCGCCTGGGCCGCGGGCGGCTTCACCGCACAGCTCAACCGCGCCGACACCCTGCCGGGCCGCAAGTCCCCGGGCCAGGTGCAGATTCCGGGCCTGTCCGCGCTGACGAACGCGAGCGACTTCAAGGGCTCGCTGGACGTCTACACCGGTGTGCTCACCGAGTCCGGCGGCGGCATGACCCTCAAGTCCTGGGTGTCGGCGACCAAGGACGAACTGATCGTGGACGTCACCGGCGCCGATCCGGGCGCCCAGCAGACCGCGACGCTGAGCCTGTGGTCGGGCCGCGGTCCGCAGGCCGCTGTCTCGGGCACCGTCGGCACGCTGGCCGAGACCTGGGTGGACAACCAGGAGGCGGGCTCCTCGGGCCGTACCTTCGGCTCGCTGGCCGCGCTCTCCGCGGGCGGTCGCAATGTCACCGCCTCGGTGGTCAACTCCACCCAGGTGAAGGTCGCGTTCACCCCCAACGCCGACGGCTCCTACCGGGTGATCCTCGGCGCCCCGGCCTGGACCGGCGGCAACGCGGCGACCACCGCCGCGAATCTGCTCGGCTCCGACGCGACCGCTGCCGAGTCCTCGCTGCTGTCCTCCCAGCAGTCCTGGTGGTCCGGCTTCTGGGCCAACTCCGGTGTCCTTGAGGCGAATTCGGCCGACGGCACCGCGCAGTACATGGAGACGCTGCGCACCTTGTACCTGTACATGGAGGCCGCCTCGATGCGCGGCACCGTGCCGGGCAGCCAGGCGGGCGTCGCCGACATGTTCAACTTCGGCCAGGACCACCAGAACTGGACGCCGTCGGCGACCTGGCTGTGGAATCTGCGCACCCAGATCTCCGCGAACACCAGCAGCGGCAACTTCGCGCTGAACATCCCGATCTTCAACCTCTACCAGAACAACCTGGCCGCCATCGAGGCGTGGACCAAGCAGCAGATGGGCGGCACACCGGGCGCCTGCGTCCCCGAGGTCATGCGGTTCAACGGCAACGGCGGCGACCCCGGCAACGGCGCCAACGCGGCGTGCAGCCAGCCGGGCAGCCCCAACTGGAACGCCCTGAACATCACCTCGGGCGCCGAGATCAGCCTGTTCATCTGGCAGCAGTACCTGGCCACCGGCGACATCAACTTCCTGCGCACGTACTACCCGTTGCTGAAGTCGTCGGCGACCTTCCTGCTCAACTACCAGAAGGTCGGCTCGGACGGGAAGCTGCACGCGGTCGCCAACGCGCACGAGACGCAGTGGGCGGTGCAGGACCCGACGACCGACCTGGCCGCGGACGCCGCGCTCTTCCCCGTGGTGATCAAGGCGGCGCAGCTCCTCAACACCGGGGACACCGCGCTGATCTCGCAACTGACCACCGCGCAGGGCCAGATACCGGCGTGGGCGCGTACCGACTACGGCCGTACGCAGGTGCTGCCGCCGTCGGCGGACGCGTCGAACAACGACATCATCGCGTACTCGTACCAGCCGACCGCGCAGATCAGGAACAGCGAGAACATCGACCTGGAGCCGGTGTGGCCGTACAACCTGGTCACTGACGACCCGGGGTCGCTGCGGGACCTGGCGGTGCGCTCGTACAACCACCGGGCGGTGACCGGGGGCAACGACTGGAGCATGGACGCGATCGACGCGGCCAGGCTCGGGCTGGCCAGTGAGGTCGCGGCGAGGCTGACGTCGATCACCCAGAGCCACCAGGTGTACATCAACGGGCTGGCCGACCTCGGCAACACCGTCGGCACGGAGGCGTACATCGAGCAGGCGTCCGGTGTCGCGACCGCGCTGAACGAGGCGCTGGTGCAGGACTACGACGGGCTGCTGCGGATCGCCCCGGCCTGGCCGGCCGGCTGGGACGCGGCAGGCACGGTCTCGGTGCAGGGCAACACCAAGGTGGACGTGCAGGTCCAGAACGGCACCCCGGTCACGGTCGCCATCCAGGCCGGGTCGTCGCAGACCATGCGCGTGCGCAACCCCTGGCCGGGTCAGTCGGTGCAGGTGGTGAACGGTTCGAGCAACGCCGTCGTGGTCGCGCCGACCACCGCGGGCACCTTCAATGTGCCGGTCGCCTCGGGGCAGTCGTACCTCGTCGAGCCGGTGGCCGCGCCGACCACGGCGCTGCCCTACGCGCAGGTCTCCGGCTCCCCCGCCACCGCCGCCAAGCACCTGGGCAATGTGCAGATCGGTCTGGACGGCGGCGGTACCGCGCCCGGCGGCGGCACGGTGGTCTCGCTGCGCGCGCACGCCAACGGCCAGTACGTGACGGCGGACAACGCGGGCGCGGCGCCGCTGATCGCCAACCGTACGGCCATCGGGCCCTGGGAGCAGTTCGACGAGATCGACCAGGGCGGCGGTTGGATCGCGCTGCGCGCGCACGCCAACAACAAGTACGTGACGGCCGACAACGCGGGCGCCGCCCCGCTGCTCGCCAAGGTCGACGCGGTCGGCACCTGGGAGCAGTTCCAGCTCGTGCGCAACGGCGACGGGAGCGTCAGCCTGCGGGCGCGGGTCAACAACCAGTACGTGACGGCCGAGAACGGGGGCGCGGCGGCGCTGATCGCGAATCGGGCGGCCATCGGGCAGTGGGAGGAGTTCGATCTGATCCAGAGTTGACGGCTTTTCCTCCGTCGGCCCCCTGTTCCGTCCCGCGGTACCCGTACAGCGACGGCTGATTGTCCGGGCACCGCTGGACCGGGACGGGGGGTCGAGCCGGTGGAACGTGCCGGTCGGGGTGTGCTGGAGGGCGCGGTCCTGGGTCACAACGGAGCCGAACGGGGCTACGGGCGCGGCACGTTGCGCAGATTGGAGCGCGCGAGCTGCACCATCTTGCCGACGCCGCCGTCCAGTACGACCTTGCCCACCGACAGCGCGAAGCCGCCGATCTGCTCGCCGGTGATCTTCGGCGGGATGGACAGGGCGTGCGGGTCGGTGACGACGTCGACCAGGGCGGGCCCCTTGTGCCGGAAGGCGCCGCGCAGCGCGTCCCGCAGGTCCTTGGGCTTCTCGACCCGGACGCCGTAGGCCCCGGCGGCGTTGGCGATGGCCGCGAAGTCCGGGTTGTGGTTGGTGGTGCCGTACGCGGGCAGGCCCTCGACCATCATCTCCAGCTCGACCATGCCGAGCGAGGAGTTGTTGAACAGCACGACCTTGACGGGGAGTTCGTACTGGACGAGCGTCAGGAAGTCGCCCATCAGCATGGTGAAGCCGCCGTCGCCCGACATCGACACCACCTGCCTGCGGCGGTCGAGGAACTGCGCGCCGATCGCCTGCGGCAGCGCGTTCGCCATCGAGCCGTGCGTGAAGGAGCCGATGACGCGGCGCTTGCCGTTGGGCGTCAGATAACGCGCCGCCCACACATTGCACATGCCGGTGTCGACGGTGAACACCGCGTCGTCCGCGGCCTCTTCGTCGAGCACGGACGCCACGTACTCCGGGTGGATCGGCACGTGCTTGTCGACCTTGCGGGTGTACGCCTTCACGACGCCTTCCAGCGCGTCGCTGTGCTTCTTCAGCATCCGGTTGAGGAATTTACGGTCGGACTTCTCCCGCACCTTCGGCGTCAGGCAGCGCAGCGTCTCGCCGACGTCGCCCCACACCGCCAGGTCCAGCTTCGAGCGGCGCCCGAGGTGCTCGGGCCGCACGTCGACCTGCACGATCGTCACGTCGTCCGGCAGGAAGGCGTTGTACGGGAAGTCGGTGCCGAGCAGGATCAGCAGGTCGCACTCGTGCATCGCCTCGTACGCGGCGCCGTAGCCGAGCAGACCGCTCATGCCGACGTCGTACGGATTGTCGTACTGGATCCACTCCTTGCCGCGCAGGGCGTGGCCGACCGGGGCCTTGACGCGTTCGGCGAAGGCCATCACCTCGTCGTGCGAGCCCGCGGTGCCGCTGCCGCAGAACAGGGCGACCTTGTTGGCGCCGTTGACGAGCCGGGCGAAGACGTCGAGTTCCGCGTCGCCGGGGCGGACGGTGGGGCGGCGGGTGACCAGGGCGTGCTCGATGCTGCGCTGCGGCGCGGTCTGGGCGGCGATGTCGCCCGGCAGGCTGATGACGCTGACGCCGCCGCGGCCCACCGCGTGCTGGATGGCGGTCTGGAGGACCCGCGGCATCTGCGCCGGGTTGGAGATCAGCTCGCTGTAGTGGCTGCACTCGCGGAAGAGCTGGTCGGGGTGGGTCTCCTGGAAGTAGCCGGTGCCGATCTCGCTGCTGGGGATGTGCGAGGCGAGCGCCAGCACCGGGGCCATCGAGCGGTGCGCGTCGTACAGGCCGTTGATCAGGTGCAGATTGCCGGGGCCGCAGGAACCCGCGCAGGCCGCGAGCTTGCCGGTGAGCTGGGCCTCCGCGCCCGCCGCGAAGGCCGCGACCTCCTCGTGGCGTACGTGCACCCATTCGATGGAACGGTTGCGGCGTACGGCGTCCACGACGGGGTTGAGGCTGTCGCCCACCACCCCGTACACGCGCTGTACGCCCGCGCGCACCAGCACGTCGATGAACTGCTCGGCCACGGTCTGCTTCGCCATCGGGCCCACCTGTCCTCGTCGGTGACTCCTCTCATCTCACCGGGAAGTGGGTGGCCCCGCATCCGGGAGCGCCGGGGCGCGCCCGGTCACGCGTCCCAGACGGTCACCGCCGTCCGGTCGTCGGCGTAGCCCTTGACGCGGGTCTGGGCGTCGGCCAGATACGCGGCCATGCCGGGCGGTCCCGCGCCCCAGCGGCCTGCCAGGTGGACGGCCAGCGCGGGCTCGCCGCGCAGCGGTTCCGCGAGGCCGCCGCTGCACATCACCAGCGCGTCGCCGGGCTGCGCGACGGTGGCCCGGAAGCGGAACGGCGCCGCCGTCTCGTCCGGCGCCAGGTCCAGGTCCTGCCAGGTGTCGTCCCTGATCCGGAACAGTCCGCCGTCGCCAACGCCGAAGAACAGCCGGGTCCGGCACTCCGGGTCCGCGGGCAGCAGCAGACAGCGCAGCGAGGCGGTGTACGTGCCCTCGTCCAGGCCCAGGTCCTCGCCGCGGGCCCGCAGGCGTCCGTAGCAACGGTCGGTCAGCCGGTGCAGGCCCGACTTGAGCGAGCCTCTGCGGGCCGCGCGCAGGTCGTCAGAGAGCCGGTTCCTGCTCCGGCCGACCGCGCCCGCGATCCACCGCACCGCGTCCTGCGCCGCCTTGTGCGCGTCGTCCGCCGCGCGGGCGCCGCTGGCCATCGCGACCAGCAGCAGCGCCTCGTCGCCGCTGCCGAAGCGGGCCGTGAGCAGGGCGTCCCTGCGGGGCTGGCCCCGGTACCGCGCCGAGTCGCCGCGCAACGACACCGTCCGGACCGTCATGCGGCCGTACCGCGCGCCGTCCAGCACCGTGTCCGCCACCAGGGCGCCGAGGTCGTCCGGTTCCGCCTCCGGCCACGCGGTCGGCTCCGCCGCGTACGTCGGCGGCCCCCCGCCCACCACCTCCGGCTCCGCGACCTCGTCCCGCGCCCCCACCGCCGCCACCCACCCGGGCGGCAGCTCCGGCGCCCACCGCACCTCCCCTTCCACGAACCCCGTCTCCCGCCCCCACCCCGCCGCCGACCCGGCCGCCTTCCCTGCGCCCTCGGTCGCCCCGGTCCCGGCCTCGGCACCGTCCCGCTCCCCCGCCTGCCCCTTCCGCCCGCCGACCGGCACGCCGACCGGCACGCCGACGACCGCGGGCCCCGCCCACGGACGGCGGGGCTCGACCGAAGCGGACGGCTGCGGGGGATTGGGCTGTTCGGACTCCGACCCGTCGGACTCGCCCGGCACCGCCGGGACAGACTCGGCGTCAGCCGCCTGCGAAGGGCGTGACGGATCGGGCTCCGGCTCGACCGGTTCGGCCTCGGCCGCAGGTGTCTCCGGAGAAGGACCCGGCTGGGCCAGTGCCTCCGGAGAAGGACCCGGCTGATCGTTCTGCGCTGCGGTCGGCACACCCACGGCAGTCGGACCCACCCAGGGACGGCGGGGCTCGGCCGGGGCGGACTGCTGCGTGGGGCTCGGCTGATCGGGCTCCGGTACGGCGGGCGGCTGGGCCGCCCAGGAGCGATCGACCTCCGCCCCGGGCGGGACAGCCCAGGGAGAGCCGGGCTCCGGGGAGGCGGTGGGGGCCTCCCGGTCGGCCGGGACAGGCTCGGCGTCAGCCGCCTGCGGGGAGGGACCCGACTGGGCGGGCTCCGCCTCGGTCGGGGGGACCCACGGGCGGCGGGGCTCGGGCGGGGCGGACGGCTGCGGGGGAATGGGCTGGGCGGGCTCGTCCGGTGTCGCAGGGGCGGGTGGTTGGGCCGCAGAAGGGGAACGATCGGGGGCAGGTCCGGGCGGGGCGGTCTGCGGGCTCGGGGGTGCGCTCGGCGTGGTCGGGGCGGGCGGCCAGGGGTAGTTGGGGTCCGCCGCGCCGGTCGGGGCGGTAAACGGGCGGTGGGGCTCGGCCTCGGGGCGGTCCGCCTCCGGGGTGGCCCAGGAGTTGTCGGAGGGGGGCGGCTCGGGCGCGGGGCGGCGGGCTGCCAGGAGTTGGTCGAGCGCCGAGTCGGTCGGCGACGGCGGTCCGGAATCGTCCGGCTCGGCCGGTGCCGGTTCGGCCGTCTCGGGGGTCGGGGCCTGCCAGGCGGTGCGGGGCCAGAGGGCAGGCTCGTCCGGGGAAGCGGGCGGGGGGTCCTCGACGGCGAAGGTCGGGGTGGCCGACCATGCGTCCCACGATGCTCCGGGCGTATCGCCCTCCGGCGCCTCCGGCTCTTCGGCGACGGGCTCCGGCGCCGGTGCCGGCTCGGGGGCGGCCGAAGGTGAGCGGGTCCACCAGGAGTCGGACGCGGGGCGCGGCGCCTCGCGGGGCTCCGGGGCGGGGGCCGACGGCTCGGGGCGTTCGGCGAAGGTGGGAGCGGACGACCAGGCGTCCCAAGGGCGTTGCTCCGGCCGGGGCGGCGGAGTGGGCTCGGGCGCGGTGGCCTCCGGAGCCTCTTCCGGTGGCGGCGGCGCCGTGCCGAAGGTCGGCTCGGCCGACCAGGCGTCCCACGCGGGAGCGTCATCGACCGGCGGCGCGTCCGGCGCGGCGATCGACGGCTTGGCGGGTGGTTCGGCCGAGGACTCGACCGGCGGCTCGGCCGGCCGCTCGGCCGGCACCACGTCGACCGGCACCTCGTCAGCCGGTACCTCGTCAGCCGGTACCTCGTCGGCCGGTACCTCGGGCGACGCGTCCTGCTGAGCCGGAATCGACACCGAAGCGGGCTCCGGAGCCGAGACCGGCACCGTGGTCGGGACCGGCGCCGGAGGCGCACCCGGTGTGCGCGGCGGCCCCGGCCAGGAAGGGGGCGGAGGCGGCGGAGTGGGCCGACGCAGTCGCAACGTGTCGGCGGCCGGCGTCGGCGGCGGAGGCGCCACCGCGTCCAGCGCCGTATCGAAGTGCGCGTCGACGGAATCCGGCGTGGCGGACGGCGTGGCCGCGTCGTCGTCGTACAACTGACGCCACCAGTCGTCCTCTTGGCTGCTGTGGGAGTCCCCCTGCTGGCTCATGCCCTTATTGTCCACCGCACGGGCCGCCGGGAAACGTGGAACCGCCGGGCCGGCCCCGCCCCCACAGCAGGGCCGCCCGGCGGAGTCGGCGTCCCCGGCCGGGACCTCGGGAAAGATCCTCCGGGGACCGCACCGAGACCTTCGGACGCGTCCGGAGACTTCTTCCGGGGGCTGCCACGGACACCGTCCCCGGCGCCTTCCGTCCCGCCTCCCGCGAAGCCACCGAAAAGCTCCCCGTCAAGCTCTCCGCAAAGCTCGGTGTCGATCACACTGGCAGAGCGGACCTGCGGGAGTACAAGATGACCAAGGCGGGAAACCGCCGTGGCTCATTTCCGCCACCGTCACCATCACCGCAGGGAGGGGGCTCCGTGCTCGGCGCCATCGGTCTGGACGAAGCGCAGGAATCGGCCTACCGGGCGCTGGTCGGCCTGGGCGCGGCCGAGGTCGGCGACCTGTCGCACCGCCTCGGGCTGAACGAGGAGGACGCGGGCCGCATCCTGCGCAGGCTGGAGGGGCACGGGCTGGTCGCGCAGTCGTCGGCGCGGCCCGGCCGCTGGGTCGCCGCCCCACCGGCCGTGGCGCTGTCGGCGCTGCTGACCCGGCAGCGGCACGAGTTGGAGCAGGCGGAGCTGGCCGCCGCCGTCCTGGCCGCCGAGTTCCGGGCGGAGGCGACGGAACCGGCCGTGCACGACCTGGTCGAGGTGGTCACCGGAGCCAACGCGGTGGCGCAGCGCTTCCTGCAACTCCAGTTCGGCGCGGAGAGCGAGGTCTGCGCCCTGGTCACCGACCGCCCGGTGGCCATCACCGGGACGGAGAACGACGCCGAGCAGGAGGCGTCCCGACGCGGCGTCACGTACCGCGTGGTGCTGGAACGTTCCGTCGTGACGAGCCCGAGCGGTTTCACGGAGGTGTCCGCCGCGCTCGGCAGGAACGAACAGGTGCGGGTGGTGGACCGGGTGCCGACCAAACTGGTGGTGGCCGACCGGTCGTTGGCGATGGTGCCGCTGACCCGCCGCCTCGCCCAGCCCGCCGCGCTGGTCGTGCACGCCAGCGGGCTGCTGGAGTCGCTGATGGGGCTGTTCGAGGGAGTGTGGCGGCAGGGGATGCCGCTGAGCCTGGACGGGACGGGCACCGTGGCCGAGGAGTCCCCCGAGGCGCCGGACAGCACCGACCTGCGCATCCTCTCGCTGCTGCTGGCCGGTCTGACGGACGCCTCTGCGGCCAAGCAGCTCGACCTCGGGCTGCGCACCGTGCAGCGCCGGGTCAAACGGCTGATGGAGATCGCCGAGGTCACCACCCGCCTCCAGCTCGGCTGGCACGCCTACGAACGCGGCTGGGTGGCACGCGGCGACACGGACGTATGAGCGCGGGGCCGTACGCGGCGGCCGGTGACCGGCGACCTGGCCGACGGTCCCGCCGGAAGGGTGAGCGCGCCACCGGACGGTTGACGGCGCGGCGGACCGACGACGTCCCCACGGCGTACGGACGGCGTACGAGCGGCGTACGCGAGTGGTCCTACGGGTCTCGGACAGGTCTCGCCTTGCGCCCCGAGGGTGATCCGCCCGGCGGACGGGCGCGTCATCGGGCAGGGTGGGCTCATGGGGACCGCACAGGTGTGCCTGATCGGCGCGGTGATGCTGCTCGGACTCGTCGGTGTGCTGGCCCCCGGCGTGCCGGGGACGCTGCTCTGCTGGGCCGCCGTCATGTGGTGGGCGACGCAGGAGCACACGAGCCTGACCTGGGGCGTACTGGCCGGGGCGACCGGTCTGCTGGCCGTCGTCCAGGTGGTGGTGTGGCTGCTCCCGGCGCGCCGGATCCGCGATTCGGGCATCACCTGGCACACCGTGCTGGTCGCGGGCTCCTTCGCCATCGCCGGTTTCTTCCTGATCCCGGTGCTGGGCGCGGTCCTCGGCTTCGTCGGCACGATCTACGCGACCGAGCGCGTACGCCTCGGCGGCCACCGCGCCGCCTGGACCGCGACCCGCACCGCGATGCGCGCGGTGGGCGGCTCCGTCCTGGTCGAACTCCTGGCGTGCCTCGTCGTGGCGGGCGCGTGGCTGGGCGCGGTGATCGCGGGCTGACCGGCACCCGGCCCCGCGCTCAGGGGGAGACGTACGGGGTGTGCGGTCGTACGGACATACGTATGGCCGTACGACCGCGCGTCCCCAATCGGCCTAGGTCCTGGATAGGTCAAAGGTCCAATGGCCCGGTGCGCTCACCCGTGTGAGGGTGAGGGCATGGCGATCAAGACACCCAGGACAGCGCTGACCGAGGCCGAGCTGCGCTATCTGCGCACGCAGCGCCTCGGGCGGCTGGCGACCGTGGACGCGCAGGGCCGTCCGCAGGCCAATCCGGTCGGCTACTTCCTTCGCCCGGACGGCACGGTCGACATCGGCGGCTACACGATGGGCGCCACGAAGAAGTGGCGCAATGTGGCGGCGAACCACTATGTGTCGCTGGTCGTGGACGACATCGCGGGCACCGACCCGTGGACGGTGCGCGGGGTCGAGATCCGCGGCACCGCCGAGCAGGTCGTGGGCCCGCACGACCTCGGCGCGCAGATGAGCGACGAGTTGATCCGGATCCACCCGTACTCGATCATCGGCTGGGGCCTGGAGGACTGACCCCGCGCGCCGGACCTCGCCGGGCGTCGCTCGCACGACCGTCGCCCGGCCCGCACAAGGCGCACACACGGCACACCCGTCTCACCTGCCGAACCGACACGGAGAGCGCTCTCACGCCGCGCCGGGGGACCCGTTACGCTGTGCGCGTACCGGCCCCCGGTTTTCTGTTATTTCCGCGTGAAGGAGACGTCCCTTGTCCGACCCGAGCTTCGCGCCGCGTCCTACGCTGGAGGCCGTCGCCGCGCGGGCCGGGGTGTCGCGTGCCACCGCCTCGCGGGTGGTCAACGGCAGCGAAGGGGTACGGGCGCCGCTGGTGGAGCGGGTCCGCAAGGCCGTGGACGAGCTGGGATATGTGCCCAATCAGGCGGCCCGCACGCTGGTGACGCGGCGCAACGACGCCATCGCGGTGGTGGTCGCCGAGCCGGAGACGCGGTTCTTCACCGACCCGTTCTTCGCGCAGCAGGTGCGCGGGATCAGCAAGGAACTCACCGCGCGGGACAATCAGTTGGTGCTGCTGCTGACCGAAGGGGCCGCCGATTACGAGCGGGTCGGCCGCTATCTGGCGGGCGGACACGTCGACGGCGCGCTGATCTTCTCGCTGCACACCGACGACTCGCTGCCCGTGCTGGCCCGCAGGGCCGGAGTGCCCACGGTGATCGGCGGGCGGCCCGGCTGGACCGACTTCGACAGCGACCACGGCACGTTGTACGTGGACTGCGACAACCGGGGCGGTGCGCGGGACGCGGTACGGCACCTGCTGAGGATCGGCCGCCGCCGGATCGCCCACATCGCGGGGCCACTTGACCAGACGGCGTCGGTGGACCGGCTGGACGGGTTCCGTGACGTGCTGCCGGAGACCGACCCGCGGATGATCGCCGAGGGCGACTTCACCCCGGAAGGCGGCGCCCGCGCCATGGCCGAACTCCTCCAGCGCTGCCCCGACCTGGACGCCGTCTTCGCCGCCTCCGACGTCATGGCCTCCGGCGCCCTGCGCGTCCTGCGCACCTCAGGACACCGCGTCCCCGACGACATCGCCGTCGTCGGCTTCGACGACATGGTCTCCGTCGCCGAATGGACCGACCCGCCCCTGACCACCGTCCGCCAGGACATCGAGGAAATGGGCCGCCTCATGGCCCGCCTCCTCCTGCGCGCGGTGGCGCCGCCGACGGGCCCGCAGAGCGTTCCCGCCCTGTCCTCCATCGTCACGCCGACGCACCTCGTGGTCCGCGCCTCCGCCTGAGCGCCGAATCCCGGCCCGAGCACCACGCTTCCCCCTGAGCGCCGCACCGCGCCCGTCCGAGGGCACTCGGCACCGCCCGACTCCGCCTGACATACCGTCACTTCATCGGATCGAACCCACGCGCGAACACCGGTCCCCCACCTGTGGGTTGGGAACGTCGGGCGAAGGGAAGGTCACGAACAGGTAGCGAAGGTGAGGGCACGGTGAAGGCCGTGCCGGAGGCGAGGAGGTCCGACATGGCATACAGCGTGATTCTCGGCGTCGTGATCGTCGTGCTCGTGGTCGCCTGTGTCGTCGGCTCGTTCTGGAGTGCGGGCAGCCCGATCGCGGTGCGGCGCCGCCACCAGCAGGGTCCTGGCGGCGGCGCCGGATAGGGTCCGCGCCCGTACGGTCGGCCGTACGGGACCGGGTTCAGGACCGGCGGCGGTGGCCGCCGCCCCCGCCGCGCTTGCGCTCGTACATCTCCCGGCCCGCCGCGGTCCGTTGCTTCCACTCGCGCCGCATCTCGGAGCGCAGTCGCTGGTCGGTGCGTGAGGCGATCCACGCGTTCTCGCGCAGCAGCTTGCGGTAGCTCTCCAGACGGCGGTGCTGCAAGGTGCCGTCCTCCAGCGCGGCCAGGACGGCGCAGCCCGGCTCCGACTGGTGCGAGCAGTCCTGGAAGCGGCAGTCGCGGGCCAGTTGCTCGATCTCGGAGAACACCTGGTGGAGCCCGGACTCCGCGTCCCACAGGCCGACCCCGCGCAGCCCCGGCGTGTCGATCAGCACCCCGCCCTGCGGCATCGGCAGCAGGTCACGCGTGGTCGTGGTGTGCCGGCCCTTGCCGTCGGAGTCCCTGGTGGCCTGCACCTCCTGCGCTTCGCGCCCCAACAGGGCGTTGGTGAGCGTGGACTTGCCCGCGCCCGACTGGCCGAGCAGCACCGAGGTGCCGCCCGCCAGCAGCTCCGACAGCGCCTCGATCCCCTCGCCGGTCGTGGCGCTCACCACCAGGACCGGCACTCCGGGCGCCGCCGATTCGGCGTCCTCCAGCAGATAGGTGGTGTCCGGCACGAGGTCCGCCTTGGTCAGCGCGACCACCGGTTGCGCGCCGCTCTCCCAGGCCAGGGAGAGGAAGCGTTCGAGGCGCCCCAGGTCGAGGTCGGCCGCCAGCGACACCGCGATCACCGCGTGGTCGATATTGGCCGCGAGCACCTGGCCCTCGGAGCGCTTGGACGACGCCGACCGTACGATCGCGGTCCTGCGCGGCAGCAGCGCCCGTACCGACGGGCCCTTCGGCTGCGCCGGGTCCGGGTCGAACGCCGCCCAGTCCCCGGTGCACGCCACGAGCATCGGATCCGGCGAGTGCACCGGATCGGTGTCGGCGCGGACCGTCAGCAGACCGTCCGCGCCGTCGGGCACGACGACGTCGCACATCCCCCGGTCGACCCGCACGATCCGCGCGGGCACCAGTCCGTCCGCCGCGTACGCCGAGAAGGCGTCGTCCAGCAGCGAGTCCCAGCCGTACGGGACGAGTGAGGACCAGGAGGAGGACGACGACGAGAAGGAAGAAGACGAGAAAGACAAGGGAAACCCTTCCAACAGGGCCCCGGCACCGCGCATCCGATCGGCGCGGCAGAAGAAGAGAGGTCAGCCGGAGACCACAGAGGTGAACTGAATGAACTTCCGCATCTGGGCAGCGCCCATCACCAAGGCAGTCATCGAGTCACACCTCCTGGCCGTACTCACGAGCCGACAGCGGCGAGCCACTTCCGCGGCTCCCGCTCCAACACCAGGGACCGTAGCCCCTCCCCCACCGCCTCCGCCACCGAATTAACGGCCGCCGCCGCGGGCGGGCGGAGAGCGCCGGAGCAAAGCGGAGGGATCTCCGGTAGTGGTACGGTCGAAGAAGCGGAGTGACCTCCGCTTGTTCTGGTGTCGCACGGGAACGGGATGCTCATGGCTTCCAGCGGGATGACCTCGGACGGGACGACGGCCGGCGGGGCGCGGCGGGCCGGAGGGGCGGGGGCGCTGGCCGGGCGGACGGTGTCGCGCGTCGGGTACGGGGCGATGCAACTGACGGAGCGGGCCGGGCGGGCCGCCGCGGTCGCCGTACTGCGGCGGGCGGTCGAACTCGGGGTGGACCACGTCGATACGGCGCAGTTCTACGGCGACGGCTTCGTCAACGGGGTGATCCGCGAGGCGGTCAGGTCCGAGGACGAGGTGCTGGTCGCCAGCAAGGTGGGGGCCGCACCGGATTCCGGCGGCCCGGTGCACCTGCGACTCGCGCAGAAGCCCGAGGAGTTGCGGGCGGCCGTGGAGGACAATCTCGCGAGCCTCGGCCTCGACCGGATCCCGCTGGTGAATCTGCGCCGCACCGATGTCGGGCCGGGCCTGCGGGCCGAGGGCGACCAGGTGGTCGAACTCGACGACCAGCTCGCGACGATGGTGGCGCTGCGCGACGAGGGCAAGGTCGGCGCGATCGGGCTGAGCAGCGTGAGCCTGGACAATCTGCGCCGGGCGATCCCGGCGGGCATCGCGTGCGTGCAGAACGCGTACAGCCTCGTGGCGCGCGACGACGAGGACATGCTGGCCCTCTGCACCGCGCAGGACATCGCGTGGGTGCCGTACTTCCCGCTCGGCAGCGCCTTCCCCGGCCTGCCGAAGGTGACCGAGGAACCGGCGGTGATCGCCGCGGCGCGGGCGCTGGGCGCCACGCCCTCCCAGGTCGGCCTGGCCTGGCTGCTGCACCACGCGCCGAACGTCCACCTCATCCCGGGCACGTCGAACACCGCCCACCTCGAAGCGAACGTGGCCGCGGGCGCGCTCACGCTCGACGCCGCGACCCTCGCCGCGCTGGACGCCGTCCCGACCCGGCCGAACGACGCCCCGCTCACGTAACGCGGGGCGCGCGGCCGGACTCCCTCAGCGCGCCCCGAGGCTGGAGCCGCGCACGACCAGCTCCGGCTGGAGGACGACCTGGCGGTGCTCGTGGCCCTCGGGGTCCGCCGTCTCCTCCAGCAGCATCTCGGCGGCGAGCCGCCCCATCGCGACGGCGGGCTGCCGGACCGAGGTCAGCGGTACGGCCGCGGCAGCGGCGAATTCGATGTCGTCGTAACCGACGATGGCCATCTCCTCGGGGACCGCGATCCTGGCGGCGAAGACCGCCTGGAGGACCCCGAGGGCCAGCAGGTCGTTGGCGCAGAAGACGGCGGTGGGCCGGGGCGCCAGGCCGAGCAGCCGGGCTCCGGCGTCGCGGCCCGCAGAGACGTCCAGCCGCTCGGCGGACACCTCGGTCAGCGACTCGGGCGGCAGTCCGGCCTCGGCCAGCGCGGCGAGCGCCCCGGCGCGGCGGTCGCGGACCTGCGGGAGTTCGGGCGGGCCGCCGACGTAGACGATCGAGCGGTGTCCCGCGGCGATCAGGTGCTGGGCGGCGAGGCGTCCGCCGACGACGTCGTCCACCGAGACCGAGCAGACGGCGACGTCCGCCGAGACGCGGTCGACCAGGACGTACGGAATGCCCTGGCTGCGCAGCGTCTTGAGGCTGTGTCCGGTCGCGTCGGCGGGGGTGACCAGCACGCCGCGCACCCGCTGCTCGGCGAAGAGCGACAGGTACTCGACCTCCTCGCTGGTGCTCTGCGCGCTGTTGCAGACCATGACGCCGAGTCCGGCGGCGCGGGCGGCGCGCTCGGCGCCGCTGGCCACGTCGACGAAGAAGGGGTTGCCCATGTCGAGGACGAGCAGCGCGACGATACGGCTTGCCCCGGCCCGCAGTTGGCGGGCGGACTCACTCCGTATGTAGCCGAGGCGGCTGATGACCGACTGCACCCGGGTCCTGGTCTCCTCGGACACCAGGTCCGGGCGGTTGATCACATTGGAGACGGTCCCGACCGAGACACCCGCCTGCCGTGCCACGTCCTTGATCCCAACCATGGGCTCCACTGCTCCGTCCCGCCCGCCGCAGGCAGGGCTCCTCGTAACGCTCATCCGGCGTCGGCGCGACGTGCTCGACGTTCACCCGGAATCAACGCATTGAACTTATTCAAGCACAGTGCGTGCTGGTTGATCCGGCACGAACTGAATCGTTCCAACCTCTCATGTTCACGGAAGGTGGAACACCTCGGTGAGCGGGACCATCGCCGCGTCGGGCGCGACGCCGTCCAACTCCTCGAAGAAGCCCGCCATTTCCGCCTGCCAGCGGGCGTTCACCTCCGTACCGTCCATGGCGGCGCGCGCCCGCTCGAAGTCCTCGGTCTCCAGATAGCCGACGAGCAGGCCGTCCTCGCGCAGGAACAGCGAGTAGTTGTGCCAGCCGGCGGCGGACAGCGCCTCACGCATTCGCGGCCAGACGTCCGCGTGCCTGGCACGGTACTCGTCCAGCCGTTCCTGACGGACCTTCAACACAAAGCAGACGCGCCGCACTTGAGGATTTCCTTCCGCACACCGCCGGCCCGGACCCACAGGGCCGGCGGTCCAACTGCCTTACTGGATGGTGCCGTCGGCTCAGAAGTTGAACTGGCCGATGTTCGCCTTGTCGAAGACGGTCGGCTTGCCGAGGACGATGACGCTGTCCTTGCCGACGGTGAAGGTGCCCATGTCGCCCGCGGTGAAGGTCTCGCCCTCGGCGCCGGTGATCTGGCCGGAGGCCAGCGCGACGGCGGTGTAGCCCGCGAGCGCGCCGAGCTTGGCCGGGTCCCACAGCTCAAAGGACTGCACGGTGCCGTTGTTGACGTACGCGCGCATGTCGTTGGGCGTGCCCAGGCCGGTGAGCTGGACCTTCCCCTTGTACTTGGAACCGCTCAGGTACTGCGCCGCGGCCTTGATGCCGACCGTGGTCGGGGAGATGATCCCCTTCAGGTTCGGGTACTGCTGGAGCAGGCCCTGGGTCTGCTGGAACGACGCCTGCGCGTCGTCGTTGCCGTAGGCGACCTTGACGAGCTGGATGTCCTTGTACTCCGGCTTCTTCAGCTCGTCCTTCATGAAGTCGATCCAGGTGTTCTGGTTGGTGGCCGTCTGGGCCGCCGACAGGATCGCGATCTGGCCCTTGTTGTTGATCTGCTTGGCCATCAACTGGACCTCGGTACGGCCCAGGTCCTCCGCGCTGGCCTGCGAGACGAACGCGTCACGGCAGTTGGTGTTGGTGTCCGAGTCGTACGTGACGACCTTGACGCCGTTCTTGCGCGCCTGGTTCAGCGCGGTGCACAGCGCGCCGGGGTCCTGCGCGGACACCGCGATGGCGCTGACCTGCTGCTGCGTCAGGGTGTTGACGTAGCTGACCTGGCCCGCGGTGTCGGTGCCGCTGCTGGTGCCGACCTCCTTGTACTTCTCGCCGAGCGCCTCGACGGCCTTCTTGCCGCCGTTGTCGGAGATGGTGAAGTACGGGTTGTTCACCTGCTTGGGCAGGTAGGCGATGGTCAGGCCCTTCTTGACGGGCGCGTTCGGGTCGGCGGAGGCCGACGCCTTCGTACCGGATCCGGCGGAGGCCGATTCCGAGTCCGAGCTGGACTTCTTGGTGGTGCCGCCACAGGCAGCGGCGCTGAGCGCGACGACGGCGACAACGGCGACCGCGGCCGCGGCGCGACGGGCGGGGGCGGTTCTGTACGACATGCGGGTGTCCTTTCGATGCCGCACTCGCGGCAGGTGACGACCAGGTGAGGGTGTTCGGACGACGTGCGTGGTGCGGGGGGTCAGGTGGCGGCCAGTGCGGCCGGTGGTGGCGCGTCGGCGGTTCTGCGCCGGGCTCGCGCCCTGCCCACCTGCCGGGCCACCCGCGGTGCCAGTACCGAGATCACCAGCAGGACTCCGGTGATCAGGATCTGGGACTGCGCGGAGACGTTGATCAGACTCATCACGTTCTGGAGCGCGCCGAGCAGGAACACTCCGGCGATCGCACCGCCCAGCGTGCCCTTGCCGCCGTCGAAGTCGATGCCGCCGAGCAGCACACCGGCGATGACGGACAGTTCGAGGCCGGTGGCGTTGTCGTAGCGGGCGCTGGCGTAGTGCAGGGCCCAGAAGACGCCGGTGAGCGCGGAGATCGTGCCGGTGGCGACGAACATCGACAGCTTCAGCCGCTTGGTGCGGATGCCCGCGAAGCGCGCGGCCTCCTGCGAGGCGCCGACCGCGAACAGCGAGCGGCCGACCGGGGTGGCGTGCAGGACGACGACCGCGATGACCAGCAGGACGGCCCACGGGATGGCGGCCTGCGGGATGAAGGTGCCGCCGATCCGCGCGGAACCGAAGTCCAGGTACTGCTGCGGGAAGTCGGTCACCGAGTTGGAGCCGAGCACGATCTGCGCGATGCCGCGGTAGGCGGCCAGGGTGCCGATGGTGACGGCCAGCGAGGGCAGTCCGAGCCGGGTCACCAGCAGGCCGTTGACCAGGCCGCAGACCACGCCGAGCAGGCTGCACAGCGGGATGATCATCTCGATGGCCATGCCGTCGTTCCACAGCTTGCCCATGACGGCGCCGGACAGGCCCGCGGTGGAGCCGACCGACAGGTCGATCTCGCCGGAGATCACCAGCATCGTCATCGGCAGCGCGATGAGCGCGATCGGCAGGGTGTTGCCGATCAGGAACGACAGATTCAGCGCGTTGCCGAAGTTGTCGACCAGGGAGAAGGAGCAGAGCAGCAGGACGACGAGCAGGGCTCCGACGACGGTGTCCCAGCGGAACGCGTCCCGCGCCCAACCGGTCGCCGTACGGCCCGCGGTGGCGGGCTTCGCGCTCGCGGACGGCTTCGTACCGGCGGACGGCTTCGTACCGGCGGACGGGTTCGTACCGGCGGACGGCTTCGCGGCCTTCGCCGGACCGGTGGATTTCGTTGGCTCAGGCATGAGTTGTCGCACTCCTTGTCTGTGCGGCCCGCTTACGGAGCACCGCCGCGACCCGCAGCGCGACCACCCGGTCGGCGGCGATGGCCAGCAGCAGGAGGACGCCGTCGATGGCCTGCACCCATACGGAGCTGACGCCGATCGAGGGGAGCACGCTGTTGATCGAGGTCAGCAGCAGGGCGCCGAGCGCGGCGCCGTACAGGCTGCCGGAGCCGCCGGTGAAGGCGACGCCGCCGACCACCACGGCGCTGACGACGGTGAGTTCGTAGCCGCTGCCGGTGCCGGAGTCGACATTGCCGAAGCGGGCGAGGTAGAGAGCGCCCGCCAGGCCCGCGAGGGCGCCGCAGACGATGTAGGCGGTGAGGATGCGCTTGCGGACCGGCACACCGGCCAGCCGCGCGGCCTCCGGGCTCGAACCGAGCGCGTACAGGTCGCGTCCGCTACGGTAACTGCGCAGGTAGTACGCGGCGATGATCAGCACGACCGCGGTGAGCAGCGCGAGATACGGGACGGCGCCGAGGCCGTCGTGCCCGAAGCTGCCGAAGCCCGACGGGAGGTCGGCGGCGGTGATCTGCTTGGAGCCGAACCAGATCGAGTCCAGGCCGCGGATGATGTAGAGCGTGCCGAGGGTGACGACCAGCGCGGGCACCTGGCCGAGGCTGACCAACAGGCCGTTGACGATGCCGAATCCGGCGCCGAGGGCGACCGCGATCAGGATGGCGACCAGCGGATTGCCGCCGCCGCGCAGGAACTCGCCCGCGGCGAAGGCGGTGATGCCCAGCGTGGAGCCGACCGACAGGTCGACGTTCCGGGTGATCACCACCATGGCCTGGCCGACCGCGACGAGCACCAGGATGGTCGCGTTGAGCAGCAGGTCCTTGATGCCCTGCTGGGACAGGAAGGCGCTGTTGTCGAGCTGGGTGGCCAGCAGCATCAGCACCAGGACGACGAGGATGGCCAGTTCCCTGACCTTCAGCACCCGGTCGAGGAGGCCGCCGGTGGAGGCGGTGTCCGGCGGCGCGGCCGACGCCGGTTTGGCGGTCATGGTCATGCCGCGTTCCTTCCGCGGCCGGTGGCCGCTGCCATGACGGATTCCTCGGTGGCGTCCGCGCGCGGGATGTCGGCGGCCAGCCGGCCCTCGTGCATCACCAGGACACGGTCGGCCATGCCGAGGATCTCCGGGAGGTCGGAGGAGATCATCAGGACGGCGAGGCCGTCGGCGGCGAGCTGCGAGAGCAGCCGGTGCACCTCGGCCTTGGTGCCGACGTCGATGCCGCGGGTGGGCTCGTCGACGATCAGCACCCGGGGGTCGGTGGCCAGCCACTTGGCCAGCACCACCTTCTGCTGGTTGCCGCCGGACAGCGTGCCGACGACATCGGCGAGCCGGGCGTACTTCACCTGGAGGCGCATGGCCCAGTCGACGGCGCGGCTGCGCTCGGCGCCGCGGTCCATCAGGCCCGCGCGGGTGGTGGCCTTGAAGCCGGTGAGGTTGATGTTGCGCTCGATGGACATCTCCATGACCAGGCCCTGTTCGCGGCGGTCCTCGGGTACGAGGGCCAGGCCCGCGGCCATGGCGAGGCTGGGGGCGCCGGACTTCAGCGGGCGGCCGTCGACCTCGACCTCGCCCGCGTCCCAGCGGTCCACGCCGAAGACGGCGCGGGCCACCTCGCTGCGCCCGGCGCCGACGAGTCCGGCCAGGCCGACGATCTCGCCGCGCCTGACGTCGAAGGACACGTCGGTGAAGACGCCTTCACGGGTCAGCCTGCGCACGCTCAGCGCGACGTCGCCGACCTTGGCGTCCTGCTTGGGGTAGAGCTCGTCCAGGTCACGGCCGACCATCCGGCGGACCAGGTCGTCCTCGGTGAGGCCGTCGACCGGCTCGCTGGCGATCCAGGCGCCGTCCCGCAGGGTGGTGACCTGCTGGCAGAGCGCGAAGACCTCTTCCAGCCGGTGCGAGATGAACAGGACGGCGGCGCCGTCCTCGCGCAGCGCCCTGACGACGCCGAAGAGCCGGGCGACCTCGCTGCCGGTGAGGGCGGCGGTGGGCTCGTCCATGATCAGCACGCGGGCGTCGAAGGAGAGCGCCTTGGCGATCTCGACGAGCTGCTGGTCGGCGATGGACAGGCCGCGGGCGGGCTGGTCGGGGTCGAGGTCGACGCCGAGCCGCTTGAAGAGTTGCTCGGTGGCCTTGTGCACGGCCTTGTGGTCGACCCGGCCGAGCGAGCGGCGCGGCTGGCGGCCGACGAAGATGTTCTCGGCGATGGAGAGGTCGGGGAAGAGCGTGGGCTCCTGGTAGATGACGGCCACACCGGCGTCGCGCGCGTCGGCCGGGCCGTGGAAGACCACCGGCGCGCCGTCGAGCAGTACCGTTCCGGTGTCCGGTCGGTGCACCCCGGCCAGTGCCTTGATCAAGGTCGATTTGCCGGCGCCGTTCTCCCCCGCGAGGGCGTGCGCCTCACCCGCGTACAGCCGCAGTGAGACGTCGCGCAGTGCCCGTACCGCGCCGAAGGACTTGCTCACCCCCTCCAGCGCGAGGACCGGAGTCCGTTCCGGTTCGGGGTCGGTCATTGATGTCTCCTGGATCTCCCGGTCTTGCGCCGCGGGGTGAAATGTTTCAATGGAGTTGCCGGGACGTTAGCCCCGCTTGATCAGGCCGTCAAGAGTCCGTGGAAGCCATTTCGGGAGATCAACCCCCGACGGACGGCCAATCGCGGCTGGAAAGAGACCCTCTAGCAGCGCGTCCGGCTCATGTGACACGATTCAATAACGGCGACCGGCCCGCCATCGGGTTCTCGTCATGACCATTGACATGGCGCAGTGTCGCCTTTAAGGTGAGCCGTCAAATGAAACGATTCACAGAGGTTGCCATGACAGACCTGTCGGCCGTGAAGGCGGCGCTGAAGTCCCAGCGGATCGAGACCCCTTCGTGGGCCTACGGCAACTCGGGCACCCGTTTCAAGGTGTTCAGGCAGGAGGGCGTGCCGCGTAACCCGTACGAAAAGCTGGACGACGCGGCCCAGGTGCACGCGGCCACCGGCGTCGCGCCCATCGTCTCCCTGCACATCCCCTGGGACCTGGTGGACGACTACGCGGCGCTCGGCGCGTACGCGAAGGAGCGCGGCCTGACCCTGGGCGCGATCAACTCCAACGTCTTCCAGGACGACGACTACAAGCTCGGCTCGGTCACCAACGCCGACCCCGCGATCCGCCGCAAGGCCGTCAGCTATCTGCTGGAGTGCGTCGACATCATGGACGCCACCGGCTCGCGCGACCTGAAGCTGTGGTTCTCCGACGGCACCAACTACCCGGGCCAGGACGACATCGTCGCCCGCCAGGACCGGCTCGCCGAGGCGCTGTCCCAGGTGTACGACCGGCTCGGCGACGACCAGCGGATGCTGCTGGAGTACAAGCTCTTCGAGCCCGCCTTCTACACCACGGACGTCCCCGACTGGGGCACCTCCTACGCGCACTGCCTCAAGCTCGGCGACAAGGCGCAGGTCGTCGTGGACACCGGCCACCACGCGCCGGGCACCAACATCGAGTTCATCGTCGCGTTCCTGCTGCGCGAGAAGAAGCTCGGCGGCTTCGACTTCAACTCCCGCTTCTACGCCGACGACGACCTCATGGTCGGCTCCGCCGACCCCTTCCAGCTCTTCCGGATCATGCACGAGGTCGCCAAGAACGGCGGTCTGAAGCAGGAGACCGGCGTCGCCTTCATGCTCGACCAGTGCCACAACATCGAGGCGAAGATCCCCGCGATCATCCGCTCGGTGATGAACGTCCAGGAGGCCACCGCCAAGGCGCTGCTGGTCGACCTCGACGCTCTCGGCGCCGCCCAGCGCGCCGGTGACGTACTGGAGGCCAACGCCGTACTGATGGACGCCTACAACACCGACGTCCGGCCGCTGCTCGCCGAGGTGCGCACCGAACTGGGTCTCGACCCCGACCCGATGGCCGCCTACCGCGGCTCCGGCTGGGCCACCCGCATCACCTCGGAACGCGTCGGCGGCGAACAGGCCGGCTGGGGCGCGTGATTTTTTAAGGCTCGGTTCACCTCCGCTGCGCTGAGTCGCTGTCGACGGTCGATCGTGCTCGGTTGCTCGTTCCTCACAACCTGCGCGCGTTCTCCCTTTCAACAGCGACCGCTCCGCTTCGGTTCACTCGCCGGCCCTCCTGACGGCGAGCCCACGCGGCCGACCGGCTCCGCGACGCGCAGTGGAGCCTCCGAGCCGGTCGAGCTCATCGCACCCGCACCCGCACTCATTCCTCCGAAGGACACCGCATGGCTTCCGCCTCCAGTTCCGACGACAGCACGGTCGGGGCGCTGCTCGGCCGTTCGAACCGGCTCGGATCCGATCCGCGCAACACCAATTACGCGGGCGGCAACACGTCCGCCAAGGGCACCGCGCCCGACCCGGTGACCGGGGCCGACACCGAGCTGATGTGGGTCAAGGGGTCCGGCGGCGACCTCGGTACGCTCACCGGCTCCGGTCTCGCGGTGCTGCGCCTGGACCGGCTGCGCGCCCTCACCGAGGTCTACCCGGGGGTGGAGCGCGAGGACGAGATGGTCGCCGCCTTCGACTACTGCCTGCACGGCAAGGGCGGCGCGGCGCCGTCGATCGACACCGCGATGCACGGGCTGGTGGACGCGGCGCACGTGGACCACCTGCACCCGGACTCCGGTATCGCGCTGGCGTGCGCGGCCGACGGCGAGGCGCTGACCAAGGAGTGCTTCGGCGACACCGTGGTGTGGGTGCCCTGGCGCCGCCCCGGCTTCCAGCTCGGGCTGGACATCGCGGCGGTCAAGGAGGCCCACCCGGAGGCGATCGGCTGTGTGCTGGGCGGGCACGGCGTCACCGCCTGGGGCGCCACCTCGCAGGAGTGCGAGCGCAATTCGCTGCACATCATCCGCACCGCGGAGACCTTCCTCCAGGAGCGCGGCAAGGCCGACCCGTTCGGCGCGGTGCTCGACGGGTACGAGCCGCTGCCGGAGTCCGAGCGGCGCGTACGGGCCGCGGCGCTGGCACCGCTGCTGCGCTCGATCGCCTCCCAGGACCGGCCGCAGGTCGGCCACTTCACCGACTCCCCCGAGGTGCTGGACTTCCTGTCGCGCGCCGAGCACCCGCGGCTGGCCGCGCTGGGCACGTCCTGCCCGGACCACTTCCTGCGCACCAAGGTCCGCCCGCTGGTCCTCGACCTGCCCGCGGGCACGGCCCTCGACGAGGCCGAGGCCCGGCTGCGCACGCTGCACGAGGAGTACCGCGCCGAGTACGCCGCCTACTACGAGCGGCACGCCTCGCCCGACTCCCCCGCCATGCGCGGCGCCGACCCGGCGATCGTCCTCGTGCCGGGCGTCGGCATGTTCAGCTACGGCAAGGACAAGCAGACCGCGCGCGTCGCGGGCGAGTTCTACGTCAACGCCATCAATGTGATGCGCGGCGCGGAGGCCGTCTCCTCGTACAAGCCGATCGAGGAGTCGGAGAAGTTCCGTATCGAGTACTGGGAGCTGGAGGAGGCCAAGCTGCGGCGGATGCCGAAGCCGAAGCCGCTGGCCACCCGGATCGCGCTCGTCACCGGTGCCGGGTCCGGCATCGGCAAGGCCATCGCCCAGCGGTTGGTCGCCGAGGGCGCCTGCGTAGTGGTCGCGGACCTCGACGCGGGCAACGCCGCCGCCGTGGCCGAGGAGCTGGGCGGTCCCGACAAGGCCGTCGCGGTCACCGTGGACGTCACCTCCGAGGAGCAGATCGAGGCGGCCTTCGCCGACGCGCTGCTCGCCTTCGGCGGGGTCAACCTCGTCGTCAACAACGCGGGCATCTCGATCTCCAAGCCGCTCCTGGAGACCACCGCCAAGGACTGGGACCTCCAGCACGACATCATGGCCCGCGGCTCCTTCCTCGTCTCCCGCGCCGCCGCGCGCGTCATGATCGAGCAGAAGCTGGGCGGCGACATCGTCTACATCGCCTCCAAGAATGCGGTCTTCGCCGGGCCCAACAACATCGCCTATTCGGCCGTCAAGGCCGACCAGGCCCACCAAGTGCGGCTCCTCGCCGCCGAGTTGGGTGAGTACGGAGTACGTGTCAACGGCATCAACCCCGACGGGGTCGTCCGTGGCTCCGGCATCTTCGCCGGCGGCTGGGGGGCCAAGCGGGCGGCCGTCTACGGCGTCGAGGAGGCCAAGCTCGGGGAGTTCTACGCGCAGCGGACGCTCTTGAAGCGGGAAGTTCTTCCCGAGCACGTCGCCAATGCCGTCTTCGCCCTCACCGGCGGGGAGCTGACCCACACGACCGGGCTTCACATCCCCGTCGACGCGGGCGTCGCAGCCGCCTTCCTCCGCTAGGGCGTGTCACCCTGCGCAGGGCCGGTGTTCAAGGGCACGGCTCTAGGCGTTCGCCCTGCGCAGGACGTGCCCCGTCAGGGGCGCTTGGGGCACCTCCCGGCCGAAGGCTGCGGGAGGAACTGTGCGGCCAGCCCCACCGGCCGGTGGTCGGGACACCACCGAATTGCCCCTCTGGGGCCGGTGGTGACCTGCGGGAGCGCTTCGGCTGAGCGCGCAGTTCCTCCCCCAGCCTGCGGCCGGGAGGTGCCCCCAGCGCCACTAAAAGATCGGCGCAACGCCCAAACGCAAGGACACCGCACACGGGCCGCGCCCCGAAATGATCGGCCTAACGCCTCGCGTAGGAGAACCGTCCAGGGGCCGCGGGGCGGGAAGAATGAAGGACCGCACTCCGCAGGAGTGGCCGTATAAGGAGAGGCATGATCGGCGAACCCCCAGGCGCAAGCCCAGCCGCAGGCGTGTTCGCGGCGGCGGACCTCGGCGCGACGAGCGGCCGCGTCGTCGTGGGCCGGGTGGGCGGCGGGGAACTGGCCCTCACGGAAGTGAACAGGTTCGCGAATGTGCCGGTGCGGCTGCCGAGCGGGCTGCACTGGGACCTGCCGGGCCTGTTCACCGGCGTTCTGGACGGACTGCGCGAGGCGGCGAGGTCGGGCGCCGCGGTGGCGTCCGTCGGCGTGGACACGTGGGCGGTGGACTACGGCCTGCTGGACGCGGACGGCGCGCTGCTGGGGATCCCGTACCACTACCGGGACAGCCGTACGGCGCAGGTGGCGCCGCGGGTGCGGGACGAGGTCGGCGCGCAGGAGCTGTACGCGGCCAACGGCCTCCAGCACCTGCCGTTCAACACGGTGTTCCAGCTCGCGGCGGCGCGGGACACGGTCCAACTGGCCGCCGCGCGGACGCTGTTGCTGATCCCCGACCTGGTGACGCACTGGCTGACCGGCAGTGTCGGCGCGGAGGTCACCAACGCCTCGACGACGGGCCTGCTGGACGCCCGTACGGGCGAGTGGTCGCGGGACCTCGCCGACCGGATCGGCCTGGACCCGGCGTTGCTGCCGCCGCTGCGGCAACCGGGCGACAGCGCAGGGGAGTTGCTGCCGCACATCGTGGCGGCGACGGGTCTGGCGGCGGGGACGCGGGTCACCACGGTGGGCTCGCACGACACGGCCTCTGCGGTGGCGGCGGTACCGGCCACCGCGCCGGGTTCCGCGTACATCTCCTGCGGCACCTGGTCGCTGGCCGGGCTCGAACTGGACGCGCCGGTGCTCAGCGCGGCGTCGCGGGCCGCGAATTTCACCAATGAGCGCGGGATCGACGGCACGTTCCGCTATCTCAGGAACATCATGGGAATGTGGCTGCTGGAGGAGTGCCGTCGGGTCTGGGCCGCGCGCGGCGAGCCGTCCGAGCTGGCGTCGCTGCTCGCGGACGCGGGCCGCGCGGAGCCGTTCGGCGCGGTGATCGACCCGGACGCGCCGGAGTTCCTGGCACCGGCCGACATGCCCGCGGCCATCGCGGACTACTGCGTGCGTACGGGGCAGCGCCCGCCGGAGAGCCGGGGCGCGCTGGTCCGCTGCGTGCTGGAGAGCCTGGCGCTCGCGCACCGCAGGGTGCTGCGCAAGGCCGCCGAACTCGCCGACCGGGAGATCACCCACATCCATCTGGTCGGCGGCGGCAGCCGCAACGAACTGCTGTGCCGCCTCACCGCGGACGCGTCCGGGCTGCCGGTGATCGCCGGGCCCACCGAGGCGACCGCGCTCGGCAACATCCTCGTCCAGGCCCGCACCCACGGCCTTGTCGGCGACCTGGCCCGGATGCGGCAACTGGTCGCCGACACGCAGGAGTTGCGCCGGTACGAGCCGCGCGGTGACCTGCGCGCCTGGGACGCGGCGGACGCCCGTATCTCCGGTGCCCTCGCCGCCCCCTGACCGTCCGTCACCCGCCCAACCGCCGTCCGTCATCCGCCCGCACGACCCCGAGGGAGCCGCGATGCGTGCCGCCCTGTTTCTCACCTGCGTGAACGACACGCTCTATCCACGGACCGGCCAGGCCGTCGTCGCGCTGCTGACGCGGCTCGGCGTCGAGGTGGACTTCCCGATGGGGCAGACGTGTTGCGGCCAGGCGCACTACAACACCGGTTACCGGCACGAGGCGGAGCCTTTGGCGCGCCGCCAGGCGCGGGTCTTCGCCGGATACGACTACGTGGTCACGCCGTCCGGCTCCTGCGCGGCGATGGTGCGGGACATCTACCCGCGCCTCGGCGAACGGGCCCGGGAGGAGGGCCGCGGCGACGAGTTGAGCGAGGCGCTGGCCGACGTGGTGCCCAGGACGTACGAGTTGACGGAGTTCCTGGTGGACGTGCTGGGGGTGACGGATGTGGGGGCGTACTTCCCGCACACGGTGACGTACCACCCCACCTGTCACGGGCTGCGGATGCTGGGGCTCGGTGAGCGGCCCCGGCGGCTGTTGGAAGCCGTGAAGGGGCTTGAGCTGCGGGAGTTGGAGGGTGCGGAGGAGTGCTGCGGCTTCGGCGGCACCTTCGCCGTGAAGAATCCCGACGTCTCGGCCGCGATGGCCGCGGACAAGGTGCGGCACGCGGAGGAGACCGGCGCCGACGTGCTGTGCGCGGCCGACAACTCCTGCCTGATGCACCTGGACGGCACGATGTCCCGGCAGCGCACCGCCATTCGCCCGGTGCACATCGCGGAGATCCTGGCCAGTACGCGGGAGCACCCGCTGACGGTCCCGACCGCCGGGGTTCCGGTCCATGTCGCCACGGGCGGCGCGCGCAATGGAGGAGTGGTCCGATGAGTGGTACGTATCTGGGTCTGCCGTCGTTCCCGAAGGCCGCCGCCTCGTCCACGAAGGACACCCAGCTCCGCGCGAACCTCACCCACGCCACCCACACCATCCGCGACAAACGCGCCAGAGCCATCGCAGAACTCGCCGACTGGCCCCAACTCCGCGCAGCAGGCGCCGCCGTCAAGGACCACACCCTGCGCCACCTCGACCACTACCTCCTCCAGCTCGAGGAGAACATCACCGCCGCCGGCGGCACCGTCCACTGGGCCCTGGACGCCGACGACGCCAACCGCATCATCACCCGCCTCGTCCAGGACACCGGCGAAACCGAAGTCGTCAAAGTCAAATCCATGGCCACCCAGGAAATCGGCCTCAACGACGCCCTGACCGCCGCCGGCATCACCGCCTACGAAACCGACCTCGCCGAACTCATCGTCCAGCTCGGCAACGACCTCCCCTCCCACATCCTCGTCCCCGCCATCCACAAAAACCGCCACCAGATCCGCGACATCTTCCACACCCAGATGACCACCTGGGGCCGCCCCGCACCCGACAACCTCACCGACACCCCGGCGGATCTGGCGGAGGCGGCCCGCCTGCACCTGCGGGAGAAGTTCCTCCGCGCGAAAGTCGGGATCTCCGGCGCCAACTTCATGATCGCCGACACCGGCACCCTCGTCGTCGTCGAATCCGAAGGCAACGGCCGCATGTGCCTCACCCTCCCCGAGACGCTGATCTCCGTCGTCGGCATCGAGAAGGTCATCCCCACCTTCCAGGACCTGGAAATCTACCTCCAGACCCTCCCCCGCTCCTCCACCGCCGAACGCATGAACCCCTACACCACCCTGTGGAC
>NZ_JBIUSD010000009.1:0-341047 GCF_044741185.1 Streptomyces sp. NPDC088197
ATTGAGACGTCAGACATCTCGATCAACAGCCCAGGGGCCTCGCTCGTTTCGCCTCATGACCGTCACCCGATCGGTGGCCGTCTCGAAGAAGCTCACTGAGATCGTCGCGCAGCACGACGGCTACGAGACCGAAGCGGCGCGTGCCAAGTTCCGAGACGATATGAGAATCAAGCTCTCGGACGTCATCGAATGGCGCAGGAGGGTGGACGAGATCGCCTCGAAGACGATCCGTCCCACGCCCAAGGCTCCCCCCGGCCGCCCGTTGTCACCGATCGGTAGCGGCTCGGAGACTGCCCGTCGCGCGCGCCGCGGGCGTAGTCGGCCTCCACGCGGTCCGCGTTCCGCCGAGTGACCGACAGGAGCCGCTGGGCGCGATGCGTCGTCATCCTCGTCCTCGTCTGCTCGGAGTAGGCGGGGGACCGGGTCGGCCGGTCCCCCGCCGCAAGCCATAAGCACTCGTGTGCTCCGCGGGCCGCCGGCGTAGCCCTCTGCTCGCCTGGGTGGTCCGCTCCTCCTGCAAAGTGGTCCTCGCCCAGAAACCTGGTACTTCGACATGCAACCCACCGGATCCTCCATCTCCCCTGTCATCGCTACCGTGTTGCGTCAGTCGGCAGTCGTGCTGGAGACCTACCGAGTTGACCCGGGGTTGGTCCAGGAGCACGCGAACGGAGAGCGCCGCATCACCCAAGGCGGCTACGGTGATCGCCAGTTGTTCGAACTCGTGCAGAACGCTGCGGATGAGATCGCGGCGAAGCCCGGCGGCAGACTTCAGGTCGTCCTGAACGACGAGTACCTCTACTGCGCGAACGAGGGTTCGCCGGTCACCCCGGAGGGTGCGGAGACCATCCTTCGGATGGGCGTCTCGCGCAAGCGCGGTGGACAGATCGGCCGCTTCGGGGTCGGTGTCAAGTCCGTCCTTTCGGTGAGCGACGCGCCGCAGTTCTTCAGCAGTAGTGGGAGCTTCGGGTTCGACCGGTCCTGGTCGGCCGGTGAGATCGCCCAAGTACTCAATGGGAGAGGCGAGTCGGACGGGAACATGCCCGTCCTACGGATGGCCCGGCCACTCGACATGGAGAAGGAGCGTGCCGACGACCCAGTGCTGGACGACCTTCTGCGCTGGGCCACGACGGTCGTCCGCCTGCCGTTGCTGCCTGGTGCGGCTGAGCGTCTGGGTCACGACATCACCGGTCACCGGCGACGCGACGGCCAAGGAATCGATCCGTTCCCGGCCCACTTCCAACTCTTCTCCTCGCACGTCGGGAAAGTTCTGTTGATCGACCATCGACCGATGCCCCCGGTCCGCCGCGACATCTCGGTGGAGCGGAACGGAATCCACCGAACCCTGAAGGAGGTGGCGCGCGGTGCGAAGTCGACGGTCGAGCGGTGGAAGGTCTACTCCGTCGCGCATACTCCCAGTGCTGATGTCCTCGACAGCGCCGGCGAACTCCATGACCGCCCGGAACTCGACATCTCGTGGGCGTTGCCGGGGTACACGGTCCGCGAAGAGGGACTGCGTACCGTACCGACCGGCAAGGGACAATTCTGGGCATTCTTCCCGACCAAGTACGAGGTGTCGCTCAGCGGCATCCTCAATGCGCCCTGGAAGACGAACGAGGACCGCCAACACCTCCTCGACGGCAACGCGTTCAATCTTGAGTTGCTCCGTGCGGCGGCCGAGTTGGTCGTCGACACGATCCCGGAACTGGTGCCGGCCGAGGACCCGGCCGCCTATCTCCCGCTGCTCCCCGGTCGTACCAAAGAGGATCTGAACTGGGCCGACGACTACCTTCTGCGCCAGGTCTGGGCGCTGACCGCGCAACGCCCGTCCCTGCCCGATCAGAACGGCGAGTTGCAGCTTCCCCAGGATCTGCTCATCACTCCGCAGGGCCTGGACAAGAAGTGGCTCCGAATCTGGTCCGCGTATCCGGGTCGACCCGTCAACTGGATCCACCCCTCGGTCGACGCCGCCGACACCACTCTGCGGCGCGGCAAGATGAACCACATCATCGAAGCGGCGGGCGTGCGACCGCAGAGCGTGCGGACTTGGCTGGAGGCGTTGGTCGCCGACGGCACGCCGGAAGCATCCCGGCACGCGATCGAGATCCTCGCGTTGATGGTGCTCAAGGAGCAGGCGGGACGTCATCGGGTGGATCCCGAGATGATGACGGAGGCCCGCAAGGCCAAGATCGTCCTCACCGAAGATCACGGCATGGTGGCCCCGGTCGCCGGCGAGATCTTCCACCGCACTTCGGACGATGCTCTGCGGGACGACATGGTCTACGTCGACCGCCGGATCTCCGAGCGTCCGGAGATGGCACGACACCTGCTGACCATCGGCATCCGTGTCGCGGACGCGCAGGGCCGTTTCGAGGGTGTGCTCGACCAAGGCTTCGAAAACTATGACAGCCAGGCTTGGACGACTTTCTGGATCCTCCTGCGGAGCGCAGGCGGGAATGCCCAAGTTGAGCCGATCCGCCGCAGATTCCATGATCCGTTGGACATCCTGCACGTCCGGACGCTCGACGGTCGCTTCCGTCGGATGCGCGACTGCCTCCTCCCGGGCCCGGTCGTGCCGGCCGACGGCAGTCGCGACGCCTCCATCGCGGTGGACCTCGACTTCCACGGCAGCGACAAGGCGCTTTTCCGTGACCTCGGGCTCTTCGACCGCCCGACGCCAGGACATCGCCCAGAAGTCGAGACGTGGTTCAAGGACTACCAGGAGGCCGTCCACAACAGCCATCTGCGTGGTCTTCCCGCGAACGCGCCGAGACCGAGCATGAGTCGCCTGGTCGTGGAAGGCGGTGCCACTGCCGGCCCGCTACGTCTGCTGCGGACGCTCTCGGAGGAGGGATGTGCCGCGTTCGTCTCGGCGCTCCCCGAGAACGGCATCGTGCAGAACTGGAACAGCCAGTACGGAGCTCAAACGTCCACGCGCAAAGCGATTGTGTCTCCCCTACGTTGGATGATCGGCAAGTACGGTCTGGTGCGGACGTCTCTCGGACTCACCCGCGTCTCCGAGGCCGTCGGACCTCAGCTCAAGGAGTACGCCTCGGTTCTGCCAGTGGCCGACATCGGCCCAGAGGTCGCGCGTGGCCTCATGCTCCCGACCGCGCCCGACGACGTACCCATTGCGCGCTGGGGCAAGCTGCTCGACCGGGTCCTGGAGAGCGAGGACGATGCTTTCGTCGGTCGCGCCTACGCCCTCCTGCTTCGTGTCGGGTTCGAATTTCCCGACGGCGTGGCCACGCGATGTCGGGTGGGCGAGGCATGGGAGTGCCGGCCCGATGCCGAGATTGCGGTCGCCACGAATGAGACGGAGTACAAGGAGCTGATCCGCGAACAGCTGCCGGCGCTTCTCGTCTCTGACAAGTCGGACGCGGCCACGGCGAAGGACATGGTCGAGGAATGGGGAATGCTGAAGGTCGGCGACGTGATCAGCAAGGAGATCCGTCGAATCAAGAGCGGTCCCCAAGTTCCCTTGCTCGATGAGTTCCCCACGGTCCGTGCACGGGTAGGCGCCCCCGCCGGCAACATCCGCATTCAGCGCTGCTCGGAACTGGAACAGGTCGTGCGTACCCCGATGGGGACTACCGCCCTGCCGTTGAAGGCGGCACGCAAGGGAAACACCCTGAACGTGCTCGACTCCCTCGACCGCCCGCAGGTGCTGGCCGCTGCCGATCGGGAATTCAAGTGGGAGTTCGGCGTGGCGGGATGCCGCCAGGCACTCGAACTGCAGGAGAGACAAGAGCAGGATCAGCAGCTGCAGGCTCGGCTGCGCGCGGTGCGGGAGAGCGAGAGCATCATCGACAAGATCGCCCTCCTGATCGGTGCCGAAGCGCTCCGGCTGGGGCTCCCCCCCGGTCTTATGGAGAGCGAGTTGAATGAGCGGGGGGCCGAGCCGGACGCACGCCGTATAGCGGAGATGGCATTTAATGCGCACGACGACGGAATTCTCCGCGAGCACACACGTGACCTGACGCTGGCGTTCCCGAGCCGTGCCCCCACCTCCTTCAACGGCAACGACAAGGCTCGCCAATTCGTCACGAATCTGGGTTTCCCCGACTCTTTCGCAGGTTCGCGGGTTCCCGCCCTCGAGGCCAGGTTGGAAGTGGACGGTCCCTCGGAGTTCCCGTCCCTTCACGCCTACCAGGAGCAACTGGCCCAGGCAGTGTTCGCCGTGCTGGACAATCCCGTGCCACAGCGCGGAATGCTGAGCCTGCCAACGGGTGCAGGAAAGACCCGGATCACGGCCGAAGGCGTGATCCGGTGGATCCGGGACAACGCCGAACTTCCTGGGCCCGTACTGTGGATTGCCCAGACCGAGGAGCTGTGCGAACAAGCGGTGCAGAGCTGGAAGTTTGTATGGTCGAAGGTCGGGCCCGAGCTTCCGTTGGTCATCAGCCGACTCTGGTCGGGGAACTCGGCGACACCGGTCGACGACCGTGCACAACTGGTGGTGGCGACCGATGCGAAGCTCGACGAGTGCCTGGCGACCGCCGACTACAGGTGGCTTTGCGAAAGGGCGGCACTTGTCGTGGTCGACGAGGCGCACACGGCGATCTCGCCGCGCTATACGCGGTTGCTCGAACTCCTTGGGCTGACCCATCAGCGCACCAGCCGCCATCTCGTCGGACTGACCGCGACGCCGTACCGAAACGACGAGGAGCTGACCCGCCGACTGGTTCAACGGTTCGGACACCGCCTGGACACCGGCGTGTTCGACGGTGATCTGTCCGACGCCATCAAGCAGCTCCAGGGCCTGGGCGTCCTGGCTCAGGTACAGCACAGCGAACTTACCGGCGGCACAATCTCCCTCAATGCCGACGAGCTGAAGCGGTCGGAGACCTTCTCCACCCTCCCCAAGGGGGCTGAGCAACGTCTTGCAGACGACCACGACCGGAATCAGCGCATCATCGACAGGATTACGGAGATGCCGTCGGACTGGCCGGTCCTGGTCTTCGCCACCTCGGTCGCCCACGCCAAATTCCTCGCTGCGAAACTCGGCGATCGGGGCGTGAACGCTACGGCGATCGACGCGAACACCCCGATCGCCGAGCGCCGCCACCGCATCGACGCCTTCCGCAAGGGCAAGATCCAGGTGATCACGAACTACAACGTGCTCACCCAGGGATTCGACGCTCCGGCGACGCGTGCCGTCGTCGTCGCCCGCCCGACCTACAGCCCCAACGTCTACCAGCAGATGATCGGTCGCGGGCTGCGGGGCCCGAAGAACGGTGGCAAGGACACCTGCCTCATCCTCAATGTCCGCGACAACATCACGAACTACGGAGAAAAACTCGCCTTCACCGAGTTCGAGTACCTGTGGGAGGAGCAGCAGTGACGTCCCCACTCAGCGACGATCACGCCCTGACCGCAGAACAACAGGCCGTCGTGAATCAGCCCTGGGACGCCCGCGTGCTGGTCACGGCGGGCGCAGGCACCGGGAAAACATACACGCTCGTGCGCCGGCTCGACGTGCTCATGGGGCGCGAGGAGTTGGAAGCCGCCGAGATCCTGGTGCTCAGCTTCTCCCGTGCAGCGGTCCGGGAGCTGACCGATCGGATTGCGCGCCACGCGACGGGGGCCCGACGAGTGCGGGCCCAGACGTTCGACGCATGGGCGTCCGGACTGCTCAGGCGCGCGTTCCCCGACACGGACTGGAGCGCTTCCACATTCGACCAGCGCATTGCGGCAGCCACGGACGCAATAGAACAGGGAGCTGTCGAGGTCGGCGAACCCGGCGTTCCGGCACACGTGGTCATCGACGAGGTCCAGGACCTCGTCGGCGTCCGCCGGGAGATGGTCGAGACCCTTCTCGATCGATTCCAGGAGAACTGCGGTTTCACCGTGGTCGGTGACTCGGCGCAGGGTGTGTACGGGTTTCAGGTGTCCGACCCGGAGCAGCGCGCCGCAGAGACGGATCGCTTTCTGGACTGGGTACGTATCAGTTTCGGCGAGGATTTGGTCGAGCTGCACCTCACTCGCAACTTCCGCGCCCGATCCGAGTCGGTCCGCTTTGCGCTTCCGTTCGGTGCGGACTTGCAGCGGCTTCCGCGCGACCAGGCCGAAGCGGCGAAGGAAGCGGAGCGTATTCACGGTGACTTGAGGTCACTGCTCATGTCCGCGTCGATCTTCGGCAGCCTGGACACGGAGTTCGTTCAGGCCGCACTGCGCGACTACCCCGGTGTCACCGCGATCCTGTGCAGGGACAACGGCCAGGCGCTGACTCTATCCGGCCGTCTCGCAGATGTTGGGGTTCCGCACACCTTGCAACGCTCCGCGTACGATCGCTCGGCTCCGGTATGGATCGCGGAACTCCTTGCGGCGACCTTCGCTCCCACGCTCAACTTCGAGCGCTTTTCGGAGCTTTCGGATGGTATCGCCCTACCGGACGGGGCTACTCCCGATTCGCTGTGGCGGTCCGCGCGCAAGGTCGCGCGAGGCGGGCGTGGCACGATCGACGTGCCGGCACTGCACCGCGCCCTCGCCGAAGGTCGGCTTCCGGACGAGCTGACCGTGACGGGCCCCTCGTCGCTCATCATCTCGACCGTGCATCGTGCGAAAGGGCTGGAGTTCGACCGTGTGCTGGTCGTGGAACCCCGCGTACTCAAAGAACCACGACGGGTCGACAAGAAGAGGTACGACTACGATCCGGTGGCAGAAGCACGCCTTCTCTACGTGGCTCTGACCCGAGCCCGTGACGATCTGCACGTCATCGACGCACCCGTCACCTGGCAGGTACGGAAGGACAGGCGTCTGGACCGTTGGTACCTCGGCGGGAGGAGCACATGGGCCAGGAATGGCATGGAGATCCTCGGCGACGACGTGTCGCATGAGCAGCCGCCTGGAGCGGAAGACGTCAACGAGGACTGCGCGCATCTCCAGATGCATCTGCGGGCGGACGTCTTTCCAGGCTGTCCGGCCGAGCTGGTGCTGCTCCACGGGATCCCTGTCGCCGCCGACCAGTCGCCGCCCTACGCAGTGATGGCCGCGGGGCGACGGATCGGTGTCGTGTCCGAGCGGTTCCGCACCGACCTGTGTCGCTTGCTGTATCGCGGGTCTCAGGGCCGGGCCGAGAATTGGCCACCACTGATCACGGGAGTACGGATCGACTGCGTCGAGAGTGTGGCGGGAAGCGGCGCGGCGAGCGGGCGCGCGGGTATCGGGGACCGAGGTGTCTGGCTCGCTCCTCGCCTGAATGGGCTGGGACGTTTCCAGTGGTACCCCCCCGACACCGCCGAGCCGGTCGGACCGGAAGAGGTGAAGACGTGACGAAGACTGGCCACCAGGCGCATTACGGGATGCGTGACTCTCTCCTCGACGCGCTACGCAGGGATCTTCTGGGCCCGGTTAGTGGCGCCGACGAGATCCTCAAGGACGACGCACCCATCACCATGTACCCGGTCGGAGTCCTGTTCCCCCGTCCGCGACCCCAGGACGGGCCCGTCGAGCCAGCGGATCTGGAGGCCGTGAGAGACGGGCTGGATGCTGCACCGCTCACCGCAGGAGGAGAACGTGACGAACCGTCCGGGGACCTGGGCCTGGCTCTGGCCAACGTGCGAATGCCCTCGTCGATCGGGCTGACCTTCGCGGTGGATCCGGCTGTTTGCCCACAGGTACGGTTCGATGTCCAAGCAGCCGTCTACACACCGGAGGACGCCGAGGGGCAACCTGTCGCGGCCAGGCGGACCGAGGCGCGCAGCACCGAGGCACAGCGGGAGCAATGGCGCCGTATCCCGCTCCGGATCGATCCAGTCGTCGTGGACGTCACCGCTCCCCTCACCCACGATCCACACGTCCTCCACCCCGGCCTCGAACTGCGGGTGCTTGTGCGTCACGTGTCAGGGCCCGGCCGAACCGTGACGGTGACAGCCACTGTGGTCAACAGCCTTGAAGTAGGTCGATACGACCTGCGTGACGCGCACTGCTTCTACCAACCGGTACTGGAAGTCACCGCCGCCGACAATGACTGCGCGGCCTTCGTCGAGCGGCCGGCGATGCTTGGCGCCGTGGACTCCGAGCAGGCGTTGAGCCGCATGATTCACCATCATGCACCGAGCTTTGCCACCGGACATGGGTGCGCCGCCCACTGGGACTGGACGCCGCCCTCAGTCGGGCTCGCGACCAGATCCCGATCAGCCGTCAAGTCGATCAGGACCGAGTTCGTGCCGTCCCACGAGGTGCTGTTGACCGACTCGAATCCGGAGATCGATGACAGCGCCCTCACCATGCAAAGTCTGGGTACCGCTTCCGCCGAGGACACCGTGGCCGCACTGCGCCGGATGCTGGCGGGCTACGAGGGTTGGATCGACGCCAGGACCGAGGAGACCCGGCACTTGGGTGGTACGGACTACGAGGCGCCCGCGGTTGAGCAGATTGCCCGCTGCCGTCGGGCACTGCGACGAATGCACCGAGGCCTTGACCTGTTGGCGGACCGCGACAGGCCCGAGAACCTGCGGGCCTTCCAACTCGCCAACCTTGCAATGGCCGAACAACGCGCACGCTCCTCCTGGATCAAGAGCGGTAAGCCGGGTCTCCTTGATCTCGGCGGCGGTAGATGGCGCCCGTTTCAGGTCGCCTTCATTCTTCTCTGCCTTGGCGGCATCGTCGATCCAGAGTCCGAAGACCGGTATGTGGCCGATCTGCTCTGGTTCCCCACGGGTGGCGGCAAGACAGAGGCATACCTTGGGCTGATCGCGTTCACCACCTTCCTGCGCAGGCTGCGCGACGGCGCGACTGGAGGGGGAGTGACCGTGCTCATGCGCTATACGCTCAGACTCCTGACTCTCCAGCAGTTCGAGCGGGCCGCCACACTGATCTGCTCGATGGAACTGCTGAGGGCACGTGATCCCTCGTCGCTGGGAGAGGAGGAGGTGTCCATCGGAATGTGGGTCGGCCGATCGTCAACGCCCAATACCCTTAAAGTCGCGGCCCAGAAACTCGGCGAGCTGCGGACGAACCCACTGAAGCCGATCCAGACGGACAACCCGGTGCAGCTCCGCAGCTGCCCGTGGTGCGGAGAGCCACTTTCTCCCCACAATTATTCAGTCGACCAGGACGACACGCGCATGACCATCAAATGCCCGGCCGTCGACTGCGACTTCGCCTCAGGCTCCGGCCTTCCCATTCACTTGGTGGATGAAGCGGTGTACTGGGCACGCCCGACCCTGGTGATCGCCACGGTCGACAAATTCGCCGCCATGCCCTGGAGGCCTGCGTCCGCAGCACTGTTCAACCGTGACCGGGAGGACGGCACTCGGCCTCCCGAACTTGTCGTCCAGGACGAACTCCATCTGATCTCCGGACCGTTGGGCACGCTGACCGGTCTGTACGAGACCGCCGTGGACACCCTCGCGTGCCGGCCGAAGGTCGTCGCGTCGACCGCGACCATCCGCCGCGCTCACGAGCAAGGCTCTCGGCTGTTCGCGCGGACGGTCGAGCAATTCCCCCCAGCGGGGTTGGACTCGCGCGACTCCTGGTTCGCCGTGGAGACGCCGAGGGACCGCAAGGCCGCCCGCCGATACGTCGGTCTGTTGACTTCTAGCACCAGCCAGTCGACCCTCCTCATCCGTGTCTACGCCGTACTGCTCCACCGAGCGCTGACCTACCAGGCACCGGACGAGGTCAAGGACGCCTACTGGACCCTGGTCGGCTACTTCAACAGTCTCCGGCTGTTGTCGGCCGCGGAATTGCAAGTGCTCGACGACGTCCAGGATCGTCTCGACTACTTGTCAGTCCGCGACGGGGTCCCGGCACGCCGTATCGACGGACTCACGGAGCTGAGCAGCCGAGCGAACGCCGGCGACATCTCCCGACGCCTCAAAGACGTGGAACGGCGGCTGCCCGAGACGGACGTCCTCGACGTGCTGCTCGCCACCAACATGATCTCGGTCGGCGTGGACGTAGACAGACTCGGATTGATGGCAGTCATGGGCCAACCCCAGACGACCGCCGAATACATCCAGGCCACCAGCCGCGTCGGTCGTCAGCATCCCGGGTTGGTCGCCGTGATGCTCAACTCAACCCGCTCGAGAGACCGTTCGCACTACGAGTCCTTCCAGCACTACCACTCGGCCCTGTACCGCGAGGTGGAGTCCACCAGCGTCACACCTTTCTCCGCCGGAGCTCGGGACCGCGGACTTCACGCCGTGATCGTCGCACTGGCGAGGCTGATGCTGTCTGCCGCACGCCCCAATGAGGCCGCCGCACGGATCGAGGACTTCGTGGACGATCTGAACGAGATCGTCCGGCCTGCGGTACTGGACCGGGTGGCGCAGGTCGAGAAGTCCGAACTGGGCGCAACAACGAACGCCTTCGACGAATTCGTCACCTGGTGGCGGGAAGAGGCCGATGTACACCCCCGGCTTGTCTACGAAGCGCCTCGCGCCGGCAGAGCCCCGGCGCTGCTGAACGGCTATGAGAATGTATCCGGGAACTCGGCCGGTTGGCCGACCCTTTGGAGCCTTCGCGATGTCGACGCCTCGTCCAGCTTCTTCGAGGAGCGATAAGCCGTGCCCCCAGTACCGCCACGCGTGCGCCGACGAGCAGGCGGCTCCGCCCCGATCCGTGCCGCACGTCGACTCGGCGAGGTCCGACGCGCCCAACTGATCACCACCTACGGCGTAGGCGCCATGATCGCAGTCGAGAACGAGTCGTTCCTCGTGCGAGGCATCGACTCGTGGGACATCTCCAAAGCCCCCTTCGTACGGGAGCCCCGCCTGGCGAACCACTTGCACGTCAAGGGGTTCCGACTTCCCCCGGCCCTCGATGCGGACGAGGCGACCGATGGCGTACGTGCGATCCGTTTCCCGACCATGTACTCCTGTCCTCAATGCCGGACGCTACAGCCGTTTCGCAAATTCAACTCCCGTGCTGGGAAAGCGGAATGCGTTGTCTGCCAGGAAGACCTCGTGCCGTCGCGCTTCGTGATGGCCTGCGTGCATGGCCATCTGGAGGACTTCCCCTACTGGAAGTGGGTGCACCGCGGTAAGCAACGTACCGAACCCGGTCTGTGCGGAGGGGAATTGCGGTTCCGCGCCGATGGTTCGACTGCGTCGCTGCGCGCCGTCCTGATCAGCTGCACTTGTGGAGCCGGAGAAGTCTCCATGGAGGGTTCCTTCAGACGGCAAGCGCTCAAGGACCTCGGTATTCGCTGCGGTGGTCGCCGCCCCTGGCTGAAGGACGCCAAGCCCGTGAACTGTGAGGAGCAACCCCGGACGCTTCAGCGAGGCTCGTCGTCCGTCTGGTTCCCCGTGATGCACTCGGCGCTGTCGATCCCACCATGGAGCGAACCGCTCGCGAAACTCGTCGCACCCTTGTACGAGAAGCTGAAGAGGGAGAGCGACGAAGGCATTCGTGCTTACCTTCGCATTGAAGGCGTGCTCAGACATCATCCGGGAAATACTCCCGACGATGTCATTGGCCACATAGAAAAATTGCGGCAGTTGGAGAGTGCTGCCGTCGATCCCGCGATCCCCTCGGTGTCGGGGGAGGCGCGCACTCAACTCTATCGGGACGAGTACGACCGCCTTGGCAGAGCCCATGCGGAGTGCGACGATGTCCAGAGTCAGGACTTCGTCTGCGAATTCCCCGAGGGCGCCGTCGAACCGCTTACCGGCTCACACGGGATCGAACAGGTGATGCTGGTCAAGCGACTCCGCGAAGTGCGCGCGCTCCAGGGGTTCACTCGAGTCGAGGAGCCGCGTCAAGAGGCGGTCACCGACGTCCGCCGAGCCGAGATCGCGCTGGACAAACCCGCCTGGCTGCCCGCGTTCGAAGTCATTGGTGAAGGTGTCTTCCTGCGTCTCGACGGTGATCGGCTGCGGTCGTGGGAACAGCAGCCGGGACCGATCGCACGAGCCCAGCGGATCAGGGCGAACCACGAAAGGCTTCTGCACGAACGGGCCGGTACTGCTGGATCCGCCGTACCGGCATCCCCCGCCACCCCACGCTTCCTGCTGATTCACGCGCTTGCACACGTACTGATCAACGAGTGGAGTCTGGACGGCGGTTACCCGGCATCCGCCCTGCGCGAGCGGCTCTACGTGGACAAAGACATGGCCGGTGTCCTCCTTTACACCGCAACCAGCGACTCTGCGGGCAGTCTCGGCGGCATCGTGGCCCAGGGCGAACCGGAGCGACTCGTGAAAACCCTGCACGCAGCACTCCAACGGGCGAGTTGGTGCTCCAACGACCCGCTCTGCATGGAATCCGAGGCCAGCGGCGTCGACAGTCTCAACCTGGCCGCCTGCCACGCATGTCTTCTACTGCCCGAGACCAGCTGCGAGAACAACAACATCCTGCTCGACCGCGCTGCGCTCGTCGGCACACAGGACGGCGGTGTCCCCGGCTTCTTCTGATCACGATCCGTTTGAGGGCTGCCACCGTAGTCTTGCCGGACCGGAGCATCCAACGACGAGACGAGATCCTACGGCGCCGATACAAGAGACGGCGTGTGTTTCACCACACGGCGCTGGGCCCGCGGAGGTAGGGCCGGAATTGCCCGATCCCTGGGCTGCGCCAGGAGCAACGGCGCGAGGTGTTCTGCGATGGCACGGGCCAGACCCACGGGAACAGCGTTACCGATCTGCCGGGCGATCTCGTTCCGGGACCCGCACCATCGATAGTCCTCAGGGAAACTCTGCAGAAGAGCCGCCTCCAGGTGCGTGATGGGGCGGTCCAGCCAAGGATGGAGGTAGCGCCCCTTCTCCGGCTTGAAGAACTCGGTACGGATCGTCACTGACGGCTTGTCTCGGAACAGGCGTCCCATGACGTCGGTGGACCCGGTCCTGTGCTTCTTCCAGCAGGGAGAGAGCAAGTGTTCAGGGATGTCGAACCGATTCCCGCGTTCCGGGATCGTGGCGTAGCGCTCCTTCGAACGTGCGGTGATTCCGCTGCGTTGGAGGTGCAGTTCGTCCATCCGGAACGGACCCTCGATGAGAGCGCCGTTGATCTCGTTCCGGCGATTCGCCATCGTCGAATCGAGTTTCTTCAGGACGAGATGTGAAATGGTCCCCCACACCGTTGACGGAGTACGTACGGTGGGGTCCGGGATCAGGAGAGCCTGCTGTTCGAGTTCCGACAGATCATCGATACGCCGTTGCGATCCAGGTGCGACGACCAGATCTTTCCGTGCTCCGACGAGGATGATCCTCTTACGATGCTGCGGCACGCCGTGGTCAGCTGCGCTGACCACGGCGTCACGGATGATGTAATCCTCGAGGAGACCTCCCGGACGTGTTTCGTCGACGAGCAGAACGAACTCGGGTGCTTTCCGGAAGGCGTCGACGTTCTCCATCACGAATACCTTGGGCTTCACCCAAGCGACCACATCCAGATAGTGACGCCACAACTGGTTGCGCTTGTCGAGCGGATCCCTGCTGCCCAGTCGGGAGAATCCTTGACAAGGAGGGCCGCCGAGGACGACGTCCGCCGTAGCGATGGCCTGCTTGCGACGCACCCAGTCGGCGATGTCTCCGTTGTGGACGTGAGGTCCGAAGTTCGCCGCGTACGTCGCCGCAGCAGCACGGTCGATCTCCACGGCTGCGACGGGAGTGAAGACTGGGCTGCCCTTGTGCCTGGCGTCGACAAATCCCTTGGTCAACCCACCGCAACCTGCGAAGAGGTCGATCATGCGGAACCGATCCGATGCAGATTGGACACCACTAGCGGGTGCACCAAAACCGCTGGTCAAGCGTGGGTCTTCGGCCATGGACGAACTGTAGCCGGCTACGATCACCTGAGACAACACTCACCATCACTGTACTGCTCTGGGCCGCCGTTCCGCGGGCCCGGATTCCGAACCACCCGGTCCGACAGGTCAGTTGGGAAGGCAACCAGCATGGCCGCCGTGAGCGCGTCGCCTATGAGGTCCCGGTCAAGTGCCGCACGCGCACACACCCATGTTGCCCATTCGGCTACGCGGCGAAATTGAGCACGAAGTTCATCCGAAGGGCGAATCGTCATCTCTCTCAGCCATGACGTCCGCGGGCCTTCTCGACCACTTCGGCAACATGTTCTGCCACGGCCAGCGGATCCTCGTGTTCCCAGAAGCGCAGTACGGTCCAGCCTTCGCCGGACAACTGCGAAGTGGTCTCGAGGTCGCGTTCCATGTTGCGGTCGAGCTTCTCCCGCCACCATTCGGCGTTGGACTTCGGCCGCGTGGCGTGTGCCGGACAGCCGTGCCAGAAGCAGCCGTCAAGGAAGACGGCAATTTTTGGTCCGGGGAATACGATGTCGATCGTGCGCCGCCGAAGGCCAGGGACGGGGCGATGCAGCCGGTACCGGTATCCGGCCGCGTGCAGGAGCCGCCGTACGGCCACTTCCGGCGTGGTGTCTCGACTGGCTTGACGCCTCATCCGGGCCGAGACGCTGGGTGAGGAAGGCTTCACGGGCACAGGATCATACGGCGGATACGGCGTTGAGCTTGCCCATTCATGGGCTGAATCCTACTCGTCTGAAACGGAGTTCAGCTCGCGGCTACTGGCACAGATCCGTGGTGGGGAGAGACCCAGCCGTGCGGAGGCCAGGGCGACGCGGTGGGCGCGAGGCGCGGAGATTATCGGTGCTTGCCGGGTCCGGGGGCGCCCCACGTGCCGGGCGCCTGCGCGTGCCATCCGCCGGGCGCACCCCACTGGCCGGGCGCCTGGCCGTCCCACGGCCGGGGACCCCACATCGGGGCCTGGCGCGGATGGGGGAAGGGCGCCGCCCAGGCGGCGGGCGGGAGGTGGGGCGTCGCGGCCTGGGCGAGCGGGATTCGCACCAGGGACTTGCGCTGCCAGAGGTGATGGAGGAGTTCGGCTTCGCGCGCGGTGAAGTCCGGCGCGGGCATGCCGCGGGTGGCCGCCGCGCGCAGGAAGGCGAGGTGCGTGGCGAAGGCGGTGTAGTCGCGTACCGCGCGCGCCCCGCTCTCGCCGTAGTAGCGGCGCGCGGTGTCGCGGGCCTGGCTGCGGGCCTTCATCGAGGCCAGGGCGGTCGGCTCGGGGAGCGTCAGCCAGCCGGCGGCGGCGTAGACGGGGAGGTTGGTGCGGATGGTGCGCAACTCGCGGGCGCGGGCCCAGAAGGCGAGCCAGACGACGAGGCCGAAGACCGGGATCATGACGGCCACGTAGACGGTCAGGAAGCCGACGGGCGAGAGCATCGAGGAGCTGTTCCACAGGCCGTGCAGCACCATCGCGAGCAGCCAGCCGCCGAGCGGCGCGAGCCAGCGCCACACACTGCGCGGGCGGCTGGTGGCGGCGATGGCGAAACCGATGCCGGTCATCGCCGTGAAGAGCGGGTGCGCGAAGGGCGTCATCAGGACGCGGACGAAGAAGGTCGCGGCGGTCGCCGAGTCGAGTACGGAGGAGCCGAGCGCCTTGTCCTCGCCGAAGGCCGAGCCGATGTACAGGATGTTCTCGGTGAAGGCGAAGCCGGTCGCGGCCAGCCCCGCCAGCACGATGCCGTCCACGACGGACTCGATGTGACGGCGCCGGAAGAGGAAGAGCAGCAGGAGCGCGGCGCCCTTCGCCGTCTCCTCCACCAGCGGCGCGACGAAAGTCGCACCCCAGTGGTCGGTCTGCGTCGGAGTCGCGGAGAAGGTCGTGGCGATCAGCTTGGCGCCGTACTCGTTGGCGAACAGCGCGACGAGGGTCGCCGCGCACGCGCCCCAGGAGAAGGCGAAGACCACGTTCTGCCAGGGGCTCGGCGCCACGTGGTCGAGCCACAGGAACGCCCAGACCAGCAACGGCACCGGCAGGACGGCCAGCACCAGGCCGACCAGGAAGCTCTCGGTGCCTATGTGCTGGCGCACGACCGCGAGGATGATCACACCGCAGACGGCCAACGCCGTGAACAGCGCGCCCGTACGGACCGCCCGGCTCTCCCAGAACGGACGGCGGGGCGCGTACTGCCAGGTCTCGGGAGCGGGCGCGGGAGCGAATCCGGGCGGCGGCCCGGCGGGTGCGGCCTCCGACGCGGCGAGACCGGATACGTCGGGACCGGATACGGCGGCACCGGATACGTCGCGACCGGATACGTCGGAACTCGATCCGGCGGAACCTGATCCGTCGAAGCCCGATCCGGCGGTCCCGGACTGCGGTCCCGGCGCGGCGGACCCGGGCGGCGGCCCCGACGCGGGCAGGGCAGCGGCCTCCTGAGGACCCGCGGCCCCGGCAGCCGGGTGCGAAAACATGGACACCCGTCGACAGTACGGGGGCCGGGCGGCCGTACGCGAGGGTGCGTCGGCATCGGTTCGCGCAGGTGACCGCCGCTGCCCGGCCCGAACGGGCGGGTCAGGGGCGGTTCCGGCGGCGGCTCAGGGACCGGGCCAGGGACCGGGCCAGGGACGAGACCAGGGGCGGGCCAGGAGACGGTTCCCGGAGCGCGCGCCGGTCGCGTACGCCGGACGTCCCCGCGCCCGTACGCGCCCCGCGCCCCACGCGCCTACGCAGGACGCCCCCCGCCGCCTCCCTCAGATACGGGTGAACAGCAGGTCGCGTACGACGTGCCCCTTCGCCAGCCCCTGCCGCTCGAACTTCGTCATCGGCCGGAAGTCCGGCCGGGGGGCGAAACCTTCCGCCGGGTACCGGTTCGCCAGCCCCGGCTCCGCCGCCAGCACCTCCAGCATCTGCTCGGCGTACGGCTCCCAGTCCGTCGCGCAGTGCACGACCGCGCCGGGCCGCAGCAGCGGCAGCACCATGGCCAGGAAGTCCGGCTGGATCAGCCGCCGCTTGTGGTGCTTGGCCTTCGGCCAGGGGTCGGGGAAGTACACGCGCAGGCCCGCGAGCGAGGCGGGCGGCAGCATGTCCCGCAGCAGGACGACGGCGTCGCCGTTGGCCACCCGGACGTTCGTCAGGCCGAGGCGGTCGGCGAGCGCCAGCAGATTCCCCTGGCCGGGGGTGTGCACATCGACGGCCAGGATGCCGGTCGCCGGGTCCGCCGCCGCCATCGCGGCGGTCGCGTCCCCCATCCCGAAGCCGATCTCCAGCACCACGGGCGGCTCGGGGTCGCCGAAGAGCGCGCCCGGATCCAGCGGCGCGCCGTCCAGCTCCACCCCCCACGCCTCCCAGTGCCGCTCGATCGCCGCGGCCTGCGCCTGCGTGATCCGCCCCCGCCGGGCATGGAACGACCTGATCCGGTGCTCCTCCCGCGACCCCGCCGGATCGGGCGCGGGCCCGCTGGGAAAGCGCTGCTGCTTGCCGACGCCGGAGGCGCCCTTTCCGGCAACGGCTTCCGTGTCGGCTTCCGTGACGGCTTCGGCGTCGGCTTCCGTGACGGATTCCGCGACGGAGACGGTTACGGCTAGGGCTACGGCATCGGTCTCGCGTACGGCGGGCGCGCTCGTACGCGTGGCGGGGGGAGTGGGTGACGTGGACACAATGCCGTCGATTCTACGGGGCGCCCGCGGCCCCCCGGCGCGGCTGCCAGCGGCGTACGGGCTCACGTACCGGTGCGCGGACGCGCCGCGTAAGGCCAGGTCCGGGGCCGTACGGCGGCCGGGGGCGCAGGCGCGAACCGTGAACGCCGTCCGCGGGGCTACGCGGCGCGCAGGGCCTCCAGGGCCCGGCGGGCGACCTCGCGGCCGATCGGGAGCGAGGCGGTGGCGGCGGGGGAGGGGGCGTTGAGGACGTGGACGAAGGGGGCGGTCCCGGCGAAGAGGAAGTCGTCGACGAGGGTCCCGTCGGGGAGTACGGCCTGGGCGCGGACCCCGGCGGGGGCCGGGACGAGGTCGCCGGGGCGCAGCGCGGGCAGCAGGCGGCGGGCGTCGGCGGTGAAGGCGCGCTTGGACAGCGAGCGGTGGATCTCGCCCGCCTCCTGGCGCCAGTGGCGGCGGGCGATCCGCCAGGTGCCGGGGAAGCGGGCGGTCGCGGCGAGGTCGCGCAGCCCCACGGTGCCGCGCCGGTAGCCCTCGCGGGCGAGCGCGGGCACCGCGTTCGGACCGAGGTGGACGCCGCCGTGCACATCGCGGGTCAGGTGGACGCCGAGGAAGGGGAAGTCCGGGTCGGGCACCGGGTAGACAAGACCGCGCACCAGCCCGCGGCGGACCGGGATCAGCTCGTAGAACTCGCCGCGGAAGGGCACGATCCGCATGCCCGGGTCGTCCCCGGCCAGCTCCGCGATCCGGTCGCTGTGCAGCCCCGCGCAGTTGACCAGCACTTTCGTACGGATCTCGGGGCGCGGGCGGCCCTCGGCATCGCTGCTGCGGACGGCGACCAGGCCGTCGGCGCGGCGCTCGATCGTACGGACCCGCTCGCCGTAGCGGACCCGGCAGCCCGCGTCCCCGGCCAGCCGGGCCAGGGTGGCGGCGACCTCGCGGAAGTCGCAGATGCCGGTGGTGGCGACGTGGATGGCGGCCAGCCCCGCGACCTTCGGCTCGTACTCGGCGATCTGGGCCGGGCCCAACTCCCTTACCGGGATGCCGTGTTCGCGGCCCCGCTGGACCAGGGCGTGCAGCCGCGGGAGTTCGGCCTGGGCGGTGGCGACGATGAGCTTGCCGGTGGTCTCGTGCGGAATGCCGTGCTCGGCGCAGAATTTGCCGATCTCGGCCGAACCCGCCAGCGCGTACTGGGCTTTGAGGGAGCCGGGGCGGTAGTAGATGCCGCTGTGGATCACCCCGCTGTTGCGGCCGGTCTGGTGGCGCGCGGGGCCCGGTTCCTTCTCCAGCACGGTGACGCGGATGCCGGGGGAGGCGCGGGTGAGCGCGTAGGCGGTGGAGAGGCCGATGATGCCCGCGCCCACGACAAGGACATCCTCCGGGCGGGAGGCGGGTGCGGTGCTGCGGGTCATGACGCCTCCTGCCTGTGGGGCCCTCTTAGCCCGGCGGCCCGCTCCTCAAACGCCGTACCGGCCGGAAACCGCCGGACGGCCCGGAATTTGCTGCTGGCGCATCCGCGCTGCCGCTACGCCCGTGCTGCCGGCCTTCCCACGCTGCTGGCGCATCCGCGCCGCCGGTCCGCCCGCCCTCGCCGCCGGTCCGCCCGCACGCGCCTGCCGGCCCGCCCGGCTGAATCGTTTACGCCGGGGCCGCGAGCAAGGGCCTGGCCCGCTCCCGCAGCTCCAGCACCCGCGGCTCGTCGTTGTACGGCTCCAGGCGGTGCAGCAGGTCGCGGACGTACTCCGTGGTGCGGGCCGAGGAGATGCGCCCCGCGACCTCGACGGCCTTGGTGCCCGCGGCGCACGCGGCGTCCAGGTTCCCGGACTCCAGTTCGGCGACGGCGGAGACGACCAGGCGCAGGCCGTGGGAGCGGACGAACTCCTCGGTGGGGCGGGCGAGGGCCTGCTCGGTGAAGCGCTGCACCTGGCGCGGGACGCGCAGGTCGCGGTAGCACTCGGCGGCGTCGGCGGCGAGCCGGTCGTAGGAGTAGAAGCCGAGCCACTGCGGGTCGGCGTCGCCCTCGCGGGAGCGCTCGAGTAACGCCTCCGCGGCGGCCAGCGAGGCCCCGCAGGCGGCGGCCTCGCCCGCCTTGGCGTGCGCGCGGGCCTCCACGAGGTGGAAGAAGCTCATCGTGCGGGCGGTCGCCAGACCGCGGTTGCGCTCCAGGGCGGCCTGGGCGAGGTCGACGCCCTCGTCGGAGAAGTTGCGGTACGTGGCCTGGAGCGACATCGAGGCGAGCACGTAACCGCCGAGCGGTACGTCGGCGGCGGCGCGGGCCATCCGCAGCGCCTGGATGTAATACCGCTGGGCGGCCTCCTGTTGGCCGGTGTCGAAGGCCATCCACCCGGCGAGACGGGTGAGTTCGGCGGTCGCGCCGAACAGCGCGCGGCCCACGTCGTCGCTGTAGGAACCGAGCAGCAGGGGCGCCGCCTCGACCCGCAGGCACTCCGGGACCATGCCCGAACGCCAGTCGCCGCCACCGTACTTGGAGTCCCAGCGGCGGGCGTCCTCGGCGGCTTCGCGGAGCTTGGTCACGTCGTTGTGACCGACGTGGTTCATGCCCGGCGCGGGCGCGTCGCGGGCCACGGTGGCGTCCGCGGGGGTGATCAACCAGCGCGACGCGGGGGTCACGTAAGCGCTCACTGCGAAAGATCCGGCCAAGCTCTGCCAGATGCCGGTGCCGCCGGGTCCGCGCCGTCCGGCAAGATCCAACCGCCACAGATCGGTGGCCGATTTCACCGCCTCGCCGACATCGCGCGGGAAGGCGAGACCGACCTCGGGCGCCGGGTCCGCGTCGGCCAGACCGATCTCGTGCAGCGGCACGGGACGGCCGAGCTTGGCGCCTATCGCCGCCGCGATCAGATGCGGCGCGGCGCCCTGCGGGACCATGCCCTTGGCCACCCACCGGGCGACCGACGTCTTGTCATAACGCAGGGTCAGGCCGCGTTGGGCGCCCAAGTCGTTGACCCTGCGGGCCAGTCCGGCGTTGCTGATGCCCGCCAGAGCGAGAAGGGTGCCGAGCTTCTCGTTCGGCCCGCGGTGTTCTCTGTTCACTGCGGTTCACCTCGTGATGCCGCTGGGGGGCAGGCCGGCCGGCCTGGTCTTGTCGTGGGGTACGGGGGTCACCCTCCCCTGGAGCCCGATTCAGCCACCGCGGTGACCGCTCGGCGGCCGGTGCGGCGCATGCGCCGGACACCCGAGCCGCGCGTACGTGTGCGAACCGGGTACACCCAGCGTAGTTCGCCGCATCCCGACCGTTAAGAGTCTCGTCCCGGATGGCGAGATTCCTGCCCCTTACTCGCCACCTCATTGGACCGTGCTCCCGGTATATGTGGCCGTGCGCCCGGCCGTGCGCTCTGTGCCGTCCGGGACGGCGGCGCTTGCATAGGGTCCGTGGGTCGGCCCGCGGCCCCGGCAGGCGGCTATGGCGGTGGTACGGCGGGCCAGGGGGTTCCGTTGCCACAATCCCCGCGGGCGGCGGACCGGCCCGGGAGGTGCGTCAGCGCCCTCCCGGGCCGTGGACCTCCCCTTGCGCCGAAGCCTCCCCGCGACGGCGCGCCCGCACCCGGCCCCGCCCGCGCCGCCCGGCGTCCGCGGGAGGTGCTCCACCAGCGGTCCACACCTGCTCCACACCTTCTCCACGGCCCTCACCACTGTCTCCTTCACCACATTCACCGCCCCCGCCCGCGCCGGAACGTGCCCTTAATGTCCCGCATGCCGACCTCGAACGGTCCTCAACCGGTCCCTGGTCGCGTACGGGGCTTTCCGGCATATCAACTCCGGCATGTGCCGCAGACTTTGGCGCGAATCAGACGTTTCGGCTGATGCGTGTTTCACACTCGCCTCGCGGCTGCCCTCAGCGCGCGACCCGGCGCTCCTTGGTGCACCCATGCGCCGCTTTGCGCGCCTTCACGTGGCAGCATGGTCTTTCGGACGTCAGACGTGGCAGCGAAGCGGTAGAGCAGTGGGGCGGCGGCAGAGCGGCCCCCCGCGTACCGGCTGTCCACAGCCTGTGGAGGCGGCGATGCGGTGGTTGGTGGGGTGGAGCAGTGCCACCGCGGGTCCCGTTCCCGGCAGCAGGACCCGTACGCTCCTGCCCGTCGGTGCCCAACTCCTGTGGTCGGAACCGGATCCGCTGTGGGCCGTCGGTGACTGGCGGCCCGACGAGGTCCGTGTCGTCCAGGCCGATCCGGGCGGCGGCGCCGCGTACGCCTTCGGCGGCGGCAAAGGTGCGGCGTACGGCTCCGCGGGCGCGGCCTACGGGGACGGTTACGGCGACACGTACGGCGGGGCGGGTGCCGCGTACGGCGACGGCGGCGCGTACCGCAACGGCGGCCGGGGCGGCGGCGGTTCGAACGGCTCCCACAGCAACGGCTCCCACAGCAACGGGCACGGCGGGGGCGCCCCGCACACCGTCGCCCGGCTCGCCGTACTCGGCCGATGCGGCGCCAGCGACGCCGAGTTGCGGCTCGGCCTGGTCGCCGCCCGCGGCGGCGCGCTGCGCCATCTGACGGCCTGGTCGGGCAGTTACACCGCCGTACTCCAACTCGGCCGCCGCATCACCGTGTTGGGCGACCTCGCCGGGGCCAGGCCGGTCTTCCACACTCGTTGGGCGGGCGGTACGGCGTACGCGACCGCCGCCCTCCCGCTCGCCGACCTCATCGAGGCCGGGCTCGACGTCACCCACCTCGCCGCGCTCCTCGCCTGCCCCGACTCGCCCGAAGCGCTCGGCGACGGCACCCCGTACCTCGGCGTCCGCCGCGTCCCGCCCGGCCACGCGCTCATCCTGCGCGACGGTGCCCCGGAGATCAGCGGCTACGAACAGACCACCTCGCTGGCCGTCGGCCACCAGCCCACCAACAACGCCGACGCCACCGCGGCCGTCGAGGGCATACGGGACGCGCTCGTCGACGCCGTACGCGCCAGGCTCTCCCAGGCCCGCTTCGTACCCGACCCCGGGGACGGGCCCGCGCCCGGCATCGGCGCCGACCTCTCCGGGGGCAGCGCCTCCGCCACGCTCGCGCTGCTCGCCGCGGGGCTGCCCGGCAACCCCGGCATGCTGCCCGGCGCGCCCGGCTCCCTCGCGGGCGAGCGGCTGCTCGCCGTCACCTTCAACGACCTCGCGGGCGGCGGACCTCCGGGGTCCTCCGGCGGGGAGCCCTCGGGCGGCGGACTCCACTCCAGGGAAGCGCAGTTGGAGCGGGCGCGGATCATGGGCGCCGACCCGCGGCTGCGGCACGTCGTCGTCCCCGGCGGCCCCGAGGCGCTGCCGTACGCCGACCTCGGCGGCGGCGCGCTCACCGACGAGCCCGCCCCCTCCCTCGTCGACGCCGAACGCAACCGCCGGCGGCTCGCCGCGGGCGGCGCCGACCACCTCATCGGATACGGCGCCCGGCAGGTCCTCGACGCGCATCCCGCGCGGCTCGCCGACCTCCTGATGGACCGGCGCCGCCGCCACCTCGTACGGCCGGTGGCCGCGCTCACCCGCGCCGACGGGGCCCTCGGGCACCCCGCGCTCGTGCCCTTCACCGTGCCGATCACCGTCTACCGCGCCGCCCGGCGGCTGGCCCGCACCCCGTATCAACAGGGTGTGGAGGACGCGGCGGCGCGGCTCCAGCGGCACGAGTTCGGCTCCGCCGGCAGTGGGCCGCTGGCCGCGTCCCTCGCCGCGATGACCTGGGTACGGCCGGGGCCCGCCGCCCGCTGGCTCACCGGGGAGGCGCTGGCCGAGGTGTCGGTACGCCTCCAGGACGCCGCGCGGCGGCCGTGGCCGATGGACCGGCCGGGGGAGCGGCGCGCCCGCGCCGTGCTGGCGCGTACCGCCGCGGATTTCCGCGCCTTCGAGCAGGCCGCGGCGGTGCCCAGCCAGCGGCTGCACGCGCCATTCCTCGACAACCAGGTCGTCCGGGCCTGCCGGGCGCTGCCCGGCGCCCTTCGCGTACGGCCCGGCGCCCGGGCCGACGTCCTGCGCGACGTCCTCGAAGGCGCCGGGGTCCGTGACCTGCCGCCGGGGTGGGGCGCCAACTCCCACTCCACCGCTGCCGCGGCGGCCCGCACGGGGTTGCGCTTGGCGCTGGACGACCTTCTGGACCTTTTTGACGCGCCGCTGCTTGCCGATGCCGGGCTCATCGACGCTCGGGTGGTGCGCTCCGCGCTGGTCGCTGTCGCGGACGGGGGTGGGGTGCCGGCGGATCTCGACGGGTTGGGCGACCTTGTCGCCACTGAGGTCTGGCTGCGGCGGCTGCTTGCGCGGAGGGGGTCGTGCTGGACCGATCCCGCCACTCCCACTGATCCCCGCGCCCTCTCTTCCGGCGTCCAGCGCCTCTCTCTCTGACGTCGCGTTTCTCCTTTTCCCGCCCGCCCACCCGTGCGGGTGTTTTCTTCGTCTGCGGGTGCCGCTTGTGCCTGGGTCGGTGCCGGTCCGGGGCACCTCCTCGAAATGCGGCTACCTGGTCTCCTGTATCCGGTGCCCTTCTTGTCACCGCATTTCTGCGGGGGCACCCCGGCCCGTCCCCTCCCGGTACGTCGGCGTCCGGCGGTCCGGTGGGGGTTGCCGGGGAGGTTAGGGGGTCTTTTCGGCATGCCGCCCTGCGCCGGTGGCCCCTCCCGGTGGGGGCCCTTCTCCAAGCGCCCCACGACGCCCCCTGCGCCCACCCCACTCCGACACCCCTCACCCCTTAGGTCCCGCACCTCCCCCCACCAGGCTGGAGGGGGTGGTGTGAGGCCCCCTTCCGCCCGCCCCGCCGGGAGGTCGGGGGCGCAGGGGTCGGGCTCCCACCCACCCCCCTGCCCGGCCACCCCAACGGACCGTCTTGCGTACAGGTCCGGCACCCCACCCACCCCCCTTTGCCCACCCACCCCCTCCTCCCGCCCGGCTGGACGGTCGGTCGCGCGGGGCCTGGGCCCCCACCCACCCCCTCCGCCCTCAGCCACAGCGGACAGGCGGGCGCCGGTGGACCGGAGGGGACGGTGCGGGGTGCCCCCGCAGGGGGACGAACGGGCAAGGGCAGAAGCGAGTGGAGGTGGCCGCAGGTTCGTCGCCCGAGGAGGTGCCCCGGGCCGGGACCGACCAGGCACAGGCGGCACCCGCAGACGAAGAAAGCACCCGCACGGGTGGGCGGGCGGGAAGGCCCAGGCACCGCAAAGGCGCCCACCCCTGTCAGTGGGGTGACGCAGAATGGTCCTCGGGGAAACGACGGGGACAAGGCGAAGGGAGGTCGACATGACGGTATGGGACGACGTCGTCGGCCAGCAGCGCGTAGTCGCGGAGCTATCAGCGGCGGCGGCAGACGCAAACGCCTTGGTGACGGCCCACGAAGAAGGCCGTCCACAACCCGAGGCGTCAAGAATGACGCACGCCTGGCTGTTCACCGGCCCCCCCGGCTCGGGCCGATCCACCGCCGCCAGAGCCTTCGCCGCCGCACTCCAATGCGTCAGCCCCGACCGAGCCCTCGGCGCCGCCCCCGGCTGCGGCTTCTGCGACGGCTGCCACACCACGGCCGTCGGCACCCACGCCGATGTGGAATTCGTCCGCACGGACCTCCTCTCCATCGGCGTCAAAGAGACCCGTGACCTGGTGCGGCGCGCCGCGCTGTCCCCGGCCGGAGGCCGCTGGCAGGTCATCGTCATGGAAGACGCGGACCGCCTGACGGAAGGCGCGGGCAACGTACTGCTGAAGGCCGTCGAGGAGCCCGCCCCCCGCACGGTGTGGCTGCTGTGCGCGCCGTCGGTGGAGGACGCGCTGCCGACGATCCGTTCGCGGTGCAGGCTGCTGAGCCTGCGTACGCCCTCGGCCGAGGCGGTCGCGGACGTACTGATGCGGCGCGACGGCATCGACCCGGCGCTGGCGGAGCGGGTCGCGCGGGCGACCCAGGGCCACATAGGGCGTGCGAGGCGGCTGGCGACGGACGAGTCGGCACGGTCCCGCCGCGCCGCGGTGCTGCGCGTACCGCTGCGGGTCGCGGACATCGGCGGGTGCCTGCGCGCGGCGCAGGAGTTGGTGGACGCGGCGCAGGAGGACGCGAAGGCGGTCGCGGAGGAGGTCGACGGCAAGGAGACCGAGGAGATGCGGGCGGCCCTCGGCGCGGCGGCGGGCGCGGGCAGCCGGATGCCGCGCGGCACGGCGGGCGCGATGAAGGAGCTGGCGGACCGGCAGAAGCGGCGTTCGACGCGTACGCAGCGCGACACGCTCGACCTCGCGCTCACCGACCTCGCCGGTTTCTACCGCGACGTGCTGTCGTTGCAGCTCGGCTCGGCGGTCGGCATCGCGAACACCGAGGTCCGCGAGGGCATCGAGCAGATCGCGTCGTCGTCCCGGCCGGAGAACAGCCTGCGCAGGATCGAGGCCGTGCTCGCCTGCCGCGACGCCCTGGACCGTAACGTCGCCCCGCTGCTGGCGGTGGAGGCCATGACCCTGGCGCTACGAGCGGGCTGAGGGCCGAGCCGCGGCTCGGGGTCCGTCCGCCGGAAGGGTCCCCGGCGGTCCGGGGTTCGTCCTCCGGAAGGGCCCCGGCGGCCGGAGGGTTCGTCCGCCGGAAGGCCACCCCCTTGGTCCGTCCGGGTGATCCCGCCCCCGCCCCCGTAACGTCTCCCACCCCACGGCCCGCAGCCGTTGCAAGGTGCAGACAGCGTTCCCGCGCTTCCGCCGCCGTACGGAATCACCAACCGCCCCGGGGGGCATCCCACCCCGAGGACCGACCCGAGGACCCGACCAGGCCCAAGGGTCCGGCCCAAGGCCCCGGTCCAAGACCAAGGCCCAGGAACCTGGTCCATGGCCCCGGCCCGAGGACCAGCCCCCCGTACCCGGCCGCACCGTCCCAGCGGGAGCGCACCCGCACCCGAGGGGTTCCGCCGTGGCCGACGTCGTCCTGTCCGTCCTGCTGCTCGCGGCGACCGCCGCCGCCGTACTGCTGGCCCACCGCGCCCTGCGGCACTGGTGGTCAGAGCGCGCCGGGCGGCCGTACGAACTGCCCGCCGACCGCCTCGGCACCGCCCTGCGCGCGGGGGCGGCCGGGGTCGCGGCGCTCACCGCCCTGTCGCTCGCCGTGCCGTTGCTCAGCGACTCCCGCGACACCGGCCGCGCCGACCGGGCCCCCGCCGGGGAGTCGGCCGAGTCCACGGCCACCGTGCCGCCCGCCCCCAGCCGTACCCCCGCCCCCGCCCCGCCGGCGCCCGAGATGCGTACGGTCGGCCACCCGGCGGGCGGCACCCTGATGGAACTGCGCGACGGCATCCGCGTCTGGCTGCCGCCGCGTTACGAGTCGGCGGGCGCGGCGAGCCTCGCGTACCCCGTCGTCCTCGCGCACCTGCCCGCCACCGGCGCCCCCGACCTCTTCGAGGGCTTCGCCGTACAGGCCAAGCGCGGCCTGGCCAATCCGTTCCTGCTGGTCATGCCGCGCGACTGCGGTCAGGACCCGGTCGCCGTCCTGGCGGAGGCCGCCCGCCACTTCCGCGCGCTGCCCGCGAGCGGCGCGCACGCCGTCATCGGCCTCGGCGCGCAGGCGCCCTGCGCGGTGCACGAGGCGCTGACCCACCCGGGCCGGTACCGCGCCGCCGCCGGGATCTCCGGTACGTATCCGCCGCTCGCCCCGGCAGCGGGCCCGCACCCGGCCCTGCTCCTGGCCGCCACCACCGGCGAACTGGCCCCGCGCGCCTCGGCGTTGCGCCTGCGCGCCGCCCTGCGCCCGCGCGGCGACCAGGTCCGGATCATCGACGGCGTACGGGTGCGGCGCGAGATGTACGCGCTGGTCGCGGGGTATCTGACGGAGAAGCTGGAGGGGCCGAGCCGTAAAGCCGCCTCGGCCGTATCGAAGCCGCGCGGCACCTCGGCCGTATCGAAGGCCGGTCACGCGACAGCCGTACCGGAAGCCCACGCCGCGACCGGGGCGGCGCCCACCCCCACCCCCCTCAAACGCTCATAATCGTGCGTATCACTCGTAAGGGGACAGCTTGAGCGTCTGTCCCCGCCCCCCGGCCGATACGCTCGCAAGCACCCGACGGGAGGATCCGAGCCGCCGATGCACTCCAAGCGCCTGCTCCGCATCCCGGCCACCGTGATCGCGGTGACCGGACTGCTGCTGTCCGCATGCACCTCAGAGGGGGGCGGGCACAAGGCCGCGGCGTCGTCGCCGGTCCCCGCCACCACCTCGCTCACACCGCTGCCGTCCGAGAGCCCCGCGGACCTGGCGCCGTACTACGGACAGAAGCTGTCGTGGCACGACTGCGGCGTCCCCGGCTTCCAGTGCTCGACCATGAAGGTCCCGCTGGACTACGCGCACCCCGTCACCGCCGACGACCTCAAGCTCGCCGTCGCCCGCAAGAAGGCGACAGGCCCGGGCAAACGGCTCGGCTCGCTGCTGGTCAACCCCGGCGGCCCCGGCGGCTCGGCGATCGACTACCTCCAGTACGCGGCCCTCGGCTACCCGACCGCGGTCACCTCGCGGTACGACATGGCCGCCGTCGACCCGCGCGGCGTCGCCCGCAGCGAGCCCGTCGAATGCCTCAGCGACCCGCAGATGGACGCGTTCACGGCCGTCGACACCACGCCCGACGACAACGCCGAGGTCAACAAGCTCGTCACCGCCGACCGCGGCTTCGCCAACGGCTGCGAGAAGCGTTCCGCCAAGATCCTCGGCCACGTCTCGACCGTCGAGTCCGCCCGCGACATGGACATCCTGCGCGCGCTGCTCGGCGACCAGAAACTGACGTACGTCGGAAAGTCGTACGGCACCTTCCTCGGGGCCACCTACGCCGGGCTCTTCCCGCAGCGCGTCGGCCGTCTCGTCCTCGACGGCGCCATGGACCCCTCCGTCGGCGCGCTGGAGAGCAGCCGCGCCCAGGCCGGCGGCTTCGAGGTCGCCTTCAAGGCGTTCGCGGCGGACTGCGTCAAGCGCTCCGACTGCCCGCTCGGCACGACGTCCACCGACGACGCGGGCAAGCACCTCGACGCGTTCTTCGCCTCCCTGGACAGCCACCCGCTCTCCACCGGCACCAGCCGCCCGCTCACCGAGGCCCTCGGCACGACCGGCGTCATCGCCGCGATGTACGACGAGGGCGCCTGGCCCACCCTGCGCGGCGCCCTGGCCAGCGCCCTCAAGGACGACGGCGGCCCGCTGCTCAAGCTCTCCGACAGCTACTACGAGCGCGACGACAAGGGCAAGTACAGCAATCTGATGTACGCCAACGCCGCCGTCAACTGCCTCGACCTGCCCCCGGCCCTGTCCTCCCCGGCCGACGTCGAACGCGCCCTCCCCTCCTTCCGCGCCGCCTCCCCGCACTTCGGTACGACCCTGGCCTGGTCCTCCCTCATCTGCGGCTACTGGCCCCTGCCGTCCACCGGCCACGCCCAGCGCATCGAGGCCAAGGGCGCCGCCCCGATCCTCGTCGTCGGCACCATCCGCGACCCCGCCACCCCGTACGCCTGGGCCGTCTCCCTCGCCTCCCAGCTCTCCTCCGGCCACCTCCTCACCTACGACGGCGACGGCCACACCGCCTACGCCCGCGGCTCCGACTGCATCGACACCGCCGTCAACGCCTACCTCCTCGACGACACCGTCCCCCCCAAAGACCAGAAGTGCACCTAACCCCTGACCTGCACCCCCCTTGATCCCCCAACGGTCCGAACCACCCCCCGGAACCCTGTAGACTTGGCGCCGCTGCGCCTGCCACCCTTGGCATCAAGGCGCAGCGCGCCGCCTTAGCTCAGTTGGCCAGAGCAACGCACTCGTAATGCGTAGGTCTCGGGTTCGAATCCCGAAGGCGGCTCCACGGTAAACCCCAGGTCGGGCCTCTGACCTGGGGTTTCTTGTTCTGGTTGACCTTGGAATTCGGGTGAAACGGACACGTGCGGTCCGTGCATCGTAATGCGTAGGTCTGCGGTTGGCTCTCAGTGGTCGCTTCTTCGGTTCAGTGCTCTGACCTGTGACTTATCGCCATCCGCCTTCTAGTCTGCTCTCCGAAGGCCGGACCCGGTGGCCATCCGGTGGCCGCGCGTGCAGGCAGCGTGCAGTAGGACCGTCGGTGCTCGGTTCGTTCAGGGCTGAAGGGTTGTCGAGTTGCGACAAGGGCGCAGCGCACTGAGCCTTTTCAGCGTTGCCTCTCCAGGGTGAGGACGGCCTTGGCGATGACGGTCATGCGGTTGGGGCTGATGCGGGATCTGCGGAAGATCTGCCAGGACTTCAGCCGTGCCGTGCCGCGTTCGACGGGGGCTCGGGCCTGGGCCAGCGCCCGGTTCACGGTGCGCTGGGTGGGGCTGAGTTCGCCACCGGGTAGTCGTCTGACGCCGGTAGTGACCCAGGCGCTGGCGCCCTGGTAGGCGCGGTCGGCCAGGACCGGGATGCCTTGCCGTTCACAGATCCGGATGATCCTGTGCGTGCGGGCGGTGGTCAAGTCGTGAGTGCGGCCGGGCAGGGCGGGCGAGATCCACAGGACCCCGCGGCGGGATCCGTGACGACCTGGACGTTCACGCCATGGCGGCGATGCTTGGCCGAATAGTCGGCGCGGCTGTCGCCTACGCGATCGCACTCGGCGAGGGTCCCATCGAGGAGGACGAAGTCCGGGTCGTTGTCGCGCAGCGTCTTCAGCAGTCCCGGGGCACGATCGGCAAGCAGCCCGGTGACGGCGGTGACGTATCCGTGCGCGGTGCCGACGGATATCCCGAAGGCGACTGCAAGGCGGGCGAGGGTCTCGTGACGGGAGCCCTGTCCGTTGCGGCCCCGCCCTCACGCCGCCCCCGTCCCCCGATCGGTGACCCGCTGAAAAGGCTCAGTTAATGCTCCTCGTGACCATTACCTCAGGGCTGGGATTTTGACTTCACCCGCATGATGTAGAAAAAGGGACCTGATAGCATAAGAATGAACGCCAGAAGGAACCACCCGCCTTTGTTTCCCATGGCGATAAGTGCGATTGAAAGCACCAGCCCAAGGAATACAAATACACTAGTGAAGATGATCGAACGTCGCAGTGCCGCACGCTGTCGAATGTTCCATCCGAGATCAGGCATGCAGCTACCCCCTCTAACTCTACTTTCATGAAGGGGCTGAGGCGACTGCGTCGCCTCAGCCCCAGAAATCTTGCGCAGAACTCAAATCAATTATCCTGAGACTTCACCTGATGCATATTGGCTCGCCGCGTTGGAAAGTGCGTAGCACCTCAGTCCCGCTACAAGGGAAATTCCTTCAGTCTCAGGAGTTCCTGCCACGGCAAGGCTAGTGCACATACCTCCTACGATTCCACCAGCCATAACACCAGCCAAGTCTCCCCACAAAGCTTTTGTGTCGCCTTGGTATGCGTGATAGCCAGCTTGAGCGAGGTCGCCAACCGGTCCAGCCCACTCGCTAACGGCATCGAGGAATCCGAGCCCGTTGGGGTCGGTGTGGTTGACGGGGTCGGCGCCGAAGGCGGCGTAGGGGTTGGTTTCCTGGCCTGAGGGGTCGGTTTGGGTGAAGCGTTCGGTGACGGCGTCGTAGTAGCGGGCGCCCATTTTGTACAGGCCGGTGGGGTCGAGGTAGGCGTCGTGGTAGCGGTAGGGCTGGGGGACGGTCTCGCTCACGCCGCCGGTGCGGGGCATGCCGGTGGGGTTGTAGGTGTAGGTGTTCACGCGGTGCGCGGCGTTGTCGACCAGGCCGAGGACGGAGCCGTCGGCGTCGGTGAGGTAGTAGTAGCTCTTTCCCCCGGTCCTCATGGAGTTGAGTGTGCCCCCGGGCTCGCGGGTGAATCCGGTGTCGGCGCCGGTGGCGGTGGAGGCGGCGAGTCCTTCGGGGCCGTTGTGGAAGGCCGTGGCGCCGAGTTGGGTGCGTTCGGCGTTGTCGGTACCGGCGTAGGCGGCGGTGTAAGCGGTGCCGGCGGCGGTGAGGGAGGTGAGCTGGTTGAAGTCTGACCAGGTCTCGCCTGTGCGGATGCCGGTGGTGGAGGCGCCGTTGGTTTCGTCGCCGGCGGGTGTAGGTCCAGCCGGTGGCGGAGCCGTTCTTGGAGGTCAGCTCGGAGGCGTCGTTGTAGGTGTAGGTGGTGGTGCCGGGGCAGGCGTCGTCGGAGCCGGCCGTGGCTGACACGGTGTTCCCGGCGGCGTCGTAGCAGTACAGCCAGATCGCGGTGGCCGACTCCTTTGCCTTGGCGAGGCGGTTGTGGGAGTCGTAGCTGTAGGTGATGGTCTCGCCGGCCTGGTTGTCGGTGCGGGTGTGCCGCAGGTCGCCGTCCGTGCCCGACTTCCCGGAGGTGTAGGTGTAGGAGAGGTCGACCAGTGTCGTGGAGCCGGCGGCGGTCTTGATGTTCGAGGGGCGGCCGGAGTTGTCCGGGGTGATGGTCTGCGTGGTGCCGCCGGGGTAGGCGACCGAGGTCAGGACGTCGTCGTTGTTGTACTGGTATGTGGTGGTCGACCCGGAGGCGTCCTTGAGCGTCTTGAGGTTGTTGGCATTGTCGTACCCGTAGACCACCGGTCCGGTGGGGTCGGTGTAGGTGACGACGTTCCCGGCCGGGTCGTACGTCAGCAGCGTTGCCGAGCCGTCGGCCAGGGTGCGCAGCGACTCGCGGTTTAGGGCGTCCGGCAGGTACGCGGTGGTGCCGGTGGCATCGGTGCGGGAGGTCTGGTTGCCGTCACCGTCGAACACGTAGCCCACGGTCGCGCCGCCGGAGGCGGTCACGCCGGTGGTGCGGTCGCGGTCGTCGTAGGCGTCCGTGGTGGTGATGCCGCGCCCGTCGGTGGCGGTGTGCGGGCGTCCGAGCGCGTCGTAGGTGTACGTCGTGACGTTCCCGCCGACCCCGCCCACTCCCATCGCGTCGGTGGCGCTGGTAGTCGCCGGGCCGGCTGTGGAAAATCGTTTGACCTCGAGTGCGGCCGCGATCGGCGGCGCTGGTCTCGCGCTCCGCGCGGATGGAGTGCATCTCGCGCCGAAGGTCGAAGGCGAAAAGCGCAGCAAGGGCGGGGGCCGGTCCGGCCGTCGTACACCGGACCGCAGTTGACCATGTCCGCCGCGATCTACGGCGTGCGGGAGCCGGTGCACTGGCTGCTGGAGCAGGTGGACAGCGCGTTCATGCAGCGGCAGATCGCCCGAGAGGTCGGGCGGCAGCTGCGCACCGGCACCGACCCCGAGCGGCTGGCGGCACGGCTGCGCGCCAGGTTCGCCGCAGCCGTCCCGGCCGACATCCGGGAGCCGGGCCGGTGGCTGCTCGGAGTGGCACTGCCGCGGTGGGGCTGTGGCCTCGAGGACTGCGAGGCCGGCGTGCTGTGGTCGACCGGCGCGCGCTGCGAGGTGTGCGCCTCGATCGTCGCCGACCGCCGCCGGCCCGCCGCATCGAGAAGGGCATGTGCCCGGACCACGGCGCCGCCGCAGATCGGTCCGGGGCCTGTCCGGGCTGCGAGGACGACCGTGTCCCGCGCCATGCCGTGCAGAGTGTCCCGGGCGGGTTGGACACCCGGCCGCGCGGCGCCTGCTGCAACCGCGGTGCGCGGATCTTCCTGACCGGTGCCGCAGTGTTCGACGGGCTGTGCAAGCCATGCCGCCAGGAGCAGGAGGGCCGGGTGATCGACCCGGCGCCGGGCATGAATCGGGTGACGTGCACAGGGCTGGACGGCGTGCCGTGCGACCGGCCCGCGCTGCCGACCCAGCCGGTATGCCGGGTGCACCGCGCGCAGCAAGTCGCCCTCGCCGAACGGGCCAGCCTGTGACCGCGATGCCGGGCCCGCCGTGGGCGGCGTGACGCAGCCGGTTGCGCGGCGCAGCCAGGGTTCAGGACTGCTGGTCGTCAGACTCGCTACCGGGGCGCCGGTCCAGCGCGCGGATCAGGATCTCGGCTCGGATCAGGCGAACGTTGCCTGATGCGGCACTAGCAGTGGGGCAGACCACCAGGCGACATCCAGAACCTCTGGTCACCATCCACGTACGGCCCGTAGGTCCAGCCGGGGCCCCCGGAGGAGGTATATACATCGAGGTAGGTGCCGTTCACCATGATCCCCGAGGTGCGGTACCAGACGTCGCCGGTGGTGCCGACGGTGCCACCGGACACCCAGCAGTCCACGTAAGCTTGCTGCCCCGGCGCGAGGATGAGGCCGTCGATCTTCTTGGAGTCCGCCCAGGGGGAGCTGTAGACCCCCGCGTGGTACTGGGTGATCAGCGTGGCCATCTGCGGGTTGGAGTCGTGAACGTTCGGATTCGGATCCGCAGACGCCTGCGAGGACGCGCCGAGGATCGATGCCCCAGCCAACACAAGCGCGCCGAGAGCCGTGATCACACGAGCCATTGAGTGTTTCTCCCAGTCCTCATAGTTGTCAGTATCCGGCGATGGGTGATGCATCCCGCTCGGATGCCGTGCGGGGCCGCGGCCCGGCCACCAGGCGGCCCAGCCGACTGTCACCCTGTTAATCGAGGCTAAGAGCTTCCGTCCTGGATCCGTCCTAGATCCGTCCTTGCGCACTCGTCTGGCGGGGCTGGTGCTGGCGGGCTGCCAGCCGAAGTCCGATAGCGCGAACGGGAAGGTGCCCGCGCGGAGCGCGGGTGTCGCCCGCTCCATCAGCAGCGGGTCGGCGCTGGGGGCGCTGGGGGCGCTGGCGAAGCTCGCGGTGAAGCCGGACGGCCCGATCTCCGGCTACGACCGGATCGCCGACTTCGGCGCGGCGTGGACCGACGGCCAAGGCGCGTCCGACGGCCAAGGCGCGCCCGGCGGCCACAACGGCTGCGAGACGAGGGACGACATCCTGCGGCGTGATCTCACCGAGGTGAAGCTCGAGGGCAGGTGCGAGGTCGAGTCCGGTGTCCTGAAGGACCCCTGCACCGGCCGGACGATCCGCTTCACCCGGGGCCGGAAGACGAGTCCGGCGGTGCGGATCGACCATGTGGTGGCGCTCGGCAACGCCTGGCAGACCGGCGCGAAGGCGCTGTCGTAGCCGGTGCGCGAGCAGTTGGCCAACGATCCGCTGAACCTGACCACCGCGGACGGCCCGGCGAACGACGACAAGGGCGACGACGACGCCAGCGGTTGGCTGCCGCAGGCAGCGGCCGGATTCCGGTGCGAGTACGTGGCACGGCAGGTCGCGGTGAAGACGAAGTACAAGCTGTGGATCACCTCGGCGGAGAAGACCGCGATGAGCAGGATTCTGGGCGGCCGCCGCGGCCAGGTGCTGCCCACCGAGTCCGGCCACGAGGTCGCGCTGAAGTCCTCACCTGCAAGCCCTGGGGCTTCGGTCGACCGGGTCGAGCGCTATGACCCGCCGAAGTCACCGGCCGTCGTCGTGGAACGCGGGCGCGGCGGTCCGGCGCGGCGCCGGTGCCGCGTCCGGTTGACGGATCAGGAGCAGGCATCGCTGCGGCGCCGGGGCGGGCTGGCGCCGACCCCCACGGAAAATTCAGTCTGGTGACCGGGGTGCTCATAGATTCTGCCGCGGCCCCCTCGCCCAGGACGAACCCTCGTGTGCCCTTTGGGAAGGGACGGCAGACTTCCTGCGCGGGCCGGTCGTAGATCCCCACCGACGCCCCGAGCCGCATCTCTTCGCCGTCGAAACCCACGTCGGCGGCGGTCACAATGACATCGGTGGCGTCGCCGCAGGTGAGCAGGCGCTGAGGTCGGCCCGGGTCGCGGCGTGGACGACCGCGACCCGCTCGCCCGGCAGCCAGCCGCGGGCCAGGGCGTCGCAGACCGCTTCGTCGGCAGCCGCGAACGCGGCCCGCACGTAGCGGGTGTGGCCCACGTCGGGATCTCCTCCCTCGGGTACGCGCGCGAACCAGCATGGGTCGGGGAACCGTCCGCCGAGACTGGGATGCAGGCGGGCGCTGGAATGGTGGTGCGCAGGGGTCGGCCGGCCGGTCAGCGGCCGGGGCGGTCCAGGGCGGCGCGGTGGCCGCGGGCGACGGTCACGCCATGGCGGCCGTCTGCGCCGTGCGCGTCGCTGCTGCTCCCGTAGCCGCCGTGCTCGCCGCCGTCATGGGGTGGGCAGCAGGTCACGGTGTTCGTGACGGTGGCGTGCTGGTGGTGTGCCGTGAGGGTGGTCTCGTACGGCAAGGGCAGGTCCACGGGCGTGCCGTCGATCTCGGTGATTTCGGAGCGGGTGAGCGTGCAGGCGTCGTTGCCCAGGTGGACCTGTTCACCGATCGTCACCTGGTCGCCCACTGTGTAGCCGGGGCGGGCGACGCCCCAAGGCTGCGGTGTCGGTGACGCGGTGTCGGGGCCGGTGAGGGTGAGCTGGGCGTCGAGGCCGTCGGGTTGGGTGCCCTCGGGGTAGAGGTGCCCGTCGACGTCCCACTCCTTGTCGACGGTCAGGTCGGCTTCGCCGTCATCCTCCGCGGGCCGGTTGTAGACGGTGCAGGTGATCGCGTCCTGGCGGGGAGCGTCGACGGCGAAGCCGGGGCCGGCCGCAGACGCGGTGTTCTCCACCGGTACGCGCCGGCCGGTGTCGAGGTCGGTGCACACCGCGTTCTGGCCGCCCTGGGTGACCAGCTGGTATCCGGGGTGCTGGATCTCGTCCACCGTGACGTCAGCAGAGGGGTTGGCGCCGTAGCCGGGGGTGAAGGTGACCGTGCCGGTGCCGTCGGCGGTGGTGGTCCGGGAGTCGGGCAGGCCGGTGACTCCCGGTGTGGTGGTGGAGGCAGCGAAGGTCCACCCCGGGCCGGCCGGAACCGAGCCGGTCACGTCTTCGCCGGTGGTGTCGGCCGGTGTGATCTGCTTGACCACGTTGATCGTGCCGGTGCACTTGTCCACTGCCAGGTCGTGCAGTTGGCGGCCGGCCTGGCCGAAGTCAGCGGTCTGGAAGTAGTCCGCGGCCACGGTGTTGGACCCGTCGAACGCGGTCGGTCCGGAGATCGCCCGCAGGTTCAGCCCGGACACCCCCGCGACGCCGCTGCCCACACCCAGCGCGATCACCCGGGTGTCCTTCGCCTTCACGGAGTTGGCGGAGAAGACGCCGTTCTCCACGTCAATGAAGTGGGTGTTCGACCCGTCGCCCCGGCGTTCGCCGAAACGGGTCGGGTTGCCGTCGGTCAGTACCACGGTCGCGTCGTAGTGCTCCGGTGCCTGCGCCACCGCCCACAGCGCCTGGTCCCAGTTCGTGCCCTTGCCCAGCGTCCAGTCGGCGTACAGGTCCTTGAAGGAGTCCGCTCCGGCCTGCGTGGACACCGAACGCAGCTGCGGATAGTTCACGCCCACGCTGGTGGACGGCGACGCCTCGTCGAAGGAGAACAGCGCCATCCGCGAGGGCGTGCCGGTCAGCGCGTCGGTGAAGGCGTCCGTCGCGGCCTTCAGCGCCGGCAGCTGGCTGCCGACCGACGCCGACAGGTCGAGCACGACCGCGACGTCCAGACCGCACGACGGCGGCAGCGGCGGATTGTCCCGCGAGGACTGCCATACCCCGCCCGACCGTGTGGGCAGCCCATTGTTCGAGCTGTACATGAACTCGCGCGTCGACCGGTAGGTGTTCCCCGCTTGCAGCGGCGGGGTCTGGAACCGGTAGGGCGAGGCCACCGACCCCGAGCCGCTGCCCGGTCCGGTGCGCAGCACCGGGTTGGTGTACCACCCGGTCGGCGCCGCCGTCTGGCGCACCGTCATCACCGCGGAGTGGTTCGCCTGGCCCGCGGCGGTGTCCGGGACGACGAAGCTGCAGTCCCCCTCGGCGTCGGACGTGCACCGGGCCCACGCCTGTCCGATTGGATCGGTCGCGTCCGGACTCGCGTACAGCGCGAGGCCCACTCCTGCCAGCGGCGCCGCCTCGTCCTCAGAGACCCGGTCTCCCCCGGTCCGCACCGTCACCACGCTGCTGTCCGAACCAGGTGCCGGCACAAAACGCGCGGCCTGTGGGCTCACTGCCGCGGCAGTCACCGGAGCGGCGGCCAGTACCAGCGCGCTCAACGCGATCCAACACAACCTCTGCCTCATCGGCCTCTCCTCGACGACCAGCCACCGCCCACTGCGGCAAACCGGGATCAAAGGCACCCTAGGCACGCCGTCGGTGACCTCCGCCCGGACGCGCCCAGCACACGGAGCACACCAGCCACACGGGTCACGCCGGCGACGACGGCTACCGACTACGCCGGGGGATCCGACCAGCACCGAAGCCCGACTGTCCGCGATCCTGGTGGGCGCCGTGCGCCGGCCGCGATCCGCGCCTCCTGGACCGCCGCCGCACCGGCAGGTGACGGCGCGGCCGAGGCGGTCGTCGATGTGGACCTGGCGGCCGTGGACGTCGCTGCGACCGTCTACATCCACCGCGAGCACCTCCGCCACCGGCACCTGCTCGCCGCGGCCCGCCGCGATCCCGCCGCGACTCCGCCGCGACCCCGCCGCGGCTCCGGCGCGCTCTGGTGCGGAAAATGAGCCGCGTTGCTCGATATGGCCATGTTTCGAGCTATTGTACTCACGAATGGGACTGGCTAGCCTGCGCTGCGCAGTGATCGGGCCGTCTCAGCGGGGCCCCGCCCGGCCCTGGGATCGGATACTGAAGGCCATGTCCGTTCGACAGCCGCACCATCCAATGCAGCGACTCGACGCTGCTCACCAGGAGGAGCACCATGGCTGAACAAGGGATGCCTCGAAGGCGTTTGCTCGCCGTCGGCGGAGCGGTCGGCGTGTCGGGTGCGCTTTTGACGAGTGGTCAGTCGGCTGCTCGTGGCGAGTCGCGCGCGACCGGGCAGCCGGGGAACGGTGCGACCGGAGCCCCGGCGCCCACGCGGTTCGAGGACACCGTCGACAGCGTCAGACTCATTGTGTCGGCCGCGGCGAAGGCCCCGGGCTACACCGTGGTCGTCACCAAGTCGCCCTTCCAGATCACCACACTGCGCGATCGCAAGGTGGTGTTGCAGACCGACGCGGGCTCGTCCGCGTCGTCGGGGTCCGGCCCCGCGGTCTTCCGCACGGCCCAGGGAGCGTGGGCGACCGCCACGTCCGTTACGAGCGCGCGGTGGAGCGACGGTGTGCTCGTACTGACGCTGGCGACCACCGTACCCGGCAGCACCGTGACCTACCGGATCACTCCGGCCGCTGACCGGTACCGGATGACCTGGTCGGTCCAGGGACATGTCGCCGCGACCAAGGTGGCGAGCCATTATCTGGTCGAGTCGGCCGGTCACTGGTACGGGCAGGGCGAGGCGGTGACCGCGACCGGTGCGCCGTACATCGACCAGCCGTGGCCGTTGGACTCCGGCAAGGTCCGGGACAAGACGATGGCGCCCGCGGAGTATCTGGTCACCGAGCCGTTCTGGTTCACCCAGCGGGGCACCGGCTTGTGGGTCGACACCGAAGACGTCATGGATGTGTCCATCAACGACGCGCAGCAGGGTGTCTTCGGCTACACGCTCACCCAGAGTTCCACGATGGACGCCACCGTCTTCGTGGAACGCAACGCCAGAGACGTCTATGAGAACTACATCGGCATCACCGGCACGCCCGCCAAGAGCGACGCGTCGAGCGCGCAGTACGCCAAGCCGTTGTGGAACTCGTGGGCGCAGTTCTACTCCGCCGTCTCACAGGACTCGCTGTTGGGCTGGGCCAGGAGCCTGCACGACGCGGGAGTGCCGGGGCACACGGTCCAGATGGACGACGGCTGGATGAGCCATTACGGCGACTTCACCTTCAACAGCAAATTCCCGGCGCCGAAGGCGATGTCCGACGAGATCCACGCGATGGGATACGACTTCGGGATCTGGGTCACGCTGTGGATCAACACCGACGCCGACAACTTCTCCTATGCCGCCGACCACGGCTACCTCCTGAAATCGAGGACCGACCCGGCCGAACCGGGCCTGGTCAAGTGGTGGAACGGCACCGCCGGCATCGTCGACATCGCCAATCCCGAGGCCCGCGCCTGGTATGTCGGGAACCTTCAGAGCCTGCGGCAGGACTACGGCGTCGACGGGTTCAAATTCGACACCCGCTTCTACGACGAGACCTGTGCGCCGTATCCCGGTCACACCGCGCTCGACTACCTCAAGCTCGGCGCGGAACTGTGCGACCAGTTCGACCTGCAAGGCGCCGGCGTACGGATCCACTGGACCGGCTCGCAGCGGTACGGCTTCGTCACCCGGCAGATCGACAAGGGAACAAGCTGGGTCTCGCTGCGCGCGGCGGTGGCGCAGAACCTCTCGATCAGTACCGTCGGCTACCCCTTCGTCGAGACGGACATGATCGGCGGTTCACTGAGCAAGGCCCCGCCTGCCAAGCAGGTGCTCGTGCGGTGGGCGCAGGCGGCGTCGCTGATGCCGCTGATGTACTCCTCCACCTCGCCGCTCGGAGTGTCCAACGCCTACGGCAGCCAGAAGTACGATCAGGAGACGGTCGACCTCTACGTCGCCGCGGTCCAGGCTCACGAACGCCTCGCGCCGTACATCGAGTCGCAGGCCGAGCGGGCGGTGCGCACCGGGGAACCGATCATGAAGCCGCTGTTCTTCAACTACCCGCAGGATGAGGCGGCCTACACGATCGCCGACCAGTGGCTGCTCGGCGACTCGCTGATGGCCGCGCCCGTCCTCACCGATCAGACGCGGCGCGACATCCATGTTCCGCCGGGCCAGTGGTACGACGTCCTGCACCGGAGGACGATCCACGGACCCGCCGAGCTGACGGGCTACGCCGCCGACCTGAGCCGGACCCCGGTGTTCGTCCTGCTGGGCACGCACGACACCGACGCCCTGATGCATGCCGTCTCCCGCTGACGCGTCTCCGCGGGGGGCGCTCATCGGCGCAGTGTGGATGAGGGCCGTGCCGATTCACCACTGGGTTTTCGCATGCAGTTGGCCGTCGGCGTGTGTGAGCGGGTGGCCCGGTGCCGCGCCACGGCAATGAGGCCGGCCCGGAGTCGCGGGTGGGGACTTGGGCGACTCCGGGCCGGCTCGTGCGCGGGGGAGGGGGTCAGCCCTTGGCGCCCTTGGGGATTGCCTTCAGGGTGGAGAGGTCGCTGCGCAGGACGTCCTTGCAGTAGGAGACGTTGCCGGTGTTGTCGACGTACTTCGCCGAGACCCAGTTCGAGTTGTCGCGCAGCAGGTACCAGACGTCGTTGCCCGCGATGTTCTGGGCGCGGACCTTGCAGCGCAGGCCGACCTGCTGGTGGTAGCGCAGCGAGCCCTTGACGGACGAGTCCGTGCTCGGGAACTGGCGCTGGACCACGCCGTCACCGGCGACGACCGTGCCGTACGGGCGGGCCGGGGTGGCGGTCGGGGCGGCGGCCTGGGCGGCCGTCGCGCCGAGCAGCGTGGTGCCGAGTACGACGGCGGTGGTCAGCGCGCTGGCGCCGGTGATGATGCGGCCTCGGAGGGAAGGAAGAGCAGCGAATGTCGCCAAGGGACTTCTCCTGTTCCTGATGTGCAATGACACGCATGGGCACCGCTGAAAATACGCCGGACAATCTCCAACAACTAGGATAAATTGCCACGTTGGGCCGAACGTGCGCAGTCCTCACCCGTCTGCGGGTGCCGCCGCCACCCGGACGGCGGCCTGCGCGCGCAGCGGGTCCGCCGCCGGGGGGCCGGTCCAGAGGTGCTAGAGGTTCTAGAGGCGCTAGAGGTTGTAGCCGCCCGAGACCTCGATGGTCTGGGCGGTGACCCAGCGGGACTCGGGGGAGGTGAGGGCGGCGATCATGGGGCCGATGTCGGCGGGTTCGCCGAGGCGGCCGAGCGCGGTCTTCGCGGCGAGGGCCGGGATGACCTCGGGGAACTGGGTGAAGGCGTCGTTGGCGATGCGGGTGCGGGTGGAGCCGGGGGAGACGGCGTTGACCCGGATGCCGCGCGGGCTGAATTCCTTGGCCATGTAGCGGGTCAGGACGTCGAGGCCGCCCTTCATCGAGGCGTAGACGGAGTAGCCGGGTTCGAGGCCGGCGGACGCGGTCGAGTTGCTGCTCGTGTTGACGATGGCGCCGCCGTCGGCCATCAGGGGGAGCAGCTTCTGCGTCAGGAAGTACGGACCCTTGAGCAGGACGCGCATGAGCCGGTCGAAGGTCTCCTCGGTGGTGTCCTCGATGAGCGAGGTGAGGGAGAGACCGGCGTTGTTGACCAGGTAGTCGAAGGTGTCGCGCTGCCAGGTGTCGTGCAGTACGGCGGCCACGGTGTCGCGGAAGGCGGCGAAGGTGCCGGCCTCGCCGACGTCCAGGGGCAGGGCGACGGCTGTGCCGCCCGCCTTCCCGATGGCGGCGACGGTCTCCCGGCCGCCGGCCGGGTTGTTGGCGTAGGTCAGGATGACGCCGGTTCCGCGTTTGGCGATCTCGATCGCGGCGCTCTGTCCGATGCCGGAGCTGGCCCCGGTGACGATGGCGACGTTCATGGTGGTCCTCCAGAAGGGGGTGGGCTTACGTGACCGGGTGGGCCTACGCGGCCGGATGGGGTTACGTGACCAGGCCGGATTACGCGGCCGGGCGGCATCACCCGGCCGGGCGGGCCTACGCGGACAGGGCGCGGGCGAGCCAGTCGGTGCGGGTCCTGCGGGCGGTGGCCGCGATACGGGCCTGCGGGTACAGCGCGTCGAAGCCGTGGAAGCCGCCCGCCCAGACGTGGAGCTCGGCCTGGCCGCCGGCCGCCCAGATCCGGGTGGCGTAGTCGGTGTCCTCGTCGCGGAAGACCTCGGCGGAACCGGTGTCGATGTAGGCGGTCGGCAGATTCGACAGGTCGTCGGCCAGGGCGGGCGATACGTACGCGGGTACGTCGTCGCCGACGAGGCCGCCGAGCAGGCAGCTCCAGCCGAACTCGTTCATCTCGCGGGTCCATACGCCGGGTTCGTTCGCGTACTGGCGGCTGGAGGCGGTGGTGTTGCGGTGGTCGAGCATGGGGCCGATCAGCACCTGGGCGGCGATGGCCGGGGCCTGCCGGTCGCGGGCCGCCAGCGCCACCCCGGCGGCGAGGCCGCCGCCCGCGCTGGCACCCGCGACGACGATACGGGCGGGGTCGATGCCCAGCTCGGCCGCGTGCTCGGCGACCCAGAGCAGCCCCTGGTAGCAGTCCTCAACGGGGATCGTGCCGCCGGACTCCGGCGCGAGCCGGTACTCGACGGTGACCACGACGGCGCCGCACGCGTCGAGCCACTCCAGCGGAATGTCTATCTGGGAGAAGCGGTCGCCCATGACCATCCCGCCGCCGTGCATCCAGTAGACGCAGGGCGCCGCGGTGGTACGGCCGCCGGTGGCCGCGGGGCTGAAGACCGACAGCGCGATCGGTTCGCCGTCCCGGCTCGGGACGGTCACCTCGCGGCGGTCGATCGCGCGCCCTTCCAGGAGCGGTTCGACGGGCGCCGAGGAGAAGGGGCGGACCTGCACGAGCGCCTCCGGGCTGAGCCCGGACATCAGCGGCAAGTCGGCGAGCAGGTCGTGCAGTTCGGGGTCGAGGCCGGGGCGGGGCGTGGTCATGGGCGGTGCCTTTCTCAAGAGGTGGAGAGGGTGGTGGTGGCGGACTGGCGCATCAGAAAGCGGGAGCCGGCGGATGAGCCGGTAAGCGGGAGCCGGCGGATGAGCCGGTAAGCGGGAGCCGGCGGATGGGAGGTCGGAGCAGGCGGATCAGAAAGCGGCCTTGCCCCGCACCGGCACGTAATCCGTGTAGTCGGACTCCTTGGCCAGCAGCGGGCCGATCCGCGCCACGATGGCCTGCGCGGCCTCGCCGGCGAAGGCGCGGTGGTGGTCCTCCTCGCTGGTCCAGCCCTCGGTGACGTGGACGACGTCCGGGTCGGAGGCGGAGCGGGAGACGAGGTAGACGACGCAGTGCTCGCTCGCGCCGGGGCTGCCCTCGTCCAGACCGGTCAGCAGTAGCTCGACGAGTTGGTCGCTCATTCCGGCCTTGGCGGTCAGCGTGGCGTTGAAGCCGTAGTTCGCGTTCATGGAATCCTTCTTCTCTCCGTTGGAGTGCGGTGATTCCATTGAACTGCTCTTACCTGCGGAAATGTTAGAACGTTCCTCGCTCGTACTTGCACGATCCTCGCGGCCACGGGAGCCAGGGCGCGGTGGGGTGGTGCAATGGACGTATGACCCGTGAAGAACACCTGGACGAGCTGCGCGGCCTGCTGGCACGGCACGCGCCGCGCTCCGGCTGGACCACCGCCATCGACGGCGTCCTCGTCTCGAAGGTCGACCGCCCCGACCCGCCCGCCCCCTCGATGTCCGGCACGGTCCTGGCGGTCATCGCCCAGGGCGCCAAACGCCTGGCCCTGGGGGAGCGGGTCTTCGAGTACGGGGCCGGGCAGTACCTGATCGCGTCCGTGGATCTGCCGGTCACGGGACAGTTCCTCCAAGCCGACGCCGAGGAACCGGCGTTGGGGTTCGGCCTGGTCCTCGAACCGTCCGCCGTCGCCGAACTGCTGCTCCAGGCCGGGCCCGGCAACTCCCCCCGCACCGGGGGCGGTACGCCGTCGGGCATCGTCGTCAGCGACGCGCCGCCCGCGCTGCTCGACGCGGTCGTCCGGCTGCTGCGCCTGCTCGACGAGCCGCACGACCGGGCCGTCCTCGCGCCCCTCGTCAAGCGCGAGATCCTGTGGCGGCTGATCACCGGCGAACAGGGCGCGGCGGTACGGCAGTTCGGCCTGGCCGACAGCAGCCTCAGCCATGTCTCGCGCGCCGTGCGCTGGATTCGCGAGCACTACGCGCAGCCCTTCCGCGTCGAGGACGTGGCGCGGCAGTCCGGTATGAGCGTGTCCGCCTTCTACCGCAACTTCCAGGCGGTGACCGCGATGAGCCCGATCCAGTTCCAGAAGCAGATCCGGCTCCAGGAGGCCCGGCTGCTGCTCACCACCCATCCGGGCGACGTCACGGGGGTCGGGCAGCGCGTCGGCTACGACAACCCCTCGCAGTTCAGCCGCGAGTACCGGCGCCAGTTCGGCGCGCCCCCCAGCCGGGACGCCGCCCGCCTGCGCCGGACCGTCCGCACCGTCCGCACCCCGGCGGGCGTCCTCCCCTGACCGGGGAAGCCGCCGAGCCGGGGCGCGGCGGGATGACCCCCGGGTGAGGGCGCTCACCCCAACGGCGTGGGTCAGGGCGCCTGTTGGACCCAGGGCAGCGTGAAGGCGGCGAAGACGATGCCGCCCGTGTCGCCGATTTCGTAGAGGTCGGCGATCGAGCCGCCCTGGAGGACGGCCAGGGTGGAGTAACCGGCGGCCTTGGACTTGATGAGCGCCTGGTGGGGCCAGGTGGCGCCGTCGTCCTGGCTGACGCGGACGGTCAGTTCGGAACGGGCGGTGGAGGCGTTGTTGCTGAGGAACGCGACCGAGGTGGTCGTGGGGGCTCCGTTCGCGCCGAGTTGGGAGGGCTGGAGGTAGGAGATCTCGTCGGCGTTGCAACCGGGGTCGACCAGGCCGGAGTTCCAGGCCGGGCCGAACGCGCTGGCGACGTCGGTCGCTCCGGCCGGGGAGGCGTCACCCGCGGTGGCGTACCAGCGGTTGCCGCCCGCGTTGGAGCGGAGGTTCTGGACGACCTTGCCGTTGCCGCGCTGGACGACCTTGCTCTCGTTGACGCCGGTCGCCGCCGCCGGTCCCGCGTGCCAGGTGGCGCCGTGGTCGTCGGAGTAGATGTCGCCCGCGTGGTCCACGCCGTTCTCGCGGTACACGATGGGCTGCACCAGCCGCCCGCTGGCCAGTTGGGTGCCGTGGCCCGAGGAGGCGAAGAGCCCGGCCCAACCGGTGCTCTTGACCTGGGGGTTGAGGTCGACGGGGGCGCTCCAGGTGGCGCCGTTGTCGGTCGAGGCGATGTAGCGGATGTGCATCGCGGTCGTGTCGGTCGCGGAGTTGGAGCCGGCCGCGGAACCGTAGTAGCCGATGCCGGGCGCCGGCGAGTAGTTGATGAAGGCGAACACCTTGCCGTTCGCGCCGACGGACCGGTCGACGAGCAGGCTGCTGTCCCCGTATCCCTCGTGCGTGGTGGGCGCGTGGGCGACGACGGCGGGCGCGGTCCAGGTGGCGCCGCCGTCGGAGCTGCGGCGCAGGGCGACTTGGATGTTGTTGCTCGCGCCGCCGAGGTCGGCGCTGCTGTCGACCCGCGCGTCGGCCATGGCGATGACGGTGCCGCTCCTGGTGACGGCCATGGCCGGGATGCGTACGGAGGCGGCGGTGCCGGTGTACGTCTCGTACGTGCTGCCGTCCGCCGAGAGCCGGTTGAGGCCGCTGATGGGCGTGGCCGGGCTGAACAGCGTCTGGGCGTTCAACCCCGGTGTGCCGGAGGCCAGTCCGCAGGTGGCGGTGCCGGATTCGGTACGGCTGTAGCCGGTCGGCGTGGTCGTGGTGAACGTGTACGGCGTGCCGTTGGCGACAGTCCAGTACAGCGAGTCGTCCGAGGCTCCGGCGGCGACGGTCCTGGTCCAGGGGGAGCCGCCGCGGCCGGGCCAGGCGACGGTGAAGGTCTGCTGGACGGGGGAGCGGTTGACCAGCGTCACGCGCAGGGCGTGAGTGGCGGGCGGTGAACCGTCGGCGGCGCGCGGGCAGTCCATGCCGACCTGGGAGCCCAGGGCTCCGTCGCAGTTCAGCGTGCCGGACAGGGTGGTGTCCAGGCCCTGGGGCGTGGTGACGCGGAAGGAGTACGCCGTGCCGCTCGCCTTGGTGAAGAACAGGTCCGAGCGGTCGCCCGCCGCGACGGCCGGCGTCCAGGTGCCGTTCCCCGGCCACGTCACGGTGAAGGTGGTGCTCGCGGCGGTCGGATTGCCGAGGGCGACCCGTATACGGCTGCTGACGCAGTCCTGGCTGACGACGGCGGTCTGGGCGCCCGGGGTGGCCGGGTACCCGGGCGTCGCCGTGGCCAGCGGTGCGGCCGCCGCCGCGACGACGACCGTCAGGGGGAGCAGCGTCCGGCGGACCGCCCGCGCCGCTCCCCTCCGGGCCGATCCCCTCCGGGTCGAACCCCTCCGCGCTGATCGGGCGTACGGAGACACGGGCGGCACGACCGGTACGGACGGCACGGATGCCACGGACGGCACGGGTGCCACGGACGGTACGGGCACATCGGGGGAGGCGGGCGGCAACGGCGGCGGCACAGGGGACTCCTCAGCTCGCGGCGGACACCGCGCTCGACAGGACGTACCTTAGGTATGACACCTGACGAACGACATCAGATGTCTGCTGTCGAGGGACCCTAGGGCCGGGGTCCGACCCCGTCAAGATCCGGAGCGCCGCCTCGGCGCGATGACCGCACGCTCCCGTGCCTCCGGCGTCCCCGCCTTCCCCTCCGCCGCCGCCCGCGCCTCGGCGATCCGCCGCCGGACCGGCGCGTAGTGGTCGGAGACGGCCGCGGCGAAGGCCGCCGCGTCCCGGTCGCGCGCGGCCTCCACGATCCGGTGGTGGTGGTGGACGGTCTCCACCTCCTCCGCCCTGCTGATCCCGGTGAGCTGCGGGGCCACGACGATGTAGACGTCCCAGAACGCCGCCGAGAGCTGGCCGATCAGTTCGTTGCCGAGCGGTGCGACCAGAAGGGCGTGGAAGGCCCGGTCGGCCTCGACGAAACCGGTCCCGTCGCCGCTGCCGGACGCGTTCATGTCGTCCACCAGCGCGGCGAGGGCGTCCAGGTCGGCGGAGTCGAGCGCGGCCACGATGCGGTCGGCCATGCCGCGCTCGAACAACTCGCGCATGTCGGCCAGCTCCAGCATGAGCTGCATGTCGTCGTCGCGGTCGAGCATGCCACGGAACGTGAGGCTTTCCACGAGCGCGGACAGTCCGAGGCGGCCGACGTAGGTGCCGTGCCCCCGGCGCACCTCCACGATGTCGAGGACGTCGAGGGTCTTCACGGCCTCGCGGACGCTGGAGCGGCTGGCGTCCAGGGCCTCGCACAGCTCGTTCTCGGTGGGCAGGACGTCCCCCGGACGGAGCCCATTGTCCAGGATGTAACGTTTGATGCCCTCGCTGACCTCGTGCATCAGCAGGCGACGACCCCGTCCGTTGCCCGCATCGCGAGTTCCGTCCACCTCTTGACCCCTCTCGTTCCAACGACTACGGTCCAACCCTATCAGCCATCAGACATCTTATGTCTGATGTTGCACAGAGTGGTCGTCCCACCGGCATACTCTGGCCGCCCGCGCCCCACTCCCGCCCGCGGAACCGCCCTCCCGGCGTCCGCGGCGGCCCGGCCGGGCACACACCACCGGCCGGGCATACGACGGCCGCACCGCTGGCCGGGCATACGACGGCCGCACCACCGGCCGGGCACGCGACGGCCGGTCCGCAGTCCGCCGGGCCCCGCGACCGGCTTCCGCTTCGCCCGTCTCCACCGTCCACCTCATTCCTGCTCACCCCTGCCCGGAGGTTCCCCGTGTCTTCTCGACGGACACCCGCCAGAGTCGATCGCCGCGCATTCCTGCGGTACACCGGCGCGGTCGGCGCTGCCGCCGCCTTCACCGGCACCCTCGCCGCGTGCGGCGGACCCTCCTCGACCAACGCCCCCGACTCCGCGGCCAGCAAGGGGACCGGCGGCGGGACCGGCGGCGCCACCATCACGGCGGGGATCTCGTACGCCCTGTCCACCGGCTTCGACCCGATGACCTCCTCCGGCGCCACCCCGGTCGCGGCCAACTGGCACATCTTCGAGGGTCTGGTGGACCTCAACCCGGTCTCGCTCACCGCCCGCCCCGCCCTCGCCACGGCGCTGCCCGTCCAGGTCGGCCCGACGACGTACCGCGCCACCCTGCGCGACGGGGCCACCTTCCACGACGGCTCCCCGGTCACCGCCGATGACGTGGTCTTCAGCTTCGAGCGCATCCTCGACCCGAAGAACGCCTCCCTGATGGCGCAGTTCCTGCCCTTCCTGCGCTCCGCGCGGGCGGTGGACGCCCACACGGTCGAGTTCGCGCTGAAGTACCCCTTCGCGCTCTTCCCCTCCCGGATATCCGTCGTCAAGATCGTGCCGAAGAAGATCGTCCAGGCCGACGAGAAGGGCTTTGACGCGAAGCCGGTCGGCTCCGGACCGTACGCGCTGGTGTCGGCCACCCGCGAGGACAAAATCGTCTTCAAGAAGTACGCGCGGTACAACGGGCGCTACCCGGCCAAGGCCGAGGCGATGACCTGGAATCTGCTCTCGGACGCCTCCGCGCGGGTCAGCGCCGTGCAGTCCGGCCGGGTCGCGGCCATCGAGGACGTGCCGTACATCGACATGGCCGGCCTCAAGCGCAAGGTCACCGTCGAGTCGGCCGCGTCCTTCGGCAACCTCTTCCTGATGTTCAACTGCGCGAAGAAGCCGTTCGACGACCAGCGGGTGCGCCAGGCCCTGCACTACGCGCTGGACACCGACAAGATCATCGCCACCGCCATGTCGGGCCAGGCCACCCCGGCCAGCGGCTACCTCCAGCCCAGCCACCCCGACTACGTCAAGGCCGCCACGGTCTACGGCCACGACCCCGCCAAGGCCAAGGCGCTGCTCCAGGCCGCGGGCGTCAGCGACCTGAAGGTGACCGTCCTGACCACCGACACCTCCTGGGTGCAGGACATCGCCCCGCTGGTCAAGGAGAGCTGGGACGCCGTCGGCGTCAGGACCACGCTCAGCATCGGCCAGTCCTCCGCCCAGTACGCGAAGATCGACACCGGCGACTTCGACCTCCTCGTCGCCCCGGGCGACCCCTCGGTGTTCGGCAACGACGTCGACCTGCTGATGCGCTGGTTCTACGTCGGGACCTGGCCCGAGACCCGCTACCGCTGGTCGGGCACCGCCCAGGGCAAGCAGGTCGTCTCGCTGCTCGACCAGGCCGCCCGCACCACCGACGACGCGACCCGTACGAAGCTGTGGTCCCAGGTCACCGACATCGTCGCCGAGCAGGCGCCGCTCTACCCGATCCTGCACCGCAAGCTCCCGACCGCGTGGGACGGGCACGCGCTGGCCGGCTTCAGCCCCGTGCCCACCACCGGTCTGTCGTTCCTCGGCGTGTCCCCGGCGTGAGCCGCCAGGACCGGGGCCCGCGCGCCCGGTGCGTGAGCGCCTCGTACCTCCCGCGTACGAGCCGCCCGCGCTCCCCGCGCGGGTCCCGGACCCGCCAGTCGTCCAGGACCTACTGCTAGGAACGCCCGATGTTCGCTTTCCTTCGGCTCGCGCTGCGCCGCGTGGCGATCATGCCGGTGATGATCCTCGGCATCACCTTGCTGGTCTTCGTCGTGCTCCAGTTCTCTCCCGTGGACCCCGCCTACAACGCCCTGGGGGAGAACTCGACGGCCGCCGCCCGCGCGGCGTTCGCGCACGCCAACGGGCTCGACGACCCGCTGCCCGTCCGCTACGCGCACTTCCTGAACCAGTTGCTGCACGGCGATCTCGGCGTGACCGTGCCGCCGAGCCAGCCGGTGGTCGACCGGATCACCGTCGCCTTCCCGCTCACCTTGCAACTGACGCTGCTGGGGCTGCTGATCGCGATCGTGCTCGCCGTCGCGCTCGGCGTGGTCGGCGCGGTGTACCGGGACCGCTGGCCCGACCACGTCTTCCGCGTGGTGTCGATGGCCGGTGTCGCGGTGCCCTCCTTCTGGCTGGGCGTGCTGCTGATCCAGCGGTTCGCCCTGGACAGTTCGCTCTTCCCGACCGGCGGATACGTCAACCCCGGTGACTCCTTCACCGGTTGGCTGCGCTGCATGACGCTCCCGGCGGTCTCGCTCGCGGTCCCGGTCGCGGCCTCGCTCGCCCGGCTCATCCGCACCTCGATGGTCACCGAACTCGACCGCGACTACGTCCGCACGGCCACCGGCAACGGCCTGCCACGGCTGCTGGTCATCCGGTCCGTGCTGCGCAACGCGCTGGTCACCCCGCTCACCGTGCTGGGCGTCAAGGTCGGTTACCTGCTCAGCGGCGCCGTCGTCATCGAGACGATCTTCGACCTTCCCGGCATGGGCAAGCTCATCCTGGAGGGCGTCACCGGCGGCGATGTGGCCCTGGTGCAGGGGACCGTCCTGATGATCGCGCTCGCCTTCCTGGTCGTCAACGTCGTCGTCGACCTGCTCTATCTGCTGGTCAACCCGCGCATCAGGACGGTGTGAGATGTTCCTGTTCACTGGCCCCCAACGCGTCGTCGCCAAGCTGTCGCGTCCCGGCATCCGTTTCCGCGCGCTGCCGCTCGCCGCACGGATCTCGCTCGTCGTCCTGGCCGTCGTGGTCCTGGCCGCGGTGTGCGCGCCGCTGGTCGCGGACAATCCGCTGACCACCGGCATACCCGTCCAACCCCCCGGCTCCCGGCACTGGTTCGGCACCGACCGGATCGGCCGGGACATCTTCGCCCGGGTCGTCTACGGCGCCCGCTACTCGCTGGTGATCGGCCTCGGCTCCACGGCCGTCGCCGTCGTCGTCGGCGCGGTCCTCGGTTCGCTCGCGGCCACCTCGCCCAAGTGGGGCGACGAGTCGGTGATGCGGGTGCTGGACGTCGTCATGTCCTTCCCGCCGATCGCGCTCGCCGCCGTCCTGGTCACCGTCTTCGGCTCCAGCGTGCCCGTCCTGATCTTCACCATCGCCGCGGTGTACGTCCCCTCGCTCGCCCGCGTCGTACGGGCCAACGTCCTCGCGCAGTACGGCGAGGACTACGTCGCCGCGGAGAAGGTCATCGGCGCCCGTCGCGCCTACATCGTGCTGCGGCACGTGGCCGTCAACTGCGCCGCGCCCGTCATGGTCTTCGCCACCGTGCTGGTCGCCGAGGCGATCATCTTCGAGGCGAGCCTGTCCTTCATCGGCGCCGGGGTGAAGGACCCCGAGCCGAGCTGGGGCAACGTGCTCTCGTACGGGCGGCAGATCCTGCTGTCCGGCGGCTGGTGGGCCACCCTCTTCCCCGGCCTGGTGCTGCTCGTCACCGTCCTGGCCCTGAACATCCTGTCCGAGGGACTGACCGACGCCTCGGCGGCGCCGGGAGCGGCGGCCGGAGCGGCGCCGGAGGCCGTACCCGCGGCGGCGGCCGTATCGGGGGCGGCCGTACCCGCGGCCGCGGCCGGAGTCGCCCCCGCGGCCACCGCCTCCGGTACGGATCGCCCGGCCGGTGACACCGCGCCCCAGGACACGCCGCTTCCCCGCCGGACGCGGGCGCACGACGACGAACGGGCCGCCGCCGTACAGCGCAGCCTCGTCCTGCTCGCCGAACGCATGACGCGGAATCCGCCGCCGCTCGCGGCGGTGCCCGCCACCGCCGCGGAACTGCTCTCCATCCGGGACCTGTCGATCCGCTTCCCCGACCGCTACGGCGACGTGCCGGTGGTCGACGGCATCTCGCTCACCGTCAGGGAGGGCGAGACCCTCGGTCTGGTCGGGGAGTCCGGCTGCGGCAAGAGCATCACGAGCCTGGCCGTCATGGGCCTGCTGGCCCGCAACGCGCGGGTGAGCGGTGCCATCGACTACCGCGGCGAGGACCTGCTCGGCATGTCGCCCCGCCGCCGCAGGGTGCTGGCGGGGCCCGAGATCGCCATGGTCTACCAGGACGCGATGTCGTCGCTGAACCCGTCGGTCCTCATCGGCCGCCAGCTCAAGCAGCTCACCTCGCGCGGCGGCACGCAGAGCCCGGCGGAACTGCTCGAACTCGTCGGCCTCTCCCCGGAACGCACGCTGCGCAGCTACCCGCACGAGCTGTCCGGCGGCCAGCGGCAGCGCGTACTGATCGCCATGGCGCTGTCCCGCAGCCCCCGGCTGCTCATCGCCGACGAACCCACCACCGCGCTCGACGTCACCGTCCAGGCGCAGGTCGTCGAACTCCTCACCCGGCTGCGCGACGAACTGGGATTCGCGATGATCCTGGTCTCGCACGACCTCGCGCTGGTCAGCGGGCTCGCCCACCGGGTGGCGGTGATGTACGCGGGGCAGGTCGCCGAGACCGGCGACACCCGGGCGCTGCTGTCCGACCCCGCCCACCACTACACGCGCGGCCTGCTCGGCTCGGTCACCTCGCTGGAGGCGGGCGCCGAGCGGCTGCACCAGATCAGCGGCGTGGTGCCCGCGCCGCGCCAGTTCGGCGCCGGATGCCGCTTCGCCTCCCGGTGCGGCGCGGCCACCGAGGTGTGCGGGACCCGCGCCCCCGAGCTGACGGGGCGGCCGGCCCCGGCGACGGACCCGCGCGCCGCAACCGCCGTGTCCCCCCTGCCCGCCGCGGCGCACGGCGTCGCCTGCCACCACGCGGCCGAACCCGTACTGCTGCAAAGGAGCGGACGATGATCCGCGTCGAAGAGGTCCACGTCAGGCACCGGGCGCGCGGCGGCGGCCTGTTCCGGCACGACGCCGTGCACGCGCTGACCGGGGCGTCGCTGACGGTGGAGCGCGGTGAGATCGTCGGCCTGGTCGGTGAGTCCGGCTGCGGCAAGTCGACGCTGGCGCGGGTGCTGACCGGTCTGCAACGGCCGACCGAGGGCCGGGTCATGTTCCGCGGCGAGGATCTGTGGGAGCTGCCGGCGGCCAGGCGCCGCCAGGAGTTCGGCGCGTCGGTCGGCGTGGTCTTCCAGGACCCGTCCACCGCCCTCAACCCGCGGATGCCGGTCGGCCGCATCCTGCGCGACCCGCTGGACGTGCACCGGCGCGGCACCCCGCGCGCCCGCGAACAGCGGGTGACGGAACTGCTGGAGCTGGTGGGCCTGCCCGGGCACACCCGGCAGGCGCTGCCGGGACAGCTCTCCGGCGGGCAGCGCCAGCGGGTCGCCATCGCCAGGGCGCTCGCGCTGGAACCCGAGCTGATCGTCGCCGACGAACCGACCAGCGCCCTCGATGTCTCGGTCCGCGCGCAGGTGCTCAACCTGCTGATGGACCTGCGGTCCCGGCTCGGCCTCGGCATGGTCTTCATCTCGCACGACATCCAGACGGTGCGCCACCTGTCGGACCGGCTCGCGGTCCTCTACCTCGGGCGGATCGTGGAGGAGGGCCCGGCCGCCCAGGTGTCGGCCGCGCCCGCCCACCCGTACACCCAGGCGCTGTTCTCCGCCACACCGAGCCTGCTGGGGACCACCGAGCGGATCGTGCTCAACGGCCCCGTGCCGTCGGCCACCCACCCGCCCTCCGGCTGTCCGTTCCGCACCCGGTGCTGGAAGGCGGACGACACCTGCGCGACCGCCTTCCCCGCCGCCACGCGGGACGGCGACCACCAATGGCACTGCGTACACCCCAGGACCACCGCGGCGGCGACCGCCGCGCACCACGGCACAAGGAGCACTTCGTGATTGCCCGTACACCCCGGTTCTCCGGCGTCGTCCCGCCCGTCGTCACCCCGCTGACCGACGACGGCGCGGTGGACGTCGCGTCGCTGGAGCGCGTGGTCGGCCACCTCATCGGCGGCGGTGTCGACGGCCTGTTCGCGCTGGGGAGTTCTGGCGAGGTCGCCTATCTCACCGACGAGCAGCAGGAGACGGTGCTCGACGTGGTGGTGAAGACCGCGGGCGGCCAGGTGCCGGTGCTGGCGGGCGCCATCGAGACCACCACCAACAAGGTGCTGGAGCGCGCCCGTACCGCCGTCGCGCGCGGCGCCAGCGCGGTCGTCACGACCGCCCCCTTCTACACCCGCACCCATCCCACCGAGATCGACCGGCACTTCCGGACGGTCGCGGCCTCGATCGACGTGCCGGTACTCGCCTACGACATCCCGGTCTGCGTCCACAGCAAGCTCTCCCGGCAGCTGGTCGGCGCACTTGCCGCCGACGGGGTGCTGGCCGGGGTCAAGGACTCCAGCGGCGACGACGTGACATTCCGTCAACTCATTCTCGACACCAGGGACGTGCCGGACTTCGCGCTGCTCACCGGGCACGAGGTCGTCGTGGACGCGATGCTGCTCGGCGGTGCGCACGGCTCGGTCCCCGGCCTCGGCAACGTCGACCCGCACGGCTACCGGCGGCTGCACGACGCCGCGGCGCGCGGCGACTGGACGGCGGCCCGCGCCGAACAGGACCGGCTGGCCCGGCTCTTCGACATCGTCGCCGTCGCCGACCCGGCCACCGCGTCCGGTACGGCGTCCGGCCTCGGCGCGTTCAAGACCGCGCTGACGCTGCTCGGCGTCATCGCCCGCAACACCGTCAGCCCGCCGATGCGCCCGCTCACCGACGCCGAGACCGGCCGTATCGGCGCGATCCTGGAGCAGGCGGGCCTGCGATGACGCTGCTCGCCGGAGTCGACATCGGCGGGACCAAGACGGCGGCCGCCCTGGTCACCCCCGAGGGCGTGCTGCTCGACCGCGCCACCCTGCCCACCCCGGCGCGGCAGGGCCCGGCCGCCGTGCTGGACACCGCGGCCCGCGCGGTGACCCTGCTCGGCAGGCCCGTGGACGCCGTCGGCGTCGGCAGCGCGGGCGTCATCGACCCCGGTACCGGCCGGGTACGGTCGGCCACGTCCGCGCTCCCCGGCTGGGGCGGCACCGACCTGCGCGGGCTGCTCGCCGCCCGGCTCGGCCTGCCGGTCGGCGTCGACAACGACGTCAACGCCCATGCGCTCGGCGAGTATTGGCGCGGCGCCGCCGCCGGGCACGCCTGCGTGCTGCTCCTCACGGTCGGCACCGGCGTCGGCGGCTGCGTCCTGATCGACGGACGCGTCCACCACGGCGCCGGTGGCGCGGCGGGCGAGGCCGGTCACCTGCCGGTGCCCGCCGCGGCCGGGCTGCCCTGCCCCTGCGGGGGCGTCGGACACGTGGAGGCCGCGGCGTCCGGACCGGCGATGACGGCGGCCTACCGCGAACTGGCGGGCGCGCGGCCCGGACACGGGACGGGCGCCGCGCCCGCGACCCTTCGCCTTGTCAACTCCCGCGCGCAGGACGGCGATCCGACGGCGCTGACCGTCCTGCGCGCAGGCGCCACCGCGCTCGGCGAAGCCGTCGGCGGCCTCGTCAACGTCCTGGCCCCCGACCTCGTCCTCCTCGGCGGCGGGGTGAGCCGCTGCGGACCCGTCTGGTGGGACACCCTGCGGACGACCGTCGCCTCCCACCTGGTCCCGGCCGTCGCCGGGACCCCGCTGCGGGCGGGCTCGCTCGGCGACGACGCCGCGCTGTACGGGGCCGCGCTCCTGGGACGGGAGGCGCTGGCGTGAACGGCCGTGAAGGTCAACCGACTTCGGGCGGTCGGCCCACGTCGGCCGCCGACCCCGGCAGTGTCCTGGAACGGCTGCGCGGCCGGCTCGTCGTCTCGTGCCAGGCGTATCCGGGGGAGCCGCTGCGCGACCCGCTGATCATGCGTCAGATGGCGCTCGCCGTCCGGGAAGGCGGCGCGGCCGGTATCCGGGCGCAGGGCCTCGACGACCTGCGCGCGATCCGCGCGGTCACCGACGTCCCCCTCATCGGCCTCTGGAAGGACGGCACTTCGGGCGTCTACATCACCCCGACCGAGCGGCACGCCCTCGCTGTCGCCGCGACCGGCGCGGACATCGTCGCGGTCGACGCCACCTTCCGCCCGCGCCCCGGCGGCGAGACCCTGGAACGTACCGTCACGGCCGTGCACCGCGCGGGCCGCCTGCTCATGGCCGACGTCTCCAGCTACGAGGAGGGCGTCGCGGCGGCGGACCTCGGCGCGGACCTGGTCGGCACCACGCTGTCCGGCTATACGGGCAGCGGCCCGCACCCGGACGGTCCCGACCTCGCCCTGGTCGCCCGCCTCAGCGCGGACCTGTCGGTCCCCGTCGTCGCCGAGGGCCGTGTCCACACCCCCGCCCAGGCCCGGTCGGCCCTCGCCGCGGGAGCCTTCACGGTCGTGGTCGGCACCGCGATCACCCACCCGACGACGCTGACCCGGTGGTTCGCCGAAGGGCTCGGAGCACAGCGGCAGTTGGGGTGAAGGCCCTCCGCCGCGACGGCCGGGCCGGGTGCCTGGAACGGGTACGAGTTCAGCGCCAGCGTCGCCGTGTCCGGCTTGTCGGGGCTGGTGAACGCGGAGACATCGGCGATGTTCGCCGCCGGGTCGGCCGCGACGGACGGGGAGTCGATGTGAGCGGGACGGTGCGGCCGGACGGTTCAGCGGGCGGCGCGCGCGGGGCGGGGAAGGCGTTCGTACACCGTCAACCGCCGTCCGTGGACGCGGACATCGGCCACCGGGGTGAAGTACGTCAGCAGGACCCGCATCTTCATCCGGTCCTGCGCCGCGGTCAGGGGGCGGGCGATCCAGGGGACGTCGGTGACCAGCAGGATGCGGTCCCGCGCGAGCATCGCCGTACGGATGCGGGCCGGGGCAGCCTCCAGGCCCTTCAGCGTTCCGGAGCGCTCCGGGGTCTCGGTCAGCGCTATGTCGTGCAGGCCGGAGAAGGCGCCGGGGGAGACGGATTCCGTGTCGCGGCGGGCGGAGGGGATGAAGAGGACGGCGTTGCCGGGGCGCTTGAGCCGCTGGACGTCGGAGGCCACGGCCATGACGTCGTCGACCCGGCTCTTCGGCGAGCGCTCGGCGAGCGACTGCGGGATCAGCGCCACCGTCGCGAGGGCGACCGCCACGGGGACGATCCACGCGGACGTGCGCGGGAAACGGGGCCGGGCGGCGCGCACCGCGGCGCCGATCGCCGCGCCGATGAGCAGCGCGAGGCCCAGCATGCTGAAGAGCACATAGCGGTCGAGGAACAGCGGCTGGAACAACGACACGCAGACCAGGCCGAGTTGCGGCACCGCGAGCAACGGCAGCCCCACGGCGGCGGCGGACAGCCGGTCCGTACGGGGCCCGTCCGTACGAGGCGCGTGCGCATGAGGCCCGTCCGTACGAGGCGCGCCGGATCGAGGCGCGCCGGTACGAGGCGCGCCGGTACGAGGCGCGTCCGTACGAGGCGCGTCGGACCGGGGTGGGGCGATACGAGGCGCGCCGGTACGAGGTGGGGCGATACGTAAGACGTCCGTACAGGCGCGGCCCGCGATAGGGCGGCCGGACACCGCCGCGCAGACGCCGCCGATCAGCACCAGCACCCCGGGCCCGATCAGCATGTGCCAGGTCAGCGGCGGAATCCAGGACACCTGCGCCGACTGGCCCCGGCTGAAGAGGGCCAGCGGAGTGACGGCCAGGACGGCGACGGCGGAGGCGGCCGTCCAGGCGGCCCACGTACGGCGGTCGGCGGCCCGGGACCAGAGCAGTGTGGCCAGGTGCGCGGGGAGGATCAGGAGCGAGAACCAGTTCAGCAGCCCGCAGACGAGGACGGCGCCGCCGTATCCCGCCCAGCGCCACGCGCGGCGGCGCGGTCCGGTGTCCTCCTGGAGCGCGGCGACCAGCAGCAGGGTCGACACCCCGGCCCCGGCGGCGACCAGCGCGTACGGCCGCCCCTCCTGGAGGTAGAACTGCACGGCGGGCAGCAGCCCGAAGGCCAGCCCGCCCGCGAGGCCCGCGGCGAGACCGGCCAGCCGCCGCCCGATGAGCGCGACGCAGGTGGCCGCCACCGCGCCGGCCAGCACCGAAGGCAGCCGCAGCGTGGTCGTGTGGGGTCCGAACACGCTGAACAGGGCGTGCATCAGCAGGTAGTAGAGACCGTGCACGACGTCCACGTGGTGCAGCATGCGCAGGATCTCGGGGGTCGACCGCCCGGCCACCTGCCAGGTGGCCGCCTCGTCACGCCAGACGGTGTGCTGCCGGGAGAGTCCCCAGAGGCCGAGGGCGAGAGTCCACAGCGGCGGAATCAGCCAGATCAGCATCGCCCGACTCGGTAAAGATGCCCGAGAGGCCGTGATGGTTGCTTTGAATCCCGAACGGCTTTGTATCGAGCGGGATTTGCTGTCGGTGGACGTCAAAGAGGCACCCGAGGCAGTTTGTTGAATTGTGAACCGCCTGGAGGAAGCGTGATCGACACCCACTGATGGCGGTGACACGCATCCTACTCCGGCGCGCGCGAAGGACTTTCGGAACGTCATTTCTCCGCGCGCGCACCGCTCGAAATGGCCGTCGGCACGGTGGCCGGAACGTTGTTCGGCGCCGTGTTCGGCGCGTTGTTCGGTACGTTGTTCGGCGCGGCGGTCGATGCGGCGGTCGATGCGGGCGCGGGTGCGGCCTGCCGGGGGGATGCCGGTGCCGCCCCTGCCCCTGGTGCGGCCCCTGCCCCCGGTGCGGCCCCCGCGCCCCTCCCCACCGCGAACACGTTGTCGCAGCGGTCCCGCACGCCCGCGTCGTGCGTGGCGATCACCACCGCGCACCCCGACCGGCTCAGCTCCCGCAGAATGTCCACCACCACGGCCGAGTTGGCGTCGTCGAGCGCGCCCGTCGGCTCGTCCGCCAGCACCAGCGCCGAGCGCTGGACGAGCACGCGCGCCAGCGCGACCCGCTGCTGCTCACCGCCGCTGAGGTGATGGACCGTCTCCTTGCCGCGCCCCGCGAGGCCGACCCGCTCCAGGGCCTCGGCGATCGCGGGCCCTGCCTTGCCGCGCAGCAACGGCCGCGGCCTGGCCGCGACTTCGAGATTCTGCTCGACGGTCTCGCTCTCGATGAGCGCGTAGTGCTGGAAGAGATATCCAAGGGTGTCACGGCGGAATTGCCGGATGTCGCGGCGGCCGAACCGCGTGATGTCCTTCCCCTCGTACCGGATGGCACCGGACGTCGGGCGGTCGAGCAGTCCGAGGCAGTTGAGGAGGGTCGACTTTCCCGATCCGCTGGGACCGACGAGAGCCAGCATCTCGCCGCGCTCCACGGTGAGGTTGACGTTGTCCCACAACGTGCGGGAACCATAGGACTTCGAAAGACTCTCGATCTCGATCAGCTTCGTCATGACAGGCACACTCCTGCTCGGTGGAGGAATTCCGTGGGCGCGGCCGGCTCAGGTCCCGGTCGCGCCCTCCTTCACGATGCGGCGGTGGAAGTAGGCGAGGGCGAGCAGCACGGCGGCCAGTTCGAAGACGACCAGACCGCTGATGACACCGAGGTCGAGCGCGGTCAGCCGGGTCGGCTCGAAGGTCGCGGGCTCACCGGCGGCGGCCAACTGCCGCAGGTGCTGGCGCTGTTGCCACGCCTGGAACGGCACCCGGGTCGCGAAGATCACCGCGATGGCCACCTCGACGGCCAGGAGGAAGCGGTGCGAGGCGACGTACCGCCAGCCGCTGACGTGCTGGGCGAAGATGCTCTGCGCGTTCTTGCGGGCGTAGATGAGGCAGACGCCGACCGCGGCGATGAGGAGCACCATCGCGGCGATGACCAGGTTGAAGATCTGGACCCGGAGTTCGGTGAGCGCCTTCCTGAGGTCGAGGGCGGTCTTCTCGCCCACCGGACTCATGGAGTTCACGTAGTCCTGGAGGTGTTCCGCGCGGATGCCCGCCGTCACGTCGGCGGGGTCGGGGAAGACGACTCCGGCCTGTGTCGCGATGGCGGTGTAGGCGTCGTCGGTGAGGAAGCGCGATCCGTTGGGGACGACGATGACGACCGGGTCGCGCACCATGGAACGGTCCTCGGCCGCGTCGTGGCCCGAACGGTAGGAGTACTCACCGGTGTTGTAGCCGAAGACGCGCTGGCCGCCGCGGGTCGCCGAGACCTTCATGGGGACGCGCCCGGTGAGGTCGGGGTCGATGATCGCCTCGGCGGCCTTGGTGATCGCGGGGGTGTCCGACGCGAGCGTGTCGGGGATCAGCAGCCGTACCGCGCGGGCGTCCGCGGCCGTCGCGCTCCCGGCCTGCGACGCGTAGCGCCGCCCCGCCGGGTCGACCATCGGCTGCCGTGCCAGGTAGGTGTCGTTGACGACGAGGATCTCGCCGGAGGGCAGGTGCTCACCGGGCGCGGACATCTGGAGGTCCCGCCGCCCGGCCACGATCACCTCGCCCCGCGCGTCGGCTCTGCGCAGCCACGGCCCGACGTGCTGGTTCAACTGGTCCATGTGCATGGCGAATGCGCCGCTGAGCCGGATCGACACGGCGTCGCCGACCGCGTGGTACGCGTCCCGGTTGTCCTCACGGGTGAGAACGTCGCGGCTCGCGAGCGTGGCGTTGGTGGCGATGCTGAGCGCGAGCAGCAGCGCCGGGACACGGACCAGATAGACGCTCAAGGACGCGGCTCGGGACGGGAGTTCGCCCTTGAGCGCGGGCAGGACGCCGACCTTGAACGTCAGCGCGAGCGCCGCCGCGTGCGCGGCCAGGACGACGGCGGCCAGCAGGACGGCGAGGACCGCGACCACGGCGGCGAACAGGCCGAGCCACGCGAGGCCGTTGTAGAGGCCGAGGAAGGTGAGGACCGCGGCCGCGACGACGGCGGCCGACAGCGGCCAGAAGACGGCGAGCCGCCGCAGGTCGCGCAGCAGGATGCCGGTGAAGGACATGCCCTGCATGCGCAGTACGCCGTACGCCCGCGCGTTGAGCAGCACGCTCGCGCCGGTCATCGTCAGCGCCGCGAGGGCGACGACGTAGAAGGAACGGAAGAGCGAGTCGTTCTTGTACCGGTCGATCAACCCCCGTGCGGACAGCGGGTGGCTGACCTCGACCGTCATGCCGAGGTGCGTGAACTCCAGCCGCAGGGCGTCGGCGGCGCCCGCCGGCCCGAAGACGTAGTACGTGCCGCGCGGGTCGAGTTGGCCGACGTCGGCGAGCGGGTGCACGCGGGTGGTGAAGTTCTCGCTGAACGCCGGGTAGCCGTGGTCCAGCCACTTCGCGGTCCGCGTACCGGTGCCGCCGGGCGCGAGGTACAGGTGGCGGACCGTGTCGGGGTTCTTGAGGTCGGGCACCTCGCGCGCGACCCCGACCCCGTGCCGCGCCGCGAACGACTCGACGGCCTGGACGACGTGGGGCGCGCTCGTCGATCCGTCGGAGTCGAGCACGTCGACCATGGCGGAGTTGCCCAGCACCCCGTCCTCGTCGAGTCCGCGCACGAAGAGGAAGGCCAAGACGGCGGAGAAGGCCAGAAGGGCGGCGTGGACGACTCGAATACCGCGATGCAGCATGGTGATTCCTCGGTTGAGGGCGCTCGGGAATTCAGACGGGCGTGACGGCGTGACGGCGACGTACGGTGTACCGGCTGTTCACGGCTTACCGCTTACCGCTTACCGCTTACGGCTACGGCTCACGGCGGGCGCGGGCGCGGGAGGGGCGAGCGGCCGTGGAGGCGGTGACGTCCCCGCCTCCACAACCGCGCCGGATCACCCGGCCGTTACCACCCGGCCGTTACCACCCGGCCGTTACCACCCGGCGGCTACCGCCCGACCGCTACCGCCCGACCGGTACCGCCCGGCCGGTCAGCCATGACCGGCCCCCTCGCTGACGGAGGGTCAGCAGGACGGGTTGTAGTAGTAGCTGACCGAGTTGCCGTTCAGCCCCGCGGAGGCCAGGGACCATACGCCCTTGGCCGTGCAGCCGCTGCCGAACACGACGGTGCCGATCTTCACCGACGACGCGTGCTTGTTCGTCGGGTGCTTGTAGTTCGACCACGCGGTGTTGGCGCCGTGGTCGTAGCTCCACTTGCCGCCGCCGACGTCGACCGAGGTGGCCAGGGCCGGCGTGGCGGCGGCGAAGCTGAGGGCGACAGCGGCGACGGCGACCTTAATTCCGGTTTTCTTGTTCATGAATGAACTCCGCTTTCTCGTGGGCTTGATCGGACGAGGCAGAACCCTGGCACACATTCAGTTGCACTGGCAACCATGAAATTGCGCTCCGGGAATTGCCTGTCGCGGGCGGGTCGGAACGGTCCGCCCATGCCTGAATCCACCGGCGTCAGCGGGCGGCGACGGCGGTGGTCGGCAGGCGAATGGGAAGCGGGAATTCCGCACCGCGCGATGTCCGGCCGCGGGCCGGATTTCGGGCGGTACGGGGTACGTGGACGCCCGGCGCGGGCGGGCGGGCGCCGGTGCGCGCGGCGACGCGTCAGGCGGTCGCCGCTGCGGGCCCGTACCGTCTCACGTGCTGCGCTGCGCCGATGGGCGGTCTTCTGATCCCACGCATGTGTGCTCCCCCGTGCCGGTGCCGGGTGGTCCGCGGCAACCCGGCCGACGATAGGCGCGGATCCGGCCGACCTCGAATCCCGTACCGAGGCTTGGCGCGTTCTCGGCGGTATGCGGCTTGAATCAGATCCGGGAAACGGCCCTCAGGCGCGGAATTCCGGATTCAACTTGATTCACGCTGCAAGTAAGGCGTGGCATTCCGTTTTCCGCGAAGTACGGCTATCCGGAACGGCGTTGCGGGAATGTCAGACCGCTCCCGCGAAACGCATTCGGAATCCTCACGGCGCGCTGTGTCGCGGGGGACGAGGCGGGCGGCCTCAGGGCAGGAGGCGGGCGAAGACGACGATGTTGTCGAGGTAGGTGTGGCCGGTGAAACGGCCGCCGCAGGTGATCAGGCGGAGTTGGGGGTCGGGGCGCGGGGCGTAGACGGCCTCGGTGGGGAACGCGTCCTTGGCGTAGCTCCGGACGGACGTCACCTGGAAGCGGACGGTCCGGTTGTCGTCGAGGGCGACGCGGATGATGTCGTTGACCCGCAGGAGTGAGAGACGGGAGAAGACGGCGGGGCCGCCGGGGGAGTCGACGTGGCCGACGAGCACGGCGGGGCCGGGGGCACCGGGGACCGGACCCGCGTCGAACCAGCCCGCCCGGCTCGGCCGCGAGGGGGTGTCCAGGGCGCCGGAAGGGGTCAGGCCGAGCGGTTCGAGCGGGGTGTCGACGTCGATGGCCGGGATGGCGAGCGCGCGGGGCCGGGCGGCGGTCGGCTCCGTCGGGGCCACGGGCCGGCTGACGACCCGGCCCGGCTCCGGGGCGACCGCCCCGACGGCGGCGCGCGCGTGGCCGGAGCCCGGCCGCGTCCCCAGATTCGCGGCGAGGCCGACGGCGCCGCCCGCGACCGTCACCGCTCCGAGGACGGCGAGCGCCCCGGCCGCTCCCCGATGACGCGGCCGGGGCCGTGCGTGTCGCGGCGCCATGACGCCGCTCAGCCGCGCCGCAGTCGGCGTACCGACAGCACCAGCAGGCCGGAACCGATGACCAAGGCGGCTCCCCAGCCGACCAGTTGGGGCGTACGGGAGCCCTCGGCCGCCGCCTTCCGCTGGTCGAGACCGCCGAAGCCCGCGTCCACGCCGCCGTGGGGTTGACGGCTCGGCCCCGCGGAGTCGGTGAGGTCGAGCAGGCCGGGCGCGGAGCCGGTGGAGGACAGGACGACCAGCGTGTGCGTGCTGCGGCCGGTCAGTTGGACGGTACGGGAGGTCGTCGCGGCCCCGGCCGAGACCCGTACGGTCGTGCTGCCCGCGGACACCGTGCGGTACGGGGTCGAGGCGGGGAAGCGCAGCGAACCCTGGTTCAGCGCGGCCACGTGGACCGCGACGGCGGGCTGGCTCAGCGACGCCTGGATGACCCGTACCGCGGCCTGGCCCTGCGGGGCCGACAACTGGTCGGAGAGCGTGCGCAGTTGCAGCGCCGAGTTCGGGCCGAGCCCGGCGACGGTGTACGCGCGGCCCTGCACGACCCGTACGGTCGAGGAGATGACCGGCGACACCGACGCCGGGTCGCCCGCCTTGCGCATCGCGACCGTGTACTGGCCGGTGGCGACAGACTCGTACGGCGAAGCGTGCCCGTACGACACGCTCTTGAGCACCATCGCGGCCTTCGATCCGCCGAAGGGGTAGAGGTAGACGTCCACCGGCGGCGTACCGGGCGAGAAGTGCGCCAGCCGCAGCCAGCCGCCGGACCAGGCGGGAGCCGCCGACGCACCGGCCGCGGCCGGGCCCGCCAGCACCGCGGCGCTGAGCGTGAGAACGGCGGCGGCGCCGAGCGCGGCGGCCCGCGCCGAGGATCTGGACGACGGTCTGGACGACGATCCGGTGCGCGCGGTCGCCCGCGGGAAAAGCCTCATGCGAAGTCCTTCTGACGGGCGGATGCGCCGATTGGTCCGGCGTTCAGGAGTGGGTCGGGGTCGGGGTCGGGGGCGGGGGCGCGGTCTGGGCGTGTGTCGGTGCGGGGCGGGGCCGGGCCGTCTGACGGGCGGGTGTGCCGGTCGGCTCGGGGTTCGGGGGCGGGGCCTGGGGCGGGGCCTGTGTCGGGTCGGGTTGGGGTCGGGCCGCCCAACAGGGTGGGCCGGTCGGTCCGGCGTTCACGGTCGAGCCGGGGGCCGGTACGGGGTCGGCTTCGGCGTTCACGGTCGAGGTCCGGGTTCGGGCCGGGCCCGGAGGGCGGGCCGGGCGGGGGCGATGCGGCGTTCACGACGGGGAGTTGGCGCTGACGAGGCCGTCGGGCGCGGGCTGGTCGTACAGCACGGTCAGGACGGCGGGGGTTCCGGCGCCGCCGGTACGCGCCGCGGTCCGCAGCGGGCGGTAGGGCGGCTGCTGGGCGTCGACGAGGGCGCGCAGCGCGGCGGCCTGCGGTCCGCTCCCCGTGGCCGGGGCGCCGTCCACGCGCGAGATCGCCACGCCGCCGCGCGGGACGTCGGCACCGGCGCCGGGCGCGGGCGCGTCGAAGGACGCGACGGTGAGGGTGTGACCGCTGCTGAGGACGGCGAGCAACGCGCAGACGCGCAGGTCGACATGACCACTCGTCAGAAGCGCGCGTGTGCCGCCCTGGAAGGTGATCCGCTGGTTGGCGGCGAGCGCCGCCCCCGAGAAGCGCCGCTCCGCGCGGTCCGCGGCGGCCACGCGCTCGTACGCCGTACGCCCGGCGTGGGCGATCGGCAGCACCTCGGCGCGCTGCGCGTCGGCCGCCGCGTCCGTCCCGCTGCCGCTGCCGGGCCCGTCACCCGCCTCGTCACCCGCCCCGGCCCCGTCACCCTCATCCCCGCCGAACACGGCGAGCGGCTGCGGGCCGGTCAGATCCCGTAGCGCGTCCCCCGCCATCGCGCGCAACGGGCCGGTGACGACGGCGACATCGGCGCCGAGCAGCTGCTGCGGAGAGGAGGTGACGGTGAGGGTGGAGCCCGCGGGGAAGCCGTGCGACACGAGCGCGGCGCAGACGGCGACGTCGCAGGCGACGACGTGGGTGGGGCCGATGTGCCCGGCCACCCAGGTCGCGACGGCGTCGCGGATCGGCGGCGGCGTGGACGGGGAGACCGACGCGGAAGACGACCCGGACGACGACCCGGACGCGGACGCCTTCGGATCGACGGCCGCCGTCGGCCGGTCGGAGCCCTCGGTCCCGGTCCCGGAGCCGCCGCGGTCGCGCAGGACGACCACGGCCGCCGCGGACACCACCGCCAGGACGAGCACGGTGACCGCGAGCGCCCGGCCCCGGTGCCGCCGGGCGGCCTGTTCGCCGGGCGCGGCCGGCGCCTTCGGCCTCAGCCCGAGGTGGCGCCGGACGAAGGACCGCAGGGTGTTCCAGTAGATCCGGAGCCAGGACGGCTCGTCGGGGCCGCCGGGTCTGGGAGGTTCACCAGGCCCCGACGGCCCCCCGCCCCCGGACGGTCCCGCGGCCTTCCCCTCCCGGGCCGCGGGTTCGAGCCCCGGCACCAGGCCGGGCGGCAGGCCGAGCGCCGGTCCCGGCGGCCGTGGCCGCCGTACCGGTGTGCGGGGCTCGAAGAAGTTCTGCGACATGGACCGCTCACGGGTTGGAAGGGGAACGGCGCCCGCGCGGCGGTGACGACCGCCGCCCGGACGACCGGGACCGGGGCGTCACGGGCTGGTGCCCGCTTCCGCGAAATCGGCCTCCCCCCTGAGGAAGCCGACTCCGCAGCGCCTCGGAGCGAAAGGAATCCAGCCCGAATATCAGCACACTTGAACGAAACTGACAAGCCCTCTCACTTTCCGTTCAATCTCGGACACGGAGTGAATCCCGAATATGCCCGCTGCGATCAAACATGCTGGTCAGCGCGGCGAGAGTGGTGATGATCATTACGGTGATCCTTTTACTCGCGAGTAATTCACTCACGCACCACAAAGCTCATCGGGAGCGTCCCGGTATTCGGGCACGACAAATTCCGGACGCGGGCTGAATGCGCAGAAATTCAGCAGATCCCGCGGTCCGGAAACGACACCTCCACAGCTCAGTGGAGGTAAGCGGCAGGCCCGGTCCTTCCCGTACGACGACCACACGGAGACGCTCTCCTGCCCCGTATTCGGAGCCGCTCCGGCCGCGGATGGGTCGCCGGCCAGGATCAGTCGGGGAGCACGACGGTTCGCCGTGCGGCGGCGATCAGGGGCCGCCCGATGTCGGCCTCCGGCTCGCTCGCGGCGGTGAATCGGCCGGCTGGACGCCGTGTACGGCCAGGAACACCGTGTCCACGTGCGGCGACTCGATCGTGGCGAGCGGCAGCGCCCCGCCGTGCACGCGCCGCAGCACCCCCCCGCTCGTGGAGCGAACGCGATCTGCGTCGCCTGTGCCTGCGCCTCCCCGAGATCCGGGCCTCCACGCTCGCCGACGAGGGCGTGGCCCTGGGCGCCCTGCGCCTGGCCCTGGACGAGGTCGACCACCGCCTGTTCGGTACGGGCCTGTCCGCCCCCCTTCCGCCGCGCCGCCACTGACCCCCGGAACCCCGGCTCGTGTTGGTCCGAGCCGGGGTCCCCCCGGAGGTCTCGCGCGCCGAAGGTCAGACGCGGTCGGCGACGATCATCAGGTACTGGAAGCTGCCGTTCTTGTACGCGGTCAGGAAGGCGTCCTCGACTCCGGTGACCAAGTGGTCCGCGGACTTGCGCAGTTCCCAGTACGGGATGGTCGCGGCCGTCAGGTCCTCGACGTGGGTGGGCACCAGCCGGTGCTTGGCCATCGCCTGGAAGTACGCCGAGCGCGGGTGGATGTCGCAGATGTAGTGGGCGTTGATCAGGGACACCTCGCGGGACGCGCGCCCGTACGTGTCGTTGTAGCAACCGGTGATGACGACGTAGCGACCGCCGCGGCGCAGCAGCCGGGCGTGCTCGGCGAAGAGCAGGTCCAACTCCACATACATCGTCGACTCGTTGTTCCACGACGCGGCGTAACCGCCGGTCTGGAAGCCGGTGTCGAGCATGTTGCGGTGGTGGTAGCGGACCTTGCCGTCGATACCGCGCGCCCGCGCCTGCTCATTGGCGAAGTCGGCCTGCTTGGTGGAGAGCGTGACGCCGTCGGCGTGGCACTGGTAGCGCAGATTCGCGGTGACGCTGCCGCCGCCGCGCCCGCAGCCGGCGTCGAAGACCCGGTCCTCGGGGCTCAGCGGGCCCAGGTGCTTGGCGAGGAGTTCGGCCTGGGCGTGTTCGAGCCGGTGCAGTTCCGTGGTGATCAGATCCCGGCGCCTGGCGGGGTCCGTCTCGTCGAGTACGGACCAGTCCACGTCGCCGACACCGTAGTGGTGGTGGTACAGGTCGTCGATCCTGCCGAGTTCGAGGTTGACCGGATTCTGTTCGGCGTTCCAGTAGTCCGCGACGCGGGTCTGGTACGTGGACTGGGCCGGAACCGGTGCCTTGGCGACGCCGGGGTGCGAAATGGTCAACGCTGACTCCTCTTGGTACTGGGATCGGTCATCGTGCCGTGGAGCGGGTGAAGCGGCCTGCGCCTACCAGTAGTTGGGCAGGCGGTATCGGTGGGTGTTGGTCGCGTGCCATTCGTGGTTGCCGGCCACCCAGTCCGACAGCCCGCGTGCGTACCGCGCGACCAGCGGTGACGTCGCCGACGCGGCGGCGGCCTCCTCCTCGAAGGAGCCCATGATCCGGTTGTGGATCTCGACGCTCTCCAGATAGGCCGCCTTGAGGCCGCATCCCTCGTTGGCGGCCACGACCTGCGGCAGATTGAGGTGCGTCGGGTCGCCCTCCAGCTCCTTGGTGAAGGAGTAGAGGTCGTTGACGATGGTCGTCGCGTTGCAGGCCAGCGCCGTGATCCGCTGGATCTCCGGCCGCGCGTAGACGGCCTCGGGCAGCTCGTACCCGTCGACCGCGTCGATGATCGACAGGCAGGGGCGGAAGTTGTTGAACTGCCGCATCACCAGGTATTCCCACACCTGCGGGACGAAACGCTTCTCCGCCCAGGCCGCTTCGGCGAGATAGCCCAGGTGCAGCCGGGCGATGTCGTGCATGAAGCGGGTGGTCTGGCTCGGGGTGGCGAACTCCGCGTAGTCCCTCATCGCCCAGTGGTACGAGCGCAGGGGCCCGTCCGCCTGCATGCCGAGCCGCCACTGTGCCTCGGACTCGGGCGTGCCGTGGTGCGGGTCGATCGCCGACTGGGCCATGAGCAGCGGCCCGCCGAGGCCCTGGTGGGAACCGCCTCTTCCTTCCTCCTCCTCGCAGTAGCAGGAGTCCACCAGGTTCTCGGCGAGCAGCAACTCGCCCGCGACGGTGAGCCGTTCGAGGTCGGCGGCGCCCGGATGCTGGAGCACCACGGCCCGGCCGAACTGGAATCCCGCGAAGTCCCCGTTCCACGCGGGCGGGAACAGGTCGAGGCCGCGCGCCCACTCCTCGAGCCGCCGGTCCACCTCGTCGACCTTCGCCTGGTCCACGGGCGGCGCGGGCTGGTACCTGAGACCGGGAACGGCCCCGGTGCGCCGGGCCTTGAGCGTCCGGGTGAGGTTCTGCGGACCGGGCAGTTGCCGGGGGACGGTGGGGGTGACGGTGGCCACCGTGGTGGCCGCCGCCCGCGACACGTCCGTGTCCGGGGGCGCGCCCGTCGCGTGGTCCACGCTCGGCCCGGTCACTCGACGGTCCTGCCGAGCTGGACGTTCTCCAGGATGCCGACCGCGTCGGGCACGAGGATCGCCATCGAGTAGTAGGCGGTGACCAGATAGCTGATGACCGCCGTCGTGCTCACCCCCATGCGGCGCATGTTCAGGCCCGGTTGGAGCTGATCCGGCAGCGCGGTCGGGAGCAGGCCGACCACGCCCTGGTCGTCCTCACCGGTACGCAGCGCGATGATGCTGCTGGTGTGGTGCGCGGTGACCGGGATCTTGCCGCAGGGCAGCAGCGGCACACCGCGCCAGGCGGGCACCGCGTGCCCGTTGACGTCGGCGAGGCCCGGCATCAGACCGCGCTTGCTCACCTGCCGGAAGAAGGCGGTGATCGCCTTCGGGTGGGCGATGAGGAAGCGGGTGCCGCGCCGCATGGACAGCAGCTCGTCCAGGTCGTCCGGTGTCGGCGGCCCGCTGAAGGTGCTGATCCGCTGGTCGTACTCGGTGTTGTGCAGCAGCCCGAAGTCACGGTTGTTGACCAGCTCCCACTCCTGGCGCTCGCGGATCTCCTCGATGGTCAGCTTGAGCTGCTGCTGGGTCTGGTCCATCGGGTCGTTGTAGAGGTCCCCGACCCTGCTGTGCACGCGCAGCGTGGTCTGGGTCAGCGACAACTCGTACTCGCGCGGGGCCAGTTCGTAGTCCACGTAGCCGCTGGGGATCGACGGCTCGCCGCGGTGCCCCGCCTGCGTCGGGACGTCCGCCTCGCCGCGCCGGTTCGTCGGCCGCCGCTGCCGCTCGGCGTACGCGGCCAGGTGCGCCGCGAAGGAGGGGACGCGGCCGGCGACTTCGGCGACGACGGTCCAGGGGACGGTGAGCAGGACGGCCGCGGTGTCGGCCCGCGCCGAGGACGTCCACCGCGGCTCGTCCTGGCCGATGGCCTCGTCTCCCAACTGGCCCCCGTCGGTGACGACTCCGGTGACCGCCTCCTCCCCGTACCTGCCCTCGGTGTACCGGGTCAGCCGTCCGTGGACGACGAGGTAGGTGTCGGTGATCGGCTGCCCTGCCGTGAACAGCGCTTCTCCGGCGCGCACTTGGCGGACCTCGTAGCGGCCGGCCAGTTCCCGCAGCACGTCCGTGTCCTGGTAGCCGCGCAGCGCCGGGAGTTCGGTCAGCGTCTCCGGGATCACCCGGACGTCGTCGGCGCCGTTCTGGTCGAAGCTCACCCTGCCCTGGCCGACGTGGAGTTGGAGCCTGCGGTTGACGCGGTAGGTGCCGCTCGGGACGTCCACCCAGGGCAGCATCCTGAGCAGCCAGCGCGAGCTGATCCCGCGCATCTGCGGTTCTGACTTGGTGGTGGTGGCGAGTTGCCGCGCCCCCAGGGTGCTGAGGCTGGTGAGCCGCGCGCCGTCGCCGGGTGCGGCGGGCGGCGGCTCGTCGGTCGTGGGGCTGATGGTGCTTTCCGAAGCGGGCACTTTGCCTCCGGGACGGGGAACAGAGCTGTGCGCACAGGCCGGTCGCGGACCGGACGGCCCGCGGGACCGAACGGCCCCGGGACCGGACGGCCCACCGCACGGGAACCAGCGAAACAGCCCGGGGCGCCGTCCCGGTACGGCGCGCGGGGGGCGACTTCGCGCCGCGAGTGGTGCAAACCTGCCGGCCGAGGCGGGAAGGGGCGCGCGCCCCCGCGATCACCTCAGGCCGCCGCCACAACGCCGCCGCCAGGCGTTTTCCCCACCCTTCACGGGTTCGGGTGATCCCCCCGTCACAAGGTTTCACCCCGGCGCGCCCCCTGCCCGCGCGCCGTTCGCGGGAGGCGGGAAGGGCCCCCGAGGGACACGTCTCAGACGGTGTGGACCGTGACTCCGGCCGCCGCGAGGGCTTCCGTCTCCTCGGCGGGGGCCGCGCCGTCCGTGACGACGGCGTCGAGGGCGGTCGGCGCGGCGACGAACGCCAGCGCCGTACGGGAGAACTTGGCCGCGTCGGCGACGGCGATGACCCTGCGGGCGGCGGAGATCGCGGCGCGCTTGACGGCGGCGTCGGCGAGGTCGTAGGCGGTGAGGCCGTCGGCCGCGGTGAGGCCGCAGCAGCCGATGACGGCGGTGTCGAAGCGCAGGGAGGCGAGCGACGCCTCGGTGAGCGGTCCGGTGAGGGCGAGTTCGCCGGGGCGGGGCTCGCCTCCCGGCAGCAGCAGCTTGACGTGGGCGGCGCCGGTGAGGGCGTTGGCCGCGTGGAGGGACAGCGGCATGACGGTCAGGCGCCGGTGTTCCAGGGCGCGCGCGACCTCAAGACATGTGGTGCCGCTGTCGAGCACGACGGACTCGCCGTCGGTGAGCATCTGCGCGACGGCGGCGGCGATCCGCCGCTTCGCGTCGCTCCCGTCCTGCGCGCGCAGCGCGAACGGCGGCTCCTCGCCGCGCAGCAGCAGGCTCCGGGCGCCGCCCCGGTAGCGCTCGATGACGCCCTGCTCGGCCAGCGCCTCCAGATCGCGGCGGATCGTCATCTCGGAGGTGTCGGTGAGTTCCGCCAGGTCCGCGACGCTCATCCGGCCCGCCTCGCGCACGGCCTCCGCGATCCGCCGCAGCCGTTCCGCCGCCCCGGCGTGCGCCGCGCCGCCCGTTCCCTCAGTACCGCCCGCCGTACTCGCCATGACGCAATCGAACACCCGAGATGTTCGGATTGCAACTTTACAAACAGAGAATCTGTTCGTTACGTTCGAACCATGGAGAGATCCCTGCGGGCCGGACGGCTGGCCACCTTCGCCTTCTTCGCTCTCAACGGCTTCGTCCTGGGCATGTGGATCGTGCACATTCCCGCCATCGAACACCGCGTGGGCATCAGCCACGCCGTGCTCGGCTGGCTCCTTCTGCTGCTCGGCGGGGGCGCCTTCATCGGCATGCAGCTCGCCGGGCCCCTCACCGACCGGATCGGCTCCCGCAAGGTCGTACCCGCGAGCGCCACGCTGTGCGCCGCGGCCGTCGTCCTGCCGGGCCTGGCCACCAACCCGTGGGCGCTGGCCGCCGCCCTGTTCGTCTTCGGCTTCGGCAACGGCTCCCTCGACGTCAGCATGAACACCCACGCCGTCCAGGTCGAGCACGGATACGCGCGGCCCATCATGTCCGCCTTCCACGCCGTCTTCTCGGTCGGCGGCGTCATCGCCTCCCTGCTCGGCGCGCTCACCTTGAAGCTCGGCTGGAGCCCGGCGGTCACCCTCGGCGCCGCGGCCCTGGTCGGCCTCGCCGTCATGGCCCTGGCCGCCCCGGCGCTGCTCCCCAAGGAAGTGGCCGAGCGGGCGGACGCGAGCGCGGCCACGGATACGGCCACGGGCGCGGCGACGGCCACGGGTACGGGTACGGATACGGATACGGCCACGGATACGCCCAAGGCGGCGGCCAAGTCCGCGCGCAAGACCCCCTCCCGCATCTGGATCCTCGCCGCCCTCGCCCTGATGCTCATGCTCAGCGAAGGCGTCGCCAACGACTGGAGCGTGCTCCACCTGCGCGACGTCCTCGACGCCCCGCAGGCCACCGCCGCCCTCGCGTACGGCGCGTTCGCCACCGCGATGACCGTCGGCCGCTTCCTGACCGACTCGGTCGCCGCCCGCGTCGGCACGGTCGCGGTCCTGCGGTACGGCTCCGCCCTCGGCGCCGTCGGTCTCGCCACGGCCGCGCTGTCCAACAGCGTCCCGCTGGCCCTCATCGGCTGGACGGTCTTCGGTATCGGCCTGTCCGGCTGCATCCCGCAGCTCTTCAGCGCCGCCGGCCACGCGGACAAGGACGCGGCGGGCGCCAACGTCTCCCGCGTGGCGGGCCTCGGCTACCTCGGCATGCTCGCGGGCCCGGCCGTCATCGGCCCGCTCACCCACTTCATGCCGCTGAACGCCACCTTCGCCCTGCCGGTCGCCTTCTGTGTCATCGCGAGCGTCGCGGCGGGCACCCTGAAGCCGGACGCGGAGCCGGACGCGGCGGCCGGGACAGGCGCGGCGGCCGGGACGGACGCGGAGCCTGACGCGGCGGTCGAGACGGACACGATGACGGAGACGGACGCCGCCAGTGCGCCGCACGGGGCCTGAGTGTCAGGCGGGGCTGACGAGTCCCCTGCGTTCTTGGACACGATCCGGTCACAATGAGCTGCCCCGCAAAGCGACATCAAATCGGGCATAGGGGACCGATTTAAGCCGTCTTGTTTGCGCTGCGTGTGACCTCGGGTAGGCGGCGACGCGGAGTCGGAAGGTTCGGCTCCGCTCTGTCCCCTGCCCCGAAAGGCCACCGTGACACAGCTCGTCGTCGAGCACGTAAGCAAGATCTTCGGCAGAAGGCCGAAGGAAGGAGTACGTCGGCTTCAGGAAGGCGCCGACCGCGAGAAACTGAGGGAGGAAGGGACGACCGCGGCGGTCGTCGACGCCTCCTTCACCGTGGAACCCGGCGAGATATTCGTCGTGATGGGCCTGTCGGGATCGGGCAAGTCCACCCTGCTGCGCATGCTGAACGGTCTGCTGGAGCCCACCTCGGGCAGGGTGCTGTTCGACGGGCGGGACCTCACGGCCCTGTCCGCGAAGGCCCTGCGCGACCTGCGCTCCCGCAGGATCAGCATGGTCTTCCAGCACTTCGCGCTCTTCCCGCACCGCAGCGTGCTGGAGAACGCCGCCTACGGCCTCGAAGTCCAGGGCCGCCCGCGCGAGGAGCGCGAGGCCAAGGCCGCCGAGGCGCTGGCGATGACCGGCCTCAGCGGCTGGGAGAAGTCCTGGCCCGACGAGCTGTCCGGCGGTATGCAGCAGCGCGTCGGCCTGGCCCGCGCGCTGGCCACCGACGCCGAACTGCTGCTGATGGACGAGTCGTTCTCCGCGCTGGACCCGCTCATCCGCCGCGACATGCAGGACCAGCTCCTCGAACTCCAGCAGCGGCTGCGCAAGACCATCGTCTTCATCACCCACGACCTGAACGAGGCCATGCGGCTCGGCGACCGTATCGCCGTCATGCGCGACGGCCGGATCGTCCAGATCGGCACCGCGCAGGACATCCTCACCGAACCGGCCGACGACTACGTGGCCAGCTTCGTGCAGGACGTCGACCGCTCCCGTGTGCTCACCGCCGCCTCGATCATGGAGGAACCGCGCGTGATGGTCAGCCCGGACGACGGGCCGCGCGCCGCGATGAGCGTCCTGCGCGACGACCACGCGTCCGCCGCCTTCGTCGTCGAGGGCGGGGCCGAGGGCGGTCGCAAGCTGGTCGGCACGGTCACCGAGGTCAGCTGCACGCAGGCTGACAACGATGGCACCGTGCGCGACCTCATGGACACCGACTGCGTGACGACCCAGGCCGACACCCCGCTGTCCGGCCTGCTCACGCCCGCCTCGCGGACGAAGCTGCCGCTGGCCGTCGTGGACGACGACGGGCGGCTCACCGGAGTGATCCCGCGCGTGGCGCTGCTCGCGGCGCTCGGCGACCACGAGGACGAGACCGCGCCCGAAGCCGGGACCGTCGATTCCGCGCCCGAATCCGGCTCCGTCGATTCCGGCTCCGTCGAATCCGGGTCCTTCGAGGGGAAGGAGGCCGCCCGTGCCTAGGATTCACCTCGGTAACTGGGCGGAGGACGCCGTCAATTGGCTGACGGACCACCTCTCCTGGCTCTTCGACGCGATCAGCAGCGTCGTCAACCACATGTACGACGGCGTGGAATGGGTGCTCGGCGGCCCGCCGCCGCTGCTCATGGCGGCCATCCTCGCGGTGATCGCGCTGTGGATGCGCGGCCTCCCGGCGGGCGTACTCGCCTTCCTCGGCTTCGCGTTGATCGACTCCATCGCGCAGTGGGACGAGGCGATGCAGTCGCTGTCCCTGGTCGTCGTCTCCGGTGTCGTGGCCCTGCTGCTCGCGGTGCCGCTGGGCATCTGGGCGGCACGCAGCCGGACCGCGAGCATGGTCGTCCGGCCGGTGCTCGACGTCATGCAGACGCTGCCCGCCTTCGTGTACCTGATCCCGGCGATCATCTTCTTCAGCCTCGGCACGGTCCCGGCCGTCATCGCCTGCATCGTCTTCGCGATGCCGGTCGGCGTCCGGATGACCGAGCTGGGCATCCGGCAGGTGGACGAGGAACTGGTCGAGGCCGCCGACGCGTTCGGTACGTCGCCGGGCCGCACGCTGATGCGCGTGCAGTTGCCGCTGGCGCTGCCGACCATCATGGCGGGCGTCAACCAGGTCATCATGCTGACGCTGTCGATGGTCGTCATCGGCGGCATGGTCGGCGCCGAAGGGCTCGGCTCGACCGTCTTCGGCGCGATCAGCCAGGTCAACATCGGCCTCGGCTTCGAGGGCGGCATCGCGGTGGTCATCCTGGCCATCTACCTCGACCGGATCACCGGCGCGCTCGGCGACCAGGTCTCGCCGCTGGGCCGCCGCGCCCTCGCGCTGGCCCGCGCGAAGCTCCCGACGCGCGGCCTGAGCGTGCTGCGCTACCGCCCGCGCCCCGCCGTCGGCCTGTCCGCCGTCGTCGCGCTCGCCCTGATCGCCTGCGGCACCGGCATCTTCGGCGGCGACTCCGACGACGGCCCCGCGACGGCCGGTTCGGCGGACGTCGGCAAGGGCCGGACGGTCAAGATCGGCTCCTTCAACTGGGACGAGTCCATCGCGTCGGCCAACCTGTGGAAGGAAGTCCTGGACTCGCGCGGCTACAAGGCCCAGGTCAACACCTACGACCCCGGTGCCGCCTTCACCGGCCTGTCCACCGGCAACTTCGACTACCTCACCGACGCCTGGCTGCCCACCACGCACGCGTCCTACCTCCAGCAGTACGGCAAGGACTACGCCGACCTCGGCAAGTGGTACGACCAGACGTCCCTGGAGGTCTCCGTCCCGTCCTACGTCAAGGGCGTCTCGTCCATGGCCGATCTCAAGGGCCGGGGCAAGGAGTTCGGCGGCAAGATCATCGGCATCGAGCCGGGCGCGGGCGAGATGAAGCTGCTCAACTCCACGGTGCTCAAGGGCTACGGCCTCGACAGCGAGTACAAGGTCGTCAGCAGCTCCACCTCCGCCATGCTCGCCGAGCTGAAGCGGGACTACGCGCAGCACAAGCCGGTCGCCGTCGTCCTGTGGTCCCCGCACTGGGCCTACAGCACGTACGAGCTGACCAAGCTCGCCGACCCCAAGGGCCTGTGGGGCAAGGCGGACTCCATCCACAATCTGGCCAACAAGGGCCGGGCGGACAAGCTGCCGCAGGTCACCGCCTGGATGAAGGACTTCCACCTCACCGAGGAGCAGCTCAGCTCCCTGGAGGCCGACATCCAGTCCGCCGGCCAGGACAACACGGCGGCGGGCGTCAAGAAGTGGCTCGCGAAGAATCCGGGGATCGCCGACAAGATGGCGCCGGTGACCGCCACCGGCTGACCCCCCGTCAAGTCGGCGACGCGGAAGAGGGGTTCGCAGAATCCGTACCGCATCGCGCTCGGACAGCCGGGGGCGCTCCGGCCGGGCGCCGAGCCGGTCGACCGGGCGGACGGCCCGGCGGGACGACCGTACGGGTACTCCGCTGTCCACCGAACGGTGGACGGGGAGCCCGCGGCCTCGTCCCGCCGGGCCGTCAACACGCCCTAGGGAAGAGCCAGATGGACGAATGCGCCGTCGTGGTGGATCAACGGCCGGGCGGGGGAGGGGGCGTGGGTGGCCTCGACGACCCGGCCGATGGCCAGGGCGTGGTCGCCGACCGGCACGAGCTGGACGAGGGAGACGATCAGCGCGGCGAGGACGTCGTCCAGCACGGGCAGGCCGCGCGGCCCCCGGTGCCAGGCGGTGGCCGCCCCGAATTTCGCGGCCCCGCCGTGGGCGAAGCGCCGGGCGGTGTCCTCCTGGCCCTCGGCGAGCAGGTGGACGGCGACATGGCGGGCGCTCTCCACGGCGGTGAAGGACGCCGCTTGCAGGCCGACGGTGAAGGAGACCAGCGGCGGGTCGAGGGAGACCGACGTCAGCGAGGTGGCGCAGAAGCCGACCGGCGGCCCGGCGTCCTCGCCCGCGGTGATGACGGCGACGCCCTTCGCGTGCTGCCGCATCACCGCCCGGTAGAGCCCGGGCCCCACACCCGCCTCCAACTCCGGTACGGAGGCGGGCGCCTCGGCGGACGCGGTCACGCCGCGCCCTCCCGGCCGCTCGGTACCGACTCCCGGCCGACCGTCGCGGACTCCCCGTCGCCGGGCACGAACTCCCGCATCCGCTCGGCGATCTCCTCCACGAAGGGCGACGCCTCGCCCTCCCCGTAGGCCGCCAGGTGGTCGCGCCAGTCGGCGAAGGCGCCGTCCGTCTCGCCGAGCGCGAGGCGTACGGCGCCGCGCCGGTAGAGCAGGTCGGGGTCCTCGTCGGCGAGCGCCGGGATCGCGATGTCCAGGTCGGCCAGGGCCCGTTCGTACGCGCCCAGGTCGTACAGCGCCAGCGCCCGGTTGCCGCGCAGCACCGGGTCGTCGGCCAGCTCGATCGCGTGGTCCAGATCGTCCACGGCCTCCGGCAGCCGCCCGGCGGAGTACGACAGCACGGCCCGGTTGACCCAGGCGGCCACGAACGACGGGTCGGACTCCAGGGCGGCGGTGAAACTGGTGAAGGCCGCGTCGACCTGCTCGGACTCGGCCAGCAGAGTCCCCTGCGCGCACAGCAGGTTGGCGTTCTTGGAGTCCAGCGCGAGACCCGCCTCGACGTCCGCCGTCGCCTGCTCGATCTCCCCGAGCGCCATCAGCAGGTCGGCCCGGTTGACGAGGGTGTCGACGTGGCCGGGGTCGAGGATCGCCGCGTAGTCCAGATCGCGCAGCGCGGCTTCCTCGTCGCCCAACTCCCGCAGCAGATCGGCCCGGTTGAAGTGCGCCTCGTGGAACGGCGGGCTGAGCCGGATCGCCTCGGCGTAGTCGGCGAGCGCCGCGTCGAACTGCCCGTTGGCGCGCCGCCCTCCGGCCCGCTCGAAGTAGTAGTCGCCGTAGTCGGGGTCGCGGCTGATCACCAGGTCGTAGTCGGCGAGCGAGCCCTCGTGGTCGCCGCGCGCGGCCAGGATCTGCGCGCGGTTGTAGCGCAGCACCGAGCGGTGCAGAAGCTGCTCGTCCGGGCCGAGATCCTCGTCCGTCATCGCGATGGCGTCGTTGACCAGCGCCAGCGCCGCGTCCAGGTCGGCGCGGTGCAGCTCGACCAGCGCCTTCGCGTTCCGCATGAAAGCGCCCACGAAGACCCGGCGGTGCGGGTCCGGGTTCCAGTCCGCGATGGCGATCGCGGTGTTGACCCACTCCAGCGCCCGCATCTCGTCGTGCATGCCCTTGGGCAGGTGGCGGGTGTAGAGCATCGCCATCATGTAGCAGCTATTCATGTGGATCTCGGGCTCGGTGCTGCCCGACCGCAGCTCGGCGAAGTACGAGAAGCCCTTCTCGCCGCGCCGCAGATACGACAGGCACGCGCCGATCTTGTTGGTGAGATTCCAGTACGGCTTGGGCCGCGCGTCGCCGAACAGCGCCCGCCCGCGCTGCGAGATCTCCAGCGCCGCCTCGTAGAAGCCGCTGTCGAAGCAGGACTCGCAGGCGTCCACGAAGGCGGTGCCCGCCCCGGCCGCCGGGTCGGTGCCGTGCTCCAGGTGGTACAGGTGCGCGCCCAACGACACACCCGGCTCGGCGCGTTCGGCCAGCAGCTCCGCGCGGGCGCTGTGCCGGGCGGCCCGCTCGGCCGGGTCCAACGCCTCGTAGGCGGCGATCAGTCGCGGGTCCTTGCTGGTGCCGTCCGCGTCGATGAAGAGCTGCGCGAGATCGGCGCCCGCCAGGTGCTCGTCCAGGTGCTCGTCCGGCAGCTCGGCAGGCCGCTCGGCAGGCCGCTCGTCCGGGGTCCCGGCCGCTTCCGGCGCGGCCCGGTCGGCGTACGTGCGCAGCGCCTGCCCCAACTCGTCGTCGGCGAGACCGTCCGTCTCCACCACCAGCCGCAGGACGGCCGGGTCGCAGCGCCGCAGCAGGACGGAGACCAGCTCACGGTCGGTGGGGTCGGCGTCGTCCAGCTCACGGAAGCGGATCACCGTACCGCCGGGGCGGACGGTACGCGCCCAGTCCGTCAGCAGCTCGGCGACGCCGTGCGAGACGCGCAGCGTACGGGCGACGGAGTAGAAGCGGGTGCGCTCGGCGCGGCTGGCGAGCGCGGTCAGCGTCTGCGGCGCGATCGGCACCCGGGGTGCCAGGTCGGGTGCGAGCGAGATCACCTCGGTGGCCCGCGCGGCAATGAACTCGTCGTGCTCGCCCGCCAGTTCGGGGATCACCGCGCGCAGCAGGGCCCCGCCCCCGGTGTACGGGCCCCGCAGCCGGCGGTGACAGCGCACGTCGATATCGGGCTCGGGCGTGGGCGGGAGGTCGCCGTACGTGACGGAACCGGCCGGGTCGGCGGGGTCGGCGGCGGTGCCGGTGGCGGCGACCCAGCAGTGCCGAGGCGGGGACGAGGTCATGAAGTGCTCCTTGTGGTCCTGGAGTTCCTGGGAGTTCCTGAGGTTCGTGGGGTTCATGCGAGCCGAGCGGGGTGAGCGAACAAAGCGGGGCGAGCGAACAGAGCGGGAGAAGCGAGCCGAGCGCTCCAAGAGGAAAGGCGTGCTTTAAGCGACGCCTGCGATTTCCGGCTCCTGGCCGTTCGGGCCCTGCTCCTCTTCCCGTTCCGAATCCCCACGGGATTCCTTCGCGGCGCGCCGGTCCCGTACTGTCACGTAAAGCAGCAGCCCGAACTGGAGTGCGGTGAGGCCGACGAAGCTGATCGCGTCGAGAATCCCGCTGGTGGCCGTCCCGGAATCGCTGAAGCGGTTGTTGATCTGCGACCAGAAGTGCACGGTGGTCGGAATCCCCGCCCACAGCAGGCTGCCGAGCGAGAATCCGTAACCGACCACCAGCATCGGCGCGTACCAGCGCGCCATCCGCCGGTCGCGGTCGGACCATTCGGCGTCGGGGTCGGCCACCGGGGGCGGCCTGCGCGTCCAGCGGCGGAAGAGCGTACGCACCTGGAAGCGGGCGGCGTTCTGGAGGTCGGAGCAGCGCAGAGCGTTGGTGAGGACGTAGTAGAGGTCGGTCTCCAGGTAGAACATGAACTGCCACAGCAGCCGCATCACACACGTGAAGGAGATCGCCAGCATCAGGGCGGAGATCCACGCGGGGCCGTGTCCGCGCAACGCCACGGCCAGCAGCGTCAGGCCCGAGATCAGCACGGCGTCGGCCAGCATCCCGGCCACGAACGGCAGATAGCGCCGCTTGCGCTCCACGCTGAACAGCGAGTCCAGCCGGGTCTCGGCGACCAGGTAGTACAGCCGGCGGCTGATCGTGAGCGTGGACGGCAGCCCCAACCGCCGCCCGGACAGGGCGTGATAGCCCTCGTGCACGAGGATGCAGGGGATCTGAACGACCGTCAGGGCAATGGGGATCAGCGCGAGATGGTCGGTGAAGAACACGTCGTGGTACGAGGGCCGCAGCGACGAGTCCCTGATCATCCAGGCGGCGGCGGTCACCATCAGCGCGAGGTAGACCAGCCAGGCGGGCCAGGAGAACGTCCAGGCGCCGAGCCGCTGCCAGCGCACCGGGCCGGCCGGCTCATCCTCGCCGTCCCCGCGCAGGAACCCCAGATCGGCCAGGACGTCGAGGAAGTCGTCCACGTCCAGCGGCTCGCCGCAGGTCCGTTCGTACCAGGCGGCCACCTCGGCCACCGGCACCCCGGCCTCCAGCATCCGCAGCGCCTCAGCGCCCTCCTCGGGGAAGACGGCGTACGAGGCGGTGTCCGGACGGCCGACCATCACGCCGTCGTCCTCGGGGATCATCGTGAGCTTGTGCAGCAGGACCGCGCCGCCGCCGCCGTCCGGCGCGGTCGTGGTGCCGTCCGACGAGGTCACGGTCATGCGGGGTGCCTCTCTACGGGGAAGTCGGTGACCGGAGCCGGTCACCGGAGCCGGGGCCTGCGCGAAGTGGTCAACAGGGCCCGGCTCCGGCGGTGTTGCTAGAGGGCCGAGCAGCAGTAGTACGCGGAGCTGGTCAGGCGGATGGTGCCGGCCTTGCGGATCGACATCTTCTTCATGGGGTTTCCTCCTCCCGGTTCCGTCGAGCGGTCTTCGGCCGCGGCTGGCCGCCGGGCCGAACCGGGCCAACTATGCGGTGGTAAAGCGCTCGCGCACGTCTGCAACATGACGTAGGCGCGTATGTGGGAATTGACTAGATGTACTCGTCCACGACCGCCGGGTGACCCCTTTTCGGCGTATACCCGTGTACGGCCGGGGACTTCACGGATTTCTGTTTGCGACAGATACGAGACCGCCGCCGGGGCGCGGCGCGGGGAATTACGCCGGATTCCCGCCGCGTCCGGTGAGCGAACACCGTCCGCCACCAGGCACCAAACCTTCACGCGGCCTTTGCGGAACGCCCGTACCGGCCACGATGAAAATGGGCCGGTTTCGCTCCGCCCCCGATGGCAGCTTCTTCGCTTCGCCGTCGACACACCGCTGCCGCGTGCTCACACTGCGCACATGACCAAGTCAGCGCCCTTCGTCGGGCGGTACCCCGAGAAGCGCGCCGCCGTCGCCGCCTTCGACCGCGCGGCGGCCGGCCAGGCCCAACTCCTCCTCGTCACCGGCGAGGCGGGTCTCGGCAAGACCCGCCTCGTCCAAGAGCTCGCCACCCTCGTCACCACCGCCCCCCGCCACGCCCGCCTCCGCACCGGCGACTCCGTCCCCCTCACCGGCCCCACCCTCGCCTACGGCCCCTTCATCGCCGCCCTCCGCGACCTCTTCGCCTCCGGCGCGGCCCCCCACCCCGCCCCCGGTGCCGCTCCACACGAGCGCGAACCCTCGCCGGACGGCGGCGCGCGTTCGCCGGGGAGCTTCGGGGGTGCGGCCGGTCCGTCGGACGGCGGCCCGGTGGCGGACGGCGTGGCCGGTGGGTCCGGCCGTACCGGCGCGGGGAGGGGGTCCGGCGATGCGGGGGTCGGCCCCGCGCCCGCAGTCGGGGGTGCTGCGCGCGGGCGCGGGGGCTTTGACGGGTGGGCTGAGACCGGGCCGGCTGGTGGACGGGGCGCGGCGTACGCGTTCGGTGGGGGGCGGCCGGCCACGCGGCAGCGGGTGTTCGAGCGGGTGCTGGGGGTGCTGGGGGAGATGTCGGCGCGTACGACGCTGGTGCTGGTGCTGGAGGACCTGCATTGGGCGGACGCGTCGACGCGCGATCTGCTGGCGTTTCTGGCGGTGCGGCTGAGACGACAGCCGGTGCTGATCGTGGCCACGGTGAGGGAGGAGGAGCTGACGGCGGACGCGCGGCGCTGGTTCGCGGAGCTGGGCCGATGTCCGAGGGTGACGCGGCTGCGGCTGAGCGGCTTGGCGGACGCGGAGGTCGCCGAGCTGGTGACCGCGCTGCTCCCGGCCGACGCGGACGCCGCCGACGTGGCGGCGGCTGTATCGGCGGCGGAGGGAAACCCGCTGTACGCACAGGAGTTGGCGCGGGCGGCCCGCCCCTGGCCGCCCGCGTCCATCGCGGAAGTGGTCCTCGCCCGCGTGAGCTGCGTGGACGCCGACGTCCGCGAGGTCATCGACCAGATATCCGTGACCGACGACGGCATGACGCACGAACTCCTCGCCGCCACCGTCCCCTTACCCGAGCGAACGCTGCTGGCCGCCGTGCGCCGGGCCGTCGAGCAGCGCCTGCTCACCTCCACCGAGGACGGTTACGCCCTCCCGCACGGCCTGATCCGCCAGATCCTGTACGCCGATCTGCTCCCGGGCGAGCGCCGCCGCCTGCACCGCCGTTACGCGCACGCCCTCGCCGCCCGTACCGCCTCGGACCCCGCCCTCCTGGCCCGGCACTGGCACCTCGCCGACTGCCCCGCCCGCGCGGCCACTTCGGCCCTGACAGCCGCCCGCCTGGCGGTCAACGCCCGCGCGTACCCCGAGGCCCACCGCCTCTACGCCCTCGCCGTCACCCTCTCCGACCACCTCTCCGAGGCCGCCGCCACCTCTCTCTGGCCGGAGGCCGCCCGCGCGGCCAGCTACGCGGGCGAGCCCCAGTGCGCCACGGAGTACGTCACCCGCGCGCTGGCCCTGTCGGCGGGCGGCGGCCCGGCCACCCTCAACGCACCACGCCACGGCCCGCGTTCGGCCGAGGCGTACCGCGCCGACGGAAGCCACGCGGCAGCCGCCGTACAGGGGCAGGCACAGGCACAGGCCCACGCAGAAGCGCAGGCACAGGCACACGCACAAGACCGCGCCCGCCTGCTCGAACGCCTCGGCGCCTACCGCCGCGAGGCCGGAGACCCCTGGGGCGCCATCGCCGCACTGGAAGAGGCGCAAGGGCTCCTGGCCACGGCGCCCGAGGCGACCGGCGCCCTCGAAGCCAGAGTCCTGGCGGCGGCGGCCGACATGCGCGTCCAGGTCGGCGACCCGGACGGCGCGCTGCCGCTGGCGCAACGGGCCTTACGGATGGCCGAGCGCATCGGCGCCCTCGCCGAGCACGCCCACGCCCTCACCACCCTCGGCATCGTCCGCGCCCAGCGCGGCGACCTGGAGGCGGGCCTCGAAGCCCTGTGCGCCGCACGCGACTTGGCCCGCCGTACGGACTCCGTCGAGGATGTCCTGCGCGCGGCCAGCAACCACATGTACCTGCTCTGTACGGGGGGCCGCTTCGCGGAGGCGCGCGAAGTGGCCCTGACCGGACGCCGCGCGGCCAGCGAACTCGGCGCGCCGCCCCCGCTCACCGCCGTCCTGGACTTCAACACGGCCGCGGTCCTCGTCGCCACCGGCCGCTGGCCGGAGGCCGACCAACTCCTGGCCGAACTCGTCGGCCAGTCCACCGCCCACATCACCCGCTATCTGCACCTGCTCCAACTGGAGTTGGCCGTCGCCCGCGGCGACCGCCGCCGCACCGCGGAACTCACCGCCGTACTCGCCGAAGCCCCCGACGACCCACGCCTGCTCGGCCCATGCCACGCCTGCCAGGCCGAACAGGCGCTGGACGCGGGGGAGTTGGCGACAGCCGCCGACCACGTCCTGCACGGCCTGCGGGCCGTCGGCGGCGGCGCCCTCGCCGAGGAGGAGATCCGGCTGCTCGCCGACGGCGCCCGCCTCGCCGCCGAACTCGCCCTGCTGCCGGGCCCGGTACGCCCCCACGGCCTGCCCGCCGCCTGGGACGGCTCCGCCGTGACCTTCGCCGAACGCGCCGCCGCCATCGCCGCCCGCCACTGCGGCGAACCCGTCGTCGCCGCCTTCGGCGCCCTCGCCGCGGCCGAACACTCCCGCGCCGACGGCTCCGACGACCGGGCGACCTGGCGGCAGGTCGCCGACGCCTGGCGCGCCGCCGACCAGCCCTACCGCGAGGCGTACGCACGCCTGCGCGAGGCCGGGACCGCGATCCGCGCGGGCCGCCGCGAACAGGCGGGCCGCGCCCTGGCCGCCTGCCTCGGCCTGGCCGAACCCCTGTCCGCAGCACCGCTGTTGCGCCTCGCCCACGAACTGGCCACCCGCGGCCGTCTCACCCGGCCGCCCGACCCCACGACCCGGTCCGTCGCCGCCCAGGCCCGCCTCGACCTCACCGAACGCGAGGCCCAGGTCCTCGCCCTGCTCTCCCGCGGCGAGAGCAACCGCCAGATCGCCCGCTCCCTCTACATCAGCGACCGCACCGTCGCCGTCCACGTCTCCCACATCCTGGAGAAGCTCGGCGTCCGCAACCGCACCGAAGCCGCCCTGGTCTACGCGCGTACGGACCGCCCCCGCCCCGAGCCCGCCCCGTAACCAATCGCGCCCGGAACAAACACACCTTCGCTCGATCGAGTCAAAAACCGACGACATCGCTCCGCTTGCCGCATTTGCCAGAGGCATCACACCAAGATCGGCGGCGGGCCGCTGTCCGGCCCGAAGAAGCGAGCGAGCCGGGCCGGGTGCCGGGCTCCGTGTGAAGGGGATTTGCGTGATCTCGAAAGCCAAGAAGGTCATCGGCTCGATGACCATGGCGCTGGCCGCCGCCGCCGCGCTGACCGTCGCCGTGCCGAGCGGCCCCGCCTTCGCCATCGACCACGTCGAGTGCGTCGGCGGCGCGGACTACCTGAAGATCTACTCGCACCTCAACGGCCGTGACAGCGTGGACTGTTACGCGAATTCGGGCCGGACCGACTTCGGCGGCTGGTGGGTCGACCGGATCGTCACGGGCAACAACGACCTGATCTACTACGACGTCAACGGCGACTCGGTGCGGATCAACCGCTGGACCGACATCACGTTCCCGAACCGCCCCCCGCGGGTCAAGAGCATCCAGATCCTCTGAACCCGCGAGTCTGCGAGTCCGCGGGCCCGCGAGCGCGCAAGGGTACGAACCGGCGGCCGGGCGACGTACGGCGCCCGGCCGGGGTACCGGCTCCTCGGATCAGCCCGCGCGGACGCCGTCGAGGATCGCCAAGGCCCGCTCCACGGACTGGTCGACGCCCGCGTCGCTGTACATCGTGTCGACCATCACATGGTCGATGCCGGTACGTTCGCCCGCGGCCTTGATCACCGTCACCACCTGCTCCGTGGACGTGCCCGCCTCGATGTTGACGCGCAAGACCGCGTCGATGACGCGCGGATCGCGGCCCGCCGTCCGCGCCGCCTCGTCCACCCGCGCCCGCTGCCGGACGATGCCGTCGAAGTCCACGAAGCCCGGCACCACGCACACCGGCAGCCAGCCGTCGGCGCGTTCCCCGATCCGGCGCAGCGCCCGCCCCGAGCGCGCGCCCAGGTACACGGGCGGCCGGGGCCGCCGCGCGGGCTTCAGCGGCGCGTGGTGCAGCGGCACCGACAACCGCGCCCCGCTGTACCCGGCCGGGTCCTTCGTCCAGATCTCTTCGAGTACGTCCAGCGTCTCGTCCATCCTGGCGCCCCGCGTGGCGAAGTCCACGCCCGCGGCCTCGTACTCCTCCGGCGACCAGCCCACGCCGAACCCCGCGAGCAGGCGTCCCCCGCTGATCAGGTCAACGGTCGTGAGCGACCTGGCCAGTTGGACCGGCGGATACAGCGGCGCCACCAGTACGTGGCTGCCGAGCAGGACGCGCTCGGTGGCGCTCGCGGCCACGCCCAGCAGGACGAACGGATCGGCCGCCGCGTTCAACTCCGGCGGAATCGTGCTCCCGCCGCCGTACCCGACGCTCGGATCGACGGCGGCCAGATTCCGGTCGCCCACCCACAGGCTGGCTCCGCCCGCCGACTCGATCCCGCGCGCGAACTCGGCGGCCCGCGCGACCTCGAAAGCCTGCTTGTTGAACTGCGGCAGTGCGAATCCGACCTTCATGGCCTCCTCCTACCCCGCCAGCCTCAGAGTTGGCTCGCAAAGCTCAGGAAGTCCGCCCACTGGGCGGGGGAGAAGGCGAGTTGGGGCCCTTCCTTGTCCTTCGAGTCCCGCACGTGGACGGTGCTCGGGCAGGCCGAGACCTCTACGCAGTTGTCGCCCTGAGATCCGCTGTGGCTGGACTTGTGCCAGGTGGCGGCCACTTCGATGCAATCGCCTTCGCTGCCGCTGCTGTAGCTGCTCTTGAACCAGGCCAGATCCGATGTGTTCATAGGGCTCCTCGCATTCGCTCCAGCAGGCCCCGCGAGTCTTCGGGGGTCAGAGCCTGCGAGCGAAGTTTTGCATACCGCTGTTGGAGCTCGCTGATCTCTTTGAGGTCTCCGATCAGCCGACCGTTCTTCTGCCCCTCGGAGTATCCGAACCACCTGTTCTGGCGCGTCTCCAGCAGTTGCAAGGGACCGTCTACGCCAGCATGCGAGGGGCATCGCAGCGGCATGATCTGCAACTCAACGTTCCAGTGCCGCGCAGTGAGATCCAGCAAGTGGTCGAGCAGGTCACGCGTGATGTCCTCGCCACCTGTGTGCCGCTCCAAGAGGGCCTGTTCGATGATGAAACTGAACGCACAGGGCGGTTCACGCTTGGTAGACAGCAACTCTTGCCGCTTGAGTCGCGCTGCGACCCGCTCGGCGACGGCCTTCTCACTGGCGAGCGGCGGGACGCTCTCCGACACGGCACGGGCGTACGCCGCCGTCTGCAACAGCCCTGGGATGAGGCGGCATTCGTACGTGTACAGGCTGATCGCCGTCTTCTCCAGGCGCGCCCACTGGTGGAACCAGGCCGCGAGGCCGGGCTGCCGCCCGACATGGTCGAGCGCCTTGCGTAAAGCTCCGGTGTTGCCGAGAACCGGTTCGGCGCGGTCCACGAAGTCGGCGTCGGGCATGCGTCGCCCCTGCTCGATCGAGGCGATCGTGTGTTTGGAGAAGCGCACCTGGTTGCCGAACTCCTCGCGGCTGAGGCGCGCGTGTTCCCGGAGCGCCTGGACAAACGCACCGAAGGTGCGCAAGCTGTCCGAGGTCTCGGGCTCGCTGCCGGGAGTGCCGGCACCCGTACCGGCGGAAGTTTCCGCCTCTCCCGCACCGTCCATGCCATCGGCCATCCTCGGCCACCTCCCGCGCGCCCGCCCGTTTGACCACATCGAGTCGGACAATGCTCACAGGGGGTGACGGGTACTGTCTACGTTTTGTGCGCGTACGCTGGCGCAGCGTACGCGGCGGGACCCTGGTGGGAGGGGCGGGGCCGGGGTCACATTGGGCGGTATGACAGCACCAACGATGCACGAACTCCCCGTGACCGAACGTGAGTTCAGCCAGCGGTTCAGCGCCACGCGGCGCGGGGCCCGGCTGGCGCGGCACGCGGCGTCGAACGAGCTCCACCTGTGGGGTGTCGCGCACGGCACCGAACTGGCCGAGACGGCCGCCCTGTTGGTGGCCGAGCTGGCGACCAACGCCGCCACCCACGGCCGCGTGGCCGGGCGCGACTTCGAACTCCGTATCCGCCTCACGGCGACCCTGCTCCGTATCGACGTCTCCGACGCCCGCGGGGAACGCCGTCCCCCGGACCCCGGCCAGCTCCGTCCCGCCTCCCCGCTCTCCGACTCCGGCCGGGGGCTCCTCCTGGTCGAAGCCCTCGCCACCCGCTGGTCGGTCCTCCCCCGCGACCCCGTCGGCAAGACGCTCCGCGCCGAACTCGACCTCCCCCTTCCCCTGGAAGCGGCCCCGTAGCGAGAGCGTGCCAAAGTGGGCGTTATGACGGCTGACGCAACAGACGTAACAGCGGATGAGGTCGAGGAGTTGTCGGCGGACGCGCTGCGCTGGCTGCTCGGGAACGCGCGGGAGGGCGAGGACGGCGGGCTCGCCTGGACCACCACGCCCTCGGACGACGAGCCGAACGCCTCGCTCTACAGCGGTACGGCCGGTGTGATCCCCGTACTCCTCGAAGCGCGGCGGCACTTCGGGGACGACCGGTACGGCGACGCGGCCGTGCGCGCCGCCCGCAGTGTGGCCGCCGCCGTCGACGGCTGGGACGGCAGCTCGCTGTACTTCGGCCTGACCGGCATGGCGTTCGCGCTGCGGGCCGTCCACGACGAACTGGGCGCCCCGGAGGCTGCGGCAGGCGCCGCGCGGGCCCTGGACCTGGTGCGCTCCCGTTTCGACGGGACGCGCTGGGGCGTGCTGTTCGAACTGCTCGGCGGCAACGCCGGTATCGGCCTGGGCGCGTTGGCGATGGGCGACGCCGACCTGGCCGTGCTCGCCGTGGAGCCGTATCTGCGGACGGCCGAGGAGACCTCGGCGGGCGTCCACTGGGAGGTGCGCACCGACGCGGCCCCGCGCCTGCACCACATCTCGCACGGCACGCTCGGCATCGTGTACGCGCTGGCCCGCGTCGGCTCGGCGACCGGCCGCACCGACCTGGTCGAGCTGGCGCGGGCGGGCGCCGCCGACGTCGTGGCGCGCGACGAGGACGGGCCGGACGGTTTCCTCGTACCCCACTCCGACCCGCAGGACCGGCCCGAACTCATCGAGCGCTACAGCTACGGCTGGTGTCACGGACCGGCCGGTGACGCCCAGGTCTTCCGGCTGCTCCGGGACGTCCTCGACGAGCCCGCCGCCTGGCAGGCGCTCGCCGACCGCTGCTGGCACACCGTGACCCACTCCGGCCTGCCCCGCCGCCTGCGGCCCCGCTTCTGGGACAACAACGGCCGCTGCTGCGGCACCGCGGGCGTCCTCGCCCTCGCCTGCGACCGGCTGGCGGAACAGGGCGACCCCCCGGACTTCGCCCGACTCCTCGCCGCCGACCTCTCCTCCCGCGCCACCCGCGACCGCGACGGCGCCCGCTGGTCCAACATCGAGCACCGCGCCACCCCCAGCACCCTCGAACCCCACCCCGGCTGGGCCATGGGCACCGCCGGCATCGTCCGCGAACTCCTCCGCTTCACCCGCCTCACCCGCCCCCGCCCCGCCGCCACCTCCGCCTACGCCCTCCCCTGGCCCGACCACCACCCCACCACCCCGGCCCGCTGAGGCGGGGGTTATGTCGGGGGGTGGAAGCCGCCGGTCAGTGGTTCGAGCAGTTCGGCCAGGCGCAGCGGGGTGCGGTCCTCGAACATCGGGCCGACGAGCTGGACGCCCACCGGCAGGCCCTCGGGGGACCGGCCCGCCGGGATGGCGGTGGCGGGCAGGCCGGGCATGGTGGGCAGACCGGCCCAGACGAGCTGGTCGAAGTACGGGTACCCGGCGCCGTCGATGTCGATCCGGCGTCGCCTCGGATCGGGGCCGTGGTCGTGCGGGAAGGCGGGAGTGGGCGTGATCGGGCAGACCACGGCGTCGAATTCGGCGAAGAACCGCCGCCAGCCGTGCCGGTGGAGCTCGCGGCGGCCGTTCGCGCCGAGCCAGTCGCGGTGGCTCAACACCATGGCGCGCAGCCGCGTCGCCTCCAGACTCTGGTCGTCCGGGCTCAATTCGGCTGCGAGGGCCCGTAGTTGCTCCTGCGCCTCGACCGGGAAGTGCGCCGTGGAACTCGACATCAGGAGCTGTGTGTAGACCACCGCGGCTTCGGCCAGATCGGGCAGCAGCGGGCTGTGCCGTTCGACGCGGGCGCCGCCGTCGGCCAGGGCGTCGGCCACCCGGCCCACGGCCGCCCGTACCGCGGCCCCGGTCGGAATGTGCGGGTGCTGGTCGAGGACCAGGACCCGGAAGTCGCCGAGCCGCTCGTGGCGCGCGGGCGGCAGCCTCACCTCGTACGCCACACCGGACGTCAGCGGGTCGGGCCCTGCCATGACGTCGAGCAGGAGCGTGAGGTCGCGCGCGGAGCGCGCCATCGGGCCGACGACGGCGAGGTCGAGGTCGACCGGCAGCGCCGGTGCGGGCGGCTGGGCCATGCCGCGGTTCGCCGCCAGCCCGAGCGTCGGCTTGTGCGCGTAGATCCCGCAGAAATGCGCGGGGGTGCGCAGCGAACCGGCGATGTCCGAGCCGATGGACAGCGCGCCGAAGCCGGACGCGAGGGCCGCCGCCGATCCGCCGGAGGAGCCACCCGACGTGCGGCCGTGGTCCCACGGGTTGTTGGTGGTGCCGTAGATCTCGTTGAAGCTCTGGATGTCCTGGAGCCCGACCGGCACATTGGTCTTGCCGAGCACCACCGCGCCCGCGGCCCTGAGCCGCGACACCTGCACCGCGTCCTCGGCCGGCAGGTGGTTCCGGTGCTGCGGCATGCCCCAGGTCGTGGGGAGCCCGGCCACGTCGTACGACTCCTTGACCGTCACGGGAATGCCGAGCAGCGGCCGGTCCTCGCCGCGGGCCCGCGCCGCGTCGGCCTCCCGCGCGGCGGCCCGAGCGCGGTCGAAGTCCGGCACACAGATCGCGTTGACCGCCTCGTCGTCCCGCTCGATACGGGCTATCGCCTCGTCGGTCAGTTCCGCCGAGGTCACGTCACCGGCGCGCAGGGCGGCACTGAGTTCTTCCGCCGTCTGAAAGCTTCTGTCCATGCCAGGGACCGTACGGGCGGTCCGCTGGAGCCACGAAATGTCGATTCGGGCAAGGGAAAGCCGCCCCGATCTCCGGGGTCCGGGGGCCACTTCGCGGCCGGCCCCGGCGCGCCCGGAGCCGTAGCCTCCGCAATTGTCGCAGCGCTGTTATATTAGCGCTGTGACAACTTCTGATCCCACCGCGCTCCCCGACCCCTGGCACACCCTGCACGAGCTGCTGGCGGCCATGGACGCCGAGATCGAGCAGCTCTACGTCGAGCGCGGCATCACGGGCGTACGGCCCCGGTTCGCGTATCCGCTGATCCGGCTCGCGCACACCGGCCCGCTGACCATCCGCGAGCTGGCCAAGTCCCTGAACCGCTCGCACTCCGCGATCAGCCAGACCGTCGCCGCCATGCGCAAGGAGGACCTGGTCACCTCGGAGCCCGGCCCCGACGCCCGCACCCGGCGGATCGACCTGACCGAACGCGGCCGGTCGCTCGTACCGTTCCTGGAGGCGGAGTGGCGCGCCACCCACGAGACCGTCGCCGAACTGGACGCCGAGGTGCCGTACGCCATGACCGCCGTCGTCGAGGAGGTGCGGCGCGCGCTGGAACACCGGTCGATGCGCCAGCGCATCCTCAACCGCCTGGTCGAGCCGCCGAAGTGAGCGGACGGATACGCGTCCGGTTCCTCGACACCCGTCCGCTGCGCGGCAGTCAGCCCTTCCGCGACCTGTGGATCGGCACGTCCGTCTCCCAACTCGGCGGCCAGATAGCCAATGTGGCCGTCCTCGCCCAGGTCTGGGACCTCACCGGCAGCCCGGTCGGCACCGGCGCGATCGGGCTCGCCACCGGGCTGCCGATGCTGCTCTTCGGGCTGCTCGGCGGCGCGTTGGCCGACACCGTCGACCGCCGCGCGCTCGTACGCGCCACCACCACGGGCCAACTCCTGGTCGCCGCCGCCCTGTGCGCCCAGGCCCTGGCCCACAACAGGAACGTCCTGCTCCTGCTCGCCCTCGTCGCCCTGGCCACCGTCTTCAGCGCGCTCGGCGCTCCCGCCCGGCGCACCTTTCCCGTCCGGCTGCTGCCCGGCGACCAGGTCGCGGCCGGTCTCGCCCTCACCAACGTCTCCTTCCAGGCCGCGATGCTGGCCGGGCCCGCCGCGGCCGGACTGATCATCGCCCGCTGGGATTTCCCCGCCGCGTACGGGATTCAGGCCGTGGCCATGGCGGTCTCGATGCTCGCGGTGATTCGCCTGCCGGCGATGCGGCCGGAGGGGGGTGAGGGGACGGCGTCCGAGGGGGGCGGTGGCTGGCGTCGGCGCGCGAAGTGCGGTGGGCTTGGGCGCGCGCTCGGGAAGGGCGGCGGGCGGCGGCGTGCCGAGCGCGGCGGGTGGCGGATCGTCCTGCGCCGACCCACCCTCTGGGGCTCGATGGCCACCGACCTGGCTGCGACGCTCCTCGCCATGCCCGTGGCGCTCTTCCCCCTCGTCAACGAGATCCGCTTCGGCGGCAACCCGCGGACCCTCGGCCTGTTCCTCTCGGCCGTCGCGGTCGGGGGCATCACGGCCGGTCTGCTCTCCGGCACGGTGACCCGCTGGCGGCGCGGCGGCCTCGTACAGCTCTCCGCCGCCGTGGTCTGGGGCCTGGCGCTGGCCGGGTTCGGGCTGGCGGGGCCTTTGTGGCTGGCGCTCGGCTGCCTGGCCGCGGCGGGGGCCGCCGACACCGTGTCCGTCGTCACGCGCAGCGCCCTGGTCCAGTTGGAGACGCCGGACGCGTACCGGGGGCGGGTCTCCTCCGTGGAGCACGTGATCGGTGTCGCGGGGCCCGAACTCGGCAACTTCCGGGGCGGCCTGCTGGCCTCGGCCACCTCCGCCCCGTTCTCCCTGGTCCTCGGCGGGGTGTCCGCCGTCCTGGCGGTGCTGGCCGTGGCCGCGACGAACGCGCCGCTCCGGGCGTACCGCACGCCGTCCCACGGCGGTGCGGACACCGACGCCGGGCCGGTCCCGGACGCCGACCTGGCGGTGGCCTCCGGCCAGGTCCCGTGAATTCTCCGAATCCGATCCGGCCGCCGTGTCGATCCGCTCCCGCGCCGTTCGACCTTGGGGGTGAGAGGGTCGGAAAACGGGCCCCGGAGCGCGTCAGCGCTGAACGCACGGAACAGAACAGAGTGGAGACAGCCGTCATGGCGAAGTACATGCTGATCATGCGTGGTACGGACGAGTCCGTCGCGAAGATGATGGAGACCCCGTTCGACGAGATGCTGGAGACGGTCGGCCGGTTCAACGAAGAGCTGATCCGGGCCGGGGTCCTGGTGGCGGCGGAGGGGCTCGACGACCCGGGCCAGGGGGTCGTGGTCGACTTCAGCGGTGAGGCGCCGGTGGTCACCGACGGCCCGTACGGCGAGACGAAGGAGCTGTTCGGCGGCTTCTACCTGATCGACGTGGCCTCGAAGGAGGAAGCGGTCGAGTGGGCGAAGCGGCTGCCCGCCGTCGCCGGTTCGAAGTGCGAGGTGCGCCGGGTGCCGAGCATCGAGGAGTTCCCGCAGGACAACGAGTGGATCACCAAGGAGCGGGCGTGGCGCGAGCGGACGGGCCAGATCTGAGCGGGTCGGATCTGAGCGGGACGGTTCCTGACGGGCCGGATCTGAGCGGACCGGTTCCTGACGGGGTGGCTCGGGGCGGGTCGGTTCCTGACGAGGTGGCTCGGGGCGGGCCGGTTCCGGGTGGGTCGGCCCCCGGTGAGTCGGCTCCCGACGGACCGGCTCCCCGCAGTACGGAGGCCGCGCGCCGCGCCGTCGAGGCCGTCTGGCGGATCGAGTCGGCCCGCGTCGTCGCGGCCCTGGCCCGTTACACCGGGGACTTCGAACTGGCCGAGGACGTGGCGCAGGAGGCCCTGGCCGAGGCGCTGGTCGGCTGGTCACGCGACGGCACACCGGCGAACCCGGTGGGCTGGCTGCTCGCGACCGGGCGGCGGCGGGCGATCGACGCCTTCCGCCGCCGCTCGGCGCTGGACCAGCGGTACGCGCTGCTCGCGGGGGAGGCGGCCGAGGACGCGGGTACGGGCGTCGCCACGGGAAGGGCCGCGGGCCCGGATACGGGTGTGGGCTCGGCGGCCGACGCCGACCTGCCCTGGGACCCGGACCGTATCGACGACGACATCCTGGCCCTGATGTTCATCTCCTGCCATCCGGTCCTCTCGCCCGAGGCCCGCGTGGCCCTGACCCTGCGCGCGGTCGGCGGCCTGGCCAGCGAGGAGATCGCGCGCGCCTTCCTGGTGCCGGTGCCGACCGTCCAGGCGCGGATCACCCGTGCGAAACGTACGATCGCCGCCGCCGAGGTCCCGTTCGCCCTGCCCCCGGCCGAGGAACGGCGGGAACGGCTCGGCGGCGTCCTCAGCGTGCTCTACGTCATCTTCACCGAGGGGTCGACCGCGACGTCCGGCGACGACCTCCTCCGCCCCGACCTGGCCTACGAGGCGATCCGGCTCACCCGCGTACTGGCCGCCCTGCTGCCGCGCGAGCCCGAGGTGCACGGTCTGCTCGCCCTCTGCGAACTGACCGCCGCCCGCTTCCCCGCCCGCACCGGCCCCGACGGCGAGGCCGTACTCCTGGAGGACCAGAACCGGCGCCTGTGGGACCGCTCGGCGATCCGCCGTGGCCGGGCGGCTCTCGAACGCGCCTCCACCGTCGGGCGCGGCCTCGGCCCGTACGGCCTCCAGGCGGCCATCGCGGCCTGCCACGCCTCCGCGCCCTCCGTCGCCGCGACCGACTGGGAACGGATCGTCGTGCTCTACGAAGCCCTCGGCCGTATCGCCCCCTCGCCGGTCGTGGACCTCAACCGCGCGGTCGCCGTCGCGATGGCCCACGGGCCGCAGCCCGCCCTCGACCTCGTCGACGAACTCGCCGCCGCCGGTCACCTCTCCCACTCCCATCTCCTCCCCACCGTGCGCGGTGAACTCCTCGCCCGCCTCGGCCGCACCGCCGAAGCCCGCGCCGCACTCCAGCTCGCCGCCCGCCACTGCCCCAACACCCGCGAACGCGCCTTGCTGCTCCGCAAGGCCGATGCCCTGCCGATGCCGTGACCCCGTCCGGGCGTCAGCGGCGCGTCGGTGGCGGGGTCGGGGTGGGTGCCGGTGCCGGGGTTGAGGGGCGGTGCCGGTGCCGGACCGGCCGGGCCCGTGCTCGACCGGGGCGGCGGGCGCGTCACGCCGTGAGGACGACCTTCCCGGCGACCGTCCCCGACTCGGCCAGCCGGACCGCCTCCGCCACGCGTGCCAGCGGCAGTTGGGCCGCGACCCGGGCGGTGACGTCGCCGCGCTGGAGCGCGGCGAAGACCTCGGTGAGGTCGGCGCGCAGCCGGGCCCGGAAGCGGTCCTTGGCCAGGGCCTTTCCGGCCCAGAGGTTGTAGAAGTAGGCGCGGCGGCCGTTGGGCAGCGTGTTCCAGACCCAGACGCGGGCGATGATCTTGAGCACGGGCCACTGCTTGGAGCCCTCGTCGTTGAGCGTGGACGCGGTGCCGTAGGAGACGAGCGTGCCGCCGGGCGCGAGCAGCCGCCACGAGTCGACGACGCCCCGGCCGCCGACGTGGTCGAAGACGGCGTCCACCCCGCCGGGCGCGAGGGCGCGGACCTGGGCGGCGACGTCGCCCGCGCGGTAGTCGACCGGTGTGACGCCGCGCTCCCTGAGCGCGTCGTGGTGCCGTACGGACGCCGTGCCGATCACCTTGACGCCCGCGACCCGCGCCAGTTCGACCAGGACGGAGCCGACGCCGCCGTTCGCGCCGAGCACGAGGACGGTCTGTCCTGCGCGGACGCGCGCCTTGCGGTGCAGCATCTGCCAGGCGGTGGCGCCGTTGACCACCATCGCCTCGGCCTCCGCCGCGCCGACCCCCTCGGGCACCGGGACGGTGTCGGCGGCGTCGACCACGACGTGGCTGGCCCAGCCGCCGGTCTTGGTGAGCGCAGCGACCCGCGTGCCGACCAGGTCCGTGCCGACGCCCTCGCCCGCCGCCTGCACGGTGCCGACCAGGTCGTAACCCGGCACGAAGGGGAACGGGGGCTGGTCGTAGTAGCGGCCCCTGCGCATCTGCTGCTCGGCGAAGGAGACGCCGGTGGCCTCCATCCGCACCACGACCTGGCCGGGGCCCGGCGTGGGGACGGCGCCGTGCCTGACCTGGAGGTCCTCCGGCTCGACCTTGCCGGGCAGGACGACCTCGGTGAGTTCTTCGGTGGTGTTCATGGCGGCCTCCGCTGCGAGCTGCTCGTTACTGACGTTTGCGTTCGTTAGAAGTTCTAACACCTCACGATCGGGAGTGTCAATAGCGTTCGTGATAGCCTCTAACTAAAGGGAACGCGGACACGACGTACGGGCACGACGTACGGGAAGGAGGCAAGGCCAGTGGCTGAACCGGGTACGACCACCAGCACCCCGCGCGAGCGGTACCGGGCCCAGGTCCGCGAGGAGGTCAAGAAACACGCGTGGGAGCAGATCGCGACGGCGGGCGCCTCAGCGCTCTCCCTCAACGCCATCGCCAAACAGATGGGCATGAGCGGCCCCGCGCTCTACCGCTACTTCGCCGGGCGCGACGAACTCATCACCGAGCTGGTCAGGGACGGCTACCGCAGCCTCGCCGACACCTTCCTCAGCGTCCACGCCGCCGCCTCGGCCTACGACTCCCGGCCCGAACTGGTCGCCCTCGCCCACGCCCTGCGCGGCTGGGCCCTGGAGGACCCGCACCGCTACTTCCTCCTCTACGGCACGCCCGTCCCCGGCTACCACGCCCCCGACGACATCACCGGCATCGCGTCCGAGATCATGGCCGTCCTCCTGGACGCCTGCGTCGCCCTCGACCCCGACGCCACCGCCCCCGTCACCCCCTTCGACACCCACCTCGCCACCCACCGCGCATGGGCCGACCCCCACCCCGCCCCCACCACCGCCCTCCACCGCGCCCTCACCTGCTGGACCCGCCTCCACGGCGTCCTCTCCCTCGAAGCCGCCGGCCACTTCACCGGCATGTCCCTCGACCCCGCCCAGCTCTACGAAGCCGAACTCCACGCCCTCCTCAAACCCTGAGCTCACCGCCGCGCCAGGGCAGTTGGACCTATTCTGGGAATCGGCAGAGGCGCAACACGAAGACGCGATACGGACGGGGGGCCGGATGTCTTTTCTGCGGTTCGCGGGCGACGAGGTCAAGGACATGGCACGCAAGCTGGAGACCAGCGGCGACCAGATGAAGAGCGCTTCGAAGGAGATGAAGCACGCCAACACCAAGGAGATCGGCCACTCCGGCCTGGAATCGGCGTGTGACGACTTTGCCGACTCCTGGGACTACGGATTCGGCCAGCTCTCCAAACTCACCCAGGGCGTCTCGGAGTTCGCGAATCAGGCCGCCGAGGAGTTCGCCAAGATCGATCAGAAGCTCCTCGACGAACTCAAGAAGGCGGGCGAGGGCGGCGGCGAGTAATCCGTCCGCCGCTCGCCCCGCGGGCTCACTCCCCGCGCCTCGGCCTCAACCGTCGTGCTCCTGGGACGGATTGAAGGTGAACGTCCGCCCGATGTGTGCGAGCCGCCCGCTGTAGGAGTCCAGCAGGAAGAGCGACGGCGTCGAGATCGTCACGTAGACGCAGTAGTCGCGGGGCGCCGGGACGATCAGTTGCAGCGCCGCCACGGGCAGCGTCGGCCGTATTGTCGCCGCGGCGCCGGTAGGATCCTCGACTCCGGCCGCGGCGGCCATGCCCGCGGGGAGCGTCAGCAGCCGCAGCGAGGTCGACATCACGCCGGGCCCCGCGGGCAGCTTCGCGGCGATCAGGATGTCCTGCCTGCCCTGCACACCCTTGCCCAGAGGGAAGTTCAGCTCTTGAAGCCGGCCCTCGCGTGCGAAGAGCTTGCGCTGCTCCGCCTGGAAGATCGCCTCGGCGGCGAGCAACCGGTCCCGGTGCGTGCTGGGCCGTACCGTCACGGCCAGCAGGCCCATCGACAGGCGTTCGTCGCCCTCCACGTCCTCCGTACCCAGGCACATCGCGGTGAGGACGACGGTGTCCCCGCTGCCCGCGGCCAGACCCGGCAGACTGGCACGCATCTGCGCTCCCGCAGAAGCCAGTTGCTCCTCGTCGGCGTCGGGCATCAACGTGGCCAGCGCCTCGTGCCAGCCTTCGGACTCAGTGGGTTCCGGCAGCCGGATGAACTCGTCGGGTACCTGGTATCCGAACGCGTACGGGATCTCCCGCCCCGCGCCCTTTGCCGTGCCTTGGGCAGTCGGGCCGCTCACGCCGCTGTCCCGTACTGCCCCTGCTCCAGCCCCTTGGCGAAGCTGTTGCCCGCTGACGTCAAGGTCGTGGGGACGTCGAACGTCGGGCCGAGCGGGCCGGGCGCCATGACCGTGGGATTGTTGTCGGGCGCCTTGTAGTTGACGAATCCGGCGATCGGCCCGACTACGGGGATGTCGGAGATGTTCCAGTCGCCGTCGGTCCACCGGCCGTCGTTCGCGTTGGACCCGAGCGCGAAGCCCGCGCCGGTGACGGTGCCCACGAAGTCGAACACCTTGCCCGTGGCCACATACGTCCAGCCCTGCCCCGCCATGCTGAAACCGCGCAGGGTGTTGGCGACACCGCTGGGTATCTTGGCGATGTTGCCCAGAGCGCCGGGCCGGATCTTGCCGAGCGTCGCCACGATGCCTTCCGCGACCCGCAGTTCACGCCCCGCCTGTACCATCGCGCGCCCGGCCTTCATCATGCTGCCGCCCGCCAGACCGATACCGCCCGCGATCACACCCGCGGCGTCCCAGGCCAGAGTCTGCCAGGTCACACCTTCGGCGCCGCCGATCATCGCGGCGCTGTGCGCGGCGAGCGCGCCCACGCCGACGATGAAGCCGATCAGGCCGAGCGCCCCCACTCCGGTGCCGAGAGCCAGGGCGACCAGGCAGATCACGCCGATGACCATCGCGACGTCGGCGAGTATGTCGCCGACCAGTTTCCAGAAGTTCGGATCGGACAGGACGTTCCACGCGTCGGCGAGGAAGTCGGTGACGCTGTCGACCAGATTGTCGAACCAACCCGGCTTCGGCGGGGCGTCGTCGGTGGCGTCCTTCAGCGCGCGCGCCGTCGAGTCGGCCGCGGTGGTGTACTCGACGTGCAGAGTACGGGCGCGCCCCCGGACCGACTCCAGTTCGCCGTGCGCCGTGTCGTACGCCTGCTGCTTGCCCTTCTTGTCCCGCTCGTGCGCTTCCTTCTCCGTGTCGGACATCGTGGAGGTGTCCGCGGGAAGACCGGTCAAGGAACTCTTGGTCGAGTCGACCTTCCGCGCCGCGGCAGCCGCCTCTTCCTCCAGCCCGCGGGCCCGCGACTGGAAGCCGTCCAGACTGGTCTCCCAGCCCGCCAGGGCCCGGTGCGCCGAATTCACCGCGTCAAGGGCCTTCTTGAGATATGGCGGAATCTTTTCCACGGACTCCGTGAAGGCGTCGGCGGACTTCCCCACCCATACACCGTCCGAGGTGCCGATCTTGCTCAGTTGGCTCTGGGCGCTGCCGCTATTGTGGGCCACTTGCCCCACCGCGGAGACCATCAGACGGACGGTTTCCAGATCCCCCGGAGCCGGATCGAAGCCAAGGTTCGGATACTTCAACGAGCCCACGCTCGCCCCCCCATCCGCATGACGAACTCATGCCGCTTCGTTCAGAGATGACTTTTTCTTGACCAAGCTATAAGAAGATCCTTGCGGTATGGATGGTTCCGCCGAGTCCCGGATGCGGGTCCGCCGGCGGGGACCGGACAGAAGGTCATGCCAGACCACGGAGGCCGGAGGTCGTGATGTTCGTGGAGGCTCAGCTCAAGGCGCTGATGCGGGACGGGGCGCGGGGGGCGGCGCGGCATGAGGCGCGGAATCTGGTGGGGTCGTGGCGGAGATTCGCGGCGTTCGCCTTTGTCGCCGAGCAGTACGGCTACCGGTACGAGGGGATGGCGGCGACATCGCCGAAGGGGAGTCCGAATCCGTATTTCGGGTTCCGGCGGGAGGCGGACGCGGCGGAACGGGCGACCCTGGCCGCCGCGCGGTATCCCGAGGGACTGCGCGGCGGCCAGTTGCCGGGAATGCGGCCGGGACGGCGGCGGCTGCGGCCGTCGCCGGAGGTGCGAGAAGAGGTCGAGCTGCTGCACGCGCGTATTCAGGTGGACTACGCGCGAGGTCATCGCAGGCGCGGCCTGATCCAAGTAGTGGTGCTGCCGCTGGCGTTGCTGATCCCGCTGTCCCAGTTCGGGTTCACGGCGGGGCCGTTGCTCGTCTGCGGCGGTGTCTGGGCGTTCTTCGTCGGGTTGTGGGGGCTGGGGGTGCTGCTGTCCCGGCGGCGGTTGGTGAAGTACGGCGCCGTGTTGCGGGCCGCTGAGCGGGCTTAGGAGGTGGGGGCGGGGAGGGCTATGCGGGTGGTGGCGGGGGTGTGGGGGAGGGGGTGGCGGCCCGTGAGGACGGGGAGGCCGGTGGGGTCGGCGTACAGCTCGTAGCGGTAGAAGGCGACGGCGTACGCGGTGAGGGCGTCCTGCTGGTGGGCGGGGGTCAACTCCTGCGCCGGGCAGGTGCTGTCATCCTCGCCGAGCGAGGCCGGCGGGGTCCAGGACCGGTTGTAGTAGTTGTGGTTGGCGTGCTGGAGAGAGACGGAGAAGTCCGTCACGGTGTTCAGGCCCGCGATGTCGTCCAGATACTCCTGGCCCTGCTCGTGGACGGCTCCGTCACAGGTACTGGTGACGACCGCGAACGGCACCTTCGTATCGAGGGTGTCGCTGTTCTCGCCCTCCGGGTAGTCGAACTTGACCGGCGCCAGCGCGAGAACGGCCTTCACCCGTACGCCCGTCGGCCACTCGGCGCGGTGCTTGTCGGACGCCTGCCACATGGCGCCCTTGCCGCCGCGCGAGTGCCCCAGGGTGCCGACGCGCGTCATGTCGACGTGGCCGGTGAACGCGGGCGCGACCTCGCGGCCGGTCGCCGGGTCGGTGAAGCGGCCCTTCAGGGCGCCGCCGCCGTTGGCCAAGTCCCGCCACAGCCGCAGGTGTTCATTGATCAGGCGGGCGCGGTCGCCGTAGTCGAAGGACGTCATGTTGATGGCGTCGGCGCTGAGCGAGACCACGACGAAGCCGCGCTCGGCCAGCGCGCGGCCGAGGTAGTCGTAGCCCCGGTAGCTCGGGTACGGGTGCGAGCCCGCCGGGCACGGCCAGGTCTGCGCGTCCGCGTCGTCGCAGGCGTACCAGGAGCCGTGCGACATGACGACCAGCGGCAGCCGCCCGGTCAGATGACGCGGGTAGTGCACCACGGCCCGCACCTCGCTGACCGTGCCGGACTCCGGATCGGTGAACGCCGTGTCCCCGAGGTCGTATTCGGCGGTCCCGACGCCGGCGGCGGTCGTGGCGGCGGTCTCGGCGGTCGCATGCAGTACGGCGGCGACGGCCGGTGTCTGCGTGCCCGCCGCCAGGAGCCCGGCGGCCAGCAGCAGCGAGGCCGCCGCCGTGCGGACGGTGGATCGAAGAGGAGATCTCATACTCCGGTCAACACGCTGGAGCACCGGCCGAGTTGCCTCACCGGCCCCAGGCGTGTCAAAGACGATCACCAGCGACCTACTTGCCCTTCAGGATCTTCGCCAGCGACCGGTCGAGGGAGTCGGCGAGCGGCCCCGGGTCGATGGACGAGCCGCCGCCGCTGAACGGACCGGTGTCGGAGATCCAGTCGTGCAACTGCGCCTGGAGAAGCTGCGTGAGAGCGCCGTAGTACGGGGTGCGGGGGCGCTGCACCGCCTGGGTCAGCGCGGGCAGCAGCGTGGAAGCGGCGTACGCGGGGCGGCCGTCGGCGTCGCGCGGCATGTCGAGCGACTCCGACGACGCCGAGGCCCCCGGACTCGGAGAGCCGCCGGAACCGCCGGAACCGCCGGAACCCCCGGAACCCCCGGAACCCCCGGACCCCTTCGTGCCCGGCGCGAGCGTGCACCGCACCTTCGCGTCCTTGTACGCCGACTCCCGCGTCGCCGCGAATCCGGCGTCCAGCAGGCACCGCTCCGACTGCGCGTTCGTCAGGTACTTGACCAGGTCCAGCGCGTACTTCGCGCGCGGCGACCCCGCCGCCACCGCCAGATTCTGCCCGCCGAGCACGGCCTTCCCCGGCAGCCGCGCCACCTGCATCCGCGACGGGCCGAACGTCCGCGACAGCGCGCCGTACGCGTACGGCCAATGCCGCAGGAAGACGGTGTGGCCGGCCGCGAAGTCGCCGAGCGATGTCGACTCGTCGGAGGTGAGCGCCTCGGGCAGCGTCTCGTCATGGCCCGCGCGGGACTTCAACTCGCTCAAAGCCGCCCGCAGTTTGGCCGGATCGGCCGTGTAATGACCTTCGGTGTCCGCGAGTTGGACCCCCACCGAGGCGAACGCCTCGATGGCGTTGACCGTCAGCCCCTCGTACGCGCCGAGTTGGCTCGTCCACCCCGCCATGTAGCCCTTGGGCTGGTGGTCCTTGTCGGCGTCGACATCGCTGATGAGCGTCTGGAGCTCCTGCCAGGTGGTGTCGGCCTTCGGGAAGCTCGCCGGATCGATGCCGATGGCCTTGATGGTGTCGGCGCGGTAATAGAGCAGCCCCACATCGCTGTTGAAGGGCGCCGCGTAGGTGTGGCCGTCCCACCGTGCGGTGCCCGCGACGGACGGGATGACGTCCCCGTCGTCGAGATTCATCTGGTGGTCGAGCGGGCTGATCAGCCCGGCCTGCGCGAACTCCGGCACCCAGGTGACGTCCAGATTCACCACGTCGTACGCGGAACTGCCGGACTGGAGCGCGCCGAGCAACTGGCTGCGCTGCTGGTCGGCCTCGCCGGGCAGCTCGACCAGCCGCGCCGGGTGCCGCCTGCCCTCCGGCGTCCCGTTCCACTGCTCGATGAGCTGCTGGCGCACCCCGTCGCTGCCGGTCACGTCCAGACCGCTGGCCACGATGATCTCGCCGCCGCCGGTCGTCGTGGGCTGCGCGGCACGGCCCCCGCCGCCCCCGCCGGTGCACGCGGCGGCGGCGAGCGCGAGCAGGCACAGGGCGGCGGCGGTCGCCGCGCGACGCCGCCTCACCGGGCGTTCCCCGTTCCCGCGCGGGCGACGTCGTCGCGCAGCTCCGAGACCTGGCTGCTCGACGCGTTCAGACAGCGCCCGCCGCTGGTCCTGGCGATCTGCGCGCCGACCGAACCGGCAGCGCAGCCGCCGCCCGGCGCCAGGGACACCCACTCCACCGGTACGGGACGGGCGGCGATCCGCGCCAGCAGGTCGGGGAGATCCCGGCCCTTGAAGTGCTCGTCGTCCTCGTCGTCGGTGATGTAGACGATCAACTGCGCCCCGCCCGTGGCCTTCTGGCGCTCCGTCATCTCGGTGAGCGCGGCGTCCAGCGCGGGTCCCGGGTAGGACTCCTCGTCCACCAGCTTCGTCGCCTTGACCTCGCGGCGGATACCGGCCAGGTCGGAATGCCTGCCCAGCGGCACCAGTTGCTGCGTCGGCGGTTTGTCGACCACCGTCCACACGCCGTACGCGTCGTCCGGCCCGAAGGTGTCGAGCGACTGCGACAGCAGGTCGAGGGCGCCCGCGGAATTGCTCCAGTAGGTGTCCATCGAGCTGGACTTGTCCAGCAGATACAGCACCCGGCCGGGGCCGAGCGCGTGCCGGTAGCGGTCCAGCGCACTGCCCACGGCGGCGGCGTACCTCGCCAGCCACTGGGCGTCGGGCGGGTAGGTGCCGGGCATGACCGTACTGCCGGGAACGACGGCCCCGGAGCCCGTGTCCGTCGCCGTGCCGCTCGCGGAACCGCTGGTGGTGCCGGTCGCGCCCCCGGCCGTCCGGTAGCCGTCGTCGGTGAAGACCTTCTGCCCGGCCGCGCCGGTCAGCCAGGTGTGGAAACGGTCGACGGCGTCCTTCCTGGCCGTCGCGTCGCGCTCCGCGCCCTTCCACGTGACGTGCACGAACGGCAGGTCGAGCGGCGCGACATCGGCCGGATACTGCGGCGCGCGGGGATGGAGCCTGTTGTTGTCGCAGCCCACCCGCGCCTTGGCGTCCGCGTGCGTGTTGAACTGCGTCATCACCTGCTCGGGCACCAACACCGCCGCGTTGTCCTTCAGTTCGGGGTCCGCCCCGGCCAGCGCGCACATCAGCGCGTACGAGTCGGGCTGCGCGGGCCGCAGTTGGGCCGCCTGCCGCTCGAACTGCCCGACGACCGCGTCGCTCACGGGCGCGACGCCGTTCTGCCCGTACACCCCGACCGTCGCGAGCTGCGCCGAATCCGTGGACTCGGGATCGGCGCGGAGCACCGGCACCGTCTTGGGGTTGTTGCGCTTGAGCTGGTCGAGGAGCTGACCGAGCGGGGTGCCCGTGACCGAGGCCGGGGTACTGGCCAGGGTCGTCGGGATGGCCAGCACGACCGGGGTGTACGCGACCGGGCCGAGCGAGCCGAGCTCCACGTCGTCGCCTTTGCCGACAAGGGACTTGGCGCGGGCCAGGGTGACGTCGGAGCCCGGTATCCAGATGTCCGGCTGCGCGCCGATGTCGCGCTGCGGGCGCAGTTCACCGGTCGAGCGCGGCGTACGCCAGTCGGCCGCGTGCTGGAAACCGGTCACCGCGTCGGCGGACTTGGGGTCGACCAGGCTGATCCCGGAGCGGCGGCAGCCGCTCCCCGTATGGTTGGCGCCCGAGGTCAGATACGCGGCCACGGCCTTCTTCACGGTCGGCGCCGCGTCCGGGTCGGTGAGCAGCCGCAGTTCGACCGGCGGCGCGCAGGCCGTACTCCCGCCGACCCAGGTGTAGACGCCGTAGCCGCCTCCGGCGAGGAGCACCGCGAAGGCGGTGAACAGCGGGATCAGGACCTTGAGGTTGTGGCCCTTGCCGGGACCGGCTGTGCCCGAACTCTCCTTACGGGGACGGCCCTTGCGCTGCTCGCGCTCCCCAGGACGGCCGCGCTCCCCACGGCTTCCCCGCTCCCCGCGACCACCCCGTTCTCCACGGCTTCCGCGCTCTCCGCGACGGCCCCGTTCTCCGCGGCTTCCGCGCTCTCCGCGACGGCCCCGCCCCGTACGCCCCTCGCCCGCGCCGATCCCGGCCGCCGCGAGCGCCGCCCGCCACCAGGCCGCCCGGCCCGCGGCGTTCCGCCGGTCGATCTCCTCCAGCAGCCGCGGCGAGAGCCCGAGCAGCACGTCCTGCCGGGACTCGGCGGCGTGGTGACGCGGCACCCACGGGTCGTCGCCGCCTTCCGTGAACTTGTGCCGCATCGCCTCGTACAGCGCGGCCGACAGCGGGATCAGCTCGATCCGCGCGGCCTCTTCCGGCCCGACGTCCTCATCGGTCCTCGGCAGCCCGTCGTGCAGCAGCCGGATGAGCTGTTTGGTGTACGGCGTCGGCTCGTGCCCGTTGCCCCCCGGTATCCGGCGGTTGATCTGGACGGCGGTCAGCACCGAGATACGGTCCCTGCCGCGGTGCAGCGTGCCCGGCTTGAATTCGAGCAGCGCGTTGCCCGCGTAGCAGCAGTCCAGGATCACCACGATCCGGTCGACCAGCCGGCGTTCGGCGATGTCCCTGAGCCTGGGCAGCACATGGCTGCTCCAGGACACCGCCTCCGCGTAGTCGTCGCGGCCGATCCTGCGGGACTCGCCGACCAGCAGGTGGAAATTGTCGCCGTTGCGGTCCACTCCGCCGTGCCCGGCGAAGTAGAGCAGGAACAGGCCCTCGGCGGCCTTGGCCTCGTTCTCCAGGTGCGAGAGGAATTCGAGCTGGGTCCTGGGGAGCACCTGCCGGACCTCGTTGGCCCCGAACACCCCTCCGGCCATCAGGGTTTCGACCAACTGGCCGAGGTTGTGCCGCACGCCCGGCAGGTCGTCCAAGTGGTCGTACCGGTACACCCCGAAGAGCAGTGCGCGATTGGCCTTGCCGCGTGGGTCGTAAGCATGCGAGGACACGATGGCTAGGTGTTCCTTCCGCCTTCGTCGTCCTCCGGCTCCTCGTCGGCGTCGTCCGTGTCGTCCGCCCCGTTGCCCCCGTCGGCTGCGCCGTCCCCGTCCCCGTCCCCGTCCCCGGCCCCGTCCCCGTCGCCGCCGTCGACCCCGTCGCCCGCGCCGTCCGCCTGGACGTCGGTCACCATGGGGTGGTCGTCGCTGCTGCTGTTGGCCGCCCACGCGTGGGCGGCGACCTTCGCGCGGTTGTAGAGGTCCTCGAAGACCGGGGTGATGGCCGCGCCCGCGATCACCAGCACCAGTTCGACGAGGCCGCCGCTCATCGGCGGGCCGTCCCGCCGCTCCTCCGGGTCGTGCCGCCCGCCGTCGTACTCGCGGACCTCCGCCGTGAGCTGATGCGCGGCCTCGGCCTGCGCGAACCAGTCCTCCAGGCTCAGCCAGCGGTACAGCGCTTCCAGATCCTGCGCGTCGTCGCCAGTGACCCGAATCCGGATCCTGCGGCCCGGCTCCCCGTCCCCATGAGTCATAACTCACTACTCTTGCACGGACGCTGACACTCCGTCACTACCTTGCGCCGACGCGCCCCCACGGGTGATCCGCCGGCCCCCACGGGCGATCCGCCGGCCTCCACGGGTCGCCCGCCGGCCCCCGCGGGGCCGGTGCCCTGGGCGCGACGGCGAGCCGGCCTTTTTCGGGGGCGCGGGGAACCGCGCGCTCAGCCACGGTGTTCGCGCAGTTCACCACCGGCCCCAGCGGGGTAGTCCGGCTGTCGTCGGGCCACCGGCCCGGCGGTGGGCTGCTCGCGCGGTTCCCCGCGCTCCTTCGGGGCGCGCGCGGCCGTGACGCTTCCCGGCCGTCGGCCGGAGGGGGCGGAGCCGCGGCCGAGGGCGGCCGAGGTCACGGCCAGCGCCAGCGCCGCCGCGGCGAGGGCCGCGCCGAGCCAGTTCGGGGCGGTATAGCCGAGCCCGGCCGAGAGAAGGAGCCCGCCGAGCCACGCGGCCAGCGCGTTGCCGAGGTTGAAGGCGCCGATGTTGACGGCGGAGGCGAGCGTCGGGGCGCCGGACGCCTGGTCGAGCACCCGCTTCTGGAGCGGCGGGACGGTCGCGAAGCCGAGCGCGCCGATCAGGAAGACGGTCACGGCGGCGGCCACCTTGTTGTGCGCGGTGACGGTGAAGAGCGCGAGGACGAGCGAGAGCCCGCCGAGCGTGGCGTAGAGCATCGGCATCAGCCGCCGGTCGGCGTACCGGCCGCCGAGCAGATTCCCGCCGACCATGCCGAGCCCGAAGAGCACCAGCAGCCAGGTGACGGACGAGTCCGCGTAACCGGTCACGTTCGTCATCATCGGCGCGAGATACGTGATCGCGGCGAAGACGCCGCCGAAGCCGAGCACGGTCATGGCCATGGCGAGCAGCACCTGGACGTTGCGGAAGGCGGCCAGCTCGTGCCCGAGGCGTACGCCCTCGGGCCGGGGGATCTCGGGGACGAGCTTCGCGATGCCCGCGAGGCCGAGGACGCCGAAACCGGCGACGACGAAGAAGGTGACGCGCCACCCGGCGGACTGCCCGACGAAGGTGCCCAGCGGTACGCCGACCACGTTGGCCACGGTCAGGCCGGTGAACATCATCGCGATGGCCCCGGCCTTCTTCTCCGCGGCGACCAGACCGGCCGCGACGACCGAGCCGATGCCGAAGAAGGCGCCGTGCGCGAGGGAGGCCACGATGCGGCCCGCCAGCATGAGGGCGAAGGTGGGCGCGACCGCGGAGACGAGGTTCCCGGCGATGAAGAGCCCCATCAGGAGCATCAGCATCCGCTTGCGGGAGGTCTTGGTGCCGAGCACGGTCATCAGCGGCGCGCCGACGACGACGCCGAGCGCGTAGCCGGTCACCAGGAAGCCCGCGGTCGGGATGGACACCCCGAAGTCCCCGGCGATGTCGGGCAGCAGCCCGATGATCACGAATTCGGTCGTGCCGATGCCGAAGGCCCCGAGGGCCAGGGCGAGCAGCGCGAGCGGCATGGGAAACACCTTCCGGAGGAGAGGGGACGGAACCGGCGGTACGGACGGGTACGGGACCGGTGCGCGGTTAACCAGCGCCCACAATAATTGCAGACGCGGGATAAGTGCAAACGCCGCCTATTGCGGAAGCGGGCTATCCTGAAGACGCGGCCGACGACGACCGCGGGACCGGCCGGCGCGAACCGGCCGGTCGGGGACGAGGGTGGTGCGAGCCGCCGCGAGGCCGGTGGAGGAGCCGAGGATGACCGAGACCGTGGCGCTGGCCCAGGGCTGGTGCGCGCTGTCCCTGCTGCACGGCAGGATCGAGGCGCACATCGAGCGCGCGCTCCAGGCGGGGCACGAGCTGAGCGTGCGCGAGTTCTCGCTGCTCGACGTGCTCAGCAAGCAGCACAACGGCCCCGGCGGCCACCTCCAGATGAAGAAGGTCGCCGACGCGGTCGTGCTCAGCCAGAGCGCCACGACCCGGCTGGTCAGCCGCCTGGAGGACCGCGGCCTGCTGGTCCGCTACCTCTGCGACACCGACCGCCGCGGCATCTACACCGACGTCACGGAGACCGGGCTCGCCCTGCTCGCCGAGGCCCGCCCCACCAACGACCGCGCCCTGCGCGAAGCCCTCGACGAGGCCGCCCGCGAGCCCGAACTCGCGCCGCTGGTCCGTACGGTGGAGGCGCTCGGCGCCCGCTGAGCCCCGACCGCCTGACGCGTACGGCCGGGGCGACGAGCCATCAGCCGAGCCGGGCCGGGCCGAGCCGAGGCCGTGCGCCCCGGCCACCCCTCGCCCGCACCCCCCGCCCGTGATCCGCCGGGTCCCGGGCCGGGCCGCCCCCGCCCGCACCCCCGCCCGCGCCGCCGCTGGCACCCCTGCCCCGCGATTCGGTGAGGAAATCGGCGAGGAACGCCCTTGGGCGGTCGTCGCAAGGGTCCGGCGGGGGGCCGCGGGGCGATATGAGGAGATATGTACGCCATCCGAGTGGCCTGAGTGGTATCAGGCGATTTACGCTGTGTGAGGATGCGGCAGCTTCGGGGCGGAGACCCGAAGGACATCCGGTGGTAGAAGCGACTGCACTCAGCAAAGGAGGTGGCTGGAATGGCCACCGAATCGACCAACCCGACGACGGGAATCGATACCCACCCGGACCTGATGGCCCTTCGGGGCCGGTACGAGGAAGCGGCGGCGAAGCCATGGGCCGGTCTCGTTGAAGGTCTGGCCCTGCTGGCCGGGCTTTACCTGGCGATCTCGCCGTGGGTGGCCGGATTCACCGGCTTCCACGCTCTCACCGTGACCAACCTGATCCTCGGCATCGCCCTGGCCGTCCTGGCCCTGGGCTTCGGCTCCGTCCTGGAACGTACGCACGGACTGGGCTGGGCCGCCGTGGTGATCGGCGCGTTCACGATCGTCGCACCCTGGGTGGTGTCCGGTAGCCCCCACGTGCACAAGACCATCCTCAGCAACGTGATCACCGGAGCGGTGATCTGCCTGGTCGGACTCGCCACGATGGGCATGGGCATGCTCGGCCGTAGCCGGTCCAGGAGCCGTGGGCTCCCGGCCGGCGGCGGCCGGATGGGCTCGGACCGCGCGGAGCGCGGCTTCAGCTCGGACCGCGCGATGAGCACGGACCGCGGTGCGCGTTCCGACCGTGGGCTGGGCGCCGAGCGGAGGATCGACCCCGAGCGAAGGATCGATCCCGAGCGCTGATCCGGTACTGAGTCCGGAGCACCGACTCCGGAACCCGGTGGTACGGACGACCGCGAGGCCGCCCGTACCACCTTCACGTACCATCCGCCCCACCTACCACTCCTGAGCGCTGTTGTGAAGGGCTCGGGGAACTGAGATGCCGTGCGCTGTCCGTATGAGTGACAATGCGCCGTATGAAGATCGGCACCGACGGTGAACTCCCCGCGCCCGAGCGGGATTTGGGCTCGGACCCGGCTGTCTCGGACCCGGCTGTCTCAGGCCCGGCCGCCCCGGACCCGGCCGCCTCGGACTCGGCCCCCGACGTGATCGTGCGCCGCGCGACGGCCGCCGACGCGGACGCCCTCGTACGCCTCAGAGCCGTGATGCTCGACGCGATGGGCACGCGGGTCGGCGGGGACGACGCGCCGTGGCGGGCGCGGGCCCGTACGTGGTTCACCGAACGCCTCGCCGCCACGGGCGAGTTCGCCGCCTTCGTCGTGGACGACCCCGAACTGGGCGTGGTGAGCAACGCGGTGGGCGCCTGCGACCGGCACGCGCCGGGCCCGACCAACCTCAGCGGTCTGCACGGCCACATCTCCAACGTCTGCACCGACCCGCGCCGCCTGCGCCGCGGTTACGCGCGGGCCTGCATGGAGGCGGTGCTCGACTGGTTCGCCGACGAGACCCAGGCGCGGGTGATCAACCTCAACGCGACCGCGGACGGCGCCGGTCTCTACACCGGCCTCGGCTTCGCGACCCCGCCGCACCCCGCCCTCCAGGTCCGCCTCGACGGCACCATCGCGCCGGTCCCTGTCATTCGTCAGGAGCGGACCGGGCCCGGCCTCTCCTAGCGTCAGGCGGTGACGGCGGCCGGCGGGACCCGGCCGCCGACGCGACGGCCGGCGGGGGTCCGGCCGCGGACGGAGGGACATCACCATGCGCAGGATCACGCGGGGCGCCGCCGCGCTCGCAGCTCTGCTGGCAGTACAACGGCGGCGACTGCCGGATCACCCTGGAGCTGAACGACCACTGGTCGTACAACCTCACCCCGGTCAACTCGATCGTCTTGAACCGGCCCTGACCTGGGGCGGCGTGGCCTCGGCCGTCACCGCCCGCGTCGCGGGTCCACCGCGCAGCAGCGACGCGGTGGCGGCCAGCAGGCCCATCCCGGCCGCCGTCGCGAAGACGATCACCAGCCCGTGGTGGAAGGGCGCGGAGATCAGGTGCGGGAAGAACTCCTTCCCGGTCAGCACCGCCCTGTTGTGCGCGGGCAGCGTGTCCAGCACACCGGTCGGCCCGAGCAGCGTCTGCACCGGGTTGACCCCGAGGAAGGCCGAGAAGACCGTCGAGACCGGCGGCAGCGACGCCGCGTGGTGGGCCACGTCCGGCGGCACGCCCTGCGCGCGCAGCCCGCTGTCCAGCGCCGACGGCAGCCGGTCGGCCAGGCCCACGATCAGCAGCGAGAAGAACACCCCGATCGACAGCGACATCCCGGAGTTCTGGAACGTCGAGCGCATCCCGGACGCCGCGCCGCGGTCGGTGGCGGGCACGCTGCTCATGATCGCCGAGGTGTTCGGCGCGGAGAACATCCCCGAGCCGATCCCGTTGCACATGATCAGCAGCGCGAACGCCCAGTACGAGAACGTGATCGGCAGCAGGAGCAGGCCGACGAAGCTGAGCGAGAAGACCAGCAGACCGCCGGTGGTGAACGCCCGTACGCCGTACCGGTCGGACAGCCACCCGCACAGCGGCCCCGCGATCAGGAACCCGGCGGTCAGCGGCAGCAGGAAGATCCCGGCCCACAGCGGCGCGTCGTCGAACGCGTAGCCGTGCAGCGGCAGCCAGATGCCCTGGAGCCAGATGATCAGCATGAACTGGAGGCCGCCGCGGGCGACCGCCGCCAGCAGCGAGGCCGCGTTCCCCGCGGCGAAGGCGCGGCTGCGGAACAGCGCGAGCCGGAACATCGGCTGCGCCACGCGCGTCTCGACGACCACGAAGACGATGAGCAGCACGACGCCGGAGATCAGCCCGGTCAGCACCTTCGGGCTCAGCCAGCCCATGGTGTGGCCGCCGTAGGGCTGGATGCCGTAGGTGATGGAGACCAGCAGCAGACCGAGGCCGACGGCGAAGGTGAGATTGCCCCACCAGTCGATACGGGACTGCCTGCGCGTGGAGGTCTCGCGCAGCGAGCGGTAGGCCCACACGGTGCCGAGGATGCCGAACGGCAGATTGACCCAGAACACCGCCCGCCAGTCCCACGCCGACAGCAGCCCGCCCAGCACCAGGCCGACGAACTGGCCGGACAGCGCCGAGATCTGGTTGATGCCCAGCGCCATGCCGCGCTGCTCGGCGGGGAACGCGTCGGTGATGATCGCGGCGGAGTTCGCCATCAGCATGGAGCCGCCCACGGCCTGGACGATCCGCCAGCAGATCAGCCACATCGCGCCCGCGCCGCCGTGCGCGGGGTCGAAGGAGAGCGCGACCGAGGCGAGGGTGAAGACGACGAAGCCGAGGTTGTAGATCCGCACCCGGCCGACGATGTCGCCGAGCCGCCCGAGGGTGACCACCAGGACCGCGGTGACCAGCAGATACCCCATGATCATCCACAGCAGGTAGCTGATGTTCCCGGCCGCGAACGGGTCCAGGTGGATGCCGCGGAAGATCGCGGGCATCGAGATGATCACGATCGAGGAGTCCACGGTCGCCATGAACATCCCGAGGCTGGTGTTCGACAGCGCGATCCACTTGTAGCGGTCGGGGCGGGTGCCCGCGGGGCCGGGCGGGGCGGCGCGGGCGGGTATGTCCGAGGGGTCGGGCTCCGCGGGGTCAGACACGGCGGGTGATCCTCTCCAGCAGGGGAATCGCGTCGGCCAGCAGCCGCTGCTCCTCGGGGGTCAGCTCCTCGTCGATCGCGCGGGCCAGACGGCGGGCGCGCTCGGCGCGGGCGCCGCGCAGGCCGTCGAGACCGGCCTGGCTGAGGGAGACGACGATGCGGCGGCCGTCGGACGGGTCGGGGTCGCGGACGACCAGGCCGCGCTCCTGGAGCACGCCGATGATCGTGCACATCGACTGCGGCCTGATGCCCTCGCCCGCGGCCAGCTCCGTCGCGGTGGCCGGGCCCTCCCGGTCCAGCCGGACCATGGCCGAGATCTGCGAGAAGGTCAGCTCCCCGTCCGGCTTCACCTGCCGCAGCCGCCGCACCAGCGGGCTCAGCGCCACGCGCAGGTCCACCGCGATGCGTCCGGCCTCGGCCGGACGACCCGGACCCGCCGGGTCGTCCGGGCTCGCCGCCGTGCCGGTCGCGTCGGCCGCGGTGCCAGCCGCGTCGCTGCTGGTCGTCATGATGATCAGTATAAACTTATCAGTCCAGGCTTATGGTATAGCTGGCGCATGACTGTTTCCCCCAGCGGTTCGCTGACCGCCACCACCGTCACGATCACCGGCCACGGCGGCGACGAGATCGAGGCGTACGTGGCCCGACCGGAGGGCGACCACCGCCGCGGCGGTGTCGTCGTCATCCACCACCTGCCCGGATACGACCGCCCGACCAAGGAGATGACGCGGCGGTTCGCCGAGATGGGCTACGACGCCGTCTGCCCCAACCTCTTCCACCGCGAGGCCCCCGGCGCGGCCCCCGACGACGCCGCCGCGGTCGGCCGCGCCAACGGCGGGGTCCCGGACGAGCGGCTGGTCGGCGACGTCGAGGGCGCGGTCGCGTACCTGCGCGCCCTGCCCACCTCCAACGGCAAGGCCGGCGTCATCGGCCACTGCTCGGGCGGCCGTCAGGCCGTGCTCAGCGCCTGCCACCTCGACGTGGACGCCGCCGTCGACTGCTACGGCGCCTTCGTCACCGGCACCGTCCCCGAGGGCTTCGTCCTGCGGATCACCAACCTCGTCGACCAGCTCCCCAGCCTCGGCGCCCCGCTGCTCGGCCTGTTCGGCGCCGCCGACAGCCACCCGAGCCCCGCCGAGGTCGCCGAGCTGGAGCGCATCCTCACCGACCTCGGCAAGGAGTACGAGTTCCACAGCTACGAGGGCGCCGGGCACGGCTTCTTCGCCGTCGACCGCCCCAACTACAACGTGCCCGCCGTCCAGGACGGCTGGGAGCGCATCGCGGACTTCTACGGCAAGCACCTGGAGGGCTGACCATGTGCACGTACTCCACCGTCAAGGCCGAGGTCGAGGGCAGCGCCAAGGGGCCGGGCGGCTCCTGGTTCCACGTCACCGACGTGACCGTCTACTTCGACCACCCCGTGCACGCGCTGGCCGAGCACACCCTGAACATCGACTTCGCCGCCCCCGCCAAGGGGCCCTCGGCCCGCGTCGCCCTGGAGCTGACCGCGGACTCCGCGCGGGCGCTGATCACCGCGATCCAGGACGCGCTGGCGGCCGTGCCGCGCGAGATGGCCGTCTGACCACCGGGCCCGCGGGCCCAAGGCCCCTGCCGCGCGGCGGAGTTCGGGCCGGGCGCCCGGCCCCGCTGCTACGCGACCCCGTCCTCGCTCTGCCGCACGCACGCCGACTCGCACGCGTCCAGTCGCGCCAGGCCCGCCAGTATCGTCCGCGCCTTCGCCTCCAGGCGGTAGGTGCGGGCGAGTTCCAGGGCCCGGTCCCAGTGCTTGCGGGCGGAGGCGGGGTCGCCGCGCTCGAAGTGCGTACGGGCCAGCACCTCCAGGGTGTCGGCCGCCGTACCGCGGTCCCCGAGCCGGTCCAGGATCGCGACCGTCTCCTCCAGCGCCGCGACCGCCTCGTCGTACCGGCCCACGGTGCGCAGCGCCTCGCCGAGGCTGGTGAGGCTGCGCGCCGTGCTGGTCAGCAGCCCGCGCTCGCGCCACATCCCCAACGCCCGCCGGTAGCAGGCGATCGCGGCGGCCGGGTCGCCTGCGCCCAGGTGCGCGTCACCGAGATTGCCCAGCACGGTCGCGACCCGGTCGGCGTCGCCCACCGCGTAATGCAGGTCGAGCGACTGCCTGCCGTACTCCAGCGCGAGATCGTGGTCGCCCAGCGCGTGGTGCAGTCCCGAGAGGTTGTTGAGGATCGCCGCCTGCCCCTGGAGGTCGCCCGCCGCCTCGAAGTACCGCCGGGCGACGCCCAGATGCTCAAGGCACGGGTCCACCCGGTCGGCCATGCCGTGCGCGACGCCGAGCCTGCTGTGCATCCACGCCCGGCCCTGGACGTCCCCGGTCTCCTCCACGCAGGCCATCGCCTCCTGGAGGCACAGGTCCCACTCACCGGTCCACCAGTACGCCTGCGCGTAGCCGAACAGACCCGCCGCCAGCCGCCACGCCACGTCGGGCCAGCGGCGCGCCGCCGCCAGCCGTATCGCCTCCTTGATCGCGGGCAGCTCCTTGACGCACCACCGCAGCGCGGCCTCCTCGCTGTCGAACTCCAGCGGGGGCACGGCCGGTTGCTCGTGCAGCGGCGGTATCGGATGGCCCTCGGGCGCGAGCAGGGCCGCGGTCCCGGCGACCGTGACCGTGTACCAGACCAGCAGGCGGCGCAGGCCGTTCTCGCGGACCCGCGGCGGCACCTCCTCGGCGGCGCGGGTCGCCGCGTACTCGCCCAGCAGGTCGTGGAAGGAGTAGTGGCCGGCCCGCGGAGTCTGCAACAGGTGCGTGTCGACCAGCGCTTCGAGCAGGTCCTCGGCCGGGGCGGGGTCGCGGCCGATCAGCGCGGCGGCCGGGACGAGGTCCAGCGGGTGGCCCGGCCACAGGCCCAACAGCCGGAAGGCGCGGGCCGCTTCGCGCTCGGCGGCCTGCGGGCTGTCGCGCATCGCGAGATAGCTCATCGCGAAGGTGTCCTGCACGGCCAGGCCGCCCGCGGACAGCGCGTGCAGCCGGTCGCCCGCGCCGTCCAGCCGCTCCGCCAGCGCGGTCAGCGGCCAGTTGGGGCGGGCCGCCAGCCGGGCGCCCGCTATGCGCAGCGCCAGCGGCAGTCCGCCGCAGGCCGCCAACACCCCTGCCGCCGCGGCAGGTTCGGCCGCCACCCGCTGCTGCCCGCACACCGCGACCAGCAGCCGGTGCTGCTCCTCCGCGCCCAGCGGCTCCAGCGGCAGCCGTACCGCTCCGGGCAGATCCGCCAGCGTCCTGCGGCTCGTCACGATCACCGCGCTGTCGCCGCGGCCCGGCAGCAGCGGCACCACCTGCGCCGCGTCGCCCGCGTTGTCCAGCACCAGCAGCACCCGGCGGCCGTGCAGCGCCTGCCGCAGCAGCGCCGACAGGTCGTCCGGGTCGTCCGGCAGCGGCAGCGCGCCGCCGGTGCCCGGCGCGCCGCCGTCGGCCAGATCGCCCAGGAACCGGGCCAGCAGGTCGCGCGGGCGGCGCGCGTCACCCGCGCCGAAGCCGCGCAGGTCGGCGTAGAGCACGCCGTCGGGGAAGTCGCAGCGCGCCCGGTGCGCCGCGTGCACCGCGAGCGCCGTCTTGCCTATGCCGCCCATGCCGGTGACGACCGCCACGCGCGGGGCGTCCGGGTCACAGGGGCGTATCACCCCGAGCAGCGCGGCCAGTTCGTCCGTACGGCCGGTGAAGTCGCCGGTGTCGGCCGGGAGTTGGGCCGGGGGAGTGGACGGCTGGGATTCCTGCGGAGCCGCTTCGTCCTCGGGGGCCGCCAGGATCTCGCGGTACGCGGCCTGCACCGAGGGGCCCGGCTCCACGCCCAACTCGTCGACCAGCGTGCGGCGCAGGTCGTGGAAGGCGGCAAGTGCCTCCGCCTGCCGGTGCGTTCGGTGCAGGGCCAGCATCCACTGGCGGTGGAACGGCTCGCGCAGCGGATGCGCCGCCGTCAGCGCCGCCAATTCCGCCGCCATTCCCTGATGGCGGCCCAGTGCCAACTCCGCGTCGAAACGCCACTCCAGGGTCTGGAGCCGGGCCTCCGCCAAATGCGCCGCGTACGCCCGCAGCGGGTCCGACAGCGCCGGTACGTCCGCCAGCGGGTCGCCGCGCCACAGCGCCAGTGCCGCCCGGCACTCGGCCAGCACCGCCGGCCAGTCCCCGTCCCGGTGCGCCGCCCGCGCCGCCGCGTGATGCCGTACGAACACCTCGGCGTCCAGCTCGCCGACCGCCACGTCCAGTACGTAGCCCTGCGGGACCGCCCGCAGGCGCGAACCCGGGCGGTCGTCCTCGGCCAACAGCCGTCGTAGCCGGGCCACATGATTGTGCAGCGACGCCGTCGCCGTCGGCGGGGGCTCCTCGCCCCACATCGCCGCCTTCAGGGCCTCCGGGCGCACCGCCCGGCCCGGACTGCTCAACAGCGCGGCCAGCAGTGCCCGCGCCTTCGCCGAGCCGACGCCGCCACCCTCCACGGTCACAGCTCCGAGCAGCTCGAACCGCATCCGTGGCCCTCTCTGGCCGTTCCCCCGAACGGCGCGTTAGCCCCATGTTAGCGGCCGGTTGGCGCCCCCCTCCATGCTTGACCTCCGGGTCCGGCCCGGCGGCGCGGGTGGGTCCATCCACCGCCGCAACGGGGGCGCGGCACGCCGCGGCCGGACCCGACCACTTCGCCCCCTCCCGCCCTCCGGGCGCGGGAAGACCGCCTCGCCTCTCCGCAAGGCCCTGCCCCTGCGCACGCCGCCGATGCGGTCGCCTTCGGGCCGGCAGCCCGGTGGGGGCGTGTCGCGCAGTTCCCCGCGCCCCTGAAATCCCCCTCCTTGCGCAAGGCCAGCGGCCCTCGTCCTCATCCGCGAGGACCTGTGCCCCTGGTGGGGCGGACCGTTTTTTGCCCAGGGCGGCACGCCGATCTTTTAGGGGCGCGGGGAACTGCGCGCTCAGCCACGGCGGTGGCGCGGGTGAAGAACCGGCCCCAGTGGGGCAGATGCGGTTGTTTTCGGGCTGGCAGCCCGGTGGGGGCTTGTCGCGCAGTTCCCCGCGCCCCTCAAAAGATCGGTGTGCCGCCCTGGGTAAAGGGCGCTGTTCGGGGGCGCGGGCCGGGAAAGATCGGGGGGCCCACAGCGGGAGCGTGTCAGTGGGGTGTGGGCGGCGTGTCAGTGGGCGGGGGGAGGGTGGGGGCATGGAGAAGACGGTGGGCGGGGAGAGAGCGGCAGCGAAGGCGGCGGCGTTCGGGAAATTCGTGGTGTGCGGCGGAGGCGTCGGCCTGCTGTCGAGCGCCGTGCTGGTGGCGGCGGCGGGCCACGCCCCGTTCGCGCTGGTGAACGCGGTGGTCACCGTGGTGTCGACGCTGCTGGCGACGGAGCTGCACCACCGGATCACGTTCAGGTCCGCCGAAGGCGGATGGGCGGGGTGGCGGGTGCACAGCAAGTCGGCGCTGACGCTGCTCGGGGCATACCTGTTCACGACGGCGGCCGTCCTGACGCTGGACCATGCGCACCCGCACCCGGGCGCCCTGCTGGCGCAGGCCGTGTACCTGGGGGCCTCCGCCCTGGCGGGCATCGCCCGCTTCGCGACGCTGCGCCTTCTGGTCTTCCCCACCCGGAACCCGGCCCGCGAGGCCGCCCGCGATGCCGCCCGCGAGGGCACCCGCGAGGCCGCGAAGCCGCTGGACCGGGACGGTGTGGCGGCAGCCGCGTAACGGCCCGGAGACGTCCCCGGGCGCCCCGTAACATTCCCCGTTCCCCGCCGCGTCGAAGAGGTGAAGGGTCGGACGGGGGAAGGGGAGCGGGATGCGAGAGGGGGAGACGGCGGCGTATCTGGAGTTCGCGGCGGTCCGCGCGAGCCACCTGTACCGGTCGGCCTGTCTGCTCGCCAGCGGCGACACGCACCTGGCGGAGGACCTGGTCCAGGAGACGCTGGGCCGGATGTTCGTCGTCTGGGGCCGGATGGCGAAGGTGGGGAATCCGGCCGCGTACGCCCAGACGGTCCTGGTCCGCGCCTTCCTGACCCACCAGCGGCGGCGCAGCAGCAAGGAACGCCCGAGCGCGGAGCTGCCGGACAGCCCCACGCGGCACTGCGACGACGCGACGCTCAGGATCACGCTGCTCGACGCGCTCGGCCGGCTCTCGCCGAAGGACCGGGCGGTCCTGGTGCTGCGGTACTGGGAGGACCGCAGCATCGAGGAGACCGCCGAGGCCCTGCGCTCCACACCGGGAGCCATAAGGACCCGCACGGTACGCGCGCTCGCCCGGCTCAGGGCGGATCTCGGCGGCAGCCTCGCCGATCTCATCGCCCGCTGAGCCGCGTCCGCTGAGCCCCCGCAACCGATAGCCGCCGAACGACCGAACGACCGAACGACCGACAGACCAACCGGCCGCACCCGTGGCCGTACCCCCACACGTAGACCGCATCCGTACACACCAAACCGAGACGGTGGTTCCGCCATGCCCATCGAACCGATCGAATTCGAAGACGAGCTGGGCGACGCGCTGCGCCGCACCGCCGACACGTTCCAGCCGGACGACTCCCGCGGCCTGGTCGCGGAGGGGCACGCGCACGGCCGCAGACTGCGCCGCAGGCGTACGGCCGCGATCACCGCGGGCGTCGCGGCCTTCGCCCTGGTCGGGGTGGGCGGCGCGCTGGTCGGCGGCCTGGCCAAGGGCGACGGGGGCAGCGGGGTCGCGTCGGCGCCCACGAAGCCCGCGGTGTCGTCCACGGCCTCGGACAAGGCGAGTTCCGCGGCGAAGCCGGCCAGGCCCGCGATGACGGCCAAGCAGGTGATGGACCTGTTCCTGGCGACGCTGCCCAAGGGTCATGTCACGAAGTCCACCTGGCCCAGCCGCGGCACCGAGGAGGGCATTCCGCTGGCGGCGGTCGTCTTCAACAAGGGGCTGGTGACGCTCGGCATCGGATTGGGCGAGGCGGTGCCGTCGTGCCCGGACTTCCCCTCGCAGGACCCGGACACCTCGTGCACGTCGACGCACGTGCACGGCGGCACGCTGACGATCTCCAAGGGCTTCGAGTACTCCGACCACCGGGCCGAGACCAAGGAGTGGTACGCGACCCTCGTCACACCCTCCGGCGCCGTGATCAGCCTGAGCGAGTGGAATTCCAGGGATGAGAAGGACGCCCCGATCTCACGTCCGAATCCGCCGCTCAGCTCGGCCCAGCTCGCCAAGATCGTCACCGACCCGCGCTGGCAGCGGGTGATCGACGCGCTGCCCGACCCGGACAAGGCGACCAGGGACAACGCGGCCACGGACCCGTCGGCGAAGGACAAGGCGTCCGCCCGCCTGGCGGGCACGTACGGCGGCTGACACCGCCCCCCGCCCGGACGTTCCCCGACCCGTCTCCCGGCCCGTCCCCCGGTGCCTCGCAGGGCCTTCCCCCCGCCCCCTCCTCCGGTCCGCCGCCGACCGGACCGGGGGAAGGGGGGCTTCCCGTTCACAAGCTTTTTGCGCATGCTTTGAGTACCCGGGTGCCGTCGGCGACGGCTTTCGGGTGACAATGCGACAGTCGAAGCTGAAGTATTCGGCACAGTTGGCCCCCTGAAAGAAGCGAGGATCTCCATGTTGCGAAACGGGCTGGAGCCGTGGCACCTGATCGTGGTGGCGATCGTCGTCATCGTGCTGTTCGGTTCCAAGAAGCTGCCGGAGGCGGCCCGCGGACTCGGTAAGTCGATGCGCATCCTCAAGTCCGAGGCGAAGGCGATGAAGAGCGACGACACGGGGCCCGCGAGCCCCGAGCCGACCGCCACCGCCACCCCGGCGCCCGAGGCCATCACCCCGAGCGACGTCGTGACCGCGAGCGAGACGACCCCGACTCCGCAGCCGACGACCACGGCCAAGTAGCCGCCCCGCGCGCGGCGTTCACCGCCGCGTCCGCCGGGTATCCGGCCGAATCACCGGGAAGCGCCCGTCGGCCCCCCGCCGGACGCCGCTGGGACGCGGCCTGCCCCCGCCCCCCGTTTCCGGGATCCGGCAGCCTTGATACGTTCCTGATGTCCAGGAACCGGAAGGCCGGATCCGGTGGAGTGACGGGGGGCCAGGGGTGACCACGGGTACGGGCAGCGCCGCGGAAGCCGTACCGCCGGAGTTTCTGACCGGTTTTCCCGAAACGCTCGCCGAGGTCTCCCGCAGTTGCCGCCCGCTCAGCCGCGCCGAGCGCGAGAGCCGCCGTGCGCTGGGCGAGCAGGCGGCGGACTCCGGCATAGCCCTGCCGTCGCTGATCGGCACCCACCTCACGGCCGTCCGCGAGACCTGGCCGGTACTGCCCGGCGTGGCCGACGCCAGGAGCACCGCCGAGCTGCGGCAGGTCGGCGCCGCCGTACTGGCCGCCCTGGAGACCGGTGTCGCCGCCCTCGCCGAGGGCCACAGCCGGGCGCAGCGGCACTCGGTACGCCGCGCGGCCCTCGCCCGCCGCGCCTTCGTCGACGACCTGCTCTACGGCCGCAGCGACCCCGGCCGCCTCGCGGAACAGGCCGAGGGCTTCGGACTGCGGCTCGCGGGCCAGCACGTCGTGGCCGTCGCCGCGGCGCCCGAGGACGGGCCGTACGACGAGACGCACCCCGCGCTGAGCCGGGTCGAGCGCGAACTGGCGGGCCGCTTCGGCGACCACGACGCGCTGGTCGCGCCCAAGGACGGCCGGATGGTCTGCGTCGTGCCCGGCACGCAGCGCCAGGTGCTCGACGCCTTCGTGAAGACCGTCGCCGCGCCCAGGACCGCCGTCGGCCGCTCGCACAGCGGCGCCTCCGGCGTGGTCCGCTCGTACGAGGAAGCGCTCAGCGCCCTGGACCTCGCCGACCGGCTCGGCCTGGAGGCGACCGTGCTCAACGCGGCCGACCTGCTGGTCTTCCCTGTGCTCATGCGCGACCGCGCGGCGATGCTCGACCTGGTCAAGACGGTGCTCGGCCCGCTGGAGGAGGCGCGCGGCGGGGCGCTGCCGCTGCTGGAGACGATCACCGCGTACGCCGCCGCCGGGTACGTGAACGCCGAGGCCGCCCGGCGGCTCGACCTGAGCGTGCGCGCGCTGTCGTACCGGCTGGAACGTATCGCCGCCGTGACCGGCTTCGACCCGGACGACGCCTTGCAGCGCTACACCCTGGAGACGGCCGCGATGGGCGCGAGGCTGCTGGACTGGCCGACCAAACCGCTGTGAGCCGCGCGCCGACGCGGCGGGTGCGCTGACGTGGACGCGCACGCGCGAGCGAGGGCTGCCCACGCGGCGGGCGGCACGGTTCGGCGGGTGCGCTGACGTGGCTGGTGTGCCGACGCGGCGGCCGGGGCTACGCGGCCGGCGGGGGCGGTGTCGCGCCGGTGGGTATCGCGGCCGCTCCGGCGGCGCGGGCGGCGGCCACTTCGGCGGCTTCCGCCTCCTGCGTCGGGCAGCTCCGGTCCTCCTCCGAGCGGGCCTCCTCGCACTCCGTCTTGAGCCCGGCGCTGATCGCCCGGCCCGCGTCGCGCAGCGTGGCCAGCTGCTCGGGGGTCAGGACGTCGAAAAGGTGCTCGCGGACGGCCGTCACATGCCCGGGGGCCGCCGCTTCCAGCGCGGCGAACCCGGCGTCGGTGAGCGTCGCCACCCAGCCGCGCCGGTCGCAGTCGGCGGGGCTGCGTACCACCCAGCCCTGTTTCTCCAGCGCGGACACCGCGTGCGAGAGGCGGCTGCGCGAGGACTGCGAGGCTTCCGCCAGCTCGCTCATCCGCAGGCTGCGCCCGGACGCCTCCGAGAGCCGCACCAGAATCTCGTAGTAGGCCATGGGCATGCCGGACTCGCGGCGGAGCTGGCGGTCGATATACGCCGAGAACTCCACGCTCGCGGTCATATACGCACGCCAGATCTCCTGCTCGTCGTCGCTCAGCCAGCGCACATCGTCCATGCCCACCAGCATACGGGTGGTTGAACTCTCAACACCATGGCGTTATGGTGGGTGAGCGCTCAACCAAATACCCCGGTTCACCGCTCAAGGAGCCCCACATGTCCTCCCAGACCGAAGTGATCGACGGCTACGTCGCCGGCAAGTGGACGATCGACGCGGTCCACTCCGATGTCTCCTTCTACGTCCGTCACCTCGGTGTCTCCAAGGTCCGCGGCAGCTTCGACAGCTTCGAGGGCACCATCGAGACCGCCGAGAACCCGGTGGACTCGAAGGTCTCCGCGGTGATCAAGACCACCTCGGTGAGCACCAACAACGAGATGCGCGACAACCACGTCCGCAGCGCGGACTTCCTGGACGTGGAGAAGTTCCCGGAGCTGACCTTCACCTCCACCGCGATCCGCCCCAAGACCTCCGAGCTGTTCGAGGTCGACGGCGACCTGACGCTGCACGGCGTCACCAAGACCGTCACCCTCCAGCTCGAACTGAACGGCTTCGGCACGGCCCCCCAGGGCCACGCCATCGCCGGTTTCTCGGCCGCCACCGAGATCAGCCGCAGCGACTTCGGCGTGACCGGCGGCGCCGCCGGCGCGGCCGTCAGCGACAAGATCCGCATCGCGCTGGAGATCGAGGCCGCCCAGGGCTGAGGCCCCCGCGCCCCGCCCTGCCACGGCACGGCAGATCACGCGTTCTCGCGCCTTCGCGCGGCGTATTCCACGGCTCCGGCCGCCCTCCGTACGGGTCACTCCGCGCGGACGGCGGCCGGAGCCGTTTCGGTTGCGGTCGGTTCAGGACGTGTAGACGCGGTGAAGACTGCCGGGAACCGGCAATGCGACAAAGGTTCCCGGACTGCGACAATCATCGCGGGGCGGGGGAGAGCCGCACAGGGGGGAGGTGTTGGGGATGGGGGAGTTCACCAGCATCGTTCTCGGCTTTCCGACCGTCCTGTTCGGCGGGGCCCTGGTGGTCGTGGTCTGCTTCTGGCTCGTTGTGCTCCTCGGGGGGGCCGATGCCAACGGACCCGGACACCACGGCCCCGACGCCGACTTCGGGGGCGCCGGACACGGCGGTCACGGCGGGCTCGACGCGCACGCGCACGACGCCCCGGACGGCGGCCACGAGGGCCACGGCGGACTCGGCGGCCTGCTGGCCGCCACGGGACTGGACGGCGTGCCCGTCACCGTCGTCTTCTCGCTGCTCACCGCGCTCGCCTGGTTCCTGAGCCTGGCCGGCTCCGCGGCGCTCGACGGCGCCGGCCCGCCGGGCCTGGTGCGCACGCTGCTGTCCTTCGCCGTCCTGTGCGGCGCCGTGATCGGCTCCTGGTCGCTGACCTGGGTGCTGGTCCGCCCGCTGCGACGGCTCTTCCCGCACGAACGCCCGCCCTCACGCGAGGACTTCGTCGGGCAGCCCTGCGTGATCCGCACCGGACGCGTCACCGGCGCCTTCGGCCAGGCCGAGGTCACCTCGCCGGACGGCTCCACCGCGGTGGTCCAGGTCCGGCAGAGCGGCGAGGACAGGTACGCGGCGGGCAGCACCGCGCTGATCTACGCGTACGAGCCCGACGGCGAGTTCTTCTGGGTCGCGCCGTTCGACCCTTACGAACGCATCGGCCCCGCGACGGTCTGAGCGGTTCAACCCCTGAAGGCCGCGAGGCCCGAAGGCTTCACCGCCTCGGGGCCGCGACGCCTCGCCGCGCCCGCCCGTCCGCACCCCCGCTGAACGTCCCCGCTGAACGTCCCCGCCGGCCGGACCACTCCGGCCGGTCCGCCTCGCCGCGCGGCACCAACCCGCCGTACGGCGGCACATCGTCCCCGCACCACCAGACCCGTAGAACCTGAGGATCTGCCATGGATGCCACCGCCATCGGAATCGGCGTGCTCTTCGGAGTGCTTCTGCTCATCGCCCTCGGAACGCTGTTCACCGTGAGCCGGCTGTTCCGAAAAGTCGCCCAGGGCCAGGCGTTGATCATCTCCAAGGCGAAGCATGTCGACGTCACCTTCACCGGCGCCGTCGTGCTGCCCGTCCTGCACAAGTCCGAGCAGATGGACATCTCGGTGAAGACCATCGAGATCCAGCGGACCGGCCGCGAGGGCCTGATCTGCCAGGACAACATCCGCGCCGACATCCACCTGACCTTCTTCGTCCGCGTCAACAAGACGAAGGAGGACGTGATCAAGGTCGCGCAGGCGATCGGCACCGAACGGGCCAGCCACCAGGGGACGTTGCAGACGCTGTTCAACGCGAAGTTCTCCGAGGCGCTGAAGACCGTCGGCAAGCAGCTCGACTTCGTCGACCTCTACACCCACCGCGAGAACTTCCGCGACCGGATCATCCAGGTCATCGGCACCGACCTCAACGGTTACCACCTGGAAGACTGCGCGATCGACTTCCTCGAGCAGACCCCGATGACGCAGCTCGACCCGGCCAACATCCTGGACGCGCAGGGCATCCGGAAGATCACCGAGCTGACGGCGATCGAGCACGTGCGCACCAACGAGTTCCAGCGCACCGAGCAGAAGGAGATCACCCGGCAGAACGTCGACGCGCGCGAGACCATCCTGGAGCTCGAACGCCGTCAGGCCGAGGCCGAGATCAAGCAGCGCCGCGAGGTCGAGACGCTGCGCGCCAAGGAAGAGGCGGCGACCGCCCGCGTGCAGGAGGAGGAACGCCTGGGCGCGCAGGGCGCGTTCATCCGCACCGAGGAAGTGCTCGGCGTCCAGCGCGAGAACCAGCAGCGCGAGATAGCGGTCGCGCAGAAGAACCGCGAGCGGGTCATCGCCGTGGAGAACGAGCGGATCGAGAAGGACCGCGTCCTCGAAGTCATCGCCCGCGAGCGGGAGACGGAGCTGTCCCGGATCTCCAAGGAGAAGGAGGTCGAGTCCGAGCGCCGCGAGGTCGCCGACGTCATCCGGGAGCGGATCGCGGTCGACCGCACGGTGGCCGAGCAGGAGGAGTCGATCAAGGCGCTGCGGCTGGTGCAGGAGGCCGAGCGCGAGCGGCAGGCGCTCATCATCACCGCGGAGGCGCAGGCACAGGAGCAGCTCGTCAAGGACATCAAGGCGGCGGAGGCGTCCGAGCAGGCCGCGCACCACAAGGCACGCGAGTCGCTGACCATGGCCGAGGCCCGCAAGCAGGCCGCCGAGCTGGACGCCGCCGCCAAGATCCGGCTGGCCGAGGGCATCCGGGCGGAGGCCGCGGCGGCCGGGCTCGCCGACGTCGAGGTGCGCGAGCGCAGCGCGGAGGCGATCACCAAGGTCGGTCACGCCGAGGCCGAGGCCACCGAGGCCCGGCTCAAGGCGGAGGCGGAGGGCTCGCGGCTGCTGGCGCTGGCCAACGCCGAGGGCACGACCGCGCAGGCGAAGGCCGACGCGGCGATGATCGGCGAGAAGCTGAAGGCGGAGGCCGAGGGCCTGACGGAGAAGGCCGCCGCGATGGCGGCGCTCGACGACGCCTCGCGCGGCCACGAGGAGTACCGGCTGCGGCTCGCCGCGGAGAAGGACATCCGGATGGCCGGGCTCGACACGCAGCGCTCCATCGCGGAGGCGCAGGCGACGGTGCTGGCCACCGGCCTGGAGCACGCCGACATCCAGATCGTCGGCGGCGACAGCGTCTTCTTCGACAAGCTGCTCGGCGCGGTCTCGGCCGGGCGCAGCGTCGACAACTTCGTGGCGAACTCCGACACCGTCAAGACGCTCGCGGGCACCTGGCTCGACGGTTCGGGCAACAGCTTCACCGAGGACGCCACGCGCGTGCTGTCCTCGCTCGGGTCCGGTGACGTCGCCAACCTCACCGTCTCCGCGGTGCTCGGCCGCCTGATCGCCGAGGGCGGTCCCCAGGCGGGTTCGCTGAACAAACTCCTCGACCAGGCACGGTCGTTGGGCCTGGCCGACGCGCCGCTGAGCGCTCTGCGCGGTGCCGCGCCCGACGCCCAGCCCGCGGCCTCCTCGGCCAACGGTCTCGTCAAGAAGTGAGGGGGCCGGGCGTGAGCGGGGCGCAGGAGTCGCGGGGCACGGCACCCGAGGGTTCGCCGGGCGGGGCCTCAGGGGGGCCGCGCCCGGCGGGCGGGTCAGCCGCGGGCGGGCTGGACGGGGACGCGTACGAGGTGCTGCGCGCACGGCTCACCGCGTCCGCGCGGCTGCTCGCGGACCGGGCGGGGGCGCTCAACTCCCGTCGCCAGGAGGTGTTCGGCACCACCGAGCTGCGCCTGGACGGCACCGAGCGGCTGCGCACCGCCCACCCCGCGCAGGCGGCGGACGTGGCCGCCGTCGGCCCGTATCTGCTCTTCGCCTCGAACCCCCCGGAGGTCACCTCGGTCGGCGACGTCTTCCAGGCGCTCCCGGCGGCGTCGGTCGGCGAGGCCGGTGGGGGCGGGCAGGGCAGTGCGGGCGGCGAGGGCGGGGCCGACGCGGGCCCCGCCGGGCTGCTCGACGACCCCGTGTTCGTACGGGAGTTCGGCGAGCTGTACCGCTACTACCGGCAGACGCGGCTGCTGCGGCTGCGCGTCGCCGAGGGGCGGCTGCTCGCGGTCTTCAGCACCGGGCCCGGCGTCGGCGACGTCCGCGTGGTCGGCTGGCGGGTCGCGCCCGACGGGAGCTGCGCGTACGAGGGGACCGCGCGCGAGGAGTGGGCCGACTCCGACGGCGGCGTCTACACCGTCACCTGGGCGGCCGTCACCCGCGAGGACCAGGTGGCGGGGCGCGACCCGCACCTCGCGCTGACCGCGGCCGACGGCGGCACCGTCACCGTCGCCACCTCCGGCGGCACGCTCGCCATCGGCGCCGACGAGGCGTCGTACGAGGAGCCCGTCGAGGACGCGCTCCAGGCCCTCGCGGACGCCGACGTCGCCTACGCCACCGTCGGCCCGCTGGTGCTGCTGCGTGTCCGGCCGTACCGCGAGAACGCCGACCGGCACTTCGCGGTCAACACCAGGACCGGCGAGATCGAACGGCTCGACGCCCTCGGCCAGGCGTGCCTGCGGCTCCCCGACGACCAGGGCGTGGTCTTCCCCGGCGGCTACGCGCTCGCCACCGGCGGCACCCGCGCGTACGAAACCGGCCCGGAGGAGCTGGAGTTCGAGCGGATCGTGCGGTCCGCGAACGGCGAGGACGTGCTGTACGTCTTCCTCGCCGCCGACGGCCGCCGCCTGCTGCTGCCGTACAACCTCATCCGCAAGGAGGCCGCGGCGCCGCTGCACGTCCAGGGCGCCGCGCTCTACGAGGACGGCACGCTGCTGACGCTGCGCCCGGCCGACGGCGGCGAGGCGGCCCGGGTGCACATGGTGCAGCGCTGGGAGACGCCGTTCCTGTCCGACGCCTACGCCGCCGCGCAGCCGGTCGGCGGCGGCCCGCTGGAGCGGATCGGCAACCCGGACCTGGTGCGGGCCGTCGCGGACACGCTGTCGGTGGCCCGTACCGCCCTGGCCCTGGAGGCCGCGCCCGCGCTGCCCGGCTACGAGGCGCTGGTCGGCGAGTGCGAGCGGGTGCTCGACCGCTACCACTGGCTCGGCGACATCGAGGAGGACGCCGCTTCGGCGGACGCGGCCTCCGGCGACCTGGTCGCGCCGCTGGCCCAGGTCCGCGACACCGGACGGCAGGTGCTCGCCGAGTACGCGCGGGTACGCGACCTGACCGCGCGCGCCGCGACCGCCGTCGACGAGAGCGCCGCCCGTATCGCCGTCCTCGTCCGGCAGGCGCGCGGCGAGGCCGTGAAGTCCGCGGACGAGTGGGTCGAACGGCTCACCGAACTGCGGCGCGCACAGGGCCACTTGATGTCCCTGCGCGAGATGCGCTACGTCGACGCCGAGCGCCTGGACGCGCTCACCGCGAGCCTGGCCAAGGACCTGGCGGACGCCGCGCGCCGCGCGGCGGGGTACTTCGCCGACGAGCACGCCTTCGACGGCTACCGCGACCGGGTCGCCGCGACCGCCGCCGACGCCGAGGCCATCGCGGCCGCGGCGGACGCGGCCGAGGTCGCCGCCGTCCTGGACGAGCAGGCCACCGGGCTCGCCACCGTCACCGAGATCGTCGGCACCCTGGAGATCGACGACGCGACCGTCCGCACCCGCATCCTGGCCGCCGTCGCCGACGTGCTCGGCGCCGTCAACCAGGCGCGGGCCGTGCTCGACGGCCGCCGCAGGGAGCTGGCCGCCGCCGAGTCCGAGGGCGAATTCGCCGCCGAGAGCGCGCTGTTGGCGCAGAGCGTCAGCGGGGCGCTGGCCGCCGCCGACACCCCGGAGAGCTGCGAGGAACAGCTCGGCCGGCTGCTGGTCAGGATCGAGAACCTGACCACGCGCTTCGCCGCCGACGACACCCGGCTGGCGGCCCTGGACGAGCGCCGCGAGGAGATCCACCAGACCTTCGCCGCCCGCAAGCAGGCGCTCGCCGACGAACGCGCCCAGCGGGCCCAGCGGTTGGCGGCCTCCGCCGAGCGCGTCCTGGCCGGGGTGCGCCGCCGCGCCGCCGCGCTGCCCAGCCTTGACGACGTCAACACCTACTTCGCGTCCGACCCGATGGCCGCCCAGCACCGGCGGATCGCCGCGCAGTTGCGGGACCTCGGCGACCCGGCGCGGGCCGCGGAGGCCGAGGCGGCACTGGCCGCGGCCCGGCAGGACGCGGGCCGCTCGCTGCGCGACCGGCTCGACCTCTACGACGCCGACGGCACGGTGATCCGGCTCGGCCGCCACCGCTTCGCCGTCAACACCCAGCCACTGGAACTCGCCCTCGTCCCGCACGCGGACGGCCTCGCCTTCACCATCTCGGGCACCGACTACCTCGTGCCGGTCGCCGACCCCGCCTTCGCGGCCACCCGCCGCTTCTGGGACCGCCCGGTCGTCTCGGAGTCGCCCGACCTCTACCGCGCCGAATACCTCGCCGCGACCCTGCTGCTCGACGCCCCCGGCGCTCTGACCGACATCCCCGCGCTGGTCAAGGAGGCCGCCGCGGCCCGGCTCGACGAGGGTTACGAGCGCGGTGTCCACGACCACGACGCGACGCTGCTGCTGACCGCGCTGCACGAGCTGGACACGGCCGCGGGCCTGCTCCGCCACCCCGCGGCCGACCGCGCCCTGGCCCAGCTCTTCTGGACCCATGGCGCCGCCCCGGCCGCCCGGCCGGCCTGGACCACCAGGGCCCGCTCGCTGAGCAGGGCCGCGTCCGCCTTCGGGGACTCCGCCGCCGCCGTGCCCGCGCTGACCGAGCTGGCCGCCGAACTCGACTCCTCCGTACGGGACTTCGCCGCCCGTGCCGGACTCGGGCGGATCGGCGCGGTGGGGGAGGGGACGCCCGTCGGCGACTACCTGGTGGCCGAACTGGCCGCCGACCGGACCGGTTTCGTCGGCGGCGCCGAGGCGCGGGCGCTGCGGGAGCGGTTCGTCTCCGCGCTCGGCGGCGCGCAGGGCGTGCCGTACAAGGAGTTCCTCGACGACCTCGGGGCGCTCGGCGACGACCTGGGCGCGCGCTGGCAGCTCGTGACGGGCTGGCTCGGCGCGCATGCCACGAGCTCCTCGGCCTCTTCGGCCTCTTCCGTCTCTTCCATCTCTACCGCGGACGGTGAACTCGCCGAGGCCGCCGCCGCGTTCGTCTGCGGTCCCGACCTCGCGGTCTACGCCTCCGAGGCCGCCGTCGGCACCACCGTGACCGGGCTGCTGGGCACCCACCCCCGGATCACCGCCCGGCGGATGGCCGTACGCCTGGACGAAACCCTCACCCGCGTACGGCGGTTCAGGGCCGAGGACGTCCCCGCCTACCGCACCTACCAGCGGCACCGCACCTCCGTGGTGGCCGCCGAGCGCGACCGCCTCGACCTGGACGCCTACCGCCCGCGGCCGTTGACCGGCTTCGTCCGCAACCGGCTGCTCGACGAGGTGTCGCTGCCGCTCATCGGCGACAACCTCGCCCGCCAATTCGGCCCGTCCGGCGGCCTGTTGATGCTGATGTCGCCGCCCGGCTACGGCAAGACCTCGCTCGTGCAGTACGTGGCCGCCCGGCTCGGCCTCGCCCTGGTGACCATCGACGGGCCCGCGCTCGGCACCGGCGTCACCTCGCTCGACCCCGAGCGCGCCCCCGACGCCACCTCGCGCCGCGAGGTCGAGAAGATCAACTTCGCGCTGGAGCTGGGCTCCAACGTCCTGCTGTACCTGGACGACATCCAGCACACCTCGCCCGAGCTCCTTCAGAAATTCATCGCGCTGTGCGACGCGCAGCGCCGCGTCGAGGGCGCGGCGGGCACGTACGACCTGCGGGGCAAGCGGTTCGCGGTCTGCATGGCGGGCAACCCGTACACCGAGTCCGGCCGCCTCTTCCGCGTCCCGGACATGCTCGCCAACCGCGCCGACGTCTGGAACCTCGGTGACGTCCTGACCGGCAGGGAGGCGCTCTTCGCGCTGAGCTACGTGGAGAACGCGCTCACCGCCAACGAGACGCTCGCGCCGCTGGCCGGGCGCGAGCGCGGCGACCTCGAACTCCTCATCCGGCTCGCCGAGGACGACCCCACCGCCCGCGCGGACGACCTCGCCCACCCCTATCCGGCCGCCGAGCGCGAGGACATCGTGGCCGTCCTGCGCCATCTGCTGCGCGCCCGCGCCACCGTGCTGGCCGTCAACGCCGCCTATATCGCGTCCGCGGCCCGCACCGACGCCTCGCGCACCGAGCCGCCGTTCCTCCTCCAGGGCTCCTACCGCACGATGTCCCGCCTCGCCGCCCGTATCCAACCCGCCATGAACGAGGCCGAGTTGGAGGCCGTCATCGACGACCACTACCGCGCGGAGGCGCAGACCCTCGCCTCCGGCGCCGAATCCGCCCTCCTCCACCTCGCCGCCCTCCGCGACCGGCTCACCCCCGCCGAGGCGGCCCGGTGGTCCGCCATCAGGTCCGCCTACGCGGGGGGCGGTACGGCCGCGGGGTAGCGGGACACGGCCGGCCGCGTCGGCCCACGCGGCAAATCCGGTGACGCCGGGGCCCTCCCCCCGGATACTGCCGCCCATGGACGAGGTCAATGTGGTGGTCGCCCACTCCGAGCGCGCGACCCTGCGCGTCGGCGACGTGTTCTTGAAGGTGGACGCCGATCAGGCGCGTATCGACGTCGAGGTCGAGGCGATGGCCCTGGCGCCGGTCCCGACCCCGGAGATCCTGTGGCGCGAGCCGCCCGTGCTCGCGCTCGCCGCGGTCCGGGGCACGGCGCTCGGCCGCCTCGGTGAGCCGTCGCCCGCGTCCCCGGCGGCGTGGGCCGCGGCGGGCGCCGCCGTCCGGCGGCTGCACGACGCGCCGTTGCCGCCCTGGGCAGGCCGGCGCCGCCGCGACCCCGGCGAGTTGGCGGGGGAACTCGACGGCGAGTGCGAGGCGCTGGTGACCAGCGGCGTCCTGCCCGCCGCCCTGGTCACCCGCAACCGCCGGGTCGCCGAGGCCGCGCTCCGGGCGTGGACGCCGGTGTTCGCGCACGGCGACCTCCAGATCGATCACGTCTTCGTCGACGGCGCCGAGGTCACCGGCGTCATCGACTGGTCGGAGGCGGGCCGGGGCGACGCCCTCTTCGACCTCGCCACCTTGACCCTCGGCCACGAGGAGCGCCTCGGCGACCTCCTCACCGGCTACGGCGCCGACGTCGACCTCGACGCCCTGCGCGCCTGGTGGTCCCTGCGCGCCCTCCTGGGCGTCCGCTGGCTGACCGAACACGGCTTCGACCCGTTCGCCCCGGGCTGCGAGGTCGACGTCCTGAAATCCCGCATGTAGCCCTGTACGCAGACCCGCATGTAGCCCCGTACGCAGACCCGTACGCAGACCCGTACGCAGACCCCCGAGCCCCGACCCCCGAGCCCCGGGCCGCGCCACAGCGCGGCGCGGTCAACCGACCGGGGCCGCACCCCGGAAGGCTATTCGGCGGCGGGACGCAGGGCGTGGACCAGGGGGCGGAGTCTGGTGGCGCGGAGGCGGTCGACGGCGGGGGCGGCGCGGGGGGCCAGGAGGGAGACGGGCCAGGCGACGAGGGCGCCGACGAGGAGGCCGACGACGACGTCGTGCGGGTAGTGGACGCCGATCCAGACGCGCGAGGCGGCCATGAGGAGGGCGAGGGGGACGGCGAGACGCAGTCCCAGGCGCCGGTCGGCGAAGAGCAGGCCGACGGCGGCGGCCGCGGCGATGGCGGAGTGGTTGCTGGGGAAGGACCAGTCGCCGAGCGCCGGACACGTCTCGACCGTGACGGTGTGCAGCGTCTGACAGGGCCGCTGCTCGTCGAAGACCGCCTTGACCCCGTCGTTGACGAGGAAGGCGACCACGACGGTGAACGGCACGGCCAGCGCCGCCGCCATCGCGGCGGACCCGGCGGGGCGGGCCCGCCACCAGACGATCAGCATCAGGACGGCGAAGAGGCCGAGCCCGTAGTCGCTGAAGAAGCGGACGGTGTCGTCCACGGGCTGCGGGGTGCGCCCCGCGAGGTCGGTGATCCAGCGGTACAGGCCCGCGTCGAATTGCGAGGTCACGGGCGCTCCGGGTCAGAGGCGGCGGGGGTCGTCACGGCGGGGGCGGACGCGGCGGGTACGGGCTCCGCGTCGGCGGCCTTCGCGCCGTCGCGGCGGCTGCGCCGTACCTCCAGGACCAGCGGCGCCAGCGAGACGACCACGATCACCGCGACGATCGGCAGCAGGTACGTGTCCACGTGCGGGATCGACGAGCCGAGCCCGTAGCCGCCGAGCACCAGGCCGACGGTCCAGACGGCGCCGCCCGCGATCTGCCAGACGGTGAAGGTGCGGACCGGCACGTTCAGCGTCCCGGCGAGCGGGTTGAGCACCGTGCGCACGATGGGGATGAAGCGGGCCAGGACGACGGCCTTGGCGTGGCCGTACCGTTCGAGGAGTTCCGCGGCTCTGGCCGCGCCCTGGTGCAGCTTGGCGTTCTTCGTGCGGTTCAGCAGCGCGGGGCCGCCGCGCCGTCCGATCACGTAACCGGTCTGCGCCCCCAGCAGCGCCCCGGCCACGGCGGCGAGCAGCACCTGCCACAGCGAGAGATGCACCACATCGGAGGCGCCGGGCACGCACAGCAGCCCGGCGGTGAAGAGCAGCGAGTCGCCGGGCAGGAAGAAGCCGATGAGCAGGCCGGTTTCGGCGAACATGATGACCGCGATGCCGATGGCCCCGAAGGACGACAGCAGGGAGGTCGCGTCCAGGACGTTCACGGCCTGATCGAGCGCGGGCAGGGGCATGACGGTGGGGCCCTCCCATAATGGGTCCTGGGGTGCCGCGCGGCACCCTCCCCGACTACAGTCGTGTAGTCGGTCTACAGAACTGTAGACGAACGAGCCGGAAGGGGCGATCCATGACGGAGGCCAACGCGTCGGCCCGGCGGCCTTCGGGTGAACTCGAGGCGAGCGTGCTGGCCGCGCTGTGGGCGGCCGACGGCCGCGCCCTGACCCCCGCCGACGTCCAGCGCGACCTGGGCACCGCCCTCGCACGCACCACCGTCACCACGATCCTCGCGCGCCTCTACGAGAAGGGGTCCGTCAGCCGCACCCGTTCGGGGCGCGGCTACGCCTACCTGCCGGTCCAGGACTCGCCGGGCCTGGCCGCCCGCCGCATGCGCACCGAGCTGGACAAGTCCGGTGAGGACGACCGCGGTACGGTCCTGGCCCGCTTCGTCTCCCAGCTCGACCCGGACGACGAACGGCTGCTGCGCGAGCTGCTGGTCCAGGCGGAGGAGGACGACGGGCCGTCCCCGGCCTCCGGCCCCGCCGGTCCCGCCCCGGAGGGCCGCCGCCCGTGAACCTCGCCGTCTGGGCGCCGCTGCTGCTCCCGCTGCTCGCCGTGCCCGCCGCGCGGCGGCTGGCGGACGCGCTGCCGCCGCGCGCCGCGGCCTGGCTGCTCGCCGGGTCCGCCGTCGCGCTCGCCGCGTGCAGCACCACCGCGCTGCTGCTGCTCGCCGGGGCGGGCGCCCTGCGGCTCCCGCCGGTCGCCGCCTTCGCGCACTTCGTGCTGCCGGTGGTCGGCGACCAGGTGACGGTGGCCGCCGCGTGCGTCGCCGCCGTGCTGCTGGCCGCCGTCGTCACGGCGCTGGTCCGCACCTCGCGCCGCCACCTCGTGCTCGCCGCGCGGGCCCGCAGGCGCGCCGTCGCGGCCGGTACGGCGGCCGGTGACCTCACCGTCCTCCAGGACCCCGGCCCCGACGCGTACGCGCTGCCCGGACGGCCCGGCCGGATCGTCGTCACCACCGGCATGCTGCGCGCCCTCGGTCCCGCCGAGCGCGAGGCGCTGCTCGCCCACGAGCGGGCCCACCTCGCCGGGCGCCACCACCTCTTCCTCGCCGCCTTCGCCCTCGCCTCCTCCTGCCACCCCGCCCTGCGCGGCCTGCGCGGGCCGCTGTCCTACGCCCTCGAACGCTGGGCCGACGAGTCCGCCGCCCTCGCCGTCGGCGACCGCCGCCTCGCCGCCCGCGCCATCGGGCGCGCCGCCCTGGCCTCCCGGCCCGGCGTCCGGCCGCACGCCGCGCTCCCGGCCGCCACCGGGCCCGTGCCGCGCCGCGTCGCCGCCCTCCTGGCCCACCCCCCGACCACCCCCCACCTCCGCGCCCGCGCCCCCCGCGCCATAGCCCTCGTCCTGGCCTCCTGCCTCGCCCTGTCCGCCGCCAGCGCCCTCCAGGCCGCCCACGACCTCCACGGCTCCATCGAGGTCGCCCAGGGCGAACGCTGACCCCGTCGCCCGTCGCCCGTCGCCCGTCGCCCGTCGCCCGAGGCCCCCGGCCCCGGGAGGGGGGCCGATGTCGCGCGGCGCCGGCGCGCGCTGACCCATGCCTTCCGCGTTCACGCGAACGGCACCCCGGCCGGAGGAGCGCGACCGGGGTGCCGTACCGGGATCGCGGGTGGTGCCGCTGTCCGGTCAGGGCGTGCCGAGGGTCAGGAGACCAGGGCCTGCCAGGTGTTCGGGCCGACGATCCCGTCGGCGGTGAGGCCGTGGGCGGACTGGAAGGAGCGGACGGCGGTGTTGGTGCCCGCGCCGAAGGCACCGTCCACCGCCAGGGACGAACCGTGCGCGTTGAGCTGGCTCTGCGCGGCCTGGACCGCGGCGCCCGACGAGCCCTGCTGCACGGTGACGATCAGGGCCTGCCAGGTGTTGGGGCCGACGATCCCGTCGGCGGTGAGGCCGTGGGCGGACTGGAAGGAGCGGACGGCGGTGTTCGTACCCGCGCCGAAGGCACCGTCCACGGCCAGGGCCGAACCGTGGGCGTTGAGCAGGTACTGGACCGTCTTGACCCGCTCGCCGCTCGCGCCCTGCTGGACGGTCGGCCAGCTCGTGGTCGGCGGCGGGTTGTAGCCGCTGCCCTTGGCGAAGTTCTGGAGGTCGGTGAGGGTGCCGTTGAAGGTGTCCTGGTCACCGGGGAAGGTGCCGGAGTCGGCGTACTGCCAGATCGTCTGGGCCGACCAGCCGGCCGGCAGCGTGCCGGGGCCGCTGCTGTAACGGGCCACCCACAGCGGGTTGGTGGCGCCGAAACCGCTGTTGTTGCCGGTGCACGACGTCCACCAGTCGGTGGTGGTGTAGATCGTCGGGTAGCGCCCGGTCCTGGTGCGCACCTCGTTGCTGAAGTCCCGGATCCAGCTCACCATCGCGCTCTGGCTGAGCCCGTAGCAGGTGGCCCCGTACGGGTTGTACTCGATGTCGAGGGCGGGCGGCAGCGTCCTGCCGTCGGCGCTCCAGCCGCCTCCGTGGCCGACGAACCAGTCGGCCTGCGCCGTACCGCTCGAATTGTTCGGCAGCGCGAAGTGGTAGGCGCCGCGGACCAGCCCGGCGTTGTAGGAGCCGCTGTACTGCTGGGAGAAGTTCGGGCTCGTGTACGTGGTGCCTTCGGTGGCCTTGACGTAGGCGAAGGCGGCGCCCTTGCTCTTGACGGACGCCCAGTCGACGTTGCCCTGGTAACCGCTGACGTCGAGACCGGCCGGGCCCGTGCCGACGGCCGCCCGTGCCGCGGCCGACAGCGTTCCCGCGCCCGGGCTCCCGAGCCCCGATCCGGCGTGGTCCTGATCCGGGTGCGTCATACGGGTCGGGGTGCCGCGGCCGTCGTCGGCGGCGGTCGACGCGGAGGCGGTGCCGGGCAGGACCAGCAGGGTCACGGCGGCGGCCAGCAGCCCGGCCGCGCACGCCGTCTTCCGGCCCGAGCCCGTACCGCGGGTGGCTGGCCTGAACCGCGAGGGGGTGGTTGCGGACATGATGCTCCCAGGGGTGTGTGGAGGGGGACACGCTCTGACGCGCTGAGCCGGGGGTGTAGCGGTGCGGTCGTCGGCGGTGGGAGTCGGGGTGGGGGTGCCGGGACTGTGAGCGGCCGGTGAGCCCGGTCGGGGCGGCGTCACCAGAACACGGACAGCACATCAACTCCTCTGCGCGCAGGCTGTGTCGACGCGCGTCAACCTAAGGGACGGATTGACATGGCCGCAACACGTTCCTGCTCTCGGGGCCCGTGCGGGGGACCGCGTAGGCGCTCGGCCCGCGGGGGCCGGCGAGCGGCGCGCGCCGCGTCGGCGACCATGGATCCGTGGACGAGTTCGAGCGGGCGTATGCGGCGGCGGTGGCCTCCGGCGCGGGGGCGACGGCGGAGGAAGCCGCCGTGGACGCGGCGGCGTCGGTGCTGGCCGCCGCGGGTGAGCGCTGGGAGGGCGCGGCCGGGAAACTGGCCGGGCGGGTGGTGCGGGAGTGCGGGGCGCGCGGGTGGGAGCTTCGGGACCTCGTACGGATGGCGGGGCGGGAACTCGACGCGCGGCACGAGCGGTTGGCGCGGGCCGCGGGGGACGGCGAGGAACCCTTCCTCGCGGAGTTCGCCCGCAGCGAGCGGCTCGACCGCTTCAGTACGGCGACGGCCCTCGTGGAACTGCTCTGCCTGTACGGGCGGCTGCCGCGCATCACCCCCCTGACGCCGGGCCCCGCGTCGGCGCCCCCGGCCACCGGCCCGCACTCCAAGATGCTCGCCCGCATCCGGGCGCTGCTGGCGAAGGCCGAGTCCACCGGCTTCCCCGAGGAGGCCGAGGCGCTGTCGGCGAAGGCCCAGCACCTGATGGCCAGGCACAGCATCGACGAGGCGCTGGTCGCGGCCACGGGAGCGCCCGGGGCGCCGGGCCGGGGCCCCGGCGCGTGCCGGATCGGGGTGGACCGCCCGTACGAGGGCGCGAAGGCCCTGCTGCTGGACGCCGTCGCGGCGGCGAACCGTTGCCAGGCGGTGTGGGCCGCCGATTTCGGCTTCTCGACGGTGGTCGGTTTCGCGACCGACCTGGAGGCCGTCGAACTCCTCTACACCTCGCTGCTCGTCCAGGCCGACCACGCCCTGCGCGGCGGCACCTCGCGCTCGCGCGACTTCCGGGAGTCCTTCCTGATCGGTTACGCGGGCCGCGTCCGCGAACGCCTGGCCGCCGCCACCCGGGAGGCCCAGGCCGAGACCGCCACCCCGCCCGCCGACCTGCTGCCCGTCCTCGCCGCCCGCGAGGTCGACGTACGCGACGCGACCCGCCGCATGTTCCCGTCCACCACCACCTCGCGGCTCAAGGGCCGCGACGCCGAGGGCTGGCGCCACGGCGAGGCGGCGGCCGACCGCGCCCGCTTCTGAACCCCGGCCCCACCGCTCGTCCGAGGAGAGCCCCCGCCCGGCCGCCACGGTCGCGCCCCCGTGGACGCCCTCTCACCGCCGGTGACCGCGTCCGCTCCCCGTCCGCTCACTGATCGGCGGTGTTCAGCCGACGGGGCCTGTCGCCGCGCGCGGCCCCACCGCCGGTTCGAGGAGCGACAACGTCCGCCGTCGCGCGTCGAGGCCGACGCGAATGCCGACCGGCATCGGCAGATTCGGACCGGCGTGCCCGAACTCGACATTGCCCAGGACCGGGATGTCACGGTCGCCGAGGACGTCGAGGACCAGCTCGGGCAGGGTCGGGGACGCGCCGGGCTCAAGTCCGCCGATCCCGCCCGGAACGCCCACGACCATGCCGGAGATCCGGTCGAGGACGCCGGAGTGCCGCAGCACATGCAGATAGCTCCACACGTGCGAGGCCAGGCCGCCCGTCTCCTCCCAGAACAGCACCGCGCCGTCGAACCGTTCGAGCGGCAGCGCGAACCGCGTCGCCTGCGCCAGGACGACGCGGTTGATCACCCCTCCGATCAGACGGCCTTCGGTACGGCCGGGACGCCAGCACTCCCACGACGGGCTCGCGGGCAGCGCGCCGATCGCCTCGGTACAGGTCAGCAGCCTGGAGTAGAGCTTCTCGAGTTCCGCCTGGCGCGCAGCGGGCGCGGACCGCCAGTGCCCGCCGAAGCCGGGGACGGCCATGTCGGCGTGGAACCCGACCAGGCCCGTGCGTGCGTGGAGCACCAGATGCAGCAGCGAGATGTCGCTGTAGCCGAGGATCGGCTTGGGGTCGGCCCTGATCGCCTCGACGTCGATCAGGTCGAGGTAGCCGAGCGCCGTCTGGCCGCCGTCACTCGCGACGATCGCGCGCACCTCGGGATCACGCAGAAGGCCGTTGAGCTCTGCGGCGATCTCCGCCGGTGCGGCCGCGCTCCACCAGTGGCTTCGGCCCGCTTCGAGCAGCGGAGCCCGGCGCACGCGGAATCCCATCCGTTCGAGCACCGCCACCGTCCGCTCGACATGGGGCTCGTGCGCGGCGGACAGCGGACCGGACAGCGCCGCGAGGACCACGAGATCCCCGGGCCCCAGCGCGCGCGGTCGAAGCGGGTGAGGCGGTACGGAACCGGTCATGGCGTCAGTCTCGCCGCTGCCCCTGGAGGCGGTCACGCGATTTACGCCGGTCGTCCGCCCCGGCGCGGGCACTGCTCGCCGCGGTCGACACCGCCGCCGCTCAGGACGACCGGCCGGGGCGGCGCGGGGACACCGCGTACGCCACCGCGCCGACCGCCGTCACGCCGAGACCGGCCAGCACCGAGGCCGGGGGGAGGCTCGCGGCCAGCACCGCGCAGCCGGTCAGGCCGACGACCGGAACGGCCGGGTGCGGCCGGCGCTCGTCCGCGCCCAGTCGCAGGGCGCTGGCGTTGGCGACGGCGTAGTAGACGAGGACGCCGAAGGACGAGAAGCCGATCGCCCCGGTCAGATCGGTGGTCGCGGTGAGCGCCACGACCAGGGCGCCGACCGCCGCCTCCGCCCTGACCGGGGTCCCGTGGCGCGGATGGACGGCGGCGAGCGCGTACGGGAAGTGCCGGTCGCGTGCCATCGCCAGGGTGGTACGGGAGACGCCGAGGATCAGCGCCAGCAGGGAGCCGAGGGCGGCCACGGCCGCGCCGACGCGGACCACCGGGGCCAGACCCGGCACCCCGGCCGTACGGACGGCGTCGGTGAGGGGCGCGGCCGAGCGGGCCAGGGCGTCGGGTCCGAGAACGGTCAGCAGGGCGACGGCGACGGCCGCGTAGACCACGAGGGTCACGCCGAGCGCCAGCGGGATCGCGCGGGGGACGGTCCGCGCCGGGTCCTTCACCTCCTCGCCGAGCGTGGCGATCCTGGCGTACCCCGCGAAGGCGAAGAAGAGCAGACCGGCGGCCTGGAGCACGCCGTGCGGGCCGGCGGCGGCACCGTCCCACGCCAGCCGTCCCGCGTCGGCCCGCGTACTGGTCAGGCACGCGGTGACCGCCGCCGCGAGGACCGCGAGGGTCACCGCCACGATCAGCCGGGTCAGCCAGGCGGCCTTCCGTACGCCCAGGCAGTTCACGGCCGTCAGCGCCACCACGGCCGCGACCGCCACCGCGCGGCGGTGCTCGGGCCACGCGTACGCCCCCACCGTCAGCGCCATCGCCGCGCACGAGGCCGTCTTGCCCGCCACGAAGCTCCACCCGGCCAGGTAGCCCCAGAGGGGGCCGAGCCGCTCCGTGCCGTACACATACGTCCCGCCGGAGCGCGGGTGGCGGGCCGCCAGACGCGCCGAGGACGTCGCGTTGCAGTACGCCACGACGGCAGCGACCGCCAGGGCCGCGAGGAGCGCGGTGCCCGCGGCGCGGGCCGCGGGAGCGAACGCCGCGAAGACCCCGGCGCCGATCATCGCCCCGAGGCCGATCACCACGGCGTCCCCCACACCGAGGCGCCGCCTCAACTCTCCCGCCGCCGCACCCGTCACGCCCGCATGCTCCCAGCCCCCTGGCGCCCCCCGCGATCCCCGCCGACCACATTTCCGCCCCCGGCCACGCCGTGTTCACCTCCGGCGGCCGCGGCGGCGGGAGCCGCGAGGACCCGCGCCGGTCAGTGGCGAGCGGCGGGCCCGGCTGCTGCAACTGGCGGGGGGTCGGGGGGCGTCCTGGGGGGAGGGGGCGGGTGGGAACACCGGGGGGTGGCATGGGCCGATGGGTGCCGTACGGGGTGGCGGACTGGCTGCGGGGGAGGGACCCGGCGCCGGGCGGGTCGGGGACGACGGGGCCGAAACCGTGGCTGCGGGCCGACGTACCGGGAGCGTGTCCCGTACCGGACAGGGAGCGGGCCTGGACCGAGCGGTGGCTGCGGTGGTGCGCCGAGGAGTTCGGGCCCGCGACCGCGCACCGCGAGATCGCGCTGCCGGGCTTCGTCCCCGCGGACTTCAGCGGCACGCGGGAGCGGGTCGAGCCGCTGGTGCGGCGGATCGGCGCGGTGATGGGCGCGGACGTCTCCGGCGTCCGTGTGCTGCTGGTGGACTCCCCGGAGCGGGTCCCGGGCAAGAGGCACCAGGTCGGTGAGTACCGCAAGGTGCTCGGCCGGGCGGTGATCGAACTGGACCGCGGCGTGGCCGCGCGGCCCGACGCGTTCGCGGGGCTCGTCGCCCACGAGCTGGCGCACGCCCGGCTGGTCGGCGAGCGGCGGGTGGCCGGGCTGGGCATCTCCCGCGCGGAGGAAGAGCGCCTCACCGACCTGGTGACCGTCCACCTCGGCATGGGCGTCCTGACGGCCAACGCCGCGGACGACTACGTGAAGGCGGCCGGGTACTCGGTGGTGCCGGTCGGCGATCTCACCGACCGGATGCTCACCGGCCGCGGGGACGAGCCCTGGTACCGGATGGGGTACCTGAGCCCGGCGGAGTACGGCTACGCCCTCGCCTGCTGGAGCACAGCGCGCGGCGAGACCGACCCGCCCTGGGCCCGGCGGCTGAGGGCGAGCGTGCGGGACGCCTTCGTACGGGGCCTGGCGTACCGGGCCGCGCGCTGAAGGCGCGTCCTGGGAGGGCACCCGCCGTGGGGGGAGGGTGCCCTCGGACCGCCCTGGGTGTAGGGACCCGGAGGGTTGTTGACGCGGGTGACCGGGGCTGGTGGTCAAGACACCTAGACCGTCAGGGGGTCGAGGACCATGGGGCGGACCCGGCCCTCGATCATGGCGCCGAGGCCCTGGACGGCGACGGTGTCGGGGCGGGGGGCGATGTGGACGGGCATGCCGGTGGCCTGGCCGAGCATGAGGTCGAGGCCGGGCATGAGGGCGCTGCCGCCCGCCAGCATGATGCCCCGGTCGGCGAGGTCGGCGACCAGGTCGGGCGGGCAGGCGCGCAGCACGGTGGTGATGGCGTCGAGCACGGAGGTGAGCGGGGTGCGCATCGCGTGGCGCACGCCCTCGGTCTCGACGAGGACGGAGCGGGCGAGGCCGCTGACGACGTCGCGGCCGTGGACCTCGGTGGTGACCGTCCCGCCGGTGCCGGGGGAGCCGAGCATCTGGTGCAGCGGCCGTACCGACTGGCTGGGCAGCATCAACTCGTGGTGGTTGCGCAGGTGCTGCACGACCGCGCGGTCGATGGCGTCACCGCCGACCGGCACCGTCTCCGCGGCCACGATGGACCCCAGCGACAGGACGGCGACCTGCGTCGTACCGGCGCCGCACACCACGATCATCGTGGCCTCGGGGTGCTCGACGGGCAGCCCGCAGCCGACCGCCGCGGCGATCAGCGTGTCCACCAGCTCGACCTTGCGCGCGCCGAGCCCGTACAGCGTCTCGATGGCCGCGCGCCGCGCGATCGGCTCGCTGCCGTGCGGCATGCACACCGCGGCGCGCAGTACCGGCATGCGCCGCCACCGCTTGCCGAGCTTGTCGCCGAGCACGTGCTTGAGCATGCGCCGCGCCATCTCGATGTCGACGACCGCGCCGCCCGCGACCGGCCTGGCCACCCGGATGTGCCCGGGGGTGCGCCCGGCCATCTGCTCGGCGCGCTCGCCGACCGCGATCAGCGCGCCGGTGCGTACGTCGACCGCGGCCACGCTGGGCTCGTCGGCGACGACGCCGACATTGCGGACGTAGACGCGGGTACGGGCGGCGCCGATGTCGACGGCGACGGTGCAGCGGCGGAGCTGTTCCAGTGTGGGGCTCGTGTACGTCACAGCCGGCCCCCGGCGCCCGGGGCGGAGGTGCCGTGCCGCCCGCCGTGCGAGCCGCCGTGCGACCCGTGACCGTGCCCGGCCGGTTCGTACGTGGCCAGCGCCCAGATGATGAAGACGTCGATGGCGATCATGACCACGGCCCAGACCGGCTGATACGGCAGGAACATGAAGTTCGCCACCAGGTTGAGCCCGGCGATCAGGATGCCGCCCCAGCGCGCCCAGGCGGAACCGGCCAGCAGGCCGAAGCCGACGAGGACGGCGACCACGCCGAGCGCCAGGTGGATCCAGCCCCAGGACGTGACGTCGAACTTGTAGACGTAGTCCCGCGTGGAGACGTACACCGAGTTCTTCCTGATGCCGACGATCCCCTCCAGGATCGCCAGCGCGCCGCCGAACACCAGCATCATCCCGGCGAAGACGGTGCCACCTGCGGCCCACGCGGACTCGCGGGGCGTGGGCGGCGGGGGTGTGTACCCCGGCGGGGGCGGCGGGGTGGGCGTCTCCTGGCTCATACGGGCTCCCGAGAGTGCGTCAGCGTCCACGGCGGGGCCGAATCCGGCTATGACCCGCCTTAATGACAAAAGGATCTGACGCCCTGTCGGATACGGCGACCGGTGATACGCCGAACGGGGGCGGGGCCGCGCCGAGCGGGTGACGCCGTACGGCCGACCGGGGCGGTGCCGCAGCGTCCGTCGCGGGCCCGGCGCCCCTGACGGGGCGCACCCCGTGCGGCGGGCGCTACCCGGCGGAGCCGTCCGTGTCCTCCAGACGGAACCCCACCTTCAGCCCCACCTGGTAGTGCTCGACCTCGCCGTCCACGATGTGCCCGCGGACCTCGGTGATCTGGAACCAGTCGAGACCGCGCAGCGTTTGCGCGGCCCGCTTGACGCCGTTCCTGACGGCGGCGTCCACGCCTTCGTGCGAGGTGCCGACGATCTCGGTGACCCGATAGGTGTGCTCGGCCATGACGGACCTTTCCTTCGGAGGTCCCTCCACCGTGCCGCAGACGGGCGCGGCCCGCATCACCGCGGGACGCATCCGTCCCGTTCCGTCCCGGACGGCTCCGCCGGGGCATCCCCTTCACCCCGAATCGGGCATATTATCCTCAAGTGGACGATGTGCGGACTGTGACCCCTTGGCCCACCGCCATGATGCGCTGGGTCCCGGCCGCCATGATCGTCGGCGGACTGGTCTTCGACCTCGTCACGCCCAATCCCTACACCGGCGACACGATGCTGGCCGGAGCCTGTGTACTGGCCGGCGCGATCCAGTCCGCCCGCATCGCGGTCCTCACCTGTCTGGCGTCGCTGGTGGGCGTCTTCGTGCTCACCGTCCACGGCGGCATCATCCGCGAGGGCGTCGGCGTGGCCGAGATCCTGAACGTGGTGCTCTCCGCCGTCATCGGCCTCGCCGTCAACCGGGCGCTGACCCGTTCGGGGCGGCGGCTCGCCACCGTGCGGGACGTCGCCGAGTCGGCCCAGCGCGCCCTGCTGCCCGACCCGCCGCCCCGGATCGGCCCGCTGGCCATAGCCGCCCGGTACGAGGCCGCCCAGAGCGGGGCGCGGATCGGCGGTGATGTCTACGCGGCCGAGCAGACCCGCTACGGCGTACGGCTGCTGATCGGGGACGTGCGCGGCAAGGGGATGGGCGCGGTCGCCAGCGTCGCGGTGCTGCTCGGCGCCTTCCGCGAGGCGGCCGACGAGGAACCCGACCTGCCGGGCCTCGCGCGGCGCCTGGACCGGGCGCTGGACCGGGACCGGGAGCGGCGCGGCGGCGGCAGCGGCGAGGAGTACCTGGAGGGCTTCACCACCGGGCTGCTGGCCGAATTCGTCCACCGCCCCGAGGACCCCGAGGAGGTGTGCGACACCCTGCGGCTGCTCAACCGCGGCCACCCGCCGCCGTACCTGCTCGACGGCGGCACCGTACGTACCCTCGAAGCCGCCGCCCCCGACGTGCCGTTCGGCATGAGCGACCTCGGCGGTGTGCGCACGGTGCCCGAAGAGCTGGCCTTCCCGCCGGGCGCCACACTGCTGCTGGTCACCGACGGCGTGACCGAGACCCGCGACCGCGAAGGCGTCTTCTACGACCCCGAGATCCGGCTCTCCGGCCTCGGCCCGGTGACCGGCCCGCAGCACGCCATCGACGTCCTGCTGCGGGACCTGGTCACCTGGACCGGCGGCGCGCCCGTCGCCGACGACCGCGCGGTGCTGGCGGTGAGCCTCAGCCAGCCGTGAGACCCCCGGACAGCTAGTGGTGGAAGGCGGTCGCCACGTTCTCCGGGCGGTTCAGCGGGTGCGGCTGGCGGCGCAGCTCCGGCAGCAGGCGGCCCAGGTCCTCCATCAGCAGGTCCGCCAGGTCCTCGGAGAAGCCGTTGCGGCAGACGATGCGCAGCACCGCGAGATCGGTGCGGTCGGCCGGATAGGTGTACGCCGGGACCAGCCAGCCGCGTTCGCGCAGCCGCCGCGACACGTCGAAGACGTCGTAGTTCTCCACCCCCGGCGCGGTGGTGAAGGCGAAGACCGGCAACTGGTCACCCGCGCTGACCAGCGTGAAGTCCTCCAGCTTCGCGATCCGCGCCGCCAGCGACATCGCCACGTCCCGGCTGGCCTGCTGCACCGCGCGGTAGCCGTCCCAGCCCAGCCGCAGGAAGGAGTAGTACTGCGCCACGACCTGCGCGCCCGGCCGCGAGAAGTTCAGCGCGAAGGTCGGCATGTCACCGCCGAGGTAGTTCACCCGGAAGACCAGCTCCTCCGGCAGCGCCTCGGTGTCCCGCCACAGGGCCCAGCCCACGCCCGGGTACACCAGGCCGTACTTGTGGCCCGAGGTGTTGATCGACGCCACCCGCGGCAGCCGGAAGTCCCACACCAGGTCCTCGTCGAGGAACGGCGCGATCATGGCGCCGGACGCGCCGTCGACATGCACCGGGATGTGCGTACCGGTCCGCTCCTCGTACGCGTCCAGCGCCGCGCAGATCTCCGCGACCGGCTCGTACGACCCGTCGAAGGTCGAGCCCAGCACGGCCACCACACCGATGGTGTTCTCGTCGCACAGGGCGAGCGCCGACTCCGCGTCCAGGTGCAGCCGGTCGCCCTCCATCGGCGCCAGCCGCGCCTCGACCTCCCAGAAGGCGCAGAACTTCTCCCAGCACACCTGCACGTTCGCGCCCATCACCAGATTGGGCCGCGCGGTCGCCGGATAGCCGGGCGTGCGCCGCATCCAGCGGCGCTTGAGCGCCATCCCCGCGAGCATGCACGCCTCGGACGAGCCGGTGGTCGAACAGCCCACCACCGAGCTGGGGTCCGGCGCGTTCCACAGGTCGGCGAGGATCGCCACGCAGCGGCGCTCCAGCTCCGCCGTACGCGGGTACTCGTCCTTGTCGATCATGTTCTTGTCGGCGCATTCCGCCATCAGCACACTGGCCTGCGGCTCCATCCACGTCGTGACGAACGTCGCCAGATTCAGCCGCGAATTGCCGTCCAGCATCAGCTCGTCGTGCACGATCTGGTACGCGGTGTGCGGCGGCATGGGTCCGTCCGCCAGCTTGTGCTTGGGCGGAGCCGTCATCCGGCCGTCGACCGGGTCCGCCTCACCGAAGAACGGGTTGACGGCGATGTTGCGGGCGGAGTCCGTGCCTTTGTGCAGTGACATGTCAGCCTTCCGTGGCGAGCCCGGCAGCGCGTGCGCGGGCGTCTTTCCCGACCCGCCCAGCCTGCACCCGCCCGCCGCCCCGCGCCCGCTCCCGCCCCGGAACTTCCCCCAGGAGACTGGGCCGGGCGTCCGGCTCAGGACTCGGTGAGCACGAGCCACTTCCTGCCGTCGATCAGCTCACGGACGGCGTCCAGGTGACCCGCGTGGCAGGCCGTCTCCACCGTGACGTGCAGGATCGCCTCGCGCAGGTCCCGAATGCCGCCGTCCGGCCCGAAGAGTTCGGTCGGCCACCAGGCCGGGGCGGCGCTCGGCGCCGTCGAGGTGATCACGGCGTCCGCGAGCGCCGTCTCCTGGCGGTAGAGGTCGAGCACGCCCTTGGCCGAAACCTCCGGGCCCACCTTCCAGGCGTCGTCGGGGCCGGTCAGCGCCGCGTCGATCACGGCCTTCTCCCCGGCCACCACCCCGCGGAACCAGAAGCGCTCCACGTCCAGCGCGAGGTGCCGCACCAGCCCCGCGCAGCTCCACCCCGACGGCAGCACCGGCCGGTGCAGCGCCTCCTCGTCCAGCCCCTCCAGAATCCCCAGCACGTGACGCCGCTGGGCGTCCAGGTACGACAGCAGCATCGTGGTCTCGGGGTCCGGGGACGAGGTGTCCTGCATGGCATCCTCCTTGAGGTCGGCGACGCCCAGCATTCCACCGGGGTACGACAAGAGACCCCGGACTGGGCGCCGCCCCTCAGGTGCCCCGGACCCCATGCGCCCCGCGGGGGCGGCTACTCGCGGGCGAGGACCACGGCGGTGCCGTACGCGCAGACCTCGGTGCCGAGGTCCGCGGCGTCGGTGACGTCGAAGCGCATCATGAGGACGGCGTTGGCACCGCGCGCCTTGGCCTGTTCGACGAGGCGCTCCATGGCCTGGTTACGGGTCTGCACCAGCGTCTTCGTCAGGCCCTTGAGTTCGCCGCCGATCATGGACTTCAGCCCGGCGCCGATCTGACTGCCCAGGTGCCGCGAGCGGACGGTGAGGCCGAAGACCTCACCGATGACCCGCTCGACCCGGAAGCCGGGCACGTCGTTCGTCGTGACGACAATGATCTCGGCGCCCTGCTCCTGGCCGCCGCCGTACTCTTCGATTCCCATATCGGCAGCCTGCCCCGCACCTCCCCGCTCCGCACCCGCGAATACGCCGACGCGGCTATTCCAGGCGGGGGGCCTGGACCGGGGCGGGACAGATGCGCTGGCCCTCGTGGTCGAAGACGTACAGGTGGGCGAGGTCCACCAGCAGGGGCACGCGGTCACCGCGGCGGACGCGGATGTCGGGGCCGGTGCGGACCACGAGGTCGCCGGTCTGGGTCTCGGGCGCGCCCAGGGGGCGGTCCATCACCGTCACCGGAGCGCGGCCGGGCGCGTGGTTCGGCCGCGGCGGGACGCCGCCGTTGGAGCCGCCGTCCCGCGCCGGCACCGACGCCTGGATGCGCCGCGCGGCCTTCTGCGCGAGCTTGCCGAGGCTGGTGCCCGAGCCGTTCGCCGCGCGCCGGGTGCCCGAGCGGGACGGCGCCTGCGCGGGCCGCGGGGCCTCCAGCTCGGGGACGACGGCGGGCCGCGACCCGGTGTTGAGGTGCACCAGGGATTCGTGGCCCTGGTACTCCACGTGCTCGACGATCCCGCTCAGCACGACCTCGCCCGCGTGCGCCTGGCTCGGCTGCGCGATGCGTACGGCCTCCGAGCGCAGCCCGACGATGATGCGGCGCCCCTGCTGGATGCGGAGCATCTGGTGGTCGAGGCTGAGCGGTTCCGGCATGCCGAGCCGCTGGCGGCCGAAGTCGATCCACATGCCGCCGCCGAGCGGCGCCAGGACCGTCGCCTGGAGGAGATTGATCCGGGGCGTGCCGACGAAAGCGGCGACGAACACGTTCTCCGGCAGGTGATACGCCTCACGCGGCGTGCTGATCTGCTGGAGGACACCGCTGCGCATGATCGCGACGCGGTCGCCCAGCGACATGGCCTCGGCCTGGTCGTGCGTCACGTACACCGTCGTGACGCCCATGCCGTGGGTCAGCCGGGCGATCTCGGCGCGCAGGTGCGCGCGCAGCTTCGCGTCGAGGTTGGACAGCGGCTCGTCCATGAGGAAGACCGAGGGGTGCCGGGAGATCGCCCGGCCCATCGCGACCCGCTGCCGCTCGCCGCCGGAGAGCTGTCCGGGGTAGCGGTCCAGGATCTCCTCGATGCCGAGGATGCGGGCGGTCTCGTCGACCCGGGGCCCGTGCTCCTCACCGGGCATCTCGAAGCGCAGCGGGAAGCCGATGTTCTCCCGGCTGGTCATGCTGGGGTACAGCGCGAAGTTCTGGAACACCATCGCCATCCGGCGGTCGCCGGGTGCGAGGTCGTTGGAGTACTCCCCGTCGAGCAGCAGCTCGCCGGTGGTGATGTCCTCCAGACCCGCGATCATGCGCAGGACCGTGGACTTGCCGCAGCCGGACGGGCCGAGCAGCACCAGGAACTCTCCGGGTGCGATGTCGAGCGAGAACCGGTCCACAGCAGGCGACGGCTGCTTCGGGTAGTACTTGGAAACTTCGTGCAGTGCGATGGCGCGAGTCATAACGGGAGCCGCCAGGTGGTCGGACGCGGTGACGGGGCACGTGGGGGGAGAGATGCCAGACTTGCGAAACTTAGGGTGGTGCGTGGATGACGCTGCGGAGAAGGTAGTGCACCAACCGCAGGTTGCGGAACGTTTGTATCAACACTGGATTGATAGTTTTGGTCCGTGACGACCATCGCGCTCGGCCCGAGCTGGCTCGACCCGGACCATCTGATCAACACGTACGGCCTGTGGGGCGTACTGCTGATCGTGTTCGCCGAGTCCGGGCTCCTCATCGGCTTCTTCCTGCCCGGAGACTCACTGCTGTTCACGACCGGTCTGCTGGTGGCGACCGGCACGCTGCACCAGCCGCTCGCGCTGGTGGCCGCGCTGATCGCGGTGGCGGCGGTGCTCGGCGAACAGGCGGGATATCTGTTCGGCCGCAAGGTCGGACCCTCGCTGTTCCGCAGGCCCGACTCACGCTTGTTCAAGATGGAGAATATCGAGAAGGCACATGCCTTTTTCGAGCGCCACGGACCCAAGGCGATCGTGATGGCCTGCTTCGTGCCCATCGTACGAACGTTCACCCCAATCGTCGCAGGCGTCAGCCGAATGAACTACCGCACCTTTGTCACCTTCAACCTCATCGGCGCGACACTGTGGGGTGCGGGTGTCACCGTACTCGGATACTGGCTCGGCCAGATCGAATTCGTGCACAAGAACATCGAAGCGATGCTCGTCCTGGTCGTGCTGCTCTCGGTGGTGCCGATCGGCATCGAATACCTGCGGTCGCGCGGCAAGGCGAAAAAGGAGGCCGTGATTCCGGGGGCGGGCGCCGGTGCGGGCCCGGCGGCGGGTGGCCCCGAGCCGGTTCCCGCCGCGCCGCGCACCCCCGGCCGGCACCGCGCGCAAAAGCGCTGACCTGCGGGAACCGACGCCGTAACGGGGGAACGGGGGCGTCGGCGGGATTCCCGTGATTCACAGGATTCACAGAAACGCGGATTGCGGAAAGGAGAGCACGACCGGTGTCCGACGACGGAAAACCTGAGTCGGACGAGGTCCGCTCCGAATTCACACCCCCCACAGGCACCACATTCCCCCCGGTCGTCACGGGCAGCGCATTCGCCCCGCCCGGCGGAACGGCGGGAACAGCGGGAACAGCGGGAACGCCCGGAGCAACAGGAGCACCGGGAACAGCCGGAGCTTCCGGAACAACGGGTACGACGGGCCCGACAAGCCTCACCAGCACCACCGGGAGCATTCCGATGGTCGTCCTGCCGCCCACCGACGCGCGGTGGCAGGACCGGATGCGGGCCATGGTCCGCATCCCCGTCACCGAGCGCCCCGCACCCGAGACCCCCGCGGACCGCCAGGAAACCGCGCACCTGGTCCCCGTACCGCGCGTCCTCGACCTGACCCTGCGCATCGGCGAACTGCTGCTCGCGGGCGGCGAGGGCGCCGAGGACGTCGAGGCGGCGATGCTCGGCGTCAGCTACGCGTACGGACTGGCCCGCGTCGAGCCGAACGTCACCTTCACGCTGCTGGGCATCTCCTTCCAGCCCTCGCTCACCGACCCGCCGCTGACCATGAGCCGCACGGTGCGCCGCCGCGGCACCGACTACACCCGGCTCGCCGCGGTCTTCCAGCTCGTCGAGGAGATCACCGCGCACGAGGCGACGCTGGAGGACGCGTACCGCCGGCTCGCCGAGATCCGCCGCAACCGGCACCCGTACAGCTCCTGGGCGCTCACCGGCGCCGCCGGGCTGCTCGCGGGCGCGGCCAGCGTCCTGGTCGGCGGCGGCCCGGTCATCTTCGCCGCCGCCGCGCTGGCCGCGATGCTCGGCGACCGGCTCGCGTGGCTGCTCGCCGGGCGCGGGCTGCCGGAGTTCTACCAGTTCGCGGCGGCGGCGATGCCCGCCGCCGCGATGGGCGTCCTCATCGACCGGTACGCGCACTGGATCCCCGGCGCCAACGGCGTCCAGGCGTCGGCGGTGATCACCGGCGGGCTCTTCGCGCTGCTGCCGGGCCGCGCGCTGGTCGCCGCCGTCCAGGACGGCCTCACCGGCTTCTACATCACCGCCTCCGCCCGGCTGCTGGAGGTGATGTACCTCGTCGTCGGCATCGTCATCGGCGTCACCGTCATCCTCTACGCGGGCTTCACCACCCTCGGTGCCGACCTCAACCCCGACCAGGCGCTGCGCGCGTACGACCACCCGTGGGTGCAGCTGCTGGCCGCGATGGTGCTGACTCTCGCCTTCGCGGTGCTGCTCCAGTGCGAGCGCGGCGTCCTGCCGCTGGTCACCCTCAACGGCGGCATCGCCTGGACGGTCTACGGCGTCCTGCACCAGCAGGCGGGCGGCAACCAGGTCGCGGCCACCGCCGCCGCGGCCGGACTCGTCGGCCTCTTCGGCCAGTTGATGGCCCGCTACCGGTACGTGTCCGTGCTGCCGTACGTCACCGCCGCCATCGGCCCGCTGCTGCCCGGATCCGCCACGTACTTCGGGCTGCTCGCCCTCACCAACAACCACTCCGACCAGGCGTTCACCCTGCTCACCCGGGCCGCCGCCCTCGCCCTGGCCATCGCCATCGGCGTCAACCTCGGCGGCGAGCTGGCCCGCCTGGTCCTCAAGCCGCCGGGCCCCGCCGCCCCGCGCGGCGCGGCCAAACGCACCCGCGGCTTCTGACCCCGCTCGGGCACGAAAACGCCGGGCGGCCGACACGTCGCTGATGACGTGTCGGCCGCCCGGCGTTCAGGTGCGGCGGGGCTTCAGTGGCCCGGGCCCTGCTCCTTCAGACGGCGGAAGGACTCCTCGATCTCCGTCTCGGCCTCGGTGCGGCCGACCCAGTTGGCGCCCTCGACGGACTTGCCGGGCTCGAGGTCCTTGTAGACCTCGAAGAAGTGCTGGATCTCCAGCCGGTCGAACTCGCTGACGTGGTGAATGTCACGCAGGTGCTCCACACGCGGGTCCGACGCGGGCACGCACAGCACCTTGTCGTCGCCGCCGGCCTCGTCCGTCATGCGGAACATGCCGATCGCCCGGCACGTGATGAGGCAGCCGGGGAAGGTCGGCTCGTCCAGGATGACCAGCGCGTCCAGCGGGTCGCCGTCCTGGCCGAGGGTGTTCTCGATGAAGCCGTAGTCGGCCGGGTAACTGGTCGAGGTGAAGAGCCTGCGGTCCAGGCGGATACGACCGGTCTCGTGGTCCACCTCGTACTTGTTCCGCGAACCCTTCGGGATCTCGATCGTGACGTCGAACTCCAAGGCCCTACTCCTCCATGATCAGCGCATACTGCGGGTGATTAAGTGTCTCCCACGCATGTGGGTGGTCGCGAAAGGGGCTGGTCGGGGGTGCCGCACGGCAAGACGTGGCAGGTCGTGGCGGGGTCGGCCGCGATAGGTCTGGCGGTGGCGGCCGGGGCGGTGGCCGCGGCAGGCCCGTGGGACGCAGGCCAGCGTACGGCCGAGCGCGAGCACGCGGCCGGCCGGGACCACGTCGTGGCCTCGGGACCGCGCACCGCCGTGCCCACGCCCCGGATCACCCCGCCTGCGCCCTCCGCGGCCCCCGTACTGGCCCCGGTACCCGCCGCCGCGCCCGGTACGGGCAAGGGCTCGTCCGCCGGTACGCCGCCGGACCCGGCCGCCCTCAAGTCCCTCCTCGACCCGCTGATGAACGCCGACGGGCTCGGCACCGTACGCACCGGGACCGTCATCGACGTGGCCACCGGGACCGTCGTGTACGACCACCGGGCCGGTACGCCGTCCACCCCCGCCTCCACCACCAAGCTCGCCACCGCGACGGCCGCGCTCGGCACGCTCGGGCCCGGCCGCCGCCTCACCACGACCGTGGTGGTCACCGCGGCCGGCCGGGTCGTCCTGGTCGGCGGCGGCGACCCGACCCTCGAACTCGGCGGGCTCGCCGACGACACCGCCGCCGCGCTCAAGGCGCGCGGCACCACGTCCGTACGGCTCGGCTACGACACGTCCCTGTTCAGCGGCACCGCGCTCCACCCCATCGGGCCCAACGAGAACCTCGCGCCGGTCACCGCGCTCATGGTCCGCGAGGGGCGGCTCGACCACAGTTCGAGCGGGCCCGCGCAACGCGCCGACGATCCGGCCGAGTCGGCCGCCGACGCCTTCGCGGACCTGCTGCGGGACCGGGGGATCAGGGTCAAGGGCGAGGCGGCGCCCGCCGGCGGGCACGGGGGTACGCGGCTGGCGGCCCATCAGTCCGCGCCGCTGTCGGAGCTGGTGGAGCGGATGCTGACCGACAGCGACAACGACGTGGCCGAGGCGCTGGCCCGGCATGTGGCCCGCGCGCTCGGGCGGCCCGCCAGTTTCGCCGGGGCGGCGAGCGCCATTCCCGACGCCCTGCGGCGGCTCGGGGTGCCGCTCGCCGGTGCCGCCTTCCACGACGGGAGCGGGCTCGACGGGGACGACGCGCTGTCGGCCACCACGCTGGCCCGGATTCTCGCGCTCGCGGCGAGTCCCGCGCATCCCGAGATGCGGTCGGTCTTGACCGGGCTGCCGGTCGCCGGTTTCACCGGCACGCTCGCCGACCGCTTCCGGGGCGGCGGGGGCGCCGGGGTGGTCCACGCCAAGACCGGGACGCTCACCGGGACCAACACGATCGCCGGCACCGCCGTGTCCCCCGCGGGGCGCCTCCTCGCCTTCGCGTTCCTCACCCACGGCACGGATTCGCCTGGCGGCGCGCAGAAAGCCCTCGACCACCTGGCCGCCGCCCTCACCACCCACCCCTAGCCCGCACCCCCGATGTCCTCAATCGCCGGACGGGCTCGAAGAAACGGGGTGGGGGCACTGGCCAGTGTCCTCAATCGCCGGACGGGCTGAAACATTGCTTCTGGCGCGCCCGCCAGGCCCTGGCTTCGTCCGCGAACGCCGGTCGGGCTCGATCGGTGTTTTTGGCGCGACCGCCAGGCGCTGGCTTTGGCCTTGAACGACGTCTCCGGCTGGGGTGCCCCCCCGGCAGGGGGAAGGGCGGGTGGGTGGGGGGAACAGCCCCGCCGGCGTTTGAGGCGGCGTTAGCCGGAGGGGCTGAAGCCGTATTTCGGGGGGCGGCCGGAGGGGGAACCTGTTGGTGGGGGAGCCCAAAGGGGGAGCGGCAACGTACCGTGAAGGCATGACGAGCATCGGTGGAAGCGAGATGGTCGACTGGAACCTCGCCGTGGCGACCGCGCAGCGGTTGACGCGGCCGGGGCCTGAGGTGAGCCGGGACGAGGCTCGGGCCATCGTGGCGGAGCTGCGGGCGCACGCGCAGGAGTCGGAGGCGCACGTCAGGGAGTTCACCCGGATGTACGGGGACGCGGAGGTGCCACCGCACGGCACCCCGGTGCTCATCGTGGACCGGGCGGGCTGGGTGAAGGCCAACGTGGCCGGGTTCCGGGAGGTGATGAAGCCCCTGCTCGGGAAGATGCAGGCGCGCCGCCCCGGCGGCCCCGGCGGAGTCGTGCTCGGCACGGTCGGCGGCAAGGTGACCGGCGTCGAGGTCGGCATGCTGCTGAGCTTCCTGTCCTCGCGGGTGCTCGGCCAGTACGAGACCTTCGCGCCGCCGAGCCGCGACATGCCCGCGGGACCGGTCAAGCCGGGCCCCGGCGAGTCCCGCGCCGGACGGCTGCTGCTGGTCGCGCCGAACATCGTGCACGTCGAGCGCGAGCTGGACGTCGACCCGCACGACTTCCGCCTGTGGGTGTGCCTGCACGAGGAGACGCACCGCACCCAGTTCTCCGCGGTGCCGTGGCTGCGCGACCACATCGAGGGCGAGATCCAGGCGTTCCTCGGCGAGACCGAACTGGACGCCTCGACGGTGATCGAGCGGGTCAGGGAGGCCGTGCAGTCCTTCACCGGCTCCGGCGGCGGCAAGGAAGAAGACGCCGACAAGGACCGCGCCGAGGACCGCAGCCTGGTCGATCTGGTGCAGACCCCCTCCCAGCGGGAGATCCTGGCCCGGCTGACCGCCGTGATGTCGCTGCTCGAAGGCCACGCGGACTTCGTGATGGACGGCGTGGGGCCCGAGGTCGTGGCGACCGTCGCCGAGATCCGGGAGAAGTTCAGCCAGCGCAGGGCCAGCGGCGCGGGCCGCCTGGACCAGGCGCTGCGCAAGCTCCTCGGCCTGGACGCCAAGCTCCGCCAGTACCGCGACGGCGAGCGCTTCGTCCGGGCGGTCGTCGACGAGGTCGGCATGGACGGCTTCAACCGGGTGTGGACCTCGCCCAACACGCTGCCCACCAAGGCGGAGATCGCCAAACCCGCCGAGTGGGTCGCGCGGGTGCACAGCCGTAGCGAATCGTGAGGGCGTAACCGCTCATGAAGGCCGTGTCCGCCCTCGGGTTCACCCGTCCGAGGGACCGTAGGCGCAGGGTAGCGCGTGCGATGCTCGGGTAAGCCCCGAGCTTCTGTCACCATCTGGATACCCTGCGTCACTTCGGCGCTTTCCTCATAGCCTCCTCAGGAGGGAAACCGGACATGGGACCCCACCCCACGGTCGCGGCGATACGCCTGGCGGTCCGCCGCGTCCTGCACGACGTCCTCACCGCGTCCACCGACCCGCACCCGTTGGTGCTCGCCGCGTGCAGCGGCGGAGCCGACTCCATGGCGCTGGCCGCCGCCCTCGCTTTCGAAGCACCCCGGCTCGGCGTGCGCGCCGGAGCCGTCACCGTCGACCACGGCCTCCAGGCGGGCTCCGCCGGCCGCGCCCAAGAGGTCGCCGGGCGGCTGCGCGGCCTCGGCCTCGACCCGGTCGACGCGATCGGCGTCACCGTCGGCCGCCAGGGCGGTCCCGAAGCCGCCGCCAGAGACGCCCGGTACGCGGCGCTCGACTCCGCCGCCGAATCGCACGGCGCCGCCGCCGTCCTGCTCGGCCACACACGTGACGACCAGGCAGAAACGGTGCTCCTGGGCCTCGCCCGCGGCTCCGGCACCCGCTCGCTGGCCGGAATGGCCGCGGTCTCCGGTACCGGCGGCCGGTACCGGCGGCCCTTCCTGCTGCTGGACCGCGACACCGTACGCAAGGGCTGTCTCGCCCAGGGCATCACCGTGTGGGAGGACCCGCACAACCACGACCCCGCGTACACCCGCTCCCGCGTCAGACACGAAGCCCTGCCCGTCCTGGAGAAGTCCCTCGGCAAAGGCGTCGTCGAGGCGCTGGCCCGCACCGCGCAGCTCTCCAGGGACGACGCCGACGCGCTGGACCAGTGGGCCGCGGACGCCGAGGCCGACGCGGCGGGCGACGACGGCAGCCTGGACGCGCTGCGGCTGCACGGCCTGCCCGCCGCCGTACGCCGCCGCGTCCTGCGCCGCGCCGCCATCGCCGCCGGCTCGCCCCCCGGCTTCCTCTTCGCCCGGCACATCGAGGAGGTCGACCGGCTGGTCACCGGCTGGCACGGACAGAAAGCCCTCAACCTGCCGGGCGGCGTCGCCGTTCTCAGGGCCAATGGCAGACTGGTGTTCTCGCCGTCGTAGAGCTGCCGTCGCCCAGCGACCCGGGAGCCGACTACTTGAGGGACATACCGCGCAGTGAACGAGAACGACATGGGCGCCGATCTTGAGAAAGTGCTCATCTCCAAGCCAGAGATCGACGCGAAGCTCAGCGAGCTCGCCGCGCAGATCGACCGGGACTACGCGGGCAAGGACCTGCTGATCGTCGGTGTCCTCAAGGGCGCCGTGATGGTGATGGCGGACCTCGCACGGGCGCTGTCGAGCAACGTGACGATGGACTGGATGGCGGTGTCCTCCTACGGCGCCGGCACCAAGTCCTCGGGTGTGGTGCGCATCCTCAAGGACCTGGACACCGACATCGCGGGCCGTGACGTCCTGATCGTCGAGGACATCATCGACTCCGGGCTGACGCTGTCCTGGCTGATCAGCAACCTGGGCTCGCGCGGCCCCGCCTCCCTGGAGGTCTGCACGCTGCTGCGCAAGCCCGAGGCGGCCAAGGTCCAGCTCGACGTGAAGTACACCGGGTTCGACATCCCCAACGAGTTCGTGGTCGGATACGGCCTGGACTATGCGGAGAAGTACCGCAATCTCCCGTTCGTGGGCACACTCGCCCCGCACGTATACGGTGGCTGACTCCCGTCGGCCCGCCGCCGGCGGTCCGGCGCGGCACAGTCATGACGTCGGCCACACCCCGTTCGGCCCCGGGAACCCCAGTCGGTTTCCCGCCGTTGGAGCAGGGGAAGGCGGGATTGTTAACGGTCGGCGGCAACCTCGGGAGACAATGCTGGGGTACCGTCCGAAGGTCGGGTCATACACCGGCATGCACGCGCGGCCAGCAGGCGGCGGTGCCTCACTGTGGCAGGAGGGACGGGGCGACTTCGCCCCGCATGGATGGACGTGAAGCGCTATTTCCGTGGGCCAGTCATGTGGATCGTGCTGGCTGTCCTCGCCGTGGTCGTGTTGATGCAGGTCGTCGGGTCCGGCGGCGGCTACAAGACGGTGGATACCGGCGAGGTTCTACATGCGATCGAATCAAACCAGGCCAAGTCCGCCGAGCTGACGACAGGCGACGACAACTCCATCAAGATCCAGCTCAGGGACGGATCCAAGGTCGAGGGCAGTTCCAAGGTCCGCGCCAGCTACATCGGCAACCAGGGCTCGGCCATCGCCGCGGAGCTGCAGAACATCGTCGACGGCAAGGTGAAGGGGACCACCCTTCCCGACGGTTACACCGTCTCGCCGTCGAAGCAGAACGCTTTCGTCGGCATTCTGCTGTCGCTGCTCCCGTTCGTCCTCATCGTTGTGGTCTTCCTGTTCCTGATGAACCAGATGCAGGGCGGCGGCTCGCGCGTCATGCAGTTCGGCAAGTCCAAGGCGAAGCTGATCACCAAGGACACGCCGAAGACGACGTTCTCCGACGTGGCCGGCTGCGACGAGGCGGTGGAGGAGCTCCAGGAGATCAAGGAATTCCTCCAGGAGCCCGCGAAGTTCCAGGCCGTCGGCGCCAAGATCCCCAAGGGCGTGCTGCTGTACGGCCGTCCGGGTACCGGCAAGACCCTGCTGGCCCGCGCTGTCGCGGGTGAGGCGGGCGTGCCGTTCTACTCGATCTCCGGCTCCGACTTCGTCGAGATGTTCGTGGGTGTCGGCGCCAGCCGCGTCCGCGACCTGTTCGAGCAGGCCAAGGCGAACGCCCCGGCCATCGTCTTCGTCGACGAGATCGACGCCGTCGGCCGGCACCGCGGTGCGGGTCTGGGCGGCGGTCACGACGAGCGCGAGCAGACCCTCAACCAGCTCCTGGTCGAGATGGACGGCTTCGACGTGAAGGGCGGCGTGATCCTCATCGCCGCCACGAACCGGCCCGACATCCTGGACCCGGCGCTGCTGCGTCCCGGCCGTTTCGACCGGCAGATCGCGGTCGACCCGCCGGACCTCCAGGGGCGCGTGGAGATCCTCAGCGTGCACCAGAAGGGCAAGCCGGTCGCACCGGACGTCGACCTCATGGCCGTCGCCCGCCGCACCCCCGGCTTCACCGGCGCCGACCTGAGCAATGTGCTCAACGAGGCGGCGCTGCTGACCGCGCGCAGCAACAAGAAGGTCATCGACAACGCCACGCTGGACGAGGCGATCGACCGCGTCGTGGCCGGTCCGCAGAAGCGCACCCGGATCATGTCGGACAAGGAGAAGAAGATCACCGCGTACCACGAGGGCGGACACGCCCTGGTCGCGGCGGCCTCGCCGAACTCCGACCCGGTCCACAAGGTGACGATCCTGTCCCGCGGCCGCGCGCTGGGCTACACGATGGTGCTGCCCGACGAGGACAAGTACTCCACGACGCGCAACGAGATGCTCGACCAGCTCGCCTACATGATGGGCGGCCGGGCGGCGGAGGAACTGGTCTTCCACGACCCGACCACCGGCGCGTCGAACGACATCGAGAAGGCCACCGCGACCGCCCGTGCCATGGTCACGCAGTACGGCATGACCGAGCGGCTGGGCGCGATCAAGTTCGGTTCCAGCGACTCGGAGCCGTTCCTCGGCCGTGAGATGGGTCACCAGCGCGACTACTCGGAAGAGGTCGCCGGGCTGGTGGACGAGGAAGTCAAGAAGCTCATCGAGACGGCGCACAACGAGGCGTGGGAGATCCTGGTCGAGAACCGGGACGTCCTGGACAACCTCGTTCTGAACCTGCTGGAGAAGGAGACCCTGAACAAGGAGCAGATCGCCGAGATCTTCGCTCCGATCGTCAGGCGTCCCCCGCGTCCGGCCTGGACGGGCTCCGCCCGTCGTACGCCGTCCACCCGCCCGCCGGTGCTCTCTCCCAAGGAGCTGGCACTGACCAACGGCTCGCAGCCGGCCAACGGCATCACGACGGGTTCGGTCAGCACGACCAAGCCCGTCGCGGAGCCGGTCGACCGTCCCGAGGACGGCACGCCGGAGAGCTGACCGGCGCGAGCCGGTCAGGCACGAGAACAGGCAGTCCGGGCCGGACCCGGAATGCAGGCAGTGGCCCCAGGGTTTTAACCTTGGGGCCATTGCCGTTTTTGGGCCAGCTTTCCCACTTCGCCGAACTTCGGAGGAACGAGGCATCATGACCGACCCCGTGACGATCGACGGCGAGGGTTCGATCGGCGAGTTCGACGAGAAGCGGGCCGAGGCCGCGGTGCGCGAGCTGCTGTACGCGGTCGGCGAGGACCCCGACCGGGAGGGCCTGCGGGAGACCCCGGCGCGGGTGGCGCGCGCGTACAAGGAGATATTCGCCGGGCTCTGGCAGACGCCGGAGGACGTGCTGACCACCACCTTCGACCTCGGGCACGACGAGATGGTGCTGGTGAAGGACATCGAGGTGATGTCGTCCTGCGAGCACCACCTGGTGCCGTTCGTCGGCGTCGCGCACGTCGGCTACATCCCGGCCGTCAGCGGCAAGATCACCGGCCTGTCCAAGCTGGCCCGGCTGGTCGACGTGTACGCCCGCCGCCCGCAGGTGCAGGAGCGGCTGACCACGCAGGTCGCCGACGCCCTGATGCGCATCCTGGAACCGCGCGGGGTGATCGTGGTCATCGAGTGCGAGCACATGTGCATGACGATGCGCGGGGTCCGCAAGCAGGGCGCGAAGACCATCACCTCCGCCGTACGCGGCCAGCTCCGCGACCCCGCGACCCGCGCGGAGGCGATGAGCCTGATCCTCGGGCGCGGCTGACCGGGCACGCGGCTGACCGGGCACGGGCTGCCTCCGGGCACGGGCCTGCTCGGGCACGTGCCTGGCGGCCCCGGTAGGCACGGTGCGGTACGGGGGCCGCCGTAGCCGTTACGTAGACGCGCCGTAGCTGTCACAGTTGCGTTGCCCGCGAAGGAACCCACAGACAGGGTTTCGCGTCCTACTGGGCGCCACTCACTCGCTCGTACTGGACCCTGGTGAAGCATGTCCGCTGACCGTGCCTGTGCCCCGCGTTCGCGCCGCTGGCGGCTGCGACCCTCCGCCGTCCCGGGGATCATCGGCAGCGCCGCCGCGGTCATCGGGCTGCTGGACGTGGTCTCCGCGGTCTTCCCGGCCTTCCGCAACGGCCGGATGCACCACATGGCCGCGGTCTTCCCCGGCACCGTCAGCTCGCTCGCCGCCGCCACCGCGGTCGTCACCGGCGTCCTGCTGCTGATGCTCGCGCACGCGCTCAAGCGCGGGAAGGTCCGCGCCTGGTGGGCGGCCGTCGTGCTGCTGCCGGTCGGCGCGGCCACCCAGCTCGTCTACCGGCACTCGATCTTCGGGGCCCTGGTCTCGCTCGGCCTGCTGTGGGTGCTGATCTCCTACCGCGACGAGTTCACCGCGCTGTCCGACCCGCGCACCCGCTGGCGGGCCCTGCTGAACTTCGTCGGCCTCAGCACCGTCGCCTTCTCCCTCGGCCTGGTCATCACCAGCGCCCACCCGTCCTCCGAGCGCGGCAACCCCGGCTTCCTCGACCGCTGCGAGCACGTCCTGCTCGGCCTGTTCGGCTTCGAGGGACCCGTCACGTACACCAGCGACCGGGTCAACGACCTGGTCGGCTACTCGCTGGGCGGCCTCGGCCTGCTCATCGCGATCTCCACCGCCTTCCTCGCGCTGCGCCCCGGACGCCCGGTCGCCGAGCTGAGCGAGGCCGACGAGGACCGGCTGCGCGCGCTGCTGGCCCGGCACGGCGCCCGCGACTCGCTCGGCCACTTCGCGCTGCGCCGCGACAAGTCCGTGGTCTTCTCGCCCAGCGGCAAGGCCGCCGTCTGCTACCGCGTGGTGTCCGGCGTCATGCTCGCCAGCGGCGACCCGATCGGCGACGTCGAGGCGTGGCCCGGCGCCATCGAGCAGTACATGGAGCTGGCCCGCGCGCACGCCTGGCTGCCCGCCGTCGTCGGGTGCAGCGAGACCGGCGGCGAGGTGTGGACCCGCGAGACCGGCCTGGACGCCCTGGAGCTGGGCGACGAGGCGATCGTCACCACCTCCGCCTTCACCCTCCAGGGCCGCGCCATGCGCAATGTCCGCCAGATGGTCAAGCGCATCGAGCGGTCCGGATACGTGTGCCGGGTACGCCGGGTGCGGGACCTCAGCGAGGACGAGAAGCACCGCGTACGGCTGGCCGCGGACGCCTGGCGCGGCACCGACACCGAGCGCGGCTTCTCCATGGCGCTCGGCCGCTTCGGCGAGGAGCTGGACGGGGACTGCGTGGTCGTCACCGCGCACAAGGACCGCGAGCCCGGCGCCCCGCACCCCGAACTGGGCGACCTGCGGGCCGTGCTGCACTTCGTGCCCTGGGGCGCGGACGGCATGTCCCTGGAGCTGATGCGCCGCGACCGGGCCGCCGACCCCGGCCTGAACGAACTGCTGATCGTCGCCGCGCTCCAGGAGGCGCCCGCCCTCGGCATCGCCCGCGTGTCGCTGAACTTCGCGATGTTCCGCTCCGCGCTGGCCCGCGGCGAGCGGATCGGCGCGGGCCCGGTGCTGCGCGGCTGGCGCGGTCTGCTGGTGTTCCTGTCCCGCTGGTTCCAGATCGAGTCGCTGTACAAGTTCAACGCGAAGTTCCAGCCCGAGTGGGTGCCGCGCTTCCTGGTCTTCCCCAACTCCCGTGACCTGCCCAGGATCGGCTTCGCCATCATGCAGGCCGAGGGCTTCGTCACGCTGTCCCTTCCGCTGCCCGACGCCGTCCAGCGTTTCCTGCCCGGGCGCGCCACCCGCCCCCCGCACCGGCACAAGCCCGGCTACGCGACGTCGGTGGACGCGACCGAGCGGAGTGCGGTGGCGTAGGGCGTAGCCCCTACGCTGGGCGCATGAGTACGTTGCTGGGCCGCGTCAGGCCCGTCGGACTGCCGGAGTGGGACCGCTGCGCGGTCATGGGCGTGGTGAACGTCACGCCCGACTCGTTCTCCGACGGCGGGCGGTGGTTCGACCCGGAGCTGGCCGTCAAGCACGGCCTCGATCTCGTGGCGCAGGGCGCCGACATGGTGGACGTGGGCGGCGAGTCCACCCGGCCCGGCGCCAAGCGGGTCGACGAGGCGGAGGAGTTGCGCCGGGTCGTGCCGGTGGTGCGGGAGCTGGCCGCGGCCGGGGTGCTGGTCAGCGTCGACACGATGCGCGGCTCGGTCGCCGAGCAGGCGGTCGCCGCGGGCGCCCGGCTGGTCAACGACGTGAGCGGCGGCCTCGCCGACCCCGCGATGGTCCCCGCGGTCGCCGCCGCCGGGGTGCCGTTCGTCGTCATGCACTGGCGCGGCCAGAGCATCGACATGAACAACCGGGCCGTCTACACCGACGTGCTCGGCGAGGTCGTCACCGAACTGCGCGCGGGCCTGGACCGGGCGGTGGCCGGCGGCATCGACCCCGGCCTGGTGATCCTCGACCCGGGCCTGGGCTTCGCGAAGACCGCGGACCACGACCTGACGCTGCTGGCCCACCTGAGCGCGCTGCGCGAACTGGGCCGTCCGCTGCTGGTCGCCGCCTCCCGCAAGCGGTTCCTCGGCCGCATCCTGGCCGGTGACAACGGCGAACCGCCGCCCGCCAGGGAACGCGACGCGGCCACCGCGGCCGTCACCGCCATCGCCGCCCGCGAGGGCGCCTGGGCGGTCCGCGTCCACGAGGTGCACGCCAGCGCCGACGCCGTCCGCGTCGCCCGCGCCATCGAGATCGGGGGGGTCCGCGCATGACGCCGCGCACCGCGGAGGCCCGCGCCGTCGAGCGGGCCAACCAGGCGTTCTACGACGCCGTGGAGACCTCGGACCTGGACGCGCTGGAGTCGGTGGTCCTGGACGGGCCGCTGGCCGAGTCGGTGGCCGTCGTGCACCCCGGCTGGCCGGTGCTGCGCGGACGCCGCGAGGTCATGCGGTCGTACGCGCTGATCATGGCCAACACGGACTACATCCAGTTCTTCCTGACCGACGTGGAGGTCGCCGTCGACGGCGACAGCGCGGTGGTCACCTGCACCGAGAACATCCTGACCGGCGGCCCCGCCGAGGAGGACGGCTCCGCGGGCTCGCTCGTCGGCGGCCTGGTGGTGGCCACCAACGTCTTCCGCCGCACCGCCGACGGCTGGCGGATGTGGGTCCACCACGGCTCGCCGGTGCTGGCCGAGGACGACGACGAGGACGACGAGGACGGCGAGGGCCCCGGCGGATCCGGCGGTCCCGGCGACGATCTGCTGGACGACGAGGGCTTCGACGGGACGGCGGGAGCGTGACCGCGGGCCGCCCGTGACCGGCTCTGTCGGTGACCGACGGTAGATTCGGAGCAGACGACGGGGCGGACCGCCCCGTCCGCCGTCGGCCGGGACACCCCGGACGGCGGCCGTCCGACCGACCGGCGGGAGAGAGTTCGTGGATCGTGTCACGCTGCGGGGCCTGAAGGCCCTGGGCCACCACGGTGTGTTCGAGCACGAGCGCGAGGACGGCCAGGTCTTCGTCGTGGACCTCGTGCTGGGCCTCGACACGGCCCCCGCGGCGGCCGATGACGACCTCACCAGAACCGTGCATTACGGTGTGGTCGCCGAAGAGGTCACGGCCGTCGTCTCCGGCGAACCGGTCGACCTCATCGAAACCCTCGCCCAGCGCATCGCCGACACGTGCCTGGCGCACGACGTCGTGCAAGAGGTCGAGGTGACCGTGCACAAACCGGACGCGCCGATCACCGTGCCCTTCGACGACGTGACCGTGACCATCACCCGGAGGCGCCCGTGAACTCCCCCCGTCGGGAGCACGCCCACAAGCCCGCGTTCGACCCGACCGTGCAGCCCGTACCGGCCTCCGTGGTCGCGCAGGTCGACGCGGCGGACTTCACCCTGAACAACCCCAAGACCGCGGTGATCGCCCTCGGCGGCAACCTCGGCAACCGGCTGGAGACCCTGCAAGGCGCGGTCGACGCGCTGGAGGACACCCCCGGCGTCCGGGTCAAGGCCGTCTCGCACGTGTACGAGACCGAGCCCTGGGGCGTCCCCGAGGGCTCCCAGGCCACGTACTTCAACGCGGTGGCGCTGGTGCGCACCACGCTGCCGCCCGAGTCGCTGCTGGAGCGCGCCCAGGCCATCGAGGAGGCGTTCCTGCGGGTGCGCACCGAGCGCTGGGGGCCGCGCACCATCGACGTCGACATCATCGCGTACCAGGACGTGGCCTCCGACGACCCGGCGCTGACACTTCCGCACCCGCGCGCCCACGAGCGTGCCTTCGTGCTCGTGCCGTGGTACGACGTGGACCCGGCGGCCGAACTGCCGGGGCACGGCCCGGTCGCGGAACTGATCGGGGCGGTCGGCTCCGCGGGGGTGCGACGGCGCACGGACGTGGAACTCCGGCTGCCCGAATAATCGTTGGGACCTGCGTACCGCGTATCCGCCACGGGCGGGCGCGGGCGGACGAGCGCACACAGGCGCGCGGACGGCGCACTGCACAGAAAGTGGAGGCGGGCACTCGGTGAGGACGCTGCGGATCAGGACGCTGGCGGGGCTCTTCGCGGTGGCGGGCGTGCTCTCATGGGCCGCCGCGCGGCTGTGGGACCACGTCGGGACGCTGCCGGGCGTGCCGGTCGCCGCGCCGATCGTGCTCGCGCTGATCGCCGTCGCGCTCCTGGCCACCGCGCTGTCGCTGCGCGCCCGGCTCAAGGCGCAGCGCGAACGGCACCCGGGCGCCAAGGGCGTCGACCCGCTGGCCGCCGCCCGCGCGGTCGTCTTCGGCCAGGCCAGCGCCCTCGTCGCGGCCCTCGTCGTCGGCATGTACGCGGGCACCGGGCTCTACCTGGTGATGTACGACCTCGACATGGACCCGCGCCGCCAGCAGGCCATCTACGCGGGCCTGGCCGTCGTCGCCGGGATCGCGGTGATCGCCGCCGCGATCTTCCTGGAGCGGGTCTGCCGCCTCCCCGAGGACGACGACACGGTGCCGCACGGCACGACCCCGCACCGCCGCTGACCCGCGCCCGAGGTGCCCGCGTCCCGGCCGCACCTCCCGCCCCCGGGTACGTATCCCGCATCCTGAGACGTATCCGACACCCGTGGGCCCCGCCGTTGCGGGGCCGACGCCACCACTCGGACGTCCGGCTTGACCGGCGGGCGGGTGGCGTGGTTCAGTCCGCTACGTGAGCGAACCCGGATGGCATCTGCACCGGAAGGTCCACCTGGACCTCGTCCGGTACGCGGGCTGCATCTGTACGACCGCGCGCTGACGCGCGCCTCCGACGTCCTTCGTTCATCTTTCGCGTCGTAGCCGCAGCCCCGGCCTGATTTTCGTACGAACCCGGCACGCTTCATTCTCAAGGGATCTCTCGTACGCACGCCCCCGCTGCCCGCCGACGCGGCGTATCCCCGGGTGGTGTCCCTTGAATTCCGCTGCTCCCTCGTCCGAACCCGCCGCCGCTTCCGCCTCCGCCGTGTCCACTGTCTCCACCGCGCCCTCGACCGCTCCCGCCGCGCCCACCGCCGCCGATCTCCTCGACTTCGCCCGCAAGGTGGCCGCCGACCCCGCCGTCGTCGGCGATCTGCCGCTCGACCCCGAAGGCCGCACCTGGGTACGGCTGGAGGGCCCCGGCGGCGCGGAGGCGTGGCTGATCGGCTGGCCGCCCGGCGCCGAGACCGGCTGGCACGACCACGGCGGCTCGTACGGCGTCTTCGTCACCGCCGCAGGTGAGCTGACCGAGCAGTCGCTGTCCGTGCCGCTGCCCTCCGAGGGCTGGCGCTCCCTGGAACTGGCCGAGGGCCTGGACCGCAGGCGCGTGCTGCCGGAAGGCGTCGGCCGCGCCTTCGGCCGCAACCACGTCCACCAGGTCACCAACAGCTCCCCGTCCTCGCACGCTGTCTCGGTGCACGCCTACTACCCGCCGCTGCCGCTGATCCGCCGCTACAGCCGCAAGGGCAGCACGCTGCGCCTGGAGCTGGTCGAGCGCCCGGAGGAGTGGTGACCGCGCTCGACGCGCGCCTGGCGGCCGTACGGGCCCGGCTGGACCGGCTGGGCCCCGAGGCCGCCGCCCGCGCCGCGGAACACGACGGCGCCCTGCTGGTCGACATCCGCTACGGCGCGCTGCGCGACCGCGACGGCACGATCCCCGGCGCCGTCATCGTCGAGCGCAACGAACTCGAATGGCGGCTGGACCCCGAGGGCACCCACCGCCTCCCGCAGGCGACGGGCCCCGGCCTGACCGTCGTGGTGATCTGCAACGAGGGGTACGCGTCCTCGCTCGCCGCCGCCTCCCTCCAGGACCTCGGACTGCGCGCGGCCACCGACCTGGACGGCGGTTTCCAGGCGTGGCGCGCGGCGGGCCTGCCGGTCACCGCGCCGGACGGCACTCCGACGGTCCCCACCGCGCACATCGCGGCACAGGCCGAAGGCGCTTTCTGATCCCGCTACCGATCGCGGTACTGATCGTGACTCTGATCGCGGTACTGATCCCGTCGCGGGGAAGCTCAAGATCAAATTCCCGGAGTGCGTCGGGGAATACCCCAACAACCCCTTCCGCGAACCGGAGTTGACGTCGGACCCAGGTCGCCGAACCTGGGTATCGGCGCCGCCGTAATCGCCCCCGTTGGGCCCGGCACCGGACACCGCGTCGGGCCCAACGGGGGCGGCCCCGGGGCCCGGTGGGGCGGCGCGGACGGGCCTCGGCGCCGCCGCGGCGGCACATGAGGACGGCATTGGCCGACGGCACATGGGGGGACACATCGTGCAGCGCCGAATGCCCTCCGTATTCGCCGGGCGAATCGCCGTGAGAATCCGCCCAGATATTCGGGACCCGCCTCCCCACGATCCCTTCACACACGCTAAATTTCTGGCCATGCCCCGTGGACGTCACCGCCATTCGCAGCCGCTGCACCGGATGCTGCCGCCGCTGACCGTCGTCGGCAGCGCCGCGGTCCTCGCCGCCGCCGCCCTGTTCTCCGGCGATACGGGCGTGATCCGGGTGCTCACCGTCGCCACCGCGCTGACCGCGTGCGCGGGCGCCGCCCTCGCCCGCACCTGGGACCGCTCCGCCGGCCGTACGGTCGCCGAACTCGAAGCGGCGCGCGTCCGCGAGGAGTGGCGGACCGACGAGCGGGCCGCCGAGTTGGAGACGGACCTGGAGGAGTCCCGCGAGATACGCGGGCGCCTGGAGAAGAAACTCCGGGCCAAGCGCGGGGAATTGGCCAGGCTCCGCACCGAGCACGCCGACCTGCTCCGCCGGTACGCCACCGCCGAGAGCGAGCGCGCCCAGGTGCTGGAGAGCCGCCGTCAGCTCCAACTGGACTCCGCCCCGCGGCACCTCGCCCTCACCGGCGGTGCCTCGCCGGTCGGCCCCGCCGCCTTCCTCAAGGCCGATCAGGCGCTGCGGGACCTCGGCCGCAACGCCGCCCGCCAGCAGGCCAGGCGCACCGTCGAGGACGCCCGCCGCCGCGACACCGCGGGCCCCGAGGACGAGCCGCAGGGCCGCCACGCGGCGGAGGCCGAGAGCCACACCCGCACCGCCGCGCCCGCCACGTCACCGGCCGGACTGCCGGTCCGCGAACACCGCCTCGTCCCGGCCGTCGCCGCCGCCGTCCTGCCCTACGCGCAGCCCCAGCGCTCGCCGGGCGCCCCCGGCGGCAACGGCAGCCGGGCCATCGGCGGCTTCGACTTCTTCGGCACGCAGAAGCCCGCGGGCGGTGCGGACCCGGAGGACGTCTCCGAGGTGGACGCGCTGGACGACGTGGCCGACCTGGACGACGTCGTGGGGGACGAGGCCGTCGCGGAACACGCCCAGGCCGTCGCGGAGTCGGGCCCCGAGGTCATCGACCTCACGGCCCACGACGAGACCGAACAGCTCGACATGTCGGAACTGCGCGCCCAGGCCTGACGGCGCGGGGGATTCACGCCAGCGGGCGCACGTCCAGCGCGGCCAGCCGCCCCGGCTCGGTGACGATGTCGACGGCCGTGATCCGCCCGTCCGCCGCCGAGACCGCGAAGGTCAGGACCCGCGCGTCCGCGGTGTCCAGGTCCACCGCCGCCGCCACGAGCCCGTCGACCAGCACCAGCCGCGCCGTGGAGGCCATCGCGGCGTAACTGACCGCGCCGCGCGCGACGTTGGCCGCGCCCCGGCGGGTGGAGGTGACGCCGGGCCGCCCGGGGACGTCGGAGCGGACGGTGACCTCGGGGTCCAGGACCGCCAGGAGCGCGTCGAAGTCCCCGTCGCGCGCCGCGGCGAGGAACGCCTCGACGGCCGCGCGCCGCAGCGCCGGGTCGGGGTCGGAGACCTCGGTGCCGCCCTGGACGCGGCGCCGGGCGCGGCTGGCGAGCTGGCGGGCGGCGGCGGGGGTGCGCTCCACGATGGGCGCGATGTCGTCGAAGGGCACGGCGAACATGTCGTGCAGCACGAAGGCGAGCCGTTCGGCCGGGTCCAGGGTCTCCAGGACGACGAGCAGGGCGAGCCCCACCGAGTCGGCCAGCAGGGCCTGCTGCTCGGGCCCCGGCGCGGGCAGCGTCACCGCGCCCACGTACCCGTACTCGTATCCGTCCGGCGCGGTGATCGGCTCCTCGCGGCGGGTGCGGCGCGAGCGCAGCATGTCCAGGCAGATCCGGCCGACCACCGTGGTCAGCCAGCCGCCGAGGTTGCGGACCTCGGCGGCGTCGGTGCGGTTCAGCCGCAGCCACGCCTCCTGGACGGCGTCGTCCGCCTCGTCGGCCGAGCCGAGCATCCGGTAGGCCACGGCCCGCAGATGGGCGCGGTTCGCCTCGAACCGCGCCGCCAGCAGCTCTCTGTCGTCCTTGCCGTCGTCCCTGCCGTCTTCCAGGCCGTCGTGCCCACCGTCGTCCAAGCCGTCGTCCATGGGTGCGTCCATCGGTCGGTCCTCCGTCACATGTCGTCACTCTCCTGACGGACCAGTGACCCCGAATGTGACGCGCGGACCGCCCGGCGGCGCTACTTGTCGACGTCGCCGACCACGAAGAACATCGACCCGAGGATCGCGACCATGTCCGACACCAGCGTGCCCGGCAGCAGCACCGCCAGCGCCTGGATGTTGTTGTACGACGCGGAGCGCAGCTTCAGCCGGTACGGCGTCTTCTCGCCCTTCGACACCAGGTAGTAGCCGTTGATGCCGAGCGGATTCTCGGTCCACGCGTAGGTGTGCCCCTCGGGGGCCTTGAGCACCTTCGGCAGCCGCTGGTTGATCGGCCCCGGCGGCAGCTCCGCCAGCCGGTCCAGGCACGCGTCCGCGAGGTCCAGCGCGTTGTGCGTCTGCTCCAGCAGCACCTCGAAGCGCGCCAGGCAGTCGCCCTCGGTCCTGGTGACCACCCTCAGGGTGTCGCCCAGCTCCCCGTACGCCAGATACGGCTCGTCGCGCCGCAGGTCGAAGTCGACGCCGGAGCCGCGCGCGATCGGCCCGCTGACGCCGTACGCGTGCACGGCCTCGCGGGACAGGACGCCGACACCGCGGGTCCTGCCGCGGAAGATCTCGTTGCCGAGCACCAGGTCGTCGAAGCGGCCCATCCGCGACCGCACCCCGGCGACCGCCTGGCGCACCCGCCCCTGCCAGCCGTTGGGCAGGTCCTCCTTCAGGCCGCCGACCCGGTTGAACATGTAGTGCATCCGGCCGCCGGAGACCTCCTCCATCACGTGCTGGAGGTTCTCCCGCTCGGAGAAGGCGTAGAAGATCGGCGTGATCCCGCCCAGCTCCAGCGGGTACGAGCCCAGGAACATCAGGTGGTTCAGCACCCGGTTCAGCTCCGCGAGCAGCGTCCGCGTCCACACCGCGCGCTCCGGCACCTCCATGCCGAGCATCCGCTCGACCGACAGCACCACACCCAGCTCGTTCGCGAACGCCGACAGCCAGTCGTGCCGGTTCGCCAGCATCACGATCTGCCGGTAGTCCCGCGCCTCGAACAGCTTCTCCGCGCCCCGGTGCATGTATCCGACGATCGGCTCCGCGCTGCGGATCCGCTCCCCGTCCAGCACCAGCCGCAAGCGCAGCACCCCATGCGTGGACGGGTGCTGCGGCCCGATGTTCAGCACCATGTCGGTGCCCTCGGCCGCCCCGCCGACTCCGATCGTGGTCTCCGTCATGCCGCCATCCTCTCAGGCCCGCCTCCACACTTGGGTGGGCTCCCCGCACGACCACCCCGGGGGCGTAGCGAGCTCCTGCTCAGCTTTCAGACCGCGCGCTTCGGGAGCGGTCTCACCTCGCCGTCCTCGAACATCTCGCCCAACCCACGTGCGAAATTTTCCCAGGTCACAGCGGGACGAGGCTCCACCCAACTGAACGGAGACTCGTGTACGCCCACGGCCCAAGCGAAGTGGTAGAGGCCTGTCTCCTGCATGCGTTCGCACATGATGGCCGCCCGTTCCAGGTATCCGACGCCGTCGAATATCGGGTCCGTTTCCCCGGCTGCCACGTTCTGAGTACGACGCGGGGCCAGACTGTCGGGAGTCACTCCCATCACGAAAACATATGCCCGGCGCATCGTTGCCGGGAGTAGGCCCCTGATCTCGGCTTGGCGGAGGTCCTCCGCGACACCGAATACTTCGTCGGCGCGGTTGTTGAGGTTCTTGCCCTCACTGCCCTTCATGGACTTGTACTCCACCGCGAGCACAGGGTTTCCGTCCTGGAGAGCGAGAAGGTCCCAAGACTTAGTGGCTCGATAGAAGCCTGGCAGCGTGGCATCCCGGCCTGTGAGGAACTTCAACCCCCGCGCACCGGTGGCTGTGAGCTCCTCTCGGACGAGACGGTCCACCGCGTCAAGATGGCGGCCTCCTGTAACCGCTGAACGGCTGCCCTCCTGAGCCTTCCCTGCCGCGGTCGACTGTGTTGCTTGCTGAAAACGGACATCGATCCAATTCCGCAAGGCAAAATCGACCCGTTTGCGCGCACTGTGCCTCATGCGTTCTCCTGCTGGATGAGTCTGCCCGTCTCAGGGCCGAGATCTGGAAAGTCACCGGGGTCGCGTCACTCCGGAAGCGCTCTCATCCCGTATGCCTTCAGCGCGGCTGTGGACGCACGCACACGGTCTCGCTCCCGGAACGCGGCTTTGAGTTCTGTCAGCACGTCCTCAGGGATGCTCGCCAGCTCCGGTACTCGGACCCGCCTCAGGTACTGGGCCTGGAAGCGCATGGTCTTGCCCCGCATTTTTACGCAGTACGCCGAGACCTGGCGCTCTACCGCCTCACTCAGGAGAAGGCCCCCCAGCGCCTCCAGATCCCACTCCTCGGACACGAGGTAGTAAAGGTTGTGATGTGGATAGAACCCGGCCGGAGCCAGCACAGGATGGATGTACGCCTTCATGTCCTGCAGAAGGAGCATTGGCTGTTCGGTAAGCCCCATAGAGACACGATCGATTGTGCGATACCAGTTGGGACCACTCCGACGTGCGATCGACCGCCCCAGCAACGTGGCAGCGTGGTTGGTCAGATACCGGCTCATGCGCGGCCAGTGGGCGATATCGACGAGCCCTTCCTCGTCCCATGGGTTGACCAAGTAGTGGCCGCTCCAGGCAAACGAACCCGATTTGGTGTCGGTGACCATGGACAACGGAAGCATGCGTTCCTTCTCTGCGACGTCCGGGTCCTTGGTCACGAAGACGGCGTCGGCACCGGTGGCCACGCCGATGCTGATCCGCGTACCAGTTCGCTCATCCTGCAATGGCGCGCAGTGCTCGGCGAGATACTCCAACCAGGCGAGGACGGCGGGCGAGCCCTCGGGCCAGGATTCGCTGGTCGAGTGCCAAGCCGGGATACGGCTGGCTGTGACGCCGACACCTCGCAGGCTCTCGCCGGTACCGTGTGCCCAGTCCGCGAACTCGGCGGCACCGTCAGCTCCGAAGGACTGCACGGCGTCGCCGAGGACGGCCGGTCCCTGGGCGCCGCGACGGAGTACGGCGATCGCCGGATAGGCGCTCACTTCATCGAGAAACACCTGTGTGTCATGCATGACGAGCGAAGCGTCCATGGCGAACGGACCGGAGACGATCTTCTCTCGCAACCGTCTCCCGTACTGATTACGCATCCAACGGTCCGCGCAGATGAAACCCAACTTGCCACCTGGCTTGAGCAAGTCGAGACCTCGCTCGAAGAATCCGATGTACACGTCGGCTCGCCCTCCCATCGTCGGGCAGGCGCTCCGGTATGCGGCCAGCAGCCGCGCGTCGAGGTCCTCGATCCGGATGTACGGCGGATTGCCCACGACGAGATCCGCTGTCTGCGCGTTGTGTTCCGCTAGGAGGAAGTCTCCCGACCGGACCCACCCGCTCGCCAACTCCCATGCGGACGCGGCGGGACAACCTGCCTTGACGAGGGCCTCGACTGCGGCTTCGCGGCAGTTGTGCACTTGATCGATCTGCAGGTCCCACCCCTGGAGGCACCCGGCGAGGTCTTGCCAGTCGAGATCCGGCGCATGCTTTTGCCGGGATTCCGTAAGTCGCTCCACCATGACGCCGAAGAACGCCCCGGAGCCGACTGCGGGTTCCACCGCGCATAGCCGGGTCAGGTCGTTCTCCACCTCATAACCGCACAGGTCCAGAATCAACTCGACTACCCAGCGTCGTGTGAACACCGCACCGAAATTGGCCGAAGGGGGTCTGACTGGGGTGAAGTCGGACGCTGAGAGACGCATGGAGGAAGACTAGTTGCACCGGCTGACAGCCGCCGGAACCTCGGTACCCCCGCGCCGGATGACACCGACCGGAGCCAGCCGGGGACAGGCGGCCATGTTCCGAGTGCAGATCACGCTTCTAGATGAATGCACTGACCTTCGTGCGGAGGGCCGCGATAGCGGCTGGTGACCCCGTTGGGGTCACCAGCCAGGTGAAGTCGCCGAGGCCGCCGCGGGCGGTCAGTTCGGCGGCCTCGCCCGCGGCGGCGAGGCCGCGGACGTAGGCGGCCGGGTCGGCGGCGGCCAGGGCGAGCGGGGGGCGGGCGGCGGAGAGGCCGAGGGAGCGCAGGGCGGCGCGTTGGGGGAGCGCCGTGCCCGGCAGGGCGTCGAGGGCGACATGGGCGGTGAGGTCGCGGGAGCCGTCGGGGACGGGCTCCACCTGGCGGCCGTCGCGGTAGCCGGTGAGCGTGCCGTACGGGGGCCGCGCCGCGCGCGTGTGGGCGTAGTCGACGGCGACGGCCGCCCCGGCGTCCAGCGAGCCGACCGCCTCGGCCCAGGCGGCCTCGCGCGGCAGCCCGATCTCGGCGCGGGCGCCGGGCTCCGGCGACGGCGGCCACCACCGCTCCAGCCACCGCGCGTCGGCGCCGCGCACCGGCTCGCCGAGGCGCTCCGCGCCGTCGGCCGGGCGGACCAGCACCTGGCGGGGCACGCCCGCCTCGTCCGTCTCGGCGACGTCGAGCGGCACATTGTCCAGCCACTCGTTGGCGAAGAGCAGGCCGCGCACACCACGCGGCGGCCGGTCGCTCCAGGTGATCCGCGGGTCGAGCCCCGGCGGGCGCGGTGCGCGTTCGACGGCGTGGACGCGTACGCGGCCGGCGACCGGCGCGGGGAGCGCGGCCAGCACCCCGGAGCACAGCTCCGCGCGGCCCGCGCCCATGTCGGTGAAGGCCAGCTCGGCCGGGTGCCCGAGGGCCGCGTCGACCCGGACCAGCAGCTCGGCGACGGCCCCCGCGAAGAGCGCGGAGGCGTGCACGGAGGTACGGAAATGCGCCGCGGGCCGCTCCCGTACGAAGAAGCCCTCGGGGCCGTACAGGGCGCGGTCCATGGCCTCCCGCCAGGGCACCCACCGCTCCCGCCACTCGCTGTCCACGGGGTTAACGGTACGTGTCCGGTGAAGTGTGCCTGCTCACAGGGGAACCTTCCTGACCTGGAGATGCGTCGAAGGCTTGAGCGGGGTGTCTCTCGGGGCCGGTAGTGTTCCGGAGATACCACAGGCGCCGCGACGGCGTGTGCAGCGTGTGTGCAGTGCAGTGAGGGAGTGGACAGCGGATGACTGCCGGAAACGACGGCGCCCCTGAGAACGACGACCCGTTCGGTTATCTCTACCGGTCGGAGGGCGGCGAGCAGCAGCCCGAGCAGGCCCCGGTGCAGCAGCCGGGCATGCCGCGTACCTCGCACCACCAGATCCAGCGGGTCGGTGAGCGTCGTCCGCAGCCGCCGCAGACACCCTCGGGCTACGGCTACCCGCAGCAGCAGTCGCCCTCCGGCTACGGCTATCCGCAGCAGACCCAGCAGCAGACGCAGGCGTACGGCCAGCAGCCCGGCCAGCAGCAGTACGGCGGCCAGCAAGGGCAGCAGGGCCAGCAGGGCCAGCAGGGATACCCGGGCCAGCAGGGTTATCCCGGCCAGCAGCCTCCCGCGCAGCCCCCGCACACCCGTCGCGCGGGCGGCGGCGGCCAGCAGGGCGGCGGCGCGCCCAACCGCAAGGGCCTGCTGATCGCGGCGGTCGCCGTGGTCGCGGCCGTGGCCATCGGCATCGCCTTCGCGATGACCAACGGCTCGGGCGACGGCGACAAGAAGGCCAGCGACAAGCCCTCCAGCCCGGCGGTCACCTCGGCCGCGCCCACCGAGACGACGCCGTCGGCCTCCGCGGAACCGACCCCGTACGACTCGAAGAAGACCGACGCCTCGACGCTCGTCCTGACGGGCGGCGCGCAGACGAGCACCGAGCACCCGGGCGCGAGCGCGGCGGGCGGCACCTATGTCGACCACCTGACGCAGGTCGGCGCGACCGTGACGTGGACGGTGACGGTGCCGAAGGACGGCCCGTACACGCTCTTCACGTACTACGGGAACGCGGGCGACGACGCGACGCTCACCCTCGGGGTGAACGGCAAGGCGCGCAGCGGCCCCGTCAATCTGAAGAACTACGGCCACTACACGGACTGGGCGAAGGCGTGGAACAACCACACCTACTCCTGGATCGACCTCAAGGAGGGCTCCAACACCGTGACGCTGAGCTGCCAGCAGGGCAATCAGTGCGCGGTCAACCTGGACCAGTTCGAACTCAAGCAGGGCCAGGTCACCGAGTAGCCGCCGCCGGGGCCCGCCCTCACACCGCCGCGCCGGGCTCCGCGGGCACCACCGTCACCTGGGGCAGCAGCTCCGCGTAGACCGCCGCGTCGAATTCGCCCGCCGCGGGCGCCGCGACCGTGGCCGCCGAGAGCGCGACCGCCCGCGCCAGCCGCCGCGGCCACGTCAGGCCCTCCGCGAGCCCGGACAGCAGCCCCGCCACCGCCGAGTCGCCCGCGCCCGTCGGATTGCCCGCCAGGCGCGCGGGCGGCAGCGCCTGCCAGCCGCCCTCCTCGGTCAGCGCCAGCATCCCGTCCTCGCCGAGCGAGGCGGCCACCGCGCGGGCGCCGCGCCGCCGGGCGTCACCGGCCGCGCGGGCGGGTTCGGAGAAGCCGGTCAGGCCGGTCAGCTCCACCGCGTTCGGCTTGATCAGGTCGGGGCGCGCGGCCAGCCCGCGGCGCAGCGGCTCCCCGCTGGTGTCCAGCAGCACGAACACCCCGGCGGCCCGCGCCTCGCGCACCAGCTCCGCGTACGCGCCCACCGGCAGCCCCGGCGGCAGGCTGCCGCACAGCGCCACGGCCGTCGCGCGGCCGTCGGCGAGCAGCGCGCGGTAGCGCTCCAGGAACCCGCCCCACTCGCGCGGGGTGACCGTGGGCCCCGGTTCGTTGAACATCGTCGTGTCGCCGGTCGTGTCGTCCACGACGCCCACCGTGCGGCGGGTGGTGCCCGCGATGGGCACCAGCGCGTCGGTCAGCAGCCCGTCGTCGTACTCGGCGGCCCGCTCGGCGAGCCGTTCGCGCAGCTCGGCGCCGACCGGGCCGCCGACGAAGCCGGTGACGACGGCGGGGCGGCCGAGCGCGGCCAGCACGCGGGCGACGTTGAGTCCCTTGCCGCCGGGGCGTTCCGCGGTGTGGGTGACCCGGTGGGTGGAGTGCGGTCGGAGCGACGGGACCCGGTAGGTCACATCGAGGGCGGCGTTCAGCGTGACGGTGATGATCACCTGACGATGATGACAAAAGTACGGCGGTCGGCCCAGTGCGCGCCGACCGCCGTTACGCAGCTTTTAGCGAGAATCCGCGAAAATCGGGTGAACTCACCGCCCGGACGCCCCCGAACTCACCGCCCGGGCGCCTCCGAACACGCCTGCCGGACGCCCCCGAACACACCTGCCGGGCGCACCCTCCGGCGACGGCTAGTCGGGCCGGACGACCCACTCGCCCTTGCGCATGACGCCCACCAGGTCGTACGCCGCGTCCAGCACCACCAGGTCCGCGTCCTTGCCGGGCTCCAGCGTGCCGATGCGGTCGTCCAGGCCGAGCAGCCGCGCCGGGTTGGTGGAGATGGCGCGTACGGCGTCGGTCAGCGACAGCCCGTCCAGCGTGACGGCCCGCTTGAAGGCGGTGTCCAGGGTGAGCGTCGACCCGGCGATCGAGCCGCCCTCGACCAGCCGCGCGACCCCGTCGAGCACCTCGACCTTCATCGGGCCCAGGTCGTAGTGGCCGTCGCCGAAACCGGCCGCGTCCATCGCGTCGGTGATGAAGGCGACCCGCCCGGCGCCCGCGCTCCCGAAGGCCAGCTCCAGGACGGCCGGGTGCAGATGCGTACCGTCGTTGATCAGCTCGACGGTCACCCGCTCGTCCTCCAGCAGCGCCGCGATCGGGCCGGGCGCGCGGTGCTGGAGCGGCGGCATCGCGTTGAACAGATGGGTGGCCACGGTCGCGCCCGCGTCGATGGCCTCCAGCGTCTGCTCGTACGTGGCGTCGGTGTGGCCGATCGCCGCGATCACGCCGAGGTCGGCCAGCAGCCGTACGGAATCGATTCCGCCGGGCAGTTCGGCCGCCAGGGTGACCATCCGGACGGCCCCGCGGCCCGCCTCGACCAGCTTGCGCACATCGGCCGGGTCGGGGTCGCGCAGCAGCGCCTCGTCGTGCGCGCCCTTGCGGCACGGCGAGATGAACGGGCCCTCGTAGTGGATTCCGGCGAGGTCGCCCTGCTCCACCAGCTCGGACAGCAGCCCGGCCTGCTTGGCCAGGACGTCCAGCGCGTTGGTGACGGTCGAGGCGACCACCGTGGTCGTGCCGTGCGCGCGGTGGGTGCGCACACCGGTGAGGATGTCGTCGGCGGTGCCCGAGGTGAAGGACGCGCCGCCGCCGCCGTGGTTGTGGATGTCCACGAAGCCGGGCACGACGGTGTGGCCCGCGAGGTCCACGGTGGCCGTCGAGACGTGCTCGTCGGCCTCGTTCGCCGCGATCCGGGTGCCCTCGACGGTCAGCCGGCCGCCTTCCACCACACCTGACGGCAGGACCACACGGGCACCCGCCAGCACCGTGCGCTGCGTTGTCGTTACGGGGGCCATCAGGCGGTTACCTCCACGGAGAGTAGATCCCAGGCGAGCAGGCCGGCGCCCAGGCATCCAGCGGTGTCCCCCAGCGCGGCGGGGACGATGAGGGGGAGTTTCTGGAAGGTGATACGTGCCTCCACGGCCGCGCGCAGCGGCCCGAAGAGGGTGTCCCCGGCCTCCGCGAGCCCGCCGCCGATGATCAGCACGCGCGGGTCCAGAAGGGTGAGCCCGGTGACCAGGCCGTCGGCCAGCGCGCCGATCGCCTCGCCCCACACCGCGAGCGCCCGCGGGTCGCCGGTCTCGACGGCGCGCGCGCAGTCCGCGGCGTCCGCGTCCGGGTCGCCGCTCGCCTCGGCCCAGGCGCGCGAGACCGCGCCCGCCGAGGCCAGCGCCTCGAGACAGCCGCGCTGCCCGCAGCCGCACTCCGGGCCGCCGGGGCGGACCACGATGTGCCCGATCTCGCCCGCGTAGCCGTGCGCGCCCGCCTCGATCCGGCCCTCGATGCCGATGGCGCCCGCGATGCCGGTGCCCAGCGGGAGGAAGAGGAAGCGGTCGGCGCCGTTGCCCGCGCCGATCCGGCCCTCGGCGAGGCCGCCGGTGCGGACGTCGTGGCCGAGCGCGACCGGTACGCCGTCCAGCCGCTCGGACATCAACGCCCGCAGCGGGACGTCCTTCCAGCGCAGGTTCGCGGCGTAGACGGCGATCCCGTTGACGTCGTCGACGATGCCGGGCACCGCGACCCCGGCCGCGGCGGCGGGTTCGCCGTACTCGCGCACGCCGTGGTCGCGCAGTTCGGCCGCGAAGTCGAGGATCGCGGCGACCACGGCGTCGGGGCCGCGTTCTCTGCCGGTCGGACGGCGCGCCTGGTGCAGGAGCGTTCCGTCCGCGCCGACCAGCGCGGCCTTCATTCCGGTGCCGCCCACATCGAGAGCGATGACATGTCTCACGGGGACAGTGTCGCGGCTAACACCTAAAAAGGTCTAGTCCACTCGGCGAGGAAAGATCACGCGTCAGGCGGCGTTTGCGGAGCAACGGGACACTCGGGCGCGCCGCGACGGGACATCCGGGGGACACACGACGGACGCCCGCCGGACGTACGCCGGTTCCGTGCCGCTTTCCGGGCCGCTTTCCTGGCCGCTTTCCGGGCTGGTCCCGCGCAGGTCGCGTGCCGCTCGCGTGCCGGTCTCCCGCCGGTCCCGGAGCGCGCCCGTCGCCGGTCCGCGCGCGGACCCGTTGCGCAAGCGATACCACTCATGGTGTAGACCTTGGGCAAAGGTGTGGGGAAGACTCGACGCTTCCGTAGCGGTACGCGAGCAAGTGTGCAAGAAGGCGGTAGGAACGGTGCAGCGGCGACGACTTCACGGCTTGGCGGCGATCGGCATCACGTCGGCCCTGGCGATCACCACTCTTACGGCGTGCGGCAACAGTTCACCGCTGAACAGCGACGTCACCCTGCACTTCGTCGCCGCCGACTACGGCGACCCGAAGACGAACAACAGCTCCAAGACGTACTGGGACGACCTCGCGCGCTCCTTCGAGGCGCGCAACCCGCACATCAAGATCAACGTCGAGATCATCGACTGGGACCACGTGGACGACAAGGTCGCCCAGATGGTCAAGGCGAACAAGGCCCCCGACGTCGCGCAGATCGGCTCCTACGCGGCCTACGCCGCCGGCAAGCAGCTCTACAGCGCCGACGAGCTGTTCCCGATCAGCATGCAGTCGGACTTCATCCCCTCGATGGTCAACGCCGGTTCCGTGGACCGCACCCAGTACGGCATACCCTTCGTCTCCAGCTCGCGCATGTTCTTCTACAACAAGAAGCTCTTCAAGAGCGCGGGCATCAAGCACGCCCCCGAGACCTGGGACGAGCTCAAGGCCGACGCGGTCAAGCTCAAGGCCGACGGCGTGAAGGTGCCCTACGGACTGCCGCTGGCCCCCGAGGAGGCGCAGGCCGAGTCCCTGATGTGGATGCTCGGCGCGCAGGGCGGCTACACCGACACCGTCGGCAGCTACACCTTCGACTCCGCGCCCAACGTCGAGGCGTTCGCCTGGGTCAAGAAGAACCTCGTCCAGACCGGCCTGGTCGGCCCGACCGACCCCGCCAAGACCAACCGCCGCGACACCTTCGCCGCCTTCCTGGCCGGCAAGGCGGGCATGGTCATGGGCCACCCCACCCTGCTCACCCAGGCCAAGGCCGCCGGTATCGACGTCGGCGTCGTCCCGCTGCCCGGCCAGAGCGGCCCCAGCAGCGACACCCTCGGCGTCGCCGACTGGATGATGGCGTTCAAGCAGAACGGCAACCGGGACGCGGACGGCAAATTCCTCCAGTTCGTCTTCAACGAGCAGAATTCGCTGAAGTTCCTCAACCAGTACGGGCTGCTGCCGGTGACCATCACCGCGTCCCAGGCGATGCGGAAGAACCCGGCCAACAAGGACCTGGTCCAGTTCCTGAACCTGCTGCCCGACGCCGTGTTCTACCCGGTCAACAAGACCTCGTGGGGCCCGGTCAGCGACGAGGTCAAGAAGAACATCGGCCAGGCCGTGCACGGCGACCCGAAGACGGTCCTGTCCGACCTCCAGCGCTTCGCGCTCACGACGGACTCCGGCAAGTAGCGGCCCGCGGCGGTACGGTGACGGCCGTCGGGTACGCCGACGGCCCGACCGCACCGACAGGGGAGAGGGGCGCCATGACACGGGAAGAACCGCTCTCCGCGCGCGACATCGCCGTCCTGGCCATCGCCGCCCGCACCTGGACCGGACCGGGACCGCGCGAACGGGCCATACGCGAACGCCTCGGCATGTCCCCGACCGCGTACTTCCAGCTCCTCAACGCCCTGCTGGACGACCCCCGGGCCGTCGCCCACGACCCGGTGACGGTCAACCGGCTGCGCAAGGAGCGCGACGCCCGCCGCGACCTGCGCTGACGGCCCGCGCGGGGCGCGCGTGCCACCGTACGCCGGGCATGCGCCCGGGGGACGCGGGTAGGGTCGGCTGCATGGCCTCCGCCGACATCCCCGCCCCCACCACGCCCGAGGGAAAGGAAGGTCTCGCGGCGCTGCTCGCGCGGCCGGAACGCGCCGTCGTCGCCCTTGACTTCGACGGCACCCTCGCCCCGATCGTGCCCGACCCCGAGCAGGCCCGCGCCCACCCCGGCGCCGTCCCCGCCCTCGTCAGGCTCGCCCCGCACCTCGCCGCCGTCGCCGTCGTCACCGGCCGCCCGGCGGGCGTCGCCGTACGCTACGGCGGCTTCGCCGGGGTCGCGGGACTCGAACACCTCGTCGTGCTCGGCCACTACGGCGCCGAGCGCTGGGACGCGCCCACCGGCTCCGTCCACACCCCCGGCGACCACCCCGGCGTCACCTCGGTCCGCGCCGAGCTGCCCGGCTTCCTCGACCGCAACGGCGCCTGGCGCGGCACCTGGGTCGAGGACAAGGGCCGCGCGGTCGCCGTCCACACCCGCCGCGCCGAGGACCCCGACGCCGCCTTCGAGGCGCTGCGCGGTCCGCTGGCCGAACTCGCCGCCCGGCACGGCCTCATGGTCGAGCCCGGCCGCTTCGTCCTCGAACTGCGCCCGCCCGGCGTGGACAAGGGCGTCGCCCTGGCCGCCTACCTCCGCGAGGTCGGCGCCGGCTCGGTGCTCTACGCGGGCGACGACCTCGGCGACCTCGCCGCCTTCGCCGCCGTCCAGGCCCTGCGCGAGGACGGCCTGCCCGGCCTGCTCGTCGCCAGCGCCGCGCCCGAGACGCCCGAGGAAGTCCTCCGCGCCGCCGACCTCGCCGTCCCCGGCCCCGAGGGCGTCGTCTCCCTCCTCGACGCCCTCGCGGACGCCCTGGACTGAGTCCGGACCCGGTGCTCAGCCGTCCAGGGCGTGCAGCTGGTCCAGGAACCAGCGGGACGGGGGGAGCGCGGTGGCCGCGTCGGCGAGGCGCTTGGTGCGCTCGGCGCGGTCCGCCTCCGGGAGAGTGAGGGCCGTGTGCAGGGCGGCGGCGGTCTCGCGGATGTCGTACGGGTTGACGACGATCGCGTCGTCGCCCAGCTCGGCGAAGGCGCCCGCCTCGCGGGACAGCACCAGGGCCACCCCGTTGTCGGAGACGACGGGGACCTCCTTGGCGACGAGGTTCATGCCGTCCCTGATCGGGTTGACCAGGGCCACGTCGGCGAGCCGGTAGGCGGCCAGGGAGCGGGCGAAGTCGTCGTCGACCTTGAGCAGCACCGGCTGCCAGTCGGGCGTGCCGAATTCGGCGTTGATCTCCTCGGCCAGCCGGGCGACCCCCTCGGTGTACTCGCGGTAGACCGCGAGATCCTGCCGGGAGGGGTAGGCGAAGGCGACGTGGACGACCCGGCTGAGCCATTCGGGGTGCTCCTGGAGGAGCTGCCGGTAGGCGAGCAGGCCGCGCACGATGTTCTTGGACAGTTCCGTACGGTCCACGCGCACGATCAGCTTGCGGTCGGCACCCGTCTCCGACCGCAGCCGCGTGATGCGCTCGGCGACGTCCGGGCGGTGCGAGCGCTCGCGCAGGAAGTCGCCGTCGGCGCCGAGGCCGTGCACGCCGAGCCGGGTCGTACGGCCGCGGTGGGTGACCGCCCGGCCGTCGTCGCGGAGCGTGGCGCCCAGCACGCTGACGCAGCACGCGGCGAAGGCGTCGGCCCATCGGCGGGTCAGGAACGCGGCGCGGTCCGCGCCGAGGATGCCTTCGAGCAGTTCTGCGGCGATGTCGTCGGGCAGCAGCCGGAAGTAGTCCGGCGGCGCCCACGGGGTGTGCGTGAAGTGGCCGATCCGCAGGTCGGGGCGGCGGGCCCGGAGCAGCGCCGGGACCAGCGACAGGTGGTAGTCCTGCACCAGGACGTGCGCGCCGTCCGCCGCCTCCTCCGCCAGCGCCTCGGCGAACGCCTCGTTGTACGCCTGGTACGCCGCCCACTGGCCGCGGAAGTCCTCGTCGAAGAGCGGCTCGAACGGCGTCTGGTAGAGCAGGTGGTGGACGAACCACAGCACCGAGTTGGCGATGTCGTTGTACGCGGCCTCGAAGACGCTCTCCTCGACGGCGATCATCCGGGCGCCCGGCTCGCCGACCCCGCGCCGTACCGCCTCACGGTCGCCCTCGCCCAGGGCCGCGCACACCCACACCGCGTCCGCCTCGGGTCCGATCGCGCTCAGGCCCGACACCAGGCCGCCGCCGCCGCGTCTGCTGCTCAGCTCCCCGTCGTCCCCCAGCGCATACGAAACCGGCCCCCGATTCGAAGCGACCAGAATCCGTGCCGCACGCGTTTCGACCATGCCGCCAGCCTAGCCGCGCGGGCTCCGCCCCAAACGTCGTGGACCCTCCTGCTCCGTAGGAGACCGCGCCGGTCAGCCCCGCGGCCCCGGCGGCGCGGGGGCCTGGCGGGGGAGCCGTCAGGCGGCGCGGCGGGCGAGGTATTCGGGGAGGTGAGCCATGGGCGGGCGTTCGTCGACGTCGACGGGGTGGGTGAGCGGGGTGAACCCCCCGGAGGGGTCCCGGTGGAACTGGGTGAGGCGGGGGCGGACCAGGGGCGCCCGGGACAGCCGCAGGCTCGCCGTGCGATAGATGGCGGCCGACATCCGCCCGAGCGCCTGCCCGTCCTGATGCCGGTGGTGCCGGACGCCCACGTCCACCTGCCCGAGCGCGTCGAGCCCCGCCAGGGACAGGGCGTCGATGAGCATGCCCAGCTCCACGCCGTACCCGACGGGGAACGGCAGCCGCTCCAGCAGCGAGCGCCGCGCCGCGTACTCCCCGCCCAGCGGCTGGACGAAGCCCGCCAGCCGCGGCCAGTGCAGATTGAGCAGCGGCCGGGCGACCAGCTCGGTGACCCGGCCGCCGCCCGCCGGCACCACCGAGCCGCCGGTCTCCAGCGGCCGGTCGTACATCGCCTTGACCAGCTCCACGTCCGGCTCGGTGAGCAGCGGCCCGACGATCCCCGACACGAAGCGCGAGTCGAACGAGCGCAGGTCCGCGTCCACGAAACAGACGATCTCGCCGCGGGTGACCAGCAGCGACCGCCACAGCACCTCGCCCTTGCCGGGCAGCGCGGGCAGCCGCGGCAGGATCGCGTCGCGCTGCACCACCCGCGCCCCGGCCCGCGCCGCGACCTGCGCCGTACGGTCGCGGGAGCCGGAGTCGACCACGATCAGCTCGTCGACCAGCGGCACCTCGTCGGTCATCAGGTCGCGGCGGATCGCCGCGACGATCTCGCCGACCGTCGCCTCCTCGTCGAGCGCGGGCAGCACCACGCTGACCGTGCCCTGCGGCCCCGCGGCCCGCTTCGCGGCGAGCAGCAGGTCGAGCGGCCGGTCGGCGGCGGACCAGGACCGCCGCTCCAGCCACCGCTCCACCTCATCGAGCACGGTCCCGTCCCCTTTTCGTACGGTGTGAGCCCTCAGAAACCAGCCGGACGGCCGCCCCAGCGGCCATCTCGCCGTTCGGACGACTATCTCAACTGTCACGCTTGTCGGTTACAGTCTTGAACAACGCGTATGACCGCCGCATGCCGGGGGTCGTAGCGCGGGACAAACGCGTCGCCGCCGCACAGAAGGCGGGCAGGCGCCATACCGCTCATCCAGAGGGGCAGAGGGAACGGCCCGTTGAAGCCCCGGCAACCCTCCCGCCGACCGCGAGGTCACACGGTGGGGAAGGTGCCAATTCCGTCTTGTGGCGACGTACGTCACAAGGAAGATGAGGAGAAAGGGCCTCGCCATCATGGCTGTGCAGACCGTCGCCAGCACCCACGACAGCACCAGCACTCCCCCCTTCGGACCGGCCTCCGCGCTGTCCTGCCGGGAGTGCGGCACCCGCTTCCCGCTGAGCCCGGTCTTCGCCTGCGAGGAGTGTTTCGGGCCCCTCGAAGTCGCGTACGACCTGCCGCTCGGCGACCCCGAGTCGCTGCGCAAGCGGATCGAGGCGGGACCCACCAGCATCTGGCGGTACGCGCCGCTGCTGCCGGTCCCCGCCGACGTCACCGACAAGCCCAACCTCCACCCGGGCTGGACCAAGCTCGTCAAGGCCGACAACCTCGCCCGTGAACTGGGCATCACCGGCGGCCTGCACATCAAGGACGACTCCGGCAATCCGACGCACTCCTTCAAGGACCGCGTCGTCGCCATCGCCCTGGAGGCCGCTCGCACCTTCGGCCTCACCACGCTCTCCTGCTCCTCCACCGGCAACCTCGCGGGCGCCGTCGGCGCCGCCGCCGCGCGCGCCGGTTTCCGCTCCTGCGTGTTCATCCCGCACGACCTGGAGGCGGGCAAGGTCGTCATGGCCGCGGTCTACGGCGGCGAACTGGTCGGCATCGAGGGCTCGTACGACGACGTGAACCGCTTCTGCTCCGAGCTGATCGGCGACCCGATCGGCGAGGGCTGGGGCTTCGTCAACGTCAATCTGCGGCCCTACTACGGCGAGGGCTCCAAGACCCTGGCGTACGAGATCTGCGAACAGCTCGGCTGGCGCATCCCCGACAACCTGGTGATCCCGATCGCGTCCGGCTCCCAGCTCACCAAGATCGACAAGGGCCTGCGCGAGCTGATCGCGCTCGGCCTGGTCGAGGACAAGCCGTACAAGATCTACGGCGCCCAGGCCGAGGGCTGCTCGCCGGTCTCGGCGGCGTTCAAGGCGGGGCACGACGTGGTGCGGCCGGTGAAGCCGGACACCATCGCCAAGTCGCTGGCGATCGGCAATCCGGCGGACGGCCCGTACGTGCTGGACATCGCCCGGCGGACCGGTGGCGCGGTCGACGACGTGAACGACGAGCAGGTCGTGGACGCGATCAAGCTGCTCGCGCGCACCGAGGGGATCTTCGCGGAGACCGCGGGCGGGGTGACCGTGGGGGTGCTGAAGAAGCTGATCGAGACCGGGCAGCTCGACCCGGCCGCCGAGACCGTCGTCCTCAACACCGGCGACGGACTGAAGACTTTGGACGCGGTGGCACCGACCACCGGCCCGACCGCCACCATCCGCCCGACCCTTGACGCGTTCCGAGAGGCTGGCCTCGCATGAGTGCTTCTGTTCGTATCCCCACCATTCTCCGCACCTACACCGGCGGCCAGGCCGAGGTTCCGGCCGAGGGCGGCACGCTGGCCGAGGTGATCGACTCGCTGGAGAAGAATCACGCGGGCATTTCGGCGCGCGTTCTCGACGACACCGGAAAACTCCGTCGTTTCGTGAACGTCTATGTCAACGACGACGATGTTCGCTTTTCCGACGGTCTCGCCACCGCTGTCCCCGACGGCGCGAGCGTTTCGATCATTCCGGCGGTAGCGGGCGGCTGATCAACTTCCCGTAACGGCCCGGCTACACCTGCCGTTTTGTGCCCCTTTCACCCTTTTGCGGTGGATGGGGCACAGTGCTGTACGGGGGCCGGACCGGGTCGAACGGCCGTGTCCGGGGCGGTAGTTGAAAGGTTGTACTGTTGCCACGGGCAAGTTGCCGCCGCGAACGGTCAGTGCGGCGATTTATCGCCAAATTCACGTGTGGATTGTCGCATAGGCGACGTATGTCCGGTCCGAGATGCCCCGCCATAGCGCCCTATTCTGGTGTATTTCCGATCGGTCGCTCCCCGAATTCTCGTCCGATTGACCTGTTGCAGAGGGCATCCGTGCAGATACATTCAGCCGCGGTCGACGCGTTCCGGCGCACACCACCAGGGATCCCCTGTCGCTCAGACAACGGCTTCCCCGGCGGTGAGGTCTGACCCGGACCCGCGGAGTGCGGGGCCGCGATAGGGCCAGTAATAGGGGAGTTAGGAATGGCTCAGGGCACCGTCAAGTGGTTCAACGCGGAGAAGGGCTACGGCTTCATCGCGGTCGACGGTGGTGCGGATGTCTTCGTCCACTACAGCGCGATTCAGATGGACGGTTACCGCACCCTCGAAGAAGGCCAGCGGGTCGAGTTCGAGATCTCGCAGGGTCAGAAGGGGCCGCAGGCGGACATGGTCCGGCTGGCCACCGCCTGACGGCCCGGCGCGCTCGGCGACCGACACGACGCACTCACGCACCAAGGGTCCGTACCTCTTAGGGGGGACGGGTCCTTCGTGCGTGGCCCGGAGTTGTCCACAGGCGCTTGCACTCGATGGGGTCGAGTGCTAATCATTGGCGTTAGCACTCTCCTAGTGAGAGTGCTGAAGGACCGGGTCGGTGAGGCCCGCCCGGCCGCCGGGAAGGAACCGGCGACCAGGTCGGCCGTCCGTCGCGGGCACCACACGGTCCGAGCCGTCGCCCCCTGCTCCGGTGGGGGAACCCCAGTCCGCGGAGGACACTTCACATGGCAAAGATCATCGCGTTCGACGAGGAGGCACGGCGCGGTCTCGAGCGCGGGATGAACCAGCTCGCCGACGCCGTCAAGGTCACCCTCGGCCCGAAGGGCCGCAACGTCGTCCTCGAGAAGAAGTGGGGCGCCCCCACGATCACCAACGATGGTGTGTCCATCGCCAAGGAGATCGAGCTCGAGGACCCGTACGAGAAGATCGGCGCCGAGCTGGTCAAGGAGGTCGCGAAGAAGACCGACGACGTCGCGGGTGACGGCACCACCACCGCGACCGTCCTGGCCCAGGCCCTGGTCAAGGAAGGGCTGCGCAACGTCGCGGCCGGCGCCAACCCGATGGCCCTCAAGCGCGGCATCGAGAAGGCCGTCGAGGCCGTCTCCGCCGCTCTGCTGGAGCAGGCCAAGGACGTGGAGACCAAGGAGCAGATCGCTTCGACCGCCTCCATCTCCGCCGCCGACACCCAGATCGGCGAGCTGATCGCCGAGGCCATGGACAAGGTCGGCAAGGAAGGCGTCATCACCGTCGAGGAGTCGCAGACCTTCGGGCTCGAGCTCGAGCTCACCGAGGGCATGCGCTTCGACAAGGGCTTCATCTCCGCCTACTTCGCGACCGACCTGGAGCGTATGGAGGCGTCGCTCGACGACCCGTACATCCTGATCGTCAACTCCAAGATCTCCTCGGTGAAGGACCTGCTCCCGCTGCTGGAGAAGGTCATGCAGTCCGGCAAGCCGCTGCTGATCATCGCCGAGGACGTCGAGGGCGAGGCCCTGTCGACCCTGGTGGTCAACAAGATCCGCGGCACCTTCAAGTCCGTCGCCGTCAAGGCGCCCGGCTTCGGTGACCGTCGCAAGGCCATGCTCGGCGACATCGCCATCCTCACCGGTGGCACCGTCATCTCCGAAGAGGTCGGCCTCAAGCTGGAGAACGCGGGCCTGGACCTGCTCGGCCGCGCCCGTACCGTCGTCATCACCAAGGACGAGACCACCATCGTCGACGGTGCCGGTGACAGCGACCAGGTCGCCGGGCGGGTCAACCAGATCCGCGCCGAGATCGACAACAGCGACTCGGACTACGACCGCGAGAAGCTCCAGGAGCGCCTGGCGAAGCTGGCCGGCGGCGTGGCCGTCATCAAGGCCGGTGCCGCCACCGAGGTCGAGCTCAAGGAGCGCAAGCACCGCATCGAGGACGCGGTGCGCAACGCGAAGGCCGCCGTGGAAGAGGGCATCGTCGCCGGTGGCGGCGTGGCCCTGCTCCAGGCGACCGCGGTCTTCGAGAAGCTGGAGCTCGAGGGCGACGAGGCGACCGGTGCCAACGCCGTGAAGCTCGCGCTGGAGGCCCCGCTGAAGCAGATCGCCGTCAACGGTGGTCTCGAAGGCGGCGTCATCGTCGAGAAGGTGCGCAACCTGCCCGTCGGCCACGGCCTCAACGCCGCGACCGGTGAGTACGTCGACATGATCGCCGAGGGCATCATCGACCCGGCGAAGGTCACGCGCTCCGCGCTCCAGAACGCGGCCTCCATCGCCGCGCTGTTCCTCACCACCGAGGCCGTCATCGCCGACAAGCCGGAGAAGGCCGCCCCCGGCGGCGCTCCGGGCGGCATGCCCGGCGGTGACATGGACTTCTGATCCACGGGGCGCGAGCCCGGATCAGCAGGACCGCACGACGGCACCCCCCGGTCACCCGGGGGGTGCCGTCTTTGTGTCCGGCGCATTGTTGGGAACAATTCACCAAGACTGTCCCAAAACGGGGCAATTTTGAATTACCGTCAGATGCCGGTAGCAGGACAAGTACGGGGGGTACCGGGGTCAAACCTGCTGCTAGGCTCTCATTGCTTGGCAAGTGTCATGCGCAAGTGTTCCGCATTTTTGTTCGGATTTGAAAGAGATTCCGCAAATGGCGGCCCCTCGCCTGAAGAGAGCCTCATGACGTCCTACTTACATGATCCAGCACTTTGGGGCCTGATCGCAGGTACTCCTGTCGCCGCGACCGCGATTGCGCTCAGCCGGAAAACTAATGCGAAGCTCCGTGCCGCGCTCGCCGAGCAGTCGGCGCGCCGCGCCTCCCTGGAAGTCGGCCGCGAGCAGATCGTGGATGAGGCCAGACGCCGGGCCGAGGAGGGCACCAAGAGCGTGCTCAAGGCCGCCATGCGCACCCTCCAGGGTCTGGCGGGCGAGCAGCAGGTCGCCATCGCGAAGCTCCAGCGGGAGAACGGCGAGCACGCGGCGCTCCAGGGCCTGTTGGACGTGGACCACGGCAACGCGCAGTTCACCCGGCGCGCCCAGTCCATAGCCGTGCTCTGCGACGGCTGGCTCGGCCGCCGCAAGAACGCGGCGTCGGTCTACGACGTGGTCCGCAGCGCCAAGGGCCGCATCCGGCATTTCACGCGCGTGGAAATCCGTTCGCAGAGCAATTTCGCGGTGGTGAGCCGCGCGGTCGAACCGGTCGCACTCGCCCTTTCCGAACTGCTCGACAACGCCACGAGTTATTCGGCCCCTGAAACGTCCATCGAAATCAATATCCAGCCCGTGCCCAAGGGCGTCTGCATCGTCGTCGACGACGCGGGTGTCGGCATGAGCGACGAAGAGAAGACGCTGGCGGGAGAACTCCTCACCGGCCAGCGCACTCCGGGTGTTTCCGGCCTCGGAAATCCGCCGCAATTCGGTTTCGCGGTGATCGGCGTACTCGCCAACCGTTACGGATTCAGCGTCTCGGTGGATTCCACCTCGCCGTACGGCGGAGTGCGCGCCGTGCTGCTGCTCCCCGACGAACTCCTCACCACCACCATCGAGCCCGAGGAGACTCCCGTCGTGGGTGAAGCGTCCGAGCCGGTGGAGCAGAGCGCGCCCGAGCCGGTGGTGCCCGCCACCACCTTCGGCGGCCTGCCCAAGCGGCGGCGCTTCCGGCACCCGATCTCGATAGTGCCCACGGCCGAGGAGCGGTCCGACGACAGAACCGGTGACAGAGCCGGGGACAGAGTCGAGCGGGCGCCCGAGCCGGTGCGCGACAGCCACGAAGTCGCCTCCCGCATGGGCGCGTTCCAGCGGGGCACTCAGTCCGGCCGCCGTTCCATCGGCGCGAGCAGCGAAGGGCAGGACGCCCAATGAGCCCAATGATCGGAAGAGATCTGTCGTGGATGCTCGACAGCGCCCTTGAGGTGCCCGAGGCCCGGCACGCGATCCTGGTGTCGGCCGACGGCCTGCTGATGGCCCGCTCCAACGAGGTCGGCAGGGACCACGCCGACACCGTCGCGGCGGCGATGAGCGGCATGCAGTCGCTGAGCCGTACGGTGTCCGACTTCGTCGGCGGCGACGACCGCCGCCAGGAGTGGCGGCAGACCCTGGTGGAGTTCGACCACGGCTGGGTCTTCCTCATCTCGGCAGGTGAAGGCGCCTATCTCGCGGTCTCCGCGTCCCCGGACGCGGACCTCGCGGAGATCACCTTCCGGATGCAGCAGCTCGTCGGCCAACTCGGCAAGGTGCTGACCACACCTCCTCGCGAGAACGCTGACGTCAATTGACGGGCGAACCGGAGCTGGAGTTAGAAGCCACGGAATTAGTACGCCCGTATGTGATCACCAACGGTCGCGAGCTTCCGGTCGACGGCGGCTTCACGATGATCACACTGGTCGCCGTATCCGAAAACGCGCCCCGGACAAGGGTTCTTGATCCCGAGAAGCTGCGGGTGATGGAACTGTGCTCGGGCGGTTATCTCGCGGTCGCGGAGATCGCCGCGCACACCGGGCTGCCGATGGGCGTGGTCAAGATCCTTCTGTCGGATCTGGTGGAGGACGGGTATCTGCTCGCGCGGGCACCCGTTCCCCGCGCGCAGTTGGTCGAGAGGGAACTGCTGGAGGAGGTGCTGCATGGGCTCCGGGCTCGCTTCGGATAGGGACAGTGCTCCCCAGACGCCGCGCGAGAACGTCTATCTGCCCAGTTCGGTACGGACGGTCGCCAAGATCCTCGTGGTCGGGCACTTCGCCGTGGGCAAGACGACGTTCATCGGCACCATGTCGGAGATCCCGCCGCTGCGCACCGAGGAAGTGATGACGCAGGCCAGCGCGGACATCGACGACCTCAGGGGCGCGCCCAACAAGACCACCACCACGGTCGCGATGGACTTCGGCCGGCTGACCCTCAGCGACGAACTGGTGCTGTACATGTTCGGTACGCCGGGCCAGCAGCGGTTCGTGCGGCTGTGGGAGGACCTGTCGCGCGGCGCGCTCGGCGCGCTCGTGCTGGTCGACCCGCTGCGGCTCCAGGAGTCCTTCCCCGTGATGGACCTCGTGGAGCGGCACGGTCTGCCGTACGCCATCGCCGTGAACCGCTTCGACGGTGCGCCCCCGCACTCGCTCGAAGAGGTGCGCGAGGCGCTGGATCTGCTTCCCGAGACCCCGGTGGTCTCGTGCGACGCACGCGACGAGCGGTCATCGGCGGGTTCACTGATCGCTCTGGTGCAGTATTTGCAGTCTCGCCTCAACTAGTAGGTCACCGCAGGTAGTTCAGGTAGCTCAGGTATTTCAACGAGGAGCACAGGCATGCAGACCCCTCCGGACTTCCAGGCCCCGCCGCCCGGCTGCCCCGCGCACGACAGCGGCCAGAGTGTGCCGCTGTACGGCCCGGAGTTCGCCGCCGCTCCGGAGGCGTTCTACTCCTACATGCGGCAGTTCGGCCCGAGCGCTCCGGTGGAGCTGGCGCCGGGCGTGGAGGCCGAACTCGTCACGGACTACACCGAGGCGCTGCGGGTCCTCCAGAACCCGGGCACCTTCGCCCGCGACTCGCGCCGCTGGCGCGCGATGAACGAGGGTCAGATACCGGCGGACAGCCCGGTGATGGGGATGATGGCCTACCGGCCGAATCTGCTGTTCTCCGACGGCGCCGAGCACATGCGGCTGCGGCAGGCGGCGACCGACAGCCTGGCCATGGTCGACTCGCACCGGCTGAGCCGGCACGTCGACCAGGTCGCCTCGTATCTGATCAGCCAGTTCAGCGCCAAGGGGCGGGCCGACCTGGTCGCCGACTACGCGCAGCAGGTGCCGCTGCTGGTCTTCAACGACCTCTTCGGCTGCACCGAGGACATCGGCAACCGGCTGGTGTTCGGGATCTCCGGCATCTTCGATGGCATCGATGTCGAGAAGTCGCTGGAGGTGCTGACCGGGGCGCTGGTCGAACTGGTCGAGCTGAAGCGGACCACGCCGGGCGAGGACATCACCTCCTGGATGATGCAGCACCGCTCCGCGCTGACCACCGAGGAGATGATCCACCAGCTCTTCCCGATGATCGCCGCGGGTACCGAGCCGGTGCAGAACATGATCTCCAGCGCGCTGCGGCTGCTGCTGTCCGACGACAAGTACGCCGACAGCCAGCACATGGCGGGCCTGCTGGTCGAGGACGCGCTCAACGACGTGCTGTGGAACTACCCGCCGATGGCCAACTACGGCGTGCACTACCCGGTGCACGACGTGGACCTCGCCGGGATCACACTCCGCGCGGGCGACCCCGTGGTGATCAGTTACGCGGCGGCCAACACCGACCCGAGCCTGGGCGGCGGCGGCCAGACGATGAGCAAGCGGGCGCACCTGGGCTGGGGCGCGGGTCCCCATGTCTGCCCGGCCAAGGACCCGGCCACGCTGATCTCGCTGCGGGCCATCGAGAAGCTGCTCAACACGCTGCCGGACATCGACCTGGCGGTGCCGGTGGAGAGCCTGACCTGGCGTCCGGGCCCCTTCCACCGCGCGCTCACCTCGCTGCCCGCCCGGTTCACCCCGGCGCGGCAGCCGGTCCGCTCGCAGGAGAGCCAGTCGGCTCAGGCTCCGGCCGACCACACGCAGGGCAAGCCGAAGGCGGCCAGCCGCTGGAGCTCGTTCCTCAACTGGCTCAAGGCGTAACACTCGGCGACGCACAAGTCGAAAACCGGCCGACCGCGGCTTCGCGGTCGGCCGGTTTCGATAAAGAACGGACCTGGCCGGAAATCATCGCCGACGGTGTGACGCTTGCCACAATTACGAGCAGTGTCCGATCGGATACGCATCTCGTGCCCAGGGTATGCAGGACAGGTCAATCCGGCCTGGCATTGAGGACCAAGGAGAAATGCCGCCATGGTCACACCGTATTCGGTCGCCCCCACCGACCGGCGAAGAGTTGTATCACTTTTTTCCCGACTCCGTAAGCCCGGCGGACAGGAAAGTCCGCTGCCTCTTTACGACGAGCTTCGCTCGATGGGGGATGTCGTCCCAGCGCCCTGGGGCGGCCACCTGATCACGTCGTTCGGCCTCAGTGACCAGGTGCTGAGGGACCGGGCCTGGCGTGTGACCGACAACGAATGGGCCGCCAGGCAAGGCCAGGGAACGCGCTGGAGCGCGCCTTCCTCACGGCAGATCGGTCAGACTCTGGTCCGGCTCAATCCACCGCATCACACATTGATGCGCCGCTCGGTCGGAAATATGTTCGACCGGAGGGCGCTCGGTGACATTCGGATATCGGTGGAAAAGACAACGGACCGCCTGGTCGGCCGGCTCGCGGAACGCCTGCGCGACGGAGTGGCCGATTTTGTCTCACTGGTGAGCGAGGAGCTGCCGGTGCGCGCGATAGGGGAGTGGATGGGTTTGCCCTCCGCTGACTTCCCCCTTTTGCGGGACTTGACCCACGCCCAGGTGTTCACCCAGGAGCTGCTGCCCACCCCGAGCCAGCTCGCGATCTCCGACGAAGCCACCGTGACACTGCACCAGTACTTCGCCGCGCTGGTGCGCGAAAGGCGCAGGTCACCGGGGGACGACCCGGTCTCGCAGTGGCTGCGCACCTGGGACGGGCTGGAGCCGGACCGCGACCGCGCCGACGAGGCCGTCTACTACCTCGCGCTGCTGGTGGTGCTCGCCGCCCTGGAGACCACCTCCAATCTGCTGTCCACCATGACGTGGCTGATCGCCGAGCACCCCCGCCAGATGGGCTGGCTGCGCGCCCACCCGCAGGACATCCCCGGCGCCGTCGAGGAGGTGCTGCGCTACGACCCGCCGATACACGTCGTGACGCGGGTCGCGGGCGACGACATGACGCTCGCGGGCATCGAGGTGCCCAAGGACGAGACCGTCCACCTGATGCTCGCCGCCGCCAACCACGACCCCGCGCAGTACGCCGACCCGCACATCTTCGACATCCGCCGCAAGGTCAACCACCTCAGCTTCGGCGGCGGCATCCACTACTGCGTCGGCGCCCCGCTGGCCAGGATGGAGGCCACCGCGCTGCTGACCGCGCTGCTCAGGAAGCTGCCGGGACTGAGCGTCCACCGCGACCCCGAGTGGGCGCCGCGGGTCGCCTTCCGGCGGATGACGACACTGACGGTGTCCGACTCCGCGTCCGCCCGCGTCCCCGAACAGGCGGGCCCCAGAGACCTGTAGGCCGCACACGGCACGACCGCACGAGAGAACCGGTGGCGAACGACAGCATGATGAACTACTTCAAGGTCCTGCGCGTCAGCCAGGAAGGAGCGCTGCTGCGCGTACGGCTGAACACCCCGGAGACCGGGAACGCCGTCACCGGCCCGGTCCTGGACGAACTGCTGGCCGTACTGCGCTCGGTGCAGGACCACCCCGGCATACGGGTGCTCGAACTCTCCGGCGCCGGCGAGCACTTCTGCCTCGGCGGCGACCGCAGGGAATTCGCCGAGTCGCTGGCCGCCGACCCCACGGGGTCCGGCCTGCGCACCATGGGCAACAAGGCGCGGCAGGTGTGCGAGGCGCTCGCCACGCTCGGCGCCGTCACCGTCGCGCGGGTGCACGGCGACGTGATCGGCGCGGGCGTGGCGCTCGCGATGTTCTGCGACCTGCGGGTCGGCGCCGACACCAGCCGGTTCCGGCTGCCCGAGCTGGCGTTGGGCCTGCCGCCCGCCTGGGGCGGCATCCTGCCCCGGCTGCTCAACGAGGTGGGAGCCGCCCGCATCCGCGAACTCGTCCTCACCGGCGAGGCGTTCGACGCGGCCAGGGCCGTCGAGCTGTCCGTCCTGCACAAGGCCGTGCCCGAGGCCGGGCTGGACGCCGCCGTCGACCAGTGGGCGCGGCCGATGCTCCGCCGCTCCCCGGCCGCGCTGCGCGCCGCCAAGACGATGCTCAACGCGTACGGCGGCGCCCACCGCCTGGCGGACGCCACCCTCTTCGACGGCGAATGGCTGGCCTCGGTGCTGATGGCGGCCGAGTCCGCCAAGCGCCAGTGAACTCCCGCTCCCGCGCGGCTACTTCGGCGCGGCCTCCAGCGCCTGCCGCAGGTGGCCGCCCGACTCCGTCAGCAGCCGGGCCGCCGTGGCCGCGTCCACATGGGCGAGCAGCGTCAAGATCGCGTGCTTGACCTCGCCGTCGGTGGCGGTCAGCGCGTCCTCGATCGCCTCCTCGTCCGCGCCGGTGGCCAGCGCGACGATCCGCCGCGAGCGCGCCCGCAGCTTCTCGTTGGAGGCCCGCACGTCGACCATGAGGTTCCCGTACGTCTTGCCGAGCCGGATCATCGTGATGGTCGAGAGCATGTTGAGCACGAGCTTCTGCGCGGTGCCGGACTTCAACCGGGTGGAACCGGCGATCAGTTCGGGCCCGACGACGACCTCGATGCCGTGGTCGGCCGCCGCCGCGAGCGGCGAGTCCGCGTTGCAGGACAGGCCCACGGTGAGCGCCCCCGTGGCGCGCGCGTACTCCACCGCGCCGACCGCGTAGGGAGTGCGCCCGGAGGCGGAGACGCCGACGACGCTGTCGGCCGGGGTCAGTCCGAGCGCGGCGAGGTCGGCGGCGGCCAGCTCCTTGCTGTCCTCCGCGCCCTCGATGGAGGTGATCATCGCGGACGGGCCGCCCGCGATCAGTCCGAGCACCTCGCGTCCCGGCGTGGTGTTGAAGGTCGGCGGGCACTCGCTCGCGTCGAGCACGCCGAGCCTGCCCGCCGTACCGGCGCCCGCGTAGATCAGCCGTCCGCCGCGTTCCATCCGGGCGGCGATCCCGTCGATGGCGGCGGCGATCACGGGCAACTGCCCGGCGACCGCGGCCGGAACGGTGGCGTCCTCACCGTTCATGGTCCGCGCGATCTCCAGGGTGGGCATCCGGTCGATCTCGGCGAGCTCGGGCCGGAACGCCTCGGTGGTGAGGGTCTCCAGCTCGCGGCGCAGCTCGGTGTAGTGCGACATATGCGGCTCGTTCATCCTTCTGCTGTGGGGGTCGTGGAGTGGTGCGGACCGGCCGTCAGGCGCGGCCCGAGCGGGGACTGTGCCGGTGCGCGAGCGCTTCGTACGAGGCGGACAGCGCCGGGGCCGCGGTCTCGTAGGTGCGCTGCGCGACGCCGATGAACAGACAGTCGACGACGAGGAGCTGACTCGTACGACTGGACATCGCGGCGGGCCGCAGCTCGCTCTCGCGGGAGGTGGACGTGGTCAGCACCAGATCGGCGTACTGCGTGACCGCGCCGTCCGCCCGGCCGGTGATGGCGATGGTCGTCGCCCCCCGGTCGAACGCGGCCCGCAGCGGCTCGATGACGTCGTGCGTACTGCCCGAGTGCGTGATGGCCAGGGCCACGTCGCCCGGCTTGAGCTGTACGGCGTTGGTGACCGCCAGGTGCGGGTCGGCGTGCGCGTGCGCGATCAGGCCGATCCGCAGCAGCTTCTGCGCCAGGTCCTGGCCGACCAGCGCGGACGCGGCTATCCCGTAGATGTCGGTCCGCCGGGCGGCGGCCAACGCGGCGACGGCGGCCTCCAGTTGGCCCATGTCGAGCTGGGCGGCGGTGTCGGCGAGGGTCTGCTGCTCCTCCATGGCCAGCTTGGTGACCACGTCGGCGAGCGGGTCGTCGACGGCGATGTCGGCGGTGACGGCGGGCGGCGCCCCGGTGGCCTGCTGGGCGGCGAGCGCGGCCAGCGCCAGCCGCAGATCGCGGTAGCCGGGGTAGCCCAGCAGCCGGGCGGTGCGGACGACGGTCGCCTCGCTGGTGCCGGTACGCACCGCGAGCGCCGTGACGGTCAGATGGGCACAGCCCGCCGGATCACCCGCGACGGCTTCCGCGACCCGGTGCATGGACCGGGTCATCGACGGCGCGAGGGTGCGGACCTTGGCGGCGAGGGCCCCCGGGTCGGGGGGCGTGACGGGGAGGACGGGCGCGCCGGACACGCCGCGGAGGGCGCGGACGCTCGGGGAGAAAGTTTCCTTCACGCTATAGGTCACCTTCTGAAAGGTATTTTCAGAGACGGCCGTACGTCAAGGCACCCGACGATCACGGCGTCCGCGTCCGCCGGGCTTGCGACAATGGAGGGATGGAAGGTGAAACCGTGCTGCATGGTGCCCGCGCTCTCGTGCTGTCCGACCTCAGCGCCCGCGGTGTCGCGGAGGCCGACATCGTCTCGCTGGTCGAGGACGCCGTCAGCAAGCGCCGCTGGTGGCTGGAGCAGTGGCCGGACGGCGCGGAGTACATCCCCGGGCTGCTCGCCCAGGACGTCCAGGACGCCCTGCTCGAACGCTACGGGCGCTGGCCGCTGTGCCCGGACTGCGACGACCCGCACGCCCTGGCCGTCGAACCCGAACTCGGCCCCGACCCGCACTGGGTCTGCGAGGCCCGCGGCGCCGTCGTCGCCCCCGTCGGCGCCCTGACCCCGGTGAACCCGGTATGACCCACGACACCGAGTCGGACCCCTCATGACCCTCTACATCGACCCGCCGACCTGGCCCGGCCACGGCCGCCACTGGTCCCACCTGGTCAGCGACGTCTCCTACGCCGAACTGCACGCCTTCGCCGCCCGCCTCGGCGCCCCGTCCCGCGCCTTCGAACACGACCACTACGACATCCCCTCCGAGCGGTACGCCGACGCGGTCGCCCTCGGCGCGGTCGAGACCGGCAGCAAGGAGATCGTCCGCCTGCTGACCGCCGCGGGCCTGCGGCGGCGCAAATACGTCAGGCCGTGAGCAGGTCCGGCTCCGTCAGGCCGTGAGCAGCTCCAGCTCCGTCGTCAGATTGCGGCGGGCCGTGCGCTCCCACTGGTCCTTGCCGTAAGGGGTGCGGAACAGGTCGGGGAGGGCGAGGAGTTGGCGCAGGACGGCGGCGCGGCCGGCGCGGAAGGCGTCGTCGGGGACGAAGCCGTACTCGGAGCGGACGGCGGCGGCGTAGGCCGCGTAGGCGGCGGGGTCGCCGGCCAGGACGGCGAGGTCGGCGTCGCAGAGGACCTCGCCGTTGTGGTCGCCCTCGGCCGGGTCGTGGGTGACCGTCAGACGCACCAGGCGGGCGACCTCGGCGGTGCGGTCGGCGGCCACGCCCGCCTCGGGCAGGGCGCGTTCGGCGAGGTGGGCGCTGCGCTCCTCGTTCTCCGAGCGGTCGGGGCGGTAGACCGCGTCGTGGAACCAGGCGGCGAGGGCCACCGCGTCCGGATCGGCGGCGTACGCGGTCAGTTCGGTGGCGTGGTCCAGGACCGCCTGGAGATGGTCCAGCGTGTGGTAACGCCGCTGCGGTTCGGCCCAGCGGCCGAGCAGATCGGCGCCGTACGGCGCGGGGTCGGGGGCGGGCGCGTCGTCCGCTGTCGGCTCCTGGCAGCGGCGCAGCAGGTCGCACCACTCGGCGAGCAGGGCGTCGTAGCGGGGGTGAGGGGCGGCGGGCGTGAAGGACATGCCGGTAATTGTGCGCTACACGTCTCGCGCGGGAGTGACGCATGTGGCACCCTTGCTCATATGTCTAGACCAATCTTCGAGGTGATCGCCCTCGGCGCGGACGATGCCGTAGCGGCCCGGGACGGCGGCGCGGACCGCCTCGAACTGGTCACCGACATGGCCGCGGACGGGCTCACCCCCTCCCGCGCCACCTTCGGGGCGATCAGGGCGGCCGTCGACATCCCGCTGCGCGTCATGCTGCGGCTGTCCGACGGATTCAGCGCCGGTGACGCGCGCGACCTCGACGCCCTGTGCGCCGCCGCGCAGTCCCTGCGGTCCGAGGGCGCCGACGAGTTCGTCCTCGGCTTCCTCGACGACGGCGGGCGCGCCGACCTCGACGCCGTGCACGCGCTGGTCGACGTCATCGACGGCTGCCGCTGGACCTTCCACCGGGCCATCGACCGCGCCGCCGACCGCGACGCGCTCCGCCTCCAGCTCGCCGGGCTGCCGGGCCTCGACACATACCTCACCGCGGGCGCCGCGGACGGCGTGCCCGCCGGGCTCCCGGTGCTCTGCGACGAGGCCGCGCGCACCGGCGAACCGGGGTACGAACCCCAGCTCCTCGTCGGCGGCGGCCTGCTCCTGGAGCATGTGCCGCACCTGCGCGGCGCCGGGCTCGACGGCTTCCACGTCGGCGGCGCCGTGCGCCCCGCGGGCTGGGCCTCCCCGGTCGACGTCCGCGCGGTCGCCCGCTGGCGCGCCGCCCTGGACACCCCGGTCCCGGTCTCCTGAGGCCGGGCGGTACGGCCGTCGCGCCGCCCCGGACGGTCCCGCCGGGCCGGGGCGCGTACCGGCGGTTGTCGTACCCCCGCGCCACAATGGAGCCATGAGCGTCATGGACCTGGGCGAGCTGCGGCTTCTTCGGCGTGCCCGCGACCGTATGGACCGCGAGTACGCCCAGCCGCTCGACGTCCCGGCCCTGGCCCGGACCGCGCTGATGTCGACCGGCCACTTCAGCCGCCAGTTCCGCGCGGCGTACGGCGAGACCCCGTACTCCTACCTCATGACCCGCCGCATCGAGCGCGCCACCGCCCTCCTGCGGCGCGGCGACGTCAGCGTCACCGACGCCTGCTTCGCCGTCGGCTGCACCAGCCTCGGCTCCTTCTCCGCCCGCTTCACCCAGATCGTCGGCGAGACCCCCAGCGCCTACCGCGCCCGCGACCACAGCGACTTGGAGGTCGTCCCCGGCTGCCAGGTCATGCTGGTGACCCGCCCCCGCAAGACGGGCGGCGCCGCCGCGCGCTCGCCGCTGTGAGCCCGCGCCCGTCGCCTCCGGTATCGGCCGGACACGCCCTAGCATCGGCCGTATGACCGTTTCCATCAGTGCCGTGCACGTCTTCGTCGACGATCCCGACGCCGCCCTCGTCTTCTACCGGGACACCCTCGGTCTCACCGTGCGCAATGAGGTCGAGCACGACGGCTTCCGGTGGATCACGCTGACGACCAAGAGCCAGCCGGAGATCCAGATCGTGCTGTCGCAGCCGCACGCGGGGCGGTCGAAGGAGGACGGGGACACGCTGGCGGCGCTGCTGGCCAAGGGGGAACTGCGGCCGCTGCACTTCCGCAGCGACGACCTCGACGCGACGTTCGAGGCCGTCGCGGGGGCGGCGGGGGCCGAGGTGCTCCAGGAGCCCGCCAGCCAGCCGTGGGGGGTACGGGACGGCGCCGTACGGGATCCGGCGGGCAACTTCTTCCGCATCGAGCAGGCGTAGCGCGCAGCGGCGCGCCCGCCAGACGAGACCTTGCGGACGCGGCCTAGGCCGGGGCCAGGGCCTCGGGGAGCGGCGCGGTGTGCAGCACCGCGAGGCCGGAGACGGCGCGGGTGAGGCAGACGTACAGGCGTCGCAGGCCGGTGCGGACGTCGGGCTCGGCGGCCACGATGTCCGCGGGCTCGTCGAGCACGACGTAGTCGTACTCCAGGCCCTTGGCCAGGGACGCGGGCACCAGCGTGACGCGGGCCTCGGCGGAGGTCTCCTCACCGGGCGAGACGTACTGGATTCCGGCGGCCTCAAGTGCCGTGGCCAGTACGGGAATCCGCGGGTCGGCGGCGATCAGGCCGACGGACCCCTCGTGCCGGAGCGCCGTGTCGCAGGCCGCGAGCACGGCCGCGTCCAGCGCGCCGGCGGCGACGGCCCGTACCGACATCGTGCCGGCCGCCTCACGGACGGACGTGGCGGGCGCGAGGCCCGGCGCGATCTGCGGCAACAGCCGCGTGGCGTACGCGATCACCTCGCGCGGCACACGGAAACCGGCCGTCAACTCCTCGACGCGGGCGTCCGGTTTGCCGAGATGGCCCAGCGCCTCGGCCCACGAGCCGGTGGCCCAGGGCGTGGTGCCCTGCGCGAGGTCGCCGAGCACGGTCGCGGACCCGGTCGAGCAGCGCCGCCCCACCGCGCGGTACTGCATCGGCGACAGGTCCTGCGCCTCGTCCAGCACCACATGCCCGAGCGACGACGTCCGCTGCACGAGGTCGTACGCCTCGTCGATCAACACCGCGTCGGCGGCTGACCACTTGGCCGACGCGAGCCCCCGCGCGGGCTTCGCCCACAGGATCGTCCGCTGCTCCTCGGCGTCCAGCACCCCGTCCGCCGCCTCGGCCAGGAACTCCGGGTCCGACAGCAGCCGCAGCACCGTCTTGGCCGGATCGACCGCGGGCCAGCACGCCTTGACGGCCGCCTTCACGGCGGGAGTTCGCGCCACCGCGTCCTGCACGCGGTCGTCCGGCGCCTCGCCCGAGCGCTCCATCTGTACGAGGACGACGTGCGCGATCCGCTGCGGCAGCGCGTCGTGCGCGGCGCCGTACCGGATGTCGCGGGCCGCCAACTCCTTGACGATCTCCTCCAGTTCGTACGCCGGGACCCGCCAGCGCCGCGAGCCGCGCACCACCATCACCGGCTCGGTGGGCATCCGGATGCCGGACCGCACCGCCCGTCGCAGCACCTCCGCCATCCGCGCGTCGCCCTTGACCGTGGCCGCCGCCGCCGAGTCGGTGCCGCGCACCTCGACATGGGCCACCAGGTCGTCCACGGTGGCCTGCTTGACCTGCAACTCGCCCAGCGCGGGCAGCACTTGCTCGATGTACTGGAGGAAGGACCGGTTCGGCCCGATCACCAGCGTGCCGGTCCGCGCCAGCCGCTCGCGGTGCGCGTAGAGCAGATACGCGACCCGGTGCAGGCCGACGGCGGTCTTCCCGGTGCCGGGCGCGCCCTGCACGCAGACGCTGCCGGTGATGTCGGCGCGGACGATCTCGTCCTGCTCGGGCTGGATGGTGGCGACGATGTCGCGCATGGGGCCGACGCGGGGCCGTTCGATCTCGCTCTGGAGCAGCTTGCTCGACGTCCCCGGATCCGCCGCGCCCTCCGGCGGGTCGGTGAGGTACTCGTCCTCGTACGCGGTCAGGTCCCCGCCGGTGTAGCCGAACCTGCGGCGCAGCCGTACGTCCATCGGCTTGCGGCGCGACGCCTGGTAGAAGGGTTGCGAGACCGGCGCGCGCCAGTCGATCACCATCGGGTCGCCGTCCGCGTCGTGCACATGGCGGCGGCCGATGTAGAACTGCTCGCCGGTCGCGCCCTCGGCCAGTTCCGTGCCGGGCGCGTGCAGGTAGTCCAGGCGGCCGAAGAAGAGCGGGGTGTCGGCGAGGTCGGAGAGCGCCTTGATGCGGTCGTCGATCTCGGCGGCGAGGATCTTGGCGTTGACCCAGTTTCCCGTCACGTCCGCGATGTCGAGCGACTCCACGTCGTGCCGCATGGCGCGCAGCGCGGTACGGGACGAGGCGAGGTGGGAGCGTTCCCTGCCGAGCGGGTCGGGGGAGTGGTCGGTGCGGTCCTGCGGGCTGGGGCTGCTGCCCTGGGTCGGGACGTGCGAGGGCACGGCTTTGCCTCCGGCTGATACGAGTGCGTACGCGAGGGGTCGTCGGCGAGGCGACGAGCCGACCGGTTTCCGTCCGGCCGGCGGCACTCCCGTGGGGAGGCGGCAAGACCGGCGATCATACGCGTCCGCGCGGGGAGCCGCGAACGAATTTCACCCCCCGTTCGACCTGCGGTCGGACGGGGCGGGGACGCGGCGCGGGGGCCCGGGGGCCCGGGGGAGCCGCAGGTCGTAGGGCCTCAGGGTGACCCTGATACCCGGGTCAGGGTCCGGTGTCAGACCAGAGTCGGACACGGAGCGTGCGAGTTAAGCCCTGAGCCCGACGTAGGCCGTATGCCTGATTTCGTACGGTGGATTCATGACCACCACCACCGTTGCCCCAGGTCCCACCGTCCACGGCGGCACCGCTCTCGGTGCCCGCCCCGATCACCCCCGCCACCTGCTGGGAAGCACGCTGCGCGCGGTCCGTGTCTTCGCCGTCACGGCCGTCGAAGTGGTGCTGCTCGGCAACGAGGGCAAGCGCCACTGAGCGGCGGCCCCGCGCCGCGTTGACGATCACCGGCGGGCGGGTCCACTACTGTCGCCGCGGTGACCGCTCCCGCGCTCGGCCCGGCGCCCCCCGCCGACCGTCCCGCCGACCCTCGCCGTCCCCGTAGCGCCCGCTGTCCCGGCACCACCGCGCTGGCGCTCGCCGCGCTCGCGCTCTCCCTCGCCCTCTTCGCTGCCTGGTGGCTCCGCCGCCCGGTCCCGATGGCCGACCTTCAGGTCTACCGCGCCGAAGGCGCCGCCGTCCTCGGCGGCCGGGACCTGTACGGATTCCGCGTCACACGCTGGCGGCTGCCCGCCACGTACCCGCCCTTCGCGGCCCTGCTCTTCACCCCGGTCGCCCGGCTCCCGCTGTCGGCCGCCCGCGCGGCCTGCGTCGCCGCCAATCTGGCCCTGCTGGCCACCCTCGTCCGCCTCTCCCTGCGGCTGGCCGCGGACACCGGGACCGCCGCCGCCGACGCCGTACGGTCCCGGCGGTACGCGGCGCCCGTCCTGCTCGGCACCGCGGGCGCGCTCTGGCTCGAACCCGTCTTCCAGACGGTGGTCTTCGGGCAGATCAACCTCGCCGTCGCCGTCCTCGTCCTGTGGGACCTCACCCGCCCCGAGGGCGCGCGCGGCAAGGGGTTCGCGCTGGGCCTCGCGGCGGGCGTCAAGATCACGCCCGCGCTGCTGGCCGTGCACCTCGCGCTCACCGGCCGCCGCCGGGAGGCGGCCCGCGCCGCCGCCGGATTCGCCGCGAGCGCGGCGCTCGGGCTCGCCGTCCTGCCCGGCGCCTCGCTGGACTTCTGGACCGCCCGGCTCTACGAGACCGACCGGGTCGGCGAGGTCTGGATCGTCGACAACCAGTCCCTCCAGGGTCTGCTCGCCCGCGTCCTGCACACCCCGGCCCCCGGCCTGCTCTGGGCCGCGTCCGCCCTGGTCACCGCCGCCGCGGGACTCGCCGTCGCCGCTCGCGCCCACCGCGGCGGCCGACCCGCGCTCGGCCTGCTCTGCGCGGCCGTCACCGCGCTGCTGGTCTCGCCGGTGAGCTGGTCCCACCACTGGGTCTGGTGCGTGCCCCTCCTGGCGTTCCTGGCCACGCGCCTGTCCGCAGAGGGCCCAGGCCCAGGCCCGGACAGCGGCCCCGGCCCCGGCTCCCGTACGGCACGGTCGCGCGGCCCGCGCGCCGCCGACCTGCTCGGCCGCCGCGCCGCGCTCCTCGGGTGCGGCGCCGTCTTCTACGGCCGCAGCATGTGGCTCGTGCCGCACCAGGGCGACCGCGACCTGCGCTTCTCCTGGTGGGAACAGCCCCTCGCCGCCCCCTACCCCCTGCTCGGCCTCGCCCTGCTGGCCGGCACCGCCCTGAGTACCCGCCCACGCCGACCTGAGTACGACGCCGGATCCGGCCCGGCCGTCCGGTCCGTTGAATGGATGACATGACCAACAGCCGCCCGTACGTCCCGCAGGACCCGTACGGCCCGCCGCAGCCGCACGAGTGGCAGCACGGCGCGGGCGCCCGTCCGCAGGTCCGGCAGAGCCCCGCCTACGGCCCCGCCCCCGTCATGCCTCCCTTCGTGCCCCGCTTCAGGCCGCCGGACCACGACAGCCACGCCTACGTCGCCCCGCTGATCGCCACCGTCCTCGGCGGCCCGGTCATCGCCTTCTGCGGCCTGATCGCGATGTTCTCCCCGATGGCGACGGACTCCTGCACGCCGAACGGCTGCCAGGCGCTGACCACCATGCTCCTGGTCGCCCCCGCCGTCCTCCTGCTCGCCGTCGTCGCGCTCGTCGTGTCCTGGGCCCTCCCCTGGCGCCTGCGCCACCGCACGACCCGCGCCGTCGCCTCCCTCGCCGCCCCGCTCCTCGCCGTCACCACCCTCCTGATCTACTTCCACCTCCCCGCCGCCGGCTGAGCCCCGTCGTCATGACGCCGGGCCCGCACGGCAGCGGTCGCAGTCGCTGCCGCACACCGTCGCCCGCCGCCTGGATCTACGGCGGCGGCCACCGGACTCCGCTTGCCGCCAAGCGGTTCCGATGCCGCGCGAGTCTGAGCCGCGCGATGCCGAGCCCGATCAGGTACACGGCGAAGAAAGCCAGCCATACGCCCGCGCCGATGAGGACGTGACGCACGGTGTATCCGGGAAAGAAGAGGACGACCGCTATGACGACGAGCAGCACCAGGATGTTCTTCCGCACCCGTCGGCCGTAGCGCAGGCACGCGTCGACGACCATTCGCGAATGGATCAGGCGCACGTCACCCGCCGCCGACTTCGCGGGCCGCAGTCCGCGTCCCTCGACCATCCCCGGCAGCGGACCGCCCCCGGCCGGGTCGGGACACCGGACCGCGGTCCGCGCGGCGAGATCCCCCGACTCCGGGCTCCGCCGGAAGGTCATCAGCGGCTGGTTCATCGAACGGCTGCCGGGCGCCGGGCCCGCGTACCGGTAGCCGAACTGCTCGGCCACATAGGCGTAGGCGGCGAGTGTCCTCAGGCCCGGAGAGGTGAGCCGCACCTCGTACTGGTCGCGTCCGGTGGCGACGGCGTCCCTCAGCGCGGTGAGCGCAGTCCCGTGTGGCATGAAGCGCTGCTCACCGCCCTCTCCCCGGTCGTCGGACGCCGTGCCCGCGCATACGGAGATCCCCTTCGTGGCCTTGGAGATCGGAAACGGCCCAGGAGATCGGAAACGGTCTAGGCCGTCTCGCCTTCCAGGAGGCCGTCGGCGTCGATGATGCGATAGGCGTAGCCCTGTTCGGCGAGGAAGCGCTGGCGGTGGGCGGCGAAGTCCTGGTCGATGGTGTCGCGGGCGACGACGGAGTAGAAGCGGGCCTCGTGGCCGTCGGCCTTGGGGCGCAGGACGCGGCCGAGGCGCTGGGCCTCCTCCTGGCGGGAGCCGAAGGTGCCGGAGACCTGGATGGCGACGGTGGCCTCGGGGAGGTCGATGGAGAAGTTGGCGACCTTGGAGACGACCAGGACGGAGATCTCGCCGTTGCGGAAGGCGCCGAAGAGCTTCTCGCGCTGGGCGTTGGTGGTCTCGCCCTTGATGACGGGGGCGTTGAGGTGCTCGCCCAACTCGTCGAGCTGGTCGATGTACTGGCCGATGACGAGGGTCTGCTGCCCCTTGTGCTGGGCGACCAGGGCCTCGGTGACGCGCCGCTTGGTGGCGGTCGTGGCGCAGTAGCGGTACTTCTCCTCGGGCTCGGCGGTCGCGTAGGCGAGCCGCTCGGAGTCGGTGAGGTTGACGCGGACCTCGACGCAGTCGGCGGGCGCGATGTAGCCCTGCGCCTCGATCTCCTTCCAGGGCGCGTCGAACCGCTTCGGGCCGATGAGGGAGAAGACGTCGGACTCGCGGCCGTCCTCGCGCACCAGCGTCGCGGTCAGGCCGAGCCGCCGCCGGGCCTGGAGGTCGGCGGTGAACTTGAAGACCGGCGCGGGCAGCAGGTGCACCTCGTCGTAGAGGATCAGGCCCCAGTCGCGGGAGTCGAACAGCTCCAGGTGCGCGTAGACGCCCTTCCGCTTGGTCGTCAGCACCTGGTACGTGGCGATGGTGACCGGCCGGATCTCCTTGCGGGTGCCGCTGTACTCGCCGATCTCCTCCTCGGTCAGCGACGTCCGCTTGATCAGCTCGCTCTTCCACTGCCGCGCCGAGACGGTGTTCGTCACCAGGATCAGCGTGGTCGCCTTGGCCTCGGCCATCGCGCCCGCGCCGACCAGCGTCTTGCCCGCGCCGCAGGGCAGCACGACGACACCGGAGCCGCCGTGCCAGAAGTTCTCCACGGCCTGCCGCTGGTACGGCCGCAGCGCCCAGCCGGTCTCGTCCAGCTCGATCGGGTGCGCCTCGCCGTCCACGTAACCGGCGAAGTCCTCGGCGGGCCAGCCGAGCTTGAGCAGCACCTGCTTGATCTGGCCGCGCTCGGAGGGGTGCACCAGCACCGTGTCCGGGTCGATCCGGGCGCCCACCAGAGGCTGGATCTTCTTCGAGCGCAGGATCTCCTCGAGGACCGGGCGGTCGGTGCTGGTCAGCACCAGGCCGTGGGTGGGGTGCTTGCTCAGCCGCAGCCGCCCGTAGCGGTCCATCGTCTCGGCCACGTCGACCAGCAGCGCGTGCGGCACCGGATAGCGCGAGTACTCGACCAGCGCGTCCACCACCTGCTCGGCGTCGTGGCCCGCCGCCCGCGCGTTCCACAGGCCGAGCGGGGTCAGCCGGTAGGTGTGGATGTGCTCGGGGGCGCGCTCCAGCTCCGCGAAGGGCGCGATGGCCCGGCGGCAGGCGTCCGCCTGCTCGTGATCGACCTCCAGGAGGAGCGTTTTGTCGCTCTGCACGATGAGACAGGACACGCATTACCTCCGCTGACGGGACCGAACAGAGAATTGTACTGCGAATGGCGGTCAAGACCGCGTGTCGCGGTTCACCCCGATGGCGGCCAACCCTGCGCGCAACCGTTCGCCATCCGAGCGAAGCTGCGCCGATCGCGTACGTGGCGACCGGCGCGTCGCACCCGACCTGCTGTTATCTGCCCGCTATGGACAACCCACTGTCTCCTCCCCCCGCGCTTCCCCCCGCAGACCCGCGTGAGCGGGGGAAGCTGCGGGCCGTAGCGGCCTCCACAGCCGTCGTCGGCGCCGCGGTCATGGCCGCGGCCGGGCTGCTGCTCCCCGGTTCGGCGGCCGGCGCGGCCCCGAGCCCGGCGGACGGGCCCTCGTACAGCGATACGGGATGGTCGTCCGCCCCCGACACCGGGTGGCCGTCGCCCAGCGAGAGCACGTCGTGCCCGCCGACGACCCCGCCGTACTCGTCACCGCCCACGACGCCTCCGACCTCGCCTCCCACGTCCCCGCCCACCACGCCGCCGACGACGGGCTGGACGACGCCTCCGACGACCCCGCCGACCACGCCGCCCACCTCGCCTCCGACCACGCCCCCCACGACCCCGCCCACGACGGGCTGGACGACGCCGCCCACCTCGCCGCCCACCTCGCCTCCGACCACGCCCCCGACCTCGCCTCCGACCACGCCCCCCACCTCACCTCCGACGACACCCCCCACGACGCCCCCCACCACTCCGCCCACGACGGGCTGGACGACGCCCCCGACCTCCCCGCCCACGTCACCCCCGACCTCCCCGCCCACGTCCCCTCCGACCTCGCCCCCCGGACACCTCCCGCACACCGGTGCGGAGACCGAGTGGCTGGCCGTCGCGGCGGCCGGAGCGCTGGGAGCGGGCGGGCTGCTCGTCGCGGCGACGCGACGCAGGGGCCGCCACGGCTGAAGTCCCCTGCCGCCCAAGGAGATCGGCCGTCCGAGTCGTCGTGTGCGGACGGCGTACGGCGGCCGGTCGCGGGTATGCGCCGCCATGACAGTGCCTATCCGAGGGGGGCAAGGGTTCATGGCGGTGAGGATGGCGCTGTTCCGCACGGCGCCGAAGGAACCGAAGGACGGGCCGAAGGCGAAGGCGCCGAAGGCCACGGCGGACCCGGCCCCCACGGCGAGGTCCGCGGCCAAGCCCGCACGCACCCCCGTACGCAAGGCCGCTCAGCCGCGTACCAGCGCCCAGGCCAGGACCCGTCAGAAGGCACCGGTGAAAGCACCCGCGAAGACGGCAGTGACGGCGCGGACGACGGCTCGGGACACGGCGCCCGCCCGGACCTGGCCCTGGACGAAGGCCGCGCCCCCGGCCGCCGAGGCCGGTCCGAAGGCGACCCCGGAGCCCGAGCCGAGGCCCACGCTGAAGTCCAGGTTCGGGCCGAAGCCCAAGGCCGCGCCCGTCGTCGAGCCCGAGCCGGTCGAGGAGCCGTACGTCCCCCTGCTGCAACGCCGTTCGTGGGGCGCGACGCTCGCCCGCGTGGTGGTGCTCGCGGCGGCGATCGTCGGGATGGTGGCCTTCGCGGTGGCGCTGGCGAAGGTCACGCTGGTGCCGTCACCGGCGTCCGTCTCGCTGATCCACTCCAATCTGCATCCGGGCCACTCGATCAGGGCCTACCTCAACGGGCCGAGCACGCGCGACGCGGTGAAGCAGATCGGCGGGAACATCCTGCTCGGCGTGCCCTTCGGAATCCTGCTGCCGATGCTGTTCCCGAAGGCGCGCGGCCTGCTCAGGGTGGGCGTGCTGACCGGTCTGGTGATGCTGACGGTGGAGACCACCCAGGGCGTCATCATCGTGGGCCGGTCCTTCGACATCGACGACGTCATCCTCAACACCGCGGGTGCCCTCATCGGCTACCTGCTGCTGGGCCTGCGCCTCGGCCGCGCCCTCTACCCGCGCCGCCACCACTGGTGGCAGCGCAGGCGCCCGGACAGCGGACCGCGCCAGGACGGGCGCCGCGACGTCCGGCGGGGCCTACGGCAGGAAGGGATCGCGCGGCCGGAAGGGACCGTGCGGGCGCGCGTCAGGCCGGGTCGTCGGCCAGCTCCGAAACGCCCGTGACCCGGTGCAGCGCGAAGGTGCGCACCTCGTCCACGGTGTGGTCGTACGCCGTCACATAGCCGCCCTCGACCCGTACCGGCGCGATCACCCGCTGACTCGCCGCGCCGTCCGCGTTGACGTAGCCGATCCACAGCGACTCGCCGCTCAGCACCGCCGCCTGCATGGTGGCGAGCGTGTCGGCCGCTGGCGTACGGGGCAGGCCGCCGTCCGCGCTCCCGGCGGCGGTCGAGGACACCGCGGAGTCCGGCGAGCGGCGCACGGCGGTCGAGGCGCGGTCGCCCGCGCGGACCGCCTTCACCGCGGCCCCCAGCAGCGCCTCCGCGGGCACCGGCGGCCCGTCCGTGACGGGCGTGGGCGGCGTACGCGGCGGGGTGCGGCGGGCGTCGGCGCGGGTGATCAGCACATCGCCGTCCGCGGACTCGGCGGCCGGCGCCAGGCCCATCGCGCGCAATTTGTCGAGCAGCACGGCCGGTTCGGACTGGGCCGCGAGCACCGTCGGCGCCAGGCGGCGCAGCCCGAGGCCCGACGCGCGCCGGTCGGCGAGCAGTTCGGTCAGCAGCGCGTCGTCGTCGCAGCGCAGATACGCCGACGCGGCCCCCACCCGCAGCGTGCCGTGCCTGCGCGCCACGTCGTCGATCAGGTAACTCAGCGGCTGCGGCACCGGCGTGCGCGAGTGCGAGGTCAGGAAGTCCTGGAGCTCCGCCGCCGTGCGCCCGGCGTCCAGGGCGCGCCGTACCGACTCCGGTGTGAAGCGGTAGACCGTCGCGCCGCCCTTGGACTCGATGTCGGCCAGCACCCCGAGCGTCTCGGCGAGCGGCGCCATCAGCGGCCCCGGCGCGACCGCCGTCAGGTCGGCCTGGAGCAGCACGTGGTCCAGCGGCTCGGGCAGCAGCGGCGCGAGCAGCCCGGCCGCGGCACCGGCCGCCGCGGCGGACTCCGCCGCCGTGCGGGTCCCCGCGCCGCCCAGCAGCGGCCTGGCGTGCGCGGCGAGCGCCCCGCGCCCGGTCAGGCCCAGATTCTCGGCGTCCTGGAGCGTCCAGCGCAGCAGGTCGGCGCGGAGCGCGTCCGCGCCGGGCCGCAGCGGCCGTTCCCAGCGCAGCCGGGCCAGCAATTCGTCGGGGGCCGCCGCCGAGCCCGGCGGCAGATCGGCGAGGACGCGCAGCGCGCGGCGGCGCACCCGGGGCGCGAGCGACCGGTCGAGGTCGGGGCCGAGCGCCGACAGCGCGCGGCCCTTGGCGTCCTTGCTGCCGACCACGCCCGGCGTCCGCGTCGCCGTCAGCCAGGCGGCGGCCAGCGTCGCCCACCGCTCCTGCGCGGGCAGCAGCAGCCACTCGTCGGCCGCGGGCGTCGGCGCGTACGCCTCGTCCAGCTCGCCGTCCGTCGCGATCAGCCCGGCCGCGTAGGCCAGCTCCAGCCAGAAGGCGGCCTGCGCCTCGGTCAGGTCGAGCGCGGTCGCGGTCCGCTTGAGGTCGCGGACGCTGATGCCGCCCGCGCGCAGGACCGAAGGACCGCCGGTCTGCCACTCCTTCAGCAGCTCGCCGACCGTGCTGACGGCCGTGAACGCCTGCCCCGCCGCCGTCATGTCCACGGTCCGCTCGGTACGCGGCACCGGCGCGACGGCGGGCGGCAGCGGCTCCGGGGTACGGTGCGCCCGGCCGCCGCGCAGGCTCAGCGCGGCCTCGCGCGGCAGCAGCACATTGTGCTGGCCCGCGGGCAGCAGCAGGCCGCGGGCGAGCAGCCACTGCACGGGCGTCACCGCGTCCGCGGCCCGCACCGGCACGGTCGCGTCCCGTACCTCGCCGTACGGCGGCCCCCACACCAGCCGGTCGAGCACCTTGCGCGCGTCCCCGTCCGGCGCGGTGTCCAGCAGCGCCGCCGTGCGGTCGCGGTCCGCGAAGAGTCCGGCCAGCGCGGTGACCGCGCTCATCGGGTCGTGCGTCGGATCGAGCCCGGCGTCCGCCAGGATCTCCTGGAGCCGGGAGGGCGACATGCCCGAGGTCGCCTCGCTCACCGAGGGCCCGAGGCCGGTCGCGGACGGCACGGTGGCGGCGGGCGCCAGCACGTCCCGCGCGGTGCGCACCAGCCGCAGCCGGTCGTCGGGGCCCCACAGCAGCGCCCGCGCCCGCAGGACGTCCACGGCGCGCGGCAGCGCGGCGGTCACCGCGGCCACCAGCTCCGCGTCCAGCGGCTCCGCGTGGCCGGTGCCCTCGGGGCCGCCCGTCATCAGCGTGAGCAGCGTCCCGTACGAGCACGGGTCCCGCGTCACCGACAGGGCCTCGGCGACCTGCTGCGTGAAGCGGTCCAGGTGCTCCAGCGCGCGGACCACCGACGTACGGGTGGAGGCGCGGGTCGCGAGCTGCGTCAGGTCGTTCGGTACGGGGCTCAGCAGGTCCGGCCGGGCGCGCAGCAGCCGCCCCAGCGCCTCGTCGTCACGTGCGCGCAGGTCCTCCGCGAGCGTGCGCGGGACAGATCCTTGCCCTCCGGTCGTCATCCGTTCCACATTAGCCCCCCTCGTCGCGGCGGCCATGGATGGCGGCCGCGGATGAGGACAGCGGTGACGGCGGGCGGGTACGGTCGGTGCAGGGTCGGACACGGGCGCGGACAAAGGGGCTTGGCGGTGGGTGTCGAGAGCGACCAGATGGTGTTCGACTACCTCAGCCGGATCGGCGACCTCGCGCAGACCGCGCTGCCCGCCTCCCAGCGCATGCGGCTGGTCGCGCAGCTCCGCACCGACATCGACCGGGAGCGCAAGGACAGCGACAACCCGGCGACCGTCCGCCGCATCCTGGGCCGGATCGGCAGCCCGGACGCCGTCGTGGAGGCCGCGGCAGGCGGCTCCGGCGACGCCTCGTCCGGCGCCGCCGCCCCCGAGGTCCCGGCCCCGCCCTCGTCCCCGTCCGCGCCCGCCGGGGGCCCGTACGGCCCGTACGGCGTGCCGTCGATGCGGAAGACGGCGGGCAGGGACGGTACGGAGAAGGCCGACGGCGGCAAGGGCGGCGGCGGCAGGGGCGCGGGGAAGAAGGACGACTGGTGGGACCGGGACGAGCGCCGCGACGGTCACCTCAGGGCCGGTGACGAACTCACGGGCCTGCCCGGTATGACCGGCGGCGTCTTCATCCCCTTCGACGACGAGGATCTGGACGACGACGGTGACACCCGGGCCAGGGTCAGGCCCGGGGCGCCGCGTGCGCCGGTCGAGGAAGAGGCCGAGGAGGAGGCCGAGTACGAGGAGGAGGTCGCCGCCCGGTCGCGCCGCCGCTGGCTGCCGCGCCGCCGCGCCGCCCGTACCGTCACCTGGGGCAGCCCGCTGCTCCTGCTCGCCGCCGCCCTTCTCGTCGCGGGCGCCGTCATCGGCTCCTGGATTCCCCTCGGCCTCGGCTGGCTCGCCGGTTATCTCTCCCGCCAACTCACCCGCCGCCAGGCCAAATTCGGCATCCTCGGGATTCCCGGGGCCGCCGCCCTCGGGCTCGTCGTCTGGGTCTGGGGGCGCGACACCGGCAAATGGGGCGATCCCATCGCCCAGGGGCAGATGGGCCACGCCTTCCAGGACGCCTATCCCTTCGCGGTCCGCGTCGCCGCCGTTGGCTCCGCCCTCTACCTGATCCTCCGCGCCCGCCGCCGCGCCTAGGGCTCCGCCCCGGTACGCCCCCCTCACGAAGGCGGGTCCTCCCCGGGGCGGGGGGCCGCTCTTTTAGGGGCGCTGCCCAGGCGGTCCCTTTCCGCTGGGCGGCGGGCCGATCTTTTAGGGGCGCGGGGAACTGCGCGCTCAGCCACGATGCTCCCGCAGGTCACCACCGGCCCCAGAGGGGCAATTCGGTGGTGTCCCGACCACCGGCCGGTGGGGGCGGGCCGCGCAGTTCCCCGCGCCCCCTACGGGGACGAAAATCGGGTTGACCCGGCAGGGGAGAATGGAGGGCGTGACCAGCGACCTCAGCCCCGTACCGCCCCGGCCCACCCTCACGGTGGGCTTCGACCTCGACATGACCCTCATCGACTCCCGCCCGGGGATCAAGGCCGTGTACGACCGGCTCTCGGCGGAAACCGGCGTGTGGATCGACTCGGAGCTGGCGGTCACGCGGCTGGGCCCGCCGCTGGACGACGAGCTGGCGAACTGGTTCCCCGCGGAGCGCGTGGCCGAGATCGGCGATCTGTACCGGGCGCTGTATCCGGACCACGCCATCGCGCCGACGCCCGCGATGCGCGGTGCGGCGGAGGCGGTCGCGGCGGTGCGGGCGGGCGGCGGGCGGCCCGTGGTGGTGACGGCGAAGTACGGGCCCAACGCGGAACTGCACCTGGCGCACGTCGGGATCGAGGCCGAGGTGCGCGGCTGGCTGTGGGCGGAGCAGAAGGCGCAGGCGCTGATCGAGTACGGCGCGAGCGTGTACGTCGGCGACCACGTCGGGGACGTGCGCGGCGCGCGGAAGGCGGGCGCGCTGTCGGTGGCGGTGGCCACGGGCCCGTGCGACGCGGCGGAACTGCGGGCGGCCGGAGCCGATGTCGTCCTGGACGATCTCACCGAATTTCCGGCCTGGTTCGCGGCCCACACGTCCGCGGCTGCCTGAGCGCACCGGGGACGGCGCAAGCCGCCGCCGGCTTCGGCGGGAGAGCCCGGCGGCCGGTTCAGGAACCGGCCGCGCCCCGCTCCCGTGAGGTCTGCCGCTGCGCGAGGGCCGACCGCAGCAGCCCGCACAGCGCCACCGCCATACCCACGCCCATCAGCATGGACACGAAATACGCGGGCGTCGGCAGCGTATGCGTGCCCAGCAACAGCGGCGCGACGGTGACGAGAGTGCCGACCGCGCCCACGAGGAAGACGATCGCGCCGACACGGACCAGGAGGTCACCGGCGCCCATGGTTTGTTTGCTCACCGGACAAGGGTAGATCCGTTCAGGGGGCGGTCGAACGGCCGGGGAACGGGACCTTGGCGTCTTGTCACACAGCACCAGGCCATTAGCCTTGGTGCCAGCGGGTCTCCGATGGACCCGCTGAAGTCTTATTCAGAGTCGTTTCGAGCAATGAGGACGAGGTCGGACGTGCCTACCGGCAAAGTCAAGTGGTTCAACAGCGAGAAGGGCTTCGGCTTTCTCTCCCGCGATGACGGCGGCGACGTCTTCGTGCACTCGTCGGTGCTGCCTGACGGAGTCGCTGCGCTCAAGCCCGGCCAGCGCGTGGAATTCGGCGTCGTCGCAGGACAGCGCGGTGATCAGGCGCTTTCGGTGACACTTCTGGATCCCGCTCCTTCGGTGGCGGCGGCACAGCGCCGTAAACCCGATGAGCTGCTGCCGATCGTCCAGGACCTCACCACGCTGCTCGAAGACGTCGCGCGTTCCCTCCAGCGCGGCCGGTATCCCGACAAGGCGCACGGACACAAGATCGCTTCCGTACTGCGCGTTGTCGCCGATCAGCTCGACGTATGAGTCCGCTATGACGTAGGGAAGTCGACCGTTTTTAGCGCCGCTTTGCCGGAAGCCCGCCTTCCGGTAAAGCGGCGAAGTGCCGAAGTACGCAAGTGCCGAAGTGCGCAAGTGCGCAACGGGCACGGTGAATTCCGGCCACCCGACGAAAATCTCGGTCAGAATGCGAGCGCGTCGGGGGCGAGCGGCGGCACCAGTCCCTCGGCGGCGGCCCGCGTCAACAGTCCGCGTACGGCGGCGTATCCGTCCTCGCCGAGATCGGCGGTGAACTCGTTGACGTACAGCCCGATGTGCTGGTCCGCGACCGCCGGGTCCATCTCCTGCGAGTTCTCCAGCACGTAGTCGCGCGACGGCTCCGGGTCGTCCCACGCCATCCGCACCGACGTACGGGCCGACTCGGCGAGCGCGTGCAGCCGCTCCTTGCCGAGCGAGCGCTTGGCGATGATCGCGCCCAGCGGGATCGGCAGCCCGGTCGTCGCCTCCCAGTGCTCACCCATGTCCGCGAGCTTGTGCAGGCCGTAGTTCCGGTACGTGAAGCGCGCCTCGTGGATCACCAGACCGGCGTCCACCCGGCCGTCCCGTACCGCGGGCATGATCTCGTGGAACGGCAGCACCACGATCGCCCCGACCCCGCCCGGCACCTCGGTCGCCGCCCAGAGCCGGAACAGCAGATACGCCGTCGACCGCTCGCTGGGCACCGCGACCGTCTTGCCCGCCAGGTCCGCGCCCGGCTCCCGGGTCAGCACCAGCGGCCCGCAGCCGCGCCCCAGCGCCCCGCCGCACGGCAGCAGCGCGTACTCGTCCAGCACCCACGGCAGCACCGCGTACGACACCTTCAGGACGTCGAACTCGCCGCGCTCGGCCATCCCGTTGGTGATGTCGATGTCCGCGAAGGTCACGTCGAGCGGCGGCGCCTGCGGCACCAGGCCGTGCGCCCACGCGTGGAAGACGAAGGTGTCGTTGGGACAGGGGGAGTACGCGATCCGCAGCGCGGCGTCGTGCGGCGCCCCGGCCGGGCCCGTGTTCGCGGTGTCAGTCGTCATGTGTGGCTTCAACCTCCAAGGCGGCCGGGAGCTTCCCGAACGCCACCGTCAGGGCCGCCAGCGCGTCGCCGATCCGCCACGCCGCGCGGTCACGGGGGCCGACGGCGTTCGACACCGCGCGGATCTCCAGCATCGGCACGTCGCGCGCCGCGGCGGCCTCCGCCACCCCGAAGCCCTCCATCGCCTCCGCGACGGCGCCCGGGTGACGGCCGCTCAGCTCCGCGGCCCGCTCCCCGCTGCCGGTGACCGTGCTCACGGTCAGCAGCGGGCCGTACGCCGCGCCCAGCGCCCGCGCCACGCCCCGGCTCAGCCGCGCGGGCGGCCGGTGCTCAGAGGTGCCGAAACCCAGCTCCACGACCGGTACGAAGCCCTCGTCGGTCTGCGCGCCCAGGTCCGCCGCCACGACCGTCTCCGCGACCGTCACATGGCCCACGGGCGCGACCGGCGCGAAACCGCCCGCGATCCCGGCGCAGACCACCAGGCCGTACGGAGCGCCCGCCGCCTCGGCCAGCGCCAGCGCGGTGGCGGTGCCCGCCGCCGCTGCCGCCGGACCCACACCGGCGGCGATCACGTCCGCCGTCACGGCGGTGGGCGGTGGCGCCGCGCTCAGCCCGGCCTCGACGGCCGCGCGTTCGGCGTCCACCGCGGTCACGACGAGGAGCCTGCCGTAAGGCGCGGGCGCGGGACCGGGTTCCGGGCCGGGCGCGGGACCGGCGGCGCGGTCGGGTGTCACTTGCCGCGGACGAGCTTGATCTTCCAGATGCCGTACGTCTTGCGGCCCGTCAGGTCGCCGGACTCCACGATGTTCAAGGTGACTTCCTTGACCTGCGTGGACTGGCCGGTCTGCTGGTCCTGCACGGTGAACAGGGTGCCGCTGTCGAGCGTCCAGTACGTCTGGTTCTTGAGCAGTTCCTGCGTGACGAGCTGGGTGCCGTTGGCGAGCAGCCAGCCCTTCTTCGCCAGCTTCGGGTCGACGCCGATGCGTACCTGGTCGCCCAGGCCGACCGTGAGGTGGTGCTTGGGGGCGGCCGTCAGACACGCCTCGAAGATCGCCTGGGGGAGCAGCTTGCCGTGGGCGTAGCACTTGTCCACGGCTTCCGCGGTCACGGACCGGGTGCCCACGGTCACGGTTGCCAGGGGGGTCGGCTTGTCGCAGGCGGTCAGGGCGACGAGCCCGAGGGAGACGGCACCGATGGTGGTGGCAGCGCGGCGAATGCTCATGGCAGGAGGCTACCGGGCTGTTGCCCCCAGGCTGCGCGGGGGTGGGACGTGTCCCGCGACGGCCCGGCGATCACCGCCGCCGTACACCCGTACCGGTTACGGCCGGACCCCCGCCGCGTACGCCAGGGCCCCTACCGCGTACGGCCGGTGCCCTTACGCCACCCGTGCCGACGCCGTGTTTCCGCCGCGCCGCGCCGAGCCGAACAGGCCGCGTACCGACACCACGAACGCCACCAGCACCAGACAGGCCGCGACCGACATGCCGAGCTGGCCGTTGAGCGGGAGCACTATGCCCAGGCCGCCGCCGACCACCCAGGAGAGCTGGAGGGCGGTCTCGGAGCGGGCGAAGGCGGAGGTGCGCACCAACTCCGGCACGTCGCGCTGGATCAGCGCGTCCAGGGACAGCTTCGCCAGGGCCTGCGAGATGCCCGCGACGGCCGCCGCGGCGGCGACGGTGACCAGCCCGTACCAGGTGGCCGCGGCGATCGTCGCCGTCAGCGAGCAGATCAGGACGCTGCCGATGATGATCTCGGGGCCGCGCGCCTTCAGCCACGCGCCGAGCGCCGTGCCCAGCGCGTTGCCCGCGCCGGCGGAGACGACCACGACGCCCAGGGAGGTCGCCGCGGTGAGGCCGCCCAGCGGATGCTCGCGCAGCATGAACGCCAGGAACATCGTCAGGAAGCCGGACAGCGAGCGCAGCCCCGCGTTGCCCTGGAGGGCGTGCAGCACCGAGGAGCCGACGCCCAGCAGGCTCGGCCGCTTGCCCGGAATCCCCGACGGCTCCGGCGGCGCCTCCTCGTCGGCCGACAGCCGGACCTTGCCCTCGCCGCGCGAGGAGTCGACCTTCGAGGGCAGCGACATCGACAGCAGCGCGCCGACGATGAAGATCACGAAGGCGCCGTAGAGCGGCCACTGCGGGCCGATGGCGTGCAGCCCCGCGCCGACCGGCGCGGCGATGGCCGTCGCGAGCAGACCCGCCAGCGTCACCCGTGAATTGGCCTTCACGAGTGTCGTTCTGTCCGGCAGAAGCCGTGGCACCACCGCGCTTCGCACCACGCCGTACGCCTTCGACGCCACCAGCACGCCCAGCGCCATCGGATACAGGCCGAGGCCCGCGGTGCTGATCACCCCGGCCATCGTCCAGGCCAGCACGCCGCGCGCCATCATCGCCATCGCTATGGCCGCCCGGCGGCCGTGCTGGAGCCGGTCGAGCAGCGGACCGATCACCGGGGCCAGGAGCGCGAACGGCGCCATCGTCACGAGCAGGTAGAGCGCGACCCGGCCGCGGGCCTGTCCGGTCGGGACCGAGAAGAACACCGAACTCGCGAGCGCGATCGTGATCAACATGTCGCCCGCCGAATTCACGGCGTGCAGTTCGATCAGCTTCGCCAGCCCCGACTCGCCCGCGCCGCCCGCGTGTGTCGTACGCCTGATACGACGGCGCAAGGCACCGCCGGACCGCCCCACGCCGTTAGCGAGGGCGCGTCCGGCCCTGCGCACGGGCCCTGGGCCCGCAGTCACCGTTCGTGCCACGACAGCAATCCTGCCCCAATCGGAAGACCACGCACCCCCTCCTTTGCGCACGTGGTGCGCACAGGTAGCGTGCGATCGCGCAGAATGGGTGACAACAGGTGCGCCCGAAGACGCTCGGGCAGGGCCACGAAGGCAGAAAACCAAGGCGTCGAAGCGGTCCGCAGGTCCGCTCCGCCCCGGTTTTCCGCGTCGGGTCCGTCGCGTCGCGGCGCACACGTGAGACGGCGTAGAGAGAGAAACGATTTCTGTGAGTGCTGCGATGCGAAGCCGTACCCCTGACCGCCTGTGCGCCGAGGCGGTCGATGTCGCGCTGGCTGTGACGGAGGAGGCGGCGGGGCCGCAGTCCGTCGGCGAGCACCTCGGCGTCGTCGCCGAGGGGGACCGCGTCGTCACCCACTACTTCGCCTGTAAAGAGCCCGCCTACCGCGGCTGGCGCTGGGCCACCACCCTCACGCGGGCCTCCCGCGCCAAGGTCGTGACCATCGACGAGACGGTGCTGCTGCCGGGCGACGACGCGATTCTCGCGCCCGAATGGGTGCCGTGGAGCGAGCGGCTGCGGCCCGGCGACATGGGCCCCGGCGACCTGCTGCCCACCGAGGCCGACGACCTGCGCCTGGAGCCGGGGTGGACCGGCGAGGACGACGAGCGCTTCCCGGGCTTCCCCGACGGGTCGGCCGACGCCCCGGACGGCTCCGCGGGTGCCGAGAGCGCCGCGGACTCCTCCGACGCCGACTTCGTGGTGCCCACGCCCGCGACGATCACCGCGGTCGCCGCCGAGATCGGCATGGGACGGCCGCGGGTGCTCTCCCGCTACGGTCTGCACGCCGCCGCCGACCGCTGGGAGGAGCAGTTCGGCGCCAAGACGCCCATGGCCCAGGCCGCGCCCGCCAACTGCGTGAGCTGCGGCTTCCTCGTCGCGATCAAGGGCTCCCTCAGCCAGGCGTTCGGGATCTGCGCCAACGAGTTCTCGCCCGCCGACGGCCGCCTGGTCTCCCTGTCCTACGGCTGCGGCGGCCACTCCGAGGCCGCCGTGATGCCCAAGACCCCCACCCCGCCGCCGATGGTCCTGGACGACATGGAGGAGACCGAGCAGGTCTCCCTGCACCCCGGCCGCGTGTCCCCGGCGGACGACGACGCCGCCGCGGCGGACGGGCCGGGCCGCTCGTAGCCGCGGTACCCCCGGCCGGTGGGCCGGGGGCGGCGGTGAACCCCGTGCGGACGACCGCGCCGCGCGGGCGCGGCGCCATTGGCGGTACGGTCGCCCCGACAGGGGCCCGGCCGCGGGCCGCAGCAACAACCGGAGGGCCACGTGAGCCGCGCAGGGACCCGACCGACGGTCGTCACGGAAGCCACCAGCGACCCCTTCGGCACCGCCGCGCTCCGCGCGGGCGTGACCACCGCCTGGTCCGCGTCGGCCGCCCGCTTCCGTGAGGACGCGAACGCCGAGGAGGACCTGGCCCTCGGCGGCTACCGCGACCGCCTCGTCGTGGAACTGGCCCAGAACGCCGCCGACGCGGCGGTACGGGCCGGTGTCCCCGGCCGCCTGCGGCTGACCCTCCACGGGGCCGGTGAGGGCGATGACGACCCCGCCCTGCTGGCCGCCGCCAACACCGGCGCGCCGCTCGACGCCGCCGCCGTCGAATCGCTGTCCACGCTCCGCGCCTCCGCCAAGCGCGACGACGGCCCGGCCGCCGTCGGCCGCTTCGGCGTCGGCTTCGCGGCGGTGCTGGCCGTCAGCGACGAACCGGCCGTGGTCGGCCGCACCGGCGGCGTCCGCTGGTCGCTGGCCGAGGCCCGCGCGCTGGCCGCCGAAGTCCCCGGCCTGACCGATGAGTTGCGGCGCCGCGACGGCCATGTCCCGCTGCTGCGCCTGCCGTTCCCCGCGGAGGGCCGCGCGCCCGACACGTACGACACCGTCGTGCTGCTGCCGCTGCGCGACGGCGCCGCGGGCGACCTCGTGGCCCGGCTGCTGGCGGCCGTGGACGACGCGCTGCTGCTCGCGCTGCCGGGCCTGTCCGAGGTCGTGGTGGAAACCCCGGACGGGGTACGGACCCTGACCCGCCGTCAGACCGACGACGGCGACGTGGTCATCGAGGACAGCGACCGCGACGGCGCCGCCCGCTGGCGGGTGTCGTCCGCCTCCGGCGCCCTCACCCCCGACCTGCTGGCCGACCGCCCCGTCGAGGAACGGCTGCGCCCCGTCTGGTCGGTGACCTGGGCGGTCCCCGTGGACGAGGAGGGCGCCCCGGCCGCGCCCCGCACCGCGCCCGTCGTCCACGCGCCCACGCCCACCGACGAACCGCTCGGCCTGCCCGCGCTGCTGCTCGCCTCCTTCCCGCTCGACCCGACCCGCCGCCACGCCGCCCTCGGCCCGCTCACCGACTTCCTGCTGGCCCGCGCCGCCGAGTCGTACGTGGCGCTGCTGGCCGGCTGGCGGCCGGTCGGCACCGGCGTGGTCGACCTGGTGCCGGGACCGCTGGGCAAGGGCGAACTCGACGCCGAGCTGCGCCGCAGAATCCTCGCCGAGCTGCCCCGTACCGCCTTCCTGCCGCGCGCCGCCGAGCCGCGCCCCGACGACGGCCCCGACGGCCCCGAGGCGGCGCAGAAGGCCGCGGACGACGGCTCCTGGGACGGCGGCGGCCCGCTGGCCGGTGAGGCGCCCGCGCTGCGCCCGGTCGAGGCCGAGGTCGTGGAGGGCGCCACCGCGCAAGCCGTACGCGTCCTGGCCGAGGTGCTGCCGACGCTGGTCCCCTCCACGCTCGAACGGCGGCCCGCGCTGCGCCAGTTGGGCGTCGCCCGGCTGACCCTCGCCGACGCCGTGGACCGCCTCGCGGGCACCGAACGCCCCGCGGGCTGGTGGTGGCGCCTGTACGACGCGCTGGCCGGAACCGACGCCGACGTCCTCAGCGGCCTCCCGGTGCCGCTCGCCGACGGCCGTACGGTCGTCGGCCCGCGCCAGGTGCTGCTGCCGGTGCCGGGGGAGGGGGACGACGGCGACACGGGCGCGGTGGACCCCGCCGCGCTGGCCCGCCTCGGCCTGCGCGTCGCCCACGCCGACGCCGTGCACCCGCTGCTCGAAAAGCTCGGCGCGTCCCCCGCCACCCCGCGCGCCGTCCTGACCACCCCTCAGGTCAGGGCCGCCGTGGCCGCCTCGCTGGACGACGAGGGCGCCGCCTGGGACGACGAGAACGCCCTGGACACCGAGGAGTTGGCCGACACCGTCCTCGCTCTGGCCCGCGCCGCGGGGCTCGCGCCCGGCGAGGAGCCGTGGCTCGCCGCCCTCGCGCTGCCCGACGAGGAGGGCGAACTCGCCCCGGCCGGCGAGCTGGTCTTCCCCGGCAGCGCCCTGGAATCCGTCCTGCGCGAGGGTGAACTGGCCGCCGTGGAAGCCGAGTTGGCCGAGCGCTGGGGCGAACAGCCGCTCGCCGCGGTCGGGGTGCTCGCCACCTTCGCGCTGGTCCGCGCCGCCGACGTCGTCCTCGACCCCGACGACCTCGAACCGCGCGACAGCGACTGGGCCGAGCCCGACGACATCGGCCTGCTCGACGCCGTCGACGTGTGGTGCGAGGACGTCCTGGACCGCCTCCCCGAGACCGACGTGCCGCCGGTCGCCACCGAGGTGATCGGCGTCCGCGACCTCGACCTGGTGGACGACGACGCCTGGCCGCAGGCGCTGGCACTGCTCTCCCGCCCCCCGCTGCGCGACGCGATCACCGCACCCGTACGCGTCCTGCTCCCCGACGGCACCACCGACTCCGTACGCCCTTACGCCGCCTGGTGGCTCCGCGACCACCCCGTGCTCGACGGCCGCCGCCCGGTCGGCCTGCGCGCGGCGGGCGGCGACCCGCTGCTCGCCGGGCTCTACGACGAGGCCGCCACCGGCACGGCCGTGGACGAGCAGGTGCTGCGGGCGCTGGGCGTCCGCACCTCCGTACGCGCGCTGCTGGACGAACCGGGCGGGGCCGCCGAACTCCTCGCGCGGCTGGCCGACCCCGAGCGGCGGGTCACCCCCGCCCAGCTCCACCACCTCTACGCGGCGCTGGCCGAACTCGACCCCGAGCAGGTCACGCTCCCCGACGACCTGCGGGCTGTCGTGGACGGCGTGCCCCGCGTGGTCGACGCCGCCGACGCGTTGGTCGCCGACGCCCCCGACCTGCTGCCGCTCGCCGCGGGCCGCGCCCTGCTGCCCGTACCGCCGCGGCTGGCCGCGGACCTCGCCGACCTCTTCCAGGTCCGCCGCCTCAGCGACGCCGTCGAGGCCCGTGTCGTCTCCGAGGGCGAGATCCACGACGTGCTGCCCGCCGTCCACGACCTGCTTCCCGGCGCCCCCGCCACGTACATCGAGCACGAGGAACTGCTCGTCACCGGGGACGTCGAACTCTCCTGGCGCTACGTCGACGGCACCCTGCACGCCTCCACGGTCGAGGGCGTGGCCGCGGGCCTGGCGTGGGCCACGGCCCGCTGGCACCGCCGCTTCGAACTGGCCGCGCTCCTCGAAGACCCCACCCGTACCGAGGAGTTGGCCATGGACCGCTGGTTCGACTGACGGACCCTCAGGCGTGGGGGCTCACGCCGTGTCGCGCCTGCGCACCCACCCCCACACCACTTCGAGCACCAGTCCGCCCGCCACCGCGATACCGACGGCCGTCCACGGCATCTGCGCGCCCACCAGCTTCAGCGCGAAGAAGGACTGGAGCCACGGGACGACCAGCACGATCAGGAAGCCGACGCCCATCGCCAGCACCAGCGCGATCCGCCACCAGGTATAGGGCCTGGCCACGATCGCCAGCACCCACACCTCCAGCAGGAACAGCGTGAGCGTGGCCGCGCTGGTCTCGGCGTCCAGCGCCCCGCTGCCGGAGTAGTGGTGCCGGGCCAGCAGGTACGACAGCATCGCCGCGAGCCCGCAGATGATCCCCGCGGGGGTCGAGTACCGCATGACCCGCCGGACGAAATGCGGCTTGGCCCGCTCCTTGTTGGGCGCGAGCGCCAGGAAGAAGGCGGGCACGCCGATGGTGAGCGTGGACAGCAGCGTGAGGTGTCGCGGCAGGAAGGGGTACGGCACCTGCCAGCACACCACGAGCACCGCGAGCAGCACGGAGTAGACCGTCTTGGTGAGGAACAGCGTGGCGACCCGGGTGATGTTGCCGATCACCCGCCGGCCCTCGGCGACCACCGAAGGCAGCGTCGCGAAGCTGTTGTTGAGCAGCACGATCTGCGCGACCGCGCGGGTGGCCTCGGAACCCGACCCCATGGAGACGCCGATGTCGGCGTCCTTGAGGGCGAGTACGTCGTTGACGCCGTCGCCGGTCATCGCCACGTTGTGCCCGCGGGACTGGAGGGCGCCGACCATGTCCCGCTTCTGCTGCGGCGTGACCCGCCCGAAGACGGCGCCGTCCTCCAGCACTTGCGCCATCTCGTCCTGGTCGGTGGGCAGTTGGCGGGCGTCCACCGGGGCGTCCGCGCCCGGCAGCCCGAGCTTGCCGGCGACCGCGCCGACCGACACCGCGTTGTCGCCGGAGATGACCTTGGTCTGCACATTCTGCTCGGCGAAGTACCGCAGCGTGTCCCCGGCGTCGGGCCGCAGCCGCTGTTCGAGGACGACCAGCGCGTACGGGGTGACGGTCTCGGCCACCCGCGGGTCGTCGAGCGGGCGGTCGGTGCGGGCCAGCAGCAGCACCCGCAGGCCCTCGTTGTTGAGCTGGTCGATCTCGGCGAGCGAGCCGTGGCCGGTGGGCAGCAGCACGTCGGGCGCGCCGAGCAGCCACGTACTGCTGGTGCCGTCGGGCTCGTTGAAGGCGGCGCCGCTGTACTTGCGGGCCGAGCTGAAGGGCAGCGCCTCGGTGCAGCGCCAACCGCCGTCCGCGGCGGTGTCCTTGGCGGCGTTGTCGTCCTGGTCGCCGCCCTGGGCGCCGCCCTGGTCGCCGTCCTCGGAGCCTGCCTTGGAGCCGTCCTTCGAAGCGCTGCCGCCCGGCCGGGGGTAGGCGTCGATGATGGCCTGGAGGCTGGCGTTGGGGCGCGGGTCGGAGGCGCCGAGCGCGGACAGGACGCGGGCGACGTAGTCGCGGTCAGCGCCGTCCAGCGGGCGCAGGTCCGAGACGTCCATGCCGCCCTCGGTGAGGGTGCCGGTCTTGTCCAGGCAGACGATGTCCACCCGTGCCAGGCCCTCGATCGCGGGCAGTTCCTGGACCAGGCACTGCTTGCGGCCCAGCCGGATCACGCCGATCGCGAAGGCCACCGAGGTCAGCAGCACCAGGCCCTCCGGCACCATCGGCACGATGCCGCCGACCGTACGGCGGACGGCCTCGCTGCCGTCGTGGCTCTCCACCGTGAACTGGCTGATGATCAGGCCGACCGCGGTCGGCACCATCATCCACATCACGTACTTGAGGATCTGGCTGATGCCGTTGCGCAGCTCGGAGTTGACCAGCGTGAAGCGGGACGCCTCGTCGGCGAGCTGCGCCGCGTACGCCTCCCGGCCGACCTTGGTGGCGGTGAAGGCGCCGCCGCCCGCCACCACGAAGCTGCCCGACATCGCCTGGTCCCCGGCGTGCTTGAGCACGGGGTCGGCCTCACCGGTCAGCAGCGACTCGTCGATCTCCAGGCCGTCGGCCTCCTCGATGACGCCGTCCACGACGACCTTGTCACCGGGGCCCAACTCGATGAGGTCGCCGAGGACGATCTCCGAGGTGTGGATCTCGGCCGACGCACCGTCACGGCGCACCGAGGGCTTGGACTCGCCGATCACGGCGAGGCTGTCCAGGGTCCGCTTGGCGCGCAGCTCCTGGATGATGCCGATCGCGGTGTTGGCGACGATCACGAAACCGAAGAGGCCGTCCTGGATCGGACCGACCACCAAAATGATCAGAAAAAGGAAGCCGATGATCGCGTTGAACCGGGTGAAGACATTCGCCCGGACGATCTCGGAAGTTGAGCGGGAGGAGCGTACCGGTACGTCATTGACCTCGCCGCGCGCGACGCGTTCCGCGACCTCGCCGCCGGTCAGTCCCGGTTTCCGGGTGACGACCTCCGTGTCCGTGCGTTCCGTCATGGGTCCGACGGTACGTGGCGCCCGGCGCTTCTACCCGGCGGAGGTCCCTTCCTGACCGCGCGCCGCGGCGGCGCGACGGATCGCGGCCCGCCGCGCGGTGACGTATTTCAGGCCGATCAGCCCGAGCCCCGCACCCGCCAGACAGGTCCAGATCAGCCACGTATGGCCGTGATCCGCGTACCAGCCGTAGAAGGGGAGCTGCACGACGAACAGCACGGCCCAGATGATCGTGCCGACTGTGACAGTGGCCACATCGTTGGCCTCCAGCGGCTCTGGGGCCTCGCGCAGGGGGGTCCGGTTGCTGCTCATGCGCCCATCGTAAGGGGGCCGGTCGCGGTGCCCGCGAGGTGGTGGCGGCCGTGCGGTTCAAGGATCTACGCGCGCAGATGGCGTTTGACAAGTTGTTTATTCATACTGAAGCAGCCACGCGCTGGCCGAATTTGTTCGTATGATCATCCAAGCTGAGCACCTTGAGGACCCGTATGCCGCCCGCCGCCCCCGGCCTTGACCGCTATTTCCGGATCTCCGAGCGCGGGTCCAGCATCCCGAGGGAGATTCGCGGCGGTCTCGCCACGTTCTTCGCGATGGCGTACATCATCGTGCTCAACCCGATCATCCTCGGCTCCGCCGTGGACAAGTACGGCCACCACCTGGTCGGCGGCCAGCTCGTCACCGCGACCGTGATCACCGCCGCCTTCACCACCCTGCTGATGGGCGTGGTCGGCAATGTGCCGATCGCGCTCGCCGCCGGGCTCGGTGTGAACACCGTCGTCGCCCTCCAGCTCGCGCCCAAGATGAGCTGGCCGGACGCGATGGGCATGGTCGTGCTCGCCGGTTTCGCGATCATGATCATGGTCGCCACCGGGCTGCGGGAGCGCGTGATGAGCGCGGTGCCGCTCGGCCTGCGCAAGGGCATCGCGATCGGCATCGGCCTGTTCATCATGCTGATCGGCCTGGTCGACTCCGGCTTCGTCACCCGTATCCCGGACGCCGCTCACACCACCGTGCCGCTCCAGCTCGGCTCCGACGGCCACCTCAACGGCTGGCCCGTGCTGATCTTCATCCTCGGCACGCTGCTCACTCTGGCGCTGATCATCCGCAAGGTCGCGGGCGCGATCCTGATCTCCATCGTCGCCATGACGGTCCTCGCGGTGATCGTGGACGCCGTCGCCGACATCCCCGCCGCCAACTGGGGCCTCACCGTTCCCAAGTGGCCCGGCAACCCGGTCGCCAGCCCCGACTTCGGCCTCGTCGGCAAGGTCAGCCTCTTCGGCGGCTTCCACCAGGTCGGCATCCTGACCGGCGTGCTCTTCGTCTTCACCGTGCTGCTGTCCTGCTTCTTCGACGCGATGGGCACCATCCTCGGCGTCAGCGACGAGGCGGATCTGCTCGACGAGAAGGGCGACCTGCCCGGCATCAACAAGGTGCTGATGATCGACGGCATCGCCACCGCCGTCGGCGGCGCCTCCTCCTCGTCCGCCAACACCTGCTTCGTGGAGTCCACGGCGGGCGTCGGCGAGGGCGCCAGGACCGGTCTCGCCAGCATCGTGACCGGCCTGATGTTCGTGCTCGCGCTGTTCTTCACACCGCTGGCCACCATGGTCCCGGCCCAGGCGGCCACGCCCGCCCTGGTCGCGGTCGGCTTCCTGATCCTGGCGGGCTCGGTCCGGGAGATCGACTGGAGCGACTTCACCATCGCGGTGCCGGCGTTCCTGACCATGGTGATGATGCCGTTCACGTACTCGATCACCAACGGCATCGGCATCGGCTTCCTGAGCTTCTGCCTGCTGCGGCTGGCCGCCGGCCGCTGGCGCGAGGTGCCGGTCGCGCTCTACGCCGTGGCCGCGGTCTTCGCCTTCTACTACCTGATGCCCGCGCTCGGCCTGCTCTGAGCCGGTGCCTGAGGGGTGGGGGCGGGTCCGCTCAGCGGCCCGTCCTGCCCGTAGAACCGCTCCGTCTCGTCGACGGCCGTCTTGAACCGTTCGTCGAAGTCGTCACGGATGAGCGCCTGGACCACATAGTCCTGGGCGCTCATTCCGCGTTTGGCGGCATGGTCGCGGATCCGGTCCCACAGGTCTGCGTCTATGCGGAGGCTGAGCACTCTCGATGCCATACGCCCAAAGGTCCCCGGACGGGGGGCCGCCGCGGGGGACTTTCGGCGGCCATCTCACCCGTATGGGTGAGATAAGGGCACATGAGGGTTGAGCGGGGTCCCGCTTGGCCAAGTTTTACTTAGATTAGCTAATGAGCTAACCTAATGAACGTGACCGAACTGTCCGAGGACGACCGCGCCGCGGTGAATTCGCTGCGCTCCGCGGTGATGCGCCTCTCCCGCCGACTGCGCCACCAGCGCGTCGACGAGACGCTCAGCCCGACCGAGATGGCGGTGCTGGGCACCCTGGCCCGCTGCGGGTCCGCCACCCCTGGCGAACTGGCCCGCAGGGAACACGTGCAGCCGCCGTCGATGACCCGCATCGTGGCGATGCTCGAGGCCAAGGGGCTGGTCCGCCGGGAACCCCACCCCGACGACCGGCGCCAGGTGGTGGTGAGCCAGACCGAGCAGGCCGAGGCGATCCTCGCCGACGCCCGCGACACGCGGAACGCCTGGCTGGCCCGGCTCACCGAGGGGCTGACCGACGAGGAGCGCGCGGTGCTCCGCGAGGCGGCTCCCGTCCTGGAGAAGCTCGCTCACCTGTGACCGGTAGGACGTCGTACGACGCGCGTGAACCGTATGACCGTATGACCAGCACGAAGCGTGTGACCTGCGCGAACCGTATGACCTGCACGAACCGTATGACCTGCGCGAACCGTAGGACCTGCACGACCAGCACGACCAGCACGAACCGCACGACCGTATGCACCGCACGAGCTGTATGACCCGTACGACACCTGTGCCGCGCGAGCCATCGGACAGCATGACCGACCACCTGTTGAAGGGGAGGCGAGACCCGATTGAGTTCGGCAGCCGGACCAGGCACCGCAACCGAACCTGACCGACCCGCGGACGGCAGGACGAGCACCTTCAGCTCGCTCAAGGTCCGCAACTACCGGCTTTTCGCGACCGGCGCCGTGGTGTCCAACACCGGCACCTGGATGTCGCGGATCGCCCAGGACTGGCTGGTGCTCAGCATCACCGGCTCGTCCTTCGCGGTGGGCATCACCACCGCGCTGCAATTCCTGCCGATGCTGCTCTTCGGCCTCTGGGGCGGCGTCATCGCCGACCGCTACCCCAAGCGGCAGATCCTGATCCTCACCCAGGCCGTACTCGGCCTCCTGGGACTCCTGCTGGCCGTCCTCACCCTCAGCGGTGTCGTCCAGGTCTGGCACGTCTACACGATCGCCTTCCTGCTCGGCATGGTCACCGTGATCGACAACCCCGCGCGGCAGACCTTCGTCATGGAGATGGTCGGCCCGAGCCATGTGCGCAACGCGGTCTCGCTCAACTCCGCGAACTTCCAGTCCGCGCGCCTGATCGGCCCCGCCGTCGCCGGTGTGATGATCACGGCCGTCGGCAGCGGCTGGGCCTTCCTCTTCAACGGCCTGTCCTTCATGGCCCCGCTCGTCGGCCTGCTGCTGATGCGCACCTCCGAGCTGCACCGGGTCGACCGCGTGCCCCGCGGCAAGGGCCAGCTCCGCGAGGGCCTGCGCTACGTGGCGGGCAAGCCGGACCTCATCTGGCCGATCGTCCTGGTCGGCTTCATCGGCACCTTCGGCTTCAACTTCCCGATCTGGCTCTCCGCCTTCGTCAACCAGGTCTTCCACAGCGGCGCCAGCACCTACGGCCTGCTCAACACCCTGATGGCGGCCGGTTCCCTGCTCGGCGCGCTGCTCGCCGCCCGCCGCACCCGTACCCGGCTGCGCATGCTGGTCGCCGCGGCCTGCGTCTTCGGGCTGCTGGAGGCCGCCGCGGCCGTGGCGCCCGCCTTCTGGATCTTCGCCGTCCTGCTGGTCCCGATCGGCATCTTCGGCCTGACCTTCAACACGACGGCCAACGCCACCGTCCAGCTCGCCACCGAACCCGTCATGCGCGGCCGGGTGATGAGCCTGTACATGATGGTCTTCGTCGGCGGCACCCCGATCGGCGGTCCGGTGATGGGCTGGGTGACCGACACCTACGGCGCCCGCGTCGGCTTCCTGTCCGGCGGCCTGATCTCCGCGGTGGCCGCGGTGGCCGTCGCCGTCGTCCTGGCGCGGATCGGGGGCCTCCGGCCCCGTCTGAACCTGCGCCGCGGCAGGGCCAAGGGCCGGCCCCTGCTCTCCTTCGTGCCCCGCGAGCCGGTCACCGGCGACGTGGACGCCGAGGACGCGCCGGAGGCGGCGGGGGAGGGCGCTCCGGCGCCCGGCCCGAACGCGAAGACGCCGACGCCTCAGGGCCAGGCGCGGCCTCGGACCCAGCCTCAGGACGACGAGTCGGCGCCCCGGCTCACCCCGGCCGTATGAGCCCGCGCGGGCTCACGGGACCGGTGCGGGCGGCGCCCCCCGCCGGGTCGGTTCCGGCACGGTCGGTTCCGTCCCGGTCGGTTCGGGCACGGCTGCTTACGGCATGCCTCGCTCTGTCCCGGTCGGTTCGGGCACGGCTGGTTACGGCACGCCTGCTTACGGCATGCCTCGCTCCGGCCCGGCGGGTTCCGGGCCGCCCGGCCACGGCTCGCCCGGTGCCGTGAGGCTCTTCGTCGCGCTGCTGCCGCCACCGTCCGTCGCCGACGAACTGGCCGACGCGGTCGGCCCGTTGAGGCGTCTGCCCGACGCCTCGGCGCTGCGCTGGACCGCCCGGGAGAGCTGGCACTTCACCCTCGCCTTCCTCGGCGAGGTGGCCGACCCCGTCAGACCTGAGCTGGCGGAACGCCTCGGCCGGGCCGCCGCCCGTCACGAACCCTGCGCACTGCGGCTGTCCGGCGGCGGCCGGTTCGGCGACCGCGCGCTGTGGGCGGGCGCCGACGGCGACCTGACCGGTCTCGCCGCGCTGGCCGGCTCCGTACGGGACGCGGCCCGGCGGGCGGGCGCGCCACCCGACGCGGAGCACGCCTTCCGGCCCCACCTCACCCTGGCCCGCGCCCAGCGCGGCCACGCGGTGAGCCTGCGGCCCTTCGCCGACGCCCTCACCGCCCTCCACGGGGCGGCCTGGAGCGCCGACACCCTCCACCTGGTCAGCAGCGCCCTGCCGCGCTCCGGGGTCCCCGGCGAGCAGCCCCGCTACACGACGCAGGAGTCCTGGCGGCTGGGCCGCCCGGCGGCCCACCGGCCGGAGGGGTGACCGGGGCCGGTTAACCTCGGGGTGTGGACCCCAAGACCCGTACTCGTGTGATGACCGCCGCCTTCGTCCTGATGCTCGTGGTGGTGGTCGTCGCCGCCGCGCTGGGCTGACCCGCGGCGGCACCCCGGACCCGTCCGTCCACACCACCCGGCTGCGCGGGCCGCACAACCGCCTGGCCATCCGGCCATCCGGCCATCCGGCCATCCGGCCGTCCGGGCCGGATCACGGCTCGGCGGGCACGGCCGCCGCGGCTGTTCCGAGCGCCGCGCCCGCCGTACCCGCCGTGTTCCTCCGGGCTCCGCCGTGTTCCTCTGGGCTCCTCTGGGTTCCCTCGGTGCCGGGACCTACCAGGCGAAGGCTTCCGGGGACGGCCCAGGACCGGGGAAGATCTCGTCGAGCGCCGCCAGGAACTCCTCCGACAGCTCCAGCTCCAGCGCGCGCAGCGCCGAGTCGAGCTGGTCCTGGGTGCGCGGGCCGACGATCGGACCGGTCACACCCGGACGGGTGAGGAGCCAGGCGAGACCGACATCACCGGGCTGGAGGCCGTGCTTGTCGCACAGGTCCTCGTACGCCTGGACCTGGTCGCGCAGCTTGCCGTCCTGGAGCGCCTTCGCGGTGTGCCCGCTGGTGGAACGCGCGCCGCCGCCCTCGCGCTGCTTGCGCAGCGCGCCGCCGAGCAGACCGCCGTTCAGCGGCGACCAGGGGATCACGCCGAGGCCGTAGTGCCGAGCCGCCGGGATGACCTCCATCTCCGCCCGCCGCTCCGCCAGGTTGTACAGGCACTGCTCGGTGATCAGACCGAGCGAACCGCGCCGCGCCGCCGCCTCGTTGGCCTGCGCGATGTGCCAGCCCGCGAAGTTGCTCGACCCGGCGTAGAGGATCTTGCCCTGCTGGATCAGGACGTCGATCGCCTGCCAGATCTCCTCCCACGGAGTGTCCCGGTCGACGTGGTGGAACTGGTAGACGTCGATGTAGTCGGTGTTCAGCCGCTTGAGGCTGGCCTCGACGGCGCGCCGGATGTTGAGCGCGCTGAGCTTGTCGTGGTTCGGCCAGGGCTCGTCGGCGGTGCCCATGTAGCCGTTCACCTTGGTGGCCAGCACCGTCTTGTCGCGGCGGTCGCCGCCCTTGGCGAACCAGGTGCCGATGATCTTCTCGGTGCGGCCCTTGTTCTCACCCCAGCCGTAGACGTTGGCGGTGTCGAAGTAGTTGACGCCCGCCGCGAGGGCCGCGTCCATGATCGAGTGGCTGTCCGCCTCATCCGTCTCCGGGCCGAAGTTCATCGTGCCGAGAACCAGACGGCTGACCTTGAGGCCGGTACGTCCGAGCTGTGTGTACTCCATGGCGTTCAGCCAAGCTCTTGGAGTGCGCTCGAATCAAGGGGCAATCCGGGGGGCACCCGCGGCGTCGTCCGCCGTTCGGCCCGCGGTCCTGGCGCCGTTCGGCTCAGTACTCGTTGTAGGGCGCCCCGATGTCCCACGCCTGGTACATCGCGTCCGCGAAAGCCGCCGCCAATTTGTGCTCGCCCGCCGCGTTGGGATGGGTGCCGTCGTAGGTGTGGAGCAGGATGTCGTACCCCTCGGGGCGGGAGGCCAGCAGCAGCGGCGAGGCGGGCGAGTCGTGCTCGGCGACCGCCTTCGCCATGCGGGTGTTCAGCTCCGCGCACTGGTCCGCGAAGCCCGGATCCAGATCGGCCCTGGTGTTGGGGATGACCGGCAGCAGCACCATCCGCAGCGCGGGGCCCGCCGCGCGGGCCGCCGCGATGAACCGCTCCACATTGCGCGCGGTCTGCTCGGCGTCGGTGTAGAAGCCGAGGTCGATCAGGCCGAGCGATATCAGCAGCACGTCCGGGCGGTGCTCCCGTACGACGTCGCCGATCATCGGCACCATGTGGTGCCAGCCCTCGCCCCAGCCCGCCAGATGCCGCCTGGCCCGCTCCGGGAACAACGGGTCGGCGTAGTCGGAGGAGACGGCCGCGCCGGCCGCCGTGTCGTACAGCGTGGTGCGCGGCCCCACCACAGTGAACGGCTCGCCCAGCTCGTTCAGGTGCTGCCACATGCGGTAGCGCCACGTGTAGTCGCCCGCGGCGCCCACGGTCATGGAGTCGCCGACGAATAGGTAACGCATGCCGGGCATCATCCCCGACCGCCCGCCGACCAGGGACACTGGGGTGCATGCGTGCGTATCTCCTGACGGCCGCCGCGTGCGCCGCCGTGGCCCTGGCCTGCGGCACCGCCGTACCCGCCGTCGCCGACAGCGGCCCCTCGGTCGCCTTCTCCCTCCGCGACCCGCGGATCACCGAGTCCAGCGGCCTGGCCGCCAGCCGCCTCCACCCCGGCGTGTACTGGACGCACAACGACAGCGACGACGGCCCGTACGTCTACGCCGTCGACTCGGCCACCGGCAAGACCGTGGCCAGGGTGACCATGCGCGGCATCCACGCGCGGGACGTGGAGGCGATCTCCCTGGGCCCCGACGGCGACCTCTACGTGGGCGACATCGGCGACAATCTGGGCGGCACCTGGCCCGAGGTCTGGATCTACCGCTTCCCCGAGCCGAAGCAGCTCGGCGACCGCACCGTCGACGTCACCCGCTACACCGTCCGTTACGACGCGGGACCCCGTAACGCCGAGGCCCTGATGGTGCATCCGAAGACGGGCCGGGTGTACATCGCCAGCAAGAATCAGGACGGCGGCGCGCTTTACGCCGGTCCGGCCGAGCTCAGCGCGGGCGGCGTCAACACCTTCCACCGCATAGCCGACGTCCCCTGGGTGACCGACGGCGCCTTCTCGCCCGACGGCACCCGACTGGTGCTGCGCGGCTACCTCGGGGCGACCGGCTACCGCTGGGCCGACGGGGCCCCGCACAAGATCGGCAGCCTCGACGTCCCCATGCAACGGCAGGGCGAGTCCGTCACCTTCACCACCGACGGCCGGAATCTGATGTTCGGCAGCGAGGGCAAGAACAGCGACGTGTGGCGCGCGCCGCTCAGCGGCGACGAACTGCCCGACAGCGTGGCCGCCTCGGCGAGCGCGTCGGCGGACGACCACAAGGGCTCTCAAGCCTCTTCCGCAGCCTCTCCCGGGGCCTCACCGGGCACGGCCAAGGACACCGGCACCACGAGCACCGGCAGCAGGGTCGTGGGCATCGGGGTGCTCGCCGTGATCGGCGCCATCGGCGTGGGCGCCCGCAAGCTGCTGCGCCGCAACCGGGAACGCCACCGCGACTGACGCCGGCTGGGCGCGGCGGTACGCCCGTATGGGCGGTACGAGCGGGATGGGCGGGCCGACAATACGACGGTATGCCGCGACCCCGGCCGTCCTGCCTGGCCGGGGTCGCGGTTGCCGTATGTGTGGCAGCGGTCAGAGCTGACCGATGACGTAGTCGATGCAGGCGGTCAGCGCCTCGACGTCGGCCGGGTCGACGGCCGTGAACATCGCGACCCGGAGCTGGTTGCGGCCCAGCTTGCGGTACGGCTCGGTGTCCACGATCCCGTTGGCCCGCAGCACCTTCGCGACGGCCGCCGCGTCGACGCCGTCCTCGAAGTCGATGGTGCCGATGACCTGCGAGCGCTGCGCGGGGTCCGCCACGAACGGCGTCGCGAAGGAGGACTTCTCCGCCCAGCCGTACAGCCGCGACGCGGAGTCGGCGGTGCGCTTGACCGCCCACTCCAGACCGCCCTGGCCGTTGATCCACTCGAGCTGCTCCTTGAGCAGGAAGAGCGTCGACAGCGCCGGGGTGTTGTACGTCTGGTTCTTCACCGAGTTGTCGATCGCCGTCGGCAGGTCGAAGAACGCCGGGATGTGCCGCCCGGACGCGGCGACCGAGGCCGCCCGCTCCAGCGCGGCGGGGGAGAAGGCGGCGACCCACAGGCCGCCGTCTGCCGCGAAGTTCTTCTGCGGCGCGAAGTAGTAGACGTCCGTCTCGGTGATGTCGACGGGCAGACCGCCCGCGCCCGAGGTGGCGTCCACCAGGACCAGGGCCCCGGCGTCCGCGCCCGCGACCCGGCGCAGCGGCGCCGCGACACCCGTGGACGTCTCATTGTGCGTGAAGGCGTATACGTCGACGCCCGCCTCGGCGACCGGCTCCGGGTGCGTACCCGGCTCCGACTTCACGATCGTCGGCTCCTGGAGCCACGGCGCGAGCTGCGCCGCCTTCGCGAACTTCGACGAGAACTCGCCGAAGGACAGGTGCTGCGACTTGCTGTCGATCAGCCCGTGCGTGGCGATGTCCCAGAACGCGGTCGAGCCGCCGTTCCCGAGCACCACCTCGTAGCCGTCGGGCAGCGAGAAGAGCTCCTTGACTCCCTGGCGGACCTGGCCCACCAGGTTCTTCACCGGCGCCTGCCGGTGGGAGGTACCGAGCAGGGACGTCCCGGTCGCGGCCAGCGCTTCGAGCGCTTCCGTCCGCACCTTGGAGGGGCCCGCCCCGAATCGTCCGTCGGCGGGCTTGATGTCAGCGGGAATCTCGATATCGGCCACGGTCGCAGCGTAGTCCGTCACGGGCGTGTTTCCGGGAGCGTTCCATCGGGTGAGACGGTGTCACACAGGGTGTGCGCCCCGGCCGGCCGGGCACCTGGCCCCGCGTCGCGCACCGGCGCGCGAAACGGCGAAGGGGCGCGCGAGGACCGGCCCGACGGCCCTCCCGCGCCCTGCGCCGAAATGCGCCGCGGTTCAGTGCGCGATGCTCGCGAAACCCTCGATATCCTGCGGTCCGCGGACGCCGGGCCCCACGTAGCGCGCCGAGGGCCTGACAAGGCGGCCGGTACGTTTCTGCTCCAGGATGTGCGCGGACCAGCCGGCCGTACGGGCGCAGGTGAACATCGAGGTGAACATGTGCGCCGGGACCTCCGCGAAGTCCAGCATGATCGCCGCCCAGAACTCGACGTTCGTGGCGAGCACCCGGTCGGGGCGGCGGGCGTGCAGCTCGGCGAGCGCCGCCTTCTCCAGCGCCTCCGCGACCTCGTAGCGCGGCGCGCCCAGCTCGCGCGCCGTACGCCGCAGCACGCGCGCCCGCGGGTCCTCCGCGCGGTAGACGCGGTGGCCGAAGCCCATCAGGCGCTCACCCTTGTCGAGGGCGGCCTTCACGTACGCCTCCGCGTCCCCGGTCCGCTCGATCTCCTCGATCATGCCGAGGACGCGGGACGGCGCGCCGCCGTGCAGCGGGCCCGACATGGCGCCGACCGCGCCGGACAGCGCGGCGGCGACGTCCGCGCCGGTCGAGGCGATGACCCGGGCGGTGAAGGTGGAGGCGTTCATGCCGTGCTCGGCCGCCGACGTCCAGTACGCGTCCACCGCCGCGACGTGCTTGGGGTCGGGCTCGCCGCGCCAGCGGATCATGAACCGCTCGGCGATGGAGTGCGCCTTGTCGATCTCCTTCTGCGGCACCATGGGCAGCCCCTGGCCGCGCGCGGACTGGGCGACGTACGACAGCGCCATCACCGCGGCGCGCGCGAGGTCGTCGCGCGCCTCCGCCTCGTCGATGTCCAGCAGCGGCCTGAGACCCCACACCGGGGCGAGCATGGCGAGCGCGGACTGCACGTCCACCCGGATGTCGCCGGAGTGCACCGGGATGGGGAAGGGCTCGGCGGGCGGCAGACCGGGGTTGAACTTCCCGTCGACCAGCAGGCCCCACACGTTCCCGAAGGACACATGGCCGACCAGGTCCTCGATGTCGACACCGCGATAACGCAGCGAACCGCCTTCCTTGTCGGGCTCGGCGATCTCCGTTTCGAACGCGATGACTCCCTCGAGTCCGGGTACGAAGTCGGACATGAGGCGGCTCCTCTTGATGATCACGACAGTGCGGTGGTGCGGCAGTGCCTGATGAATGAGACGACGACGGTGCCCGGGGGTGTGCGGGCGGGAGTGTGCCGGACGGGCCGACCCCACGGTCATGCCCCGCCCGAGGGGCTGTCACCCTGCTCCATCCGGATCAGCCTGGACCGTCCCACGATCCGCCGGACAGGACCTGGCCCCGGCCGGTCATTCTCCTTGCTGCCGGACGCGCCGGACAGCGTGAGTTCCGGCACATTCGCGGACGTCGGCGCCGGGACCCGCCGTCCTGCAAGATGTGCCCGTGCGACAACCACATGAAGAGCGCCAGGTGCGGCCCCTCCCGGCCGCGGACCCGGCGGCGATGCGCGAGCAGTACCGGGCCGCGGGACTGACCGAGCCGGAGCTGGCGGCCGACCCCTACGAGCAGTTCGCCCGCTGGTTCGCCGACGCCGTACGGGCACGTGACGACGGCGCGCTCGCCGAACCCAACGCCATGGTGGTGTCCACGGCCGACGCCGACGGCGTACCCAGCTCCCGTACGGTCCTGCTCAAGGGCTACGACCAGCGCGGATTCGTTTTCTTCAGCAATTACGCGTCGCGCAAGGGCCGCGAGCTGGCCGCCAACCCGCACTTGGCGCTGCTCTTCCCCTGGCATCCGATCGCCCGCCAGGTGATCGTCGGGGGCTCGGCGGCGCGCGTGCCGCGGGACGAGACGGCGGCGTATTTCCGCAGCCGACCGTACGGTTCGCGGATCGGCGCCTGGGCGAGCGAGCAGTCGGCCGTGGTGGCCTCGCGCGAGGTGCTGGAGGCGCGCTACGCGGAGCTGTGCGCGCGCTGGCCGGAAGGGACGGACGTGCCCGTACCGCCGTTCTGGGGCGGCTTCAGGGTCGAGCCGCGCACCGTCGAATTCTGGCAGGGCCGGGAGAACCGGCTGCACGATCGGCTGCGCTATACGCGCGGTGCGGACGGCGGATGGGGAATCGAGCGCCTGGCGCCGTAAAACGCGGGTGCCGGAGCGCTGGTGCCGGAACGCCGGTGCTGGAGCGTGGGTCCCGGAGGCCGGTCCTTGAGGGCCGGTCCTGGAGCGCTGGTCCTGCTGGAACGCGAACGACCCGCGGGCTGCTCCCCGGAGCCAGGAGGCTCCGGGCACCGGCCGGACAAGTCCGACGAGCCCGCGGGTCGGGTGAACTGCGTGGGATTGGCGCGCTTCGCGCACGCCCAGTGCGCGGAGCTAGCCCGCAGCCACCTCACGTGTCCGAGTGCACTTCATGCGTCAGACCACCTCCCTTCGTGTGTCCCGCAACAGTAAGAAGCCGGCCGGAACCGCACAACCTATTTATGGAAATCTCGTGTGACGCAGCCCACACCAGAGTTCAATGTTGCGACGTGCAGCCTTTCGACGCGCAATCAAAGCCGCTCGATGACGGCGGCAGTGGCGACAACAGCGGTGGCGGAGTCCACGGGAGCCAGGGGGGTGGCGACGGCATTGCCCCGGACGGGGCCCATGGCGGGCACGAGGGCGACGAGCACTTGCTCGCCGCGCTCCTCGACGGCATGGAAGCGGGCCTGTGCGCCTTCGACCGCCATGGCGTGATCACCCACTGGAACTCCGAAGCCGTCCGCATCCTGGGCTGGACCGCGCAGGACGCGATCGGGCGGCACGGATTCGCCGGCTGGGCGGCGCGTACGGCCGACGCCCGCGAGACCGAGGAACGCCTGCTCGGCGCCATGGACGGCCCCGGCCGCCAGGTGCACGAATTCGCGCTCGTCACCAAGGACGGCCGCCGGGTGCTCGTCCGTACCCAGTCGGCGGCCGTGCAGGGCGCCGACGGGCAGCCGAGCGGCGTCTATTGCGCCTTCTCCGAGGTGCACGCGCAGATCGACCTGGAACGGTCGATCGCTCTCAGCGAAGTGCTCTTCACCGACGCCTCATGGGGTGTGGTACTGATCGACGCCGATCTGCGCCCCGCCGTGGTCAACGCGCACGCCGCCCGCCTGCTGCGCACCGGCCGCGACTCGCTGCTCGGCAGGCCGCTGGGCGACCTGCTGGCCCAGGGCGTCGAGGAGCTGGAGAACGTACTCCAGCACGTGCTCTCCGAGGGCGCGCCGCCCGCCACCACCGACTTGTGGGTGACCGTGCGCGGCGACGAGACCGGCGGGCGCTACTGCTGGCGCAGCGGATTCGTCCGCCTCGGTTCGCCGCTGGGCGAGGAACCCGTACCGCTGGGCGTGGGCTGGCTCTTCCTGGACATCACCCGGCAGAAGGCGCTGGAAAAGGACGGGGCCCAGGTGCGGTTCCGCTACCAGCAGCTCCACCGCGCCGACCGCGCCGCCGCCGAGTGCGAGAGCGCCCTTGAGGCCGCGACCTTGCAGCTCGACTTCGCACTGGCCGGATTCGCCGACCACGCCCTGGTCGACATCACCGACGACGCGGGCCGCCTGATCCGGATCGCGGCGACCCCGGCGGGCGAGCCCGGTCCCGCCGACGCCACCGAGGACAACTCCATCCCGGTCGGCTACGATGTCGCCCACCCCGTCCTCCAGGCGCTGGAGCGGATCGGCACCGTACGCGCCAGCTTCGGCGCGCTGACGGCGGACGAACCGGCGACCGGTGAACGGATCGACGAGTGGGCGGCGGCCAGGCGCTGGCCCTCCGGGACCGTGCACGGGCTGGCCACGGTGCTGCGCAGCAGGGGTCGTACGGTCGGCGCGCTCACCTTCCTGCGCGGCTCGGGCCGCAGGCTCTTCGACCGGGCGGACGCGGCGTACGCGGAGGACGTCGCGGCGCGGGTCGCCATGGCGCTGGACCTGGCCGGGCTGACGGGGGACCGCTGAGCGCCGACGCCCTTCGCGGGGCGTCGGCGGGCAGCGGACGAAGGCCGGTGCGGGCGGGCCTGCGGCCGGTCGGTGCCGGAGCGCCGGTGCGGGCGGCCTGCCGTCGGTCGGTGATGTGGGAAGGCCGGTGCGGGTGGCCCGTCGCCGGTCAGTGCCGGAAGAAGATCCGCTCCCGGTACTCCTCGAAGATCCGGCCGTTCCAGTCGTGGCCGCCGTCCACGTTGCCCGAGCGCAGCATGGGCGGGGTGACGCCGCGGGCGGCGAGCCCGGTGGCGGCGGTCGCGACGACGGCCTGCATCAGGGCGCTGATGACGACCGTGGAGGCGGGGGCGAAGGGCGCGGGGATGGCGTCGTCGGTCAGCTCCGCGTCGCCGACCGCGATCTTGGAGTCGAGGACGATGTCGCAGTGGTCCTTGAGGAAGGTGCCCGAGGCGTGCCGGGAACGCGTCTCCTTGGCGTACGCGACCGAGGTGACGCCGATCACGGTGAGGCCCAGGGCGCGGGCGTTCTGCGCCATCTCGACCGGCAACGCGTTGCGCCCGGACAGGGAGATCACGAACAGGACGTCGCCCGGCCGTACGGGGCTGGTGTCCAGGACGGCGCCCGCGAGGCCGTCGACCCGCTCCAGGGCGCTGCCCAAGGTGGCGGGCATCACGTCCACGCCGACGACGCCGGGAACAGCCAGTAGATTGATGAGGGCGAGGCCGCCCGCCCGGTAGACCACGTCCTGGGCGGGCAGCGAGGAGTGGCCGGCACCGAAGACGAAGACCCGCCCGTCCGCGGCGATGGCGTCGGCGACGGCGTCCGCGGCGGCCTGGATCCCGGCGGCCTCCTCGTCCCTGATCCGGTGCAGAAGGGTGATCGCGGCGTCGAAGTATCGGTCGGCCAGGGACTCGCGAGGCTCACTCATGCGGATCACCGTGCGGCCCCCGCGAGCCGGTGTCAAGAAAGGGCGACGACCGGATCGGGGACCGTTGTCGGCGCTATGGGTCAGAATTGGTTGAGGGCCACGCACGAACAAACGAGGGGCGCGCATGTCCGGATTGATCGACACGACGGAGATGTATCTCCGCACCATCCTGGAGCTGGAGGAGGAGGGTGTGGTCCCCATGCGCGCCCGAATCGCCGAGCGGCTCGACCAGAGCGGCCCGACGGTCTCCCAGACGGTGGCGCGGATGGAGCGCGACGGGCTGCTGCACGTCGCCAACGACCGGCATCTGGAGCTGACCGACGAGGGGCGCCGCACCGCCACCCGCGTGATGCGCAAGCACCGCATCGCCGAGTGCCTGCTGGTCGATGTGATCGGCCTGGAGTGGGAGCAGGTGCACGCGGAGGCGTGCCGCTGGGAGCACGTGATGAGCGAGGCGGTGGAGCGGCGCGTGCTCGAACTGCTGCGCCACCCGACCGAGTCGCCGTACGGGAACCCGATTCCCGGACTCGAGGAGCTGGGCGAGAAGGGCGAGGCCGATCCGTTCCTGGAGGACGGCATGGTCAGTCTCAACGAGCTGCAGCCGGGCGCCGCCGGGGCGAGCGTCGTGGTGCGCAGGATCGGTGAGCCGATCCAGACCGACGCGCAGGTGATGTACACGCTGCGGCGGGCCGGTGTGCAGCCGGGCGCCGTGGTCAGCGTCACGTCGTCGGCGGGCGGAGTGCTCGTCGGCAGCGGCGGCGAGGCGGCCGAACTGGACGCCGAAATCGCCTCGCACGTCTTCGTGGCCAAGCGGTAGACCCACGGCTTCGTGCCTTCCTGAAGGGTGAGGGCCCCGGCGCCGTCGAACGGCGTCGGGGCCCCTCCTCCCCTTGTCCCTCCCCTTGGGACCCCCTCGAAGGACCCGGGACCCCGAGCCTCCCGAGTGCCTCCCGCGGCCCGCTTCCCCTGCGTGCCGCGCCCCGCAGAAGTCCTCCCCTCGGCCTGAGCCGCCAATCCTTGAGCGTTGTCACTCGAAAGAGCGGTGTTGGGCGCGGGACGAGCTTGTTCGAATAAAAGTTCGATAGCGTGGGGGTTCTGGACGAGCCGGCCGCGAGCGTGCGGCCGGACGGACGAGATCGACGGAAGGGGGTGGGGCACATGGCCGGCCACGCGACGCGGCAGGCGGCTCGGCACACGACGCGGCATACGACCCGGCGCACCGAGGTGATCGGGGCCGACGGGGCCCGGCTCGCCGCCTGGGATTACGCGGCCGAGGTGGATTCCGGCGCCGATTCCGCTTCCCGTTCCGCTCGTGACTCCCCTTCCCGTTCCGGAGCCGGTCCCGGGCCCGGTCCCGAATCCGGTGCCCGGCGTCCCGGCGTGCTCCTCCTGCACGGCCTGCTCGGCCGCGCCTCGCACTGGGCGCCGACCGCCCGCCGTCTCTCCTCGCGCTACCGGGCCGTCGCCCTCGACCAGCGCGGCCACGGACGCAGCGCGAAGCCGGAGGGCCCGTACACCCCGGAGGCGTACGTGGCGGACGCCGTCGCCGCCGTCGAACAGCTCGACCTCGGCCCGGTCACCCTGGTCGGCCACTCCATGGGGGCGCTCACCGCCTGGCAGGTCGCCGCGAGCCGTCCCGACCTCGTGGCCGCGGTGGTCATCTGCGACATGCGCGCGGCGGCGCTCGGCGAGGCCGGGCAGCGCGAGTGGGAGGACTGGACGCGGTCCTGGCCGCTGCCCTTCGACACGCTCGCCGACGCGCGCCGGTGGTTCGGCGTGGAGGACCCGTGGGCCGATCCGCCGAATCCGGCCAGGGGCGACTTCTTCGCCGAGGTCATGGAGGAGCGGGGCGACGGCTGGCGCCCGCTCTACGCGCCCCGCCATCTGCTGCGCTCCCGCGACCCCTGGATACGTGACGCCCACTGGGACGAGCTGGCGCGGGTCGGCTGCCCCGCCCTCGTCGTCCGCGGTCTCGACGGCGAGCTGGGCCGCGCGGAGGCCCAGGAGATGGTCCGGGTGCTGCCCCGGGGCAGTTACGCGGAGATCCCGGACGCCGGTCACCTCGTCCCGTGGGACCAGCCCGACGCGTGGTGCGAGGCGGTCGAGGGCTTCCTGCGGGGCGCGCTGGCGGAGCCGCAGACTGCGGAGAGCCGCTGAGGCCGGGGCGTACGGGGGGCGTTCGTCCGGCGGCGGGTCGCGGGTGCCGGTCGGGAGGCGGTGGTGGCCGCGGTGCCGCCCGGCCTCCCAGCCGGTGGGGCAGGCGTCGGCGGTCGGTCAGGCGGAGGCGCGGGAGCCGTAGTCGGGGGAGGCCAGCCGACGCGGGTAGTAGCCGGGGTTCGGGCCCTCGGCGGGGCTGGCGGCGCCGGTCAGCCGGTAGCGCTCACCGACGGCGGTGGCGCGCACGATCGTGAGGACGAGCAGGAGGAAGGCGCCGCCGACGAAGCCGGAGAGGACCGGCGAGCCGTCGGTGCGATCGCCGAACGCGGGGGCGGCGATGCCGGAGGGGTCCTGCGTCACGGTGACGTGCTTGCCGACCGACGCCCGGTCGCAGCGGATCTCCCGGTCCACCATGGCGCCGCTGTCCAGCCGGACCCGGCACGACTCCCAGGACGTACGCAGCGTCGTGCGGTTCGTGTACTCGGTGATCACACCGGTGGACACCTCACCGCGCGCCGCGAACAGCGCGCTGGAGACGGCGTAACCACCGACGAACATGCAGAAGAGCAGAAGGAGGAAACCGCACATGACCTGACCGATGGAGCCGTGCAGCCAGTACAGCGTCAGCACCATGGTGACCGAGGCGGTCACCACGATCAGGGCGACGCCCGCCACGGCGAAGGAGCCCGCGTAGGTGGCGTGCGACCAGCCGATCGCGACCGCGACGGTGGCGAGCACGGTGAACAGCAGGGTGACGGCGCAGCGTGCCCAGGCGGCGCCGCGGGTCGGGGAGCCGATCCGGCCCGCTTCCCACACGCGGGCGAATCCGGTGGGCGGTCCGGCCGCGAGTCCGGTGGGGGGTCCGGCCGCTTCCGGGTCCTGGGGCGTGCCGGGAAGCGGCGCCGTCATCGGTCGGCCTGCGGTGAGGTCGTGCCGGTGCCGGTGCCGGTGCCGGTGCCGGTGCCGGTGCCGGGGCCCGTGCCCGTGTCGGCGCCCGTGCTTGCGCCGGGGCCGGTCGGCGTCACGGTCTGGCCGTTCCCGTTCCCGCTTGCGGGTCCGCCCTCGGCCGCGGATACCGTTGCGGTGCCGTCGCCGACGGTGCCGTCGTCGTCCGCGAAGCTGACGCTGCGCAGGATGGCCATCGTCAGCTCGCTGAACTCGCCCCAGTAGTTGACGGCCGCGGTGTCCAGGGTGAAGACCGCGGTGTAGGGGCCGGTGGGGAAGGGCACGTACACCTGCACCTGGCCCATCTGGAGCTTGACCTCTTCGCCGCTGGCGGTGAGTTCGGCGCCGATGACGTATTCGCGCAGGGTCACGCAGGAGACGGCGGGGCCGCAGGGCAGGTCGAGCCAGCGGGCGTCGTTGGTCTCCTCGCGGACCAGGATCTCCCGGATGCCGAGCGCGGCGACCTCGGGGGAGGGGTGGTCGGAGGCGATCGCGGCGACAGTGAAGGAGCAGTGGGCTATGCCCTCGTCGATGGAGAACAGGCCCATCGCGGAGTACGCGAGTCCCCGGTCGCCCATCGCCTCGCCGAGCGCCGCGTAGTACGGGGCGGCGGGCGTCCACAGGTCGTCGTTGCCCTCCGGGTACATCTCCCGTACGAACTCCTCGGCGAGCGCGGCGCGCTCCTCGGGGGTGGCCGCGATCGGCAGTCCGTGGAAGGACTCGGGGACGACGAAGGACAGCGGGGGGACGTCCGACATCTCGACGGCCTGGAGTTCGAGGCCGGTGTCGTCCGCCGCGGCTGTCGGGCCCGCCGCGGCGGGGGTTTCCGGGGTGGTGGCGTCCGGAGGGGGAGTCGTCATGGTGGTCTCGCCTAGAGGTTCTGGACGGCAGAGGTCGTCAAGGGGAGTCGGGGCGTCGGGCGTCGGGGCCTTGGACAGCGGGGCGTTGGACGGCTGGGCGTCGGGCGGTGGGGTTTCGGGCGGTGGGGCTTCGGACGGCGGACGAGGAGCGTCGGGGTCAGAGGTCGCCGGGCTGCGGGCGGGCCGGTTCGCCGGACTCGCCCATGATGACGGAGTGGGTCTCGAACAGCCCCTTGCCGACCTTCGCCGGGACCTGGGACTCGACGAGGACGGCGCCGCTGGCCAGCCGGAAGGCGCGCGGCGGCTGCGCCGCAGCGGGCAGTTCGCCGACGAAACGGGCCAGCCGCTCGCGCTGTCCCGCGGTCAGTTCGGACTCGGGCAGCGGCTTGCGCCGCTCGGCCAGCACCCCGGCGAATTTGTCGGCCGCTCCGGTGGACAGCCGTACCCACGACCCGTCGGTGAAGGTGACGCGCACATCGTGCCCGCCCTCGCTGAACGCCAACTGCTCGGCGCCGCCCACCGACTCGCGGGGCGTCTCCCACAGGACGGTGGCGGACGCCGTGAGGTCGGGCCCGACGCCCAGCAGCAGGAAGCGGCGTTCGGTGACGACCGCGTCCACGCGGGTGCGCTCCGCGCTGCGCGCGGGGTCCAACTGCCACGGCACGGTACGGGCGACGGTCCCCGGCGCGGCCCACATCACCGGGAAGTCCTCGGACTCGTTCGCCGGGTCCTGCGGCGCCGACCGCGACGCCCCGCCGACCTGCACCGAGTTGCCGCCGGTCACCGCCTCGACGGCGACATGCAGCGCGGTCACGATGCCGCCGAGCAGCCCGCCGCCGACCCGGTCGACCTTCTGCGTCGTCTTGGAGTGCAGGGTGTACTCCGGCCCGGCGGGCCAGCCCGGCAGCTCCGCCTGGATGTCGCGCCGCTCGGTGTCCCGGAACCACCGCGAGCCCGCCACCGGATGCGCGTACCCGGTGGCGAAACGGATCGGCGTACGTACCAGCGTGGATTCGTCCTGATCCGGGAACCAGTCCATCGTCGTGCGCCTTTCGGTCGGCTCTGAGCGGAGTCGCTGTGCTGAGTCGCTGTGCTGAGTCGCTGTGCTGAGTCACTGTGCGGGGTCGCTGTCGACGTCGCCGTGGAGTCCTCGTGCGGCGGCCGTGCGGATACGACCGTACGCGGTCGCCGGTCGGCGCCGGTCGTCAGTTGGCGGTGGCCGCCCGGTCGAAGCGGTCGCCGAGGTGGACGGCCTCGCCGATGTGCTGCGGGATCGAGTAGAGCTTCGGCGCGAGCTTGAGCCCCACGTCGATGGAGCGGCCCACGTTGCCCATCGCGTCGATCGCCACCCGGCCGCCGGTGACCATCTTGATGCCCTTCGTACCGATCAACTGGCCACCGTGGTAAAGCTGCTCGGAAACCGTCTGCATACGATTGATGATCTTGCCGTCGGAGATGACCTGCCCGGCGGTCTTGAGGCCGCCGAACTCCAGCGTGACGTTCTTGAACAGCTTTATCTGCTTGCCGCCGGCGATGAAATCGCCCGCTTTGCCGACGAAGTTCCGGCTGATGGTGGTGACTCCGCGGAATCCCTCGCCGAGTTCGGCGGCGCGGGTGGCGGCGATGGCTCCGTCGGCGACCTTGGCGCCCTTGGCGAAGGCGCCGATTCCGGGTATCGCGCCCAGCGCGTCGAAGCCGATGCTGATCCAGCTCACGTCGGCGCCCGCGGCCATGGCGATCAGGTGGGTGATCAGCGCGGCGGCGCTGGTGACGACGGCCGCGGCGGCGAAGATCGCGCCCAGCGGCTCGAAGGGCGCGGTGATGATGGCCAGCACGCCGAGGAGGCCGCTGAGGTCGCTGAGCAGGTCGCCGATGAGTTTGATCATGTCGGCGTGGTCCTTGACCCACTGGATCGTGTCGTTCCAGGCGTCCTCGATGCCGTGCACCATGCGGCTGAACAGGCCCGGCTTGTCCGGGGCGATGTCACCGGCCTTGTCCAGGTCGTGGCTGATCGCGTTGGCGGCGCTGGTGAAACGGTTGTGCAGCTCTTCCGCGCGGTGGCGCACGCCGTCCAGCGCGTTGTTCGCGTCGGTGACGGCCTGCTGCTTCTTCTTCGCGTCGGCCGCGGCAGCCGGGTCCGGGTCGGGGGACGCCTGAGGCTGCGGGTGCGGAACGCTGTTGTCCGTGGGGATGCCCGCCGCGGTCTTCGCGTGGTCGAGTGTGCCCTGCTTGGTGGCGGCCTCCCGCTCCAGCGTGTCGGCCTCCGCCTGGAAGCCGTGGAGCTGCTCGGCCCAGCGGCCCAGCGCGCTGGACGCGCGGCCGAAGGAGTCGTGCGCTTTCTTGATCAACGGGGTGACATCGCTGTCGATGTGAGAAATGAAGGCCCTGGCGGCCTCGCCCTTCCAGTAACCGCAGTCGAGCCGGCCCAGTTCGGAGACCGTGGTGCTCAACTCGGTGTGCACATCACCGATCTGCCGGGCCAGTGAGCGGGTGCGCTCGACGTCCCCGGGCGTGGGGTCGAAGCCCAGATGCGGAAAGCTGCGCGTCACGCCCGTCACTTCCCGCCGGTCTTGAGGGAGTTGGCGAGTTGCAGGTCGGCGTCGTCGAAGGTCTTGCCGATCTGGTCGATCATGTGGACCGCGGTGTCGGCGTGCTGGCCGATCTGCTTGATGCCGTAGTGCCAGTCGTCGGCGAAGTCGTGGACGTCGTCTATCAGCTTGGGCGCGCCGACCGACTCGCCGTTGGCATTGCCCATCGCCCGGCTCACCGTGTCCATTCGGTCCGCAATGGTGGAGAACGTCTTTCGCAAGTCCCCCATCACCGTCCCGTTGATCTGCAAGTCCCCCATGGAAAATCAACCCTTTCTCGGCATTACGTAAGATTCCGCGGGCCGCGTGCGGATCTCAGGGCCCCTACTCTATTAGGCGTATGCGGGCCGTCGATGGCCCACTGGTCACGGTCCTGTGGCAGTCGCGTGTGTGCGCGGATTCACCCACGCCTGCTTCGGGGACCTGCTGGTAGCTTGCCGACGCCGGGTCCAGACAGCGACATGGGGGAGTTCAGGTGCTTCGTCGTACGTCCACGGGAGCGGGAATCGCCGCGGTGGCGGTCGTCACCGCACTCGCTGTGAGCGGGTGCGGCAGTGGCGGCGGGAACGAGGCGAAGAAGGCGCCGCCCGCGAGCGCGAGCGCGAGCGCGTCCGCGACCGGCACTCCGGGCACGGCGGCGAGCATGTCGGCCGAGCCGGGGGCGTCGGGCGGTCCCACCGCCTCCTCCGTCGTCGGCGGCGACTCGACGCAGGGCGTCGAGGGCGTCTGGCTGGCGACGCAGGGCTCGACGAAGGTCCAACTCGTTCTCGGCAAGGGCAAGGCCGGGCTGACCAGCAGCCACCTGTGCGGCGGCACCTACACCGACCGCGGCGGCCTCGGCCTGACGCTGACCTGCATGGACGGCGACAAGGAACGCACCTCCGGCCGCGGCGAACTGACCGGCGACGGCAAGACCCTCACCGTGCGCTGGACCGGTGGCCCGACCGACACCTTCTCCCGCACGGGACTGCCGAGCAGCTGACCGGCGGCCCGTCAGGCCGCCGGTCCCCACGGCGGTCGCTCAGGTGGTCAGCGGCACCGTCACCGTCAGCGGCTCACCGTCGCCGAGGTGGAGCAGAGCCCGGCCCGGCGTGACCTGCCCGCCGACGCTGCTGCGGCTCAACCGAGTACCGATCAGTTCACCGCTCATGGTCTGCTGCGGCGAGAGCAGCACACCGCGCCGCGCCTTCTTGGCGTCGACCTGCCAGCCGGAGAAGCCCGAGCAGATGTCCTCCTCGCCGCCCGCGATGACCACGGCCCGGCCGTGGTCGGAACCGCGGGCGATGATCTCCTTCAGCACATCCTTGGCGTCGCAGTCGCGCAGCAGCTCCGCGTCGTCGGCCATGACGACCACCGGGCCGCCCTCGGCCTCCTCCAGCGCCTTGCCCAGGTCGTCGGCGGGTATGTCGCTGTCGGTGTACATCCGCAACACCCCTTCAGCGCCCGCCAGTTCACGCAGCGGCGACGGGCGGGGAGCCGCGACGACCAGCTTCACGCCCTGCTGCTGGTAGCTGCGCGCGAGGGTGAGCAGCAGCGTCGAGCGGCCCGACTTGCCGGGGCCGCCGATGACGAACGCGGGCAGGCCGTCGGACAGGTTGGGCCCGTAGCCGGTGAGTTCGTCGCCGCCGACGCCGACGAGCGCCCACAGCGGATTGCGCGCCGCGTCGGTGTCGCGCATCTCCCACGCGTCGGCGAACGACAGCCGCGAGGGCAGCACGTCCACCCGGAACGGCCGCCGCGCCCTGGGCAGCGCCGCGTCCCGCTCGGTGGCGGCGGCGCCGATCGCGGCCAGCGCCGCGGCCTGGCCCTGACCGGTGGAGTCGTCGGTGAGCAGCGCGACCTGCGTCTCGATACCGGACTCCGCCCGGTACGCGCGGCCCGGCTGGATCTCGTCCGGCACCTTGCGCGGATTGACCGAGATCAGCGAGAAGTCCGAGCGGTCCGCGAGCCGGAAGGCGATCTTGTCCTCGGTGAGCGTGGAGATCCGGCCCGCCATCAACGTGCGGTCACCGGTGATGATCAGGTGGATGCCGACCGAGGCGCCCTCCCGCAGGAACATGAACAGCTCGTCGCTGAGCGCCCCGTGGTCCAGCTCGCCGAGCGAGGGCGTCCAGCCCTCCCAGCGGTCGAGCAGGATCACGATGTGCGGCAGCCGCTCCTCCTCGGTGGTCACCGCCGCGCGCTGCTCGCCGATGTCCGCGAACCCGTCACCGGCCAGTAGCTCCTGACGGCGCGTCATCTCCGCCTTGAGCCGCCCGATCAGCCGGATCGCCCGCTCCGACTGCGCACGGCCCACGACCGCGCCGCAGTGCGGAAGCTTCGTCAGCGCGTTCAGCGCGCCGTTGCCGCAGTCGATGCCGTACAGGTGCAGATCCGCGGTGGAGTGCGTACGGGCCAGCGAGCCCGCGATCGTCCGCAGGAGCTGGGAGCGGCCGGAGCGCGGGGCGCCCGCCGCCAACAGGTGGCCGAAGGTGTGGAAGTCGATGGCCACCGGGCGCCGTGCCTGGAGCGCGGGCAGGTCCTCGATGCCGTACGCGGCGGGCGGCAGCGCCCCCGCGGCGACCGGCGTCGGCAGCTCGTCAAGCAGCAGACTGTCGGGCAGCGCGGGCAGCCACGGGCTGTGCTGCGGCGGGATCGCCATCCGCTCGTTGGCCTCGCAGATCGCCTCGACGAGCACCTTCAGGTCGGTGATCTCGTCCTCCTCGCCCTTGGCGCCCGCGGGGCGGCGGGGGGCCGAACGGCCGAGCTGCGACCAGTCGACGATGCCCACCCAGGGCGCCACCGTCACGTTCTCGACCGCGCCCGGCCGCCGTCCGCCGACCCGGCCGGACTGGAAGGGGACCAGCGAGGTCGCGCCGAGCCGCACATAGGCGCGGCCCGGAGTGGACTTGGAGATGTTGCCCGCGTCCGGGGCGTCGATGACGTCGGAGGACTCGCTGCCGTCGGTGACGCGCAGCGCTATCCGCAGGTTGGTGTTGGCCCGGATCTCCGGCGAGACGACACCGCTCGGCCGCTGCGTGGCGAGGATGAGGTGGATGCCCAGCGAACGGCCTCGCTGGGCGATGTTGACCAGACCGGTGACGAAGTCGGGCAGCTCACGGACCATCGAGGCGAACTCGTCGATCACGATCAGCAGCCGCGGCATCGGCTTCAGCTCGGGCTGGCGCCGCATCAGGTCGGTGTAGTCCTCGATGTCCTTGGCCCCGGCCTCGGCCAGGATGTGCTCGCGCCGCTTCAGCTCCGCGCCCAGCGACTCCAGCGCGCGCTCCACCAGGTGGGCGTCGAGGTCGGTCACCATGCCGACGGTGTGCGGGAGTTGCACACAGTCCTTGAACGCCGAGCCGCCCTTGTAGTCGATGAGCACGAACGTCATCGCCTCGGGGGTGTTCGCCACCGCGAGCGAGGCCACGATGGTCTGCAACAGCTCCGACTTACCCGAACCGGTCGTACCCGCGATCAGGCCGTGCGGCCCGTCCTTGCGGATGTCGATCGCGAACGGACCGTCGTAGGACTCGCCGACCACCGCCTGGGTGGAGATCGGACTCAGCCGCCAGCGCGAGGCGATGGCGTCGGCCGTCGGCGGCTCGATCTCCAGGACGTCCAACAGGCGGCTGGCGGACGGGATCGCGGAATCCTCGGCGTCACCGCTGATGTCCCGGATCGGCGACAGGCAGCGGGCCAGCCGGGAGCACCAGGCGGGCGAGACGAGGTCGGGCCGCACCTTGCGGATGCGTGCCACCCCCGCCTGCTCGACGCGCAACCGGAAGGCGCCGGAGGCCGGTTCCGCCGCCACCGCCTGGGCCTGCTGCGCGCCCGCGTACCAGGCGTTCACCGAGGGAAAGCCGCCCTGCCGGGGCGCGGCCGCCGCGGCGGTCTCCGGAACGGAAGCGACGGTCGCGTCCACGGCGGGCGCCTCGAACTCCGCAATCACCACGGCCTGGCACTCGCCGGGCAGGAAGCGCTCCTCGGAGTCCAGACAGATGGCGAACATCCCGACACCTGGGCCCTCGCGCAGCAGTTGCACCACACCGGGCAGCGACCGCATCCGTCGCGACCCGTCGAGGATCACCACGATGTCCGGGTCCTTGAAGAAGGCCGCGTGATTGGCCGCGCTGCCCGCCTTCTGCTTCGCCTTCTGCCGTCCGTCCAGAATGGAGGTCAGCTCAGCGACCCGCGCCGCGACCGTCTCGGCGTCCGTGCCCAGCAGCGCGCTGGCGTCCTGCCCGTCGGTCGGCCGCGAGTGCGGCAGCCACCGCACCCAGTCCCAACTCTGCTGCCCCGACTGCTCGGTGAGCACATAGAACTGCACATCCATCGGGCTGCTCAGCGTCGCCATCTGCGCCACCGCCCAACGGCCCATCGCCCGCGCGTCGTCGCCGGGCGCCGCGAAACCGATCACGCCGAGCCTGCGCAACTCCACCGCGACCGGGGCGTCGTCGATCTCCCAGTTGACCTTGCGGCGGTGCTCCTCCTGCTCCGGGTCGTCCAGGATCACCTCGGACGGCAGCTTCGCCGTGCCGACCCTGATCAGCAGGTGGTCGGCGTCGCCGCGCCGCCGCTCCCACAGCCGGGTGCGCGGCCCCGTCGCGGTGTTGAGCACGGTCGCCGGGTCGGGCGAGGCCGCGGCCCGGTCCTTGCGTTCGAGGTCGAGCGCCTTGTTGGCGTCCTGCTCGATGCGTTCTTTGCGCTCGCGGAACTCGGTGACCGTCTTCGCGTACGACTTACGGCCGTTCTTCTTGTCCATGAAGTGGTTGCCGACCATGACCATCGGGCTGACGACCGCCATGAACAGGTACATCATGCGGTGCATCATGAAGGCCATCATCACGGCCATGAGCAGCGGCATGACCGCCATCAGCCACGGCAGCGGCCGTCCGGCCGGCTCTTTCGGCGGGGTCGGCAGCCGGAAGACGGTGGTCCGCTCGGGCGGTGACAGCCGCGGCGGACGGTTGTAGTCGTAGGTCGCCCCGTCCTCGCCGGGATGCAGCGCCGCGTTCGGCGGGATATAGGGGCCAAGCTCCAGAAGGCTGTTGCCGAGGGAGAGCTGGTCGCCGAGCGGCCATTCCTTCGTGTCGCCGCCGACCGTGACCTGGCAGGTGCCGCCCATGCCCACGGTCAGCACCGCGGCGCGCTCCGCCAACTCCGAGTCGTCGATGCGGATGCGGGACGAGGCACCGCGCCCGATCTCCACCTTGCCGATGCCCAGACGGTGGACCGCGCCCGCGTCCGGGCCGCCCGCGACCCGCAGTTCGACCACACCGGCGGGCTCGCCCGGCAGGCAGCCCGCCGGGTCGTAGAGGCTGACTACCGCGCCCTCGCGCAGCGGTGACTGGGCCACCGACCAACTCGGGTCCACCGCGTACCCGTCCACGTACACCGCGGGCGAGCCGGGCGCGCGCGAGGGGCCACCGGAGATCGAGATGATCTCCGCGCCGCCTCCGCCGACTTTCCGTCCGAGCTCGCGCGCGACATCCGCGACGGTCGACGCGGACTCGGTCTCCACCACAACATCGGCGCGGTCCCCGCCGAGCGGGTCGACCACGGTCAACGACAGACGCACGACGTTCCTCGTTCCCCCGGATTCGACTTGGTTTCTCAGGACGATATCCGCTGGAGGCCGGTCGTGGGGCCTCAGGTGCCCGGCCTGTGGATAACCTGCACCGGTTTATCCACAGGCCGGGAACAGGGCTGGACACGGCCCCCGTCGCGGGTGGGACAGTGGTCCTCAGGCCGGAGGGAAGAGGGGTGGACGGGGCGGGTGGGGTAGCGTGCGGCCCGAGCGTGGGCATGTCACGGAAGCCGTTCCGTTCTGTTGCAAGGCTGTGAGTCGCTTGTCACGGGATGCGCCTTGAGGGTGTTTGTAAGGCGCTGATAGCGTGCGGTGACTTGACATCGGCCTGCGGGCTGTCGCCGGACAGGAGCGCGGCAGTCTCTCCCCACGCAACCGATTTCGAAGAAGCACGCCGGCTCGACGGGGGCAGTGACGTGAGGACCAGAGAACGTTCCGCTGCGGGCGGCGGCAGTAACAGCCGTCAGTCCGGATCCGCGCCCATGCATGGGGCGCCGATGGGCGGAGAGCGGCTGCCGACAGTGTCGCGGGAGCGCAAACCCGCGTTGGCCGCACTGGCCGTGCTGCTCATTCTCGTCGGCGCGCTCGGTGCCACCGTGATGGTCATGCGCGCGGGGAACAAGATCTCGGTCGTGAAGATCGACCAGGACATCCCGGTCGGGGACCGGATTCCCGCCTCCGCGCTCCGCGAGGTCATGGTCTCCGACGACTCCGGGGTCAACTTCGTGCTGTGGAAGCAGCGCGGCGACCTGGAGAAGAACTACCGGGCGTCCACGAACATCGTCAAAGGCTCCGTCCTGGTCAAGGAGATGGTGACGAACAGCAGCGCCCTCCCGGCCGGGAAGTCGCTGGTCGGACTCTCCCTCAAGCAGGGCGTGTTCCCCGACGGTCTCGCCAACGGCCACACCGTCGCCGCGTATCTGGTGGGGAACGACGCGGCCAAGGGGCAGAACGGCTCCTCGGGCGACAGCGGCGGAGCGAGCGCCAACACGCTGATCAGCGACAGCCTGATCATCAAGTCCGTGAAGTCCGACTCCTCCGGGCTCGGTGGCGGCGACACCCTGGTCACCGTGATCGCGGACTCCTCCGTCGCGGGCAAACTCACCCTCGCCGCCGCGGCGAACGAAGTGGCGCTCGTGCTCATGCCCGACAGCAAGAACTGAGCGAGCGGGCGAATACGTCATGGCACTGATCGCAATCGCCGCGGACAAGGGCTCACCAGGCGTCACCACCAGCGCCGTCGCGCTCGCCGCCGTCTGGCCGCGCCGTGTCCTGCTGGCGGAGGCCGACCCGGCGGGCGGCGACCTCGTCTACCGCTCACCCGCCGCGCACGGCGGCATGCTCGACCCCAACACCGGCCTGCTCTCGCTGGCCGCCACCGCCCGACGCGGCCTGGCCGCCGAGCAGTTGTGGGACCACGCCCAGCCGCTGGCCGGCGGACTCGACGTCCTCGTCGGCATCGGCAGCGCCGAACAGGCCGCCGGTCTGTCCGGACTGTGGCCGATGCTCGGCCAGGCGTTCGCCACGCTCGCCGAGTCGCCCAACGGCGCCGCCGACGTGATCGCCGACTGCGGCCGGATCGGCGCCGACTCGCCCACCCTCGACCTCTTCTCGCACGCCGCCCTCGTCCTCCTGGTGGCCCGCACCGAACCCGAACACCTCGCGCGGGTACGGGACAGGGCCGGTGCGCTGTCGGCCAAACTGCACGGCTCGCAGCGCGGCGCCGCCGCCGCGCTCGGCCACCCGCCGATCGGCATCGTGCTCATCACCGACCCCAGCCACAGCGCCCGACAGGCCAGCCAGGTCAACGAGATGCTGGTGGCCTCGCAGATCTCCGCACGGGTCGTCGGCACCCTCGCCCACGACACGGCGGGCGCCGACACCCTCAACGGCCGCCGCCGGGGCCGCCTGGACAAGTCCCTGCTGATCCGCTCGGCCCGGCAGATCACCGCCGACGTACCGCACCGGTACGGAGTGCTCCGATGAGCACCGTCGACCACCAGTTGGTCAAGCGGTTCCGGCAGGAGGCGGGCGACCGCATCTCGGAACAGCGCCGACTGGACCAGGTGACCGGTGAACCCGCCATGTCACCCGAGGACGAGCGGCAGTTCGCGCGGGCGATCATCGCGCAGATCCTGGAGGACTACGCCCGCGCCGAGATCAACCTCGGCCGCACCCCGCCCGACGCGCAGGCCGAGGAGGCGTACGCGGCAGCCGTGCACGCCGCGCTCTTCGGCGTCGGCAGGCTCCAGCCGCTGCTCGACGACACCGAGGTCGAGAACATCGACATCAACGGCTGCGACCAGGTCTTCGTCGGCTACTCCGACGGCCGCGAGCTCCAGGTCGAGCCGGTCGCCGAGTCCGACGAGGAACTCATCGAGCTGATCCAGGTGCTCGGCGCGTACTCCGGCCTGTCCTCGCGCCCCTTCGACTCCGCGAACCCGCAACTCGACCTGCGGCTCCCGGACGGCTCCCGGCTCTCCGCCGTCATGGACGTCACGCGCCGCCCCGCGCTGTCCATCCGCCGCGCCCGCCTCGGCAAGGTCTTCCTCTCCGACCTGGTCGGCAACTACACGCTCACCCCGGAGTTGGGCTCCTTCCTGTCGGCCGCCGTCCTCGCCCGTAAGAATGTGATGATCGCCGGCGCCACCAACGCCGGAAAGACGACGCTGCTGCGCGCGCTGGCCAACGTCATCCCGCCGCACGAGCGCCTGATCACCGTCGAGCGCGCGCTGGAACTCGGCCTCGACCAGTTCCCCGAGATCCACCCCAACGTCGTGGCGTTCGAGGAGCGGCTGCCCAACTCCGAAGGCCAGGGCGCCATTTCGATGGCCGAGCTGGTCCGCCGCTCGCTGCGCATGAACCCCTCGCGCGTCATCGTCGGTGAGGTGCTCGGCGACGAGATCGTCACCATGCTCAACGCGATGTCACAGGGCAACGACGGCTCCCTGTCCACCATTCACGCCAACAGCTCCGCCGAGGTCTTCAACCGCATCTCCACCTACGCACTCCAGGCGCGCGAGCGGCTGCCGGTCGAGGCGTCGCAGATGCTGGTGGCGGGCGCCATCGACTTCGTCGTCTTCGTGCAGCGACGCAACGACTTCCAGCGCGGCGGCACCCTGCGCCGTGTGGTCACCTCCGTCCGTGAGGTGAACGGCGTGGACGGCCGCGTACTGTCCAGCGAGGTGTTCGCCGAGGGGCGGGAGGGCGTGGCACTGCCCCACGCCCCGATCTCCTGCCTCGAGGAACTCCTCGCCAACGGCTACCAGCCCACGGGGGTGTGGCGGTAATGACCGGGATCTTCTCCCTGTCCGTGCTCTACGGACTGCTCGCCGGAGCCGCCGTCGGCGGCGGTATCGCGCTGTTCGTCCTCGCGATGCGCGGCTGGGCGCCCAAGCCCGGTGCGACAGCGCCGGGTGAGTCGTCCGGCGACAAAGCGGCGGAGTTCATGCGCTTCCTGTCGCAGCGCGGCTCGCTCGCCATCGTCGCGGGACTCGTCGTCCTCGGCCTGACCCGCTGGGCCGTCCTCGGTGTCTCCACCGCCGTGCTGGTCTTCACCTGGGACAAGCTCTTCGGCGGCGCGGCGGAGGAACGCGCCGCGATGAAGCGCGTCGAGGCGTTGGCGGCCTGGACCGAGTCGCTGCGCGACACCATCGCGGGCGCCGTCGGCCTCGAACAGGCCATACCCGCCTCGGCCCGCGCCGCCGCACCCGCACTGCGCGGCCACCTGTCGTCGCTCGTCGACCGCCTCAGGTCGCGCACCCCGCTGCCGGAAGCGCTCCAGCACCTCGCCGACGAGATCAACGACGCGTCGGCCGACATCATCATCGCCGCGCTCATCCTCAACGCCCGCCTGCGCGGACCCGGTCTGCGCGAAGTGCTCGGCGCGCTCGCCAAGTCGGCCCGCGAGGAAGTGGACATGCGGCAGCGCGTGATGGCGCAGCGCGCGAGCACCCGGCGCAGTGTGCAGATCGTCGTCGTGGTGTCCGTGGCCTTCGTGCTGGGTCTGGCCATCTTCAACCGCAGCTTCGTCGAGCCGTACGGCACGGCGATCGGCCAGGCCGTACTCACCTTGGTGTGCGCGCTGTTCGCGGCCGGATTCTGGTGGCTGCGGAAGCTGTCGAACATCGAGACGCCGGACCGGTTCCTGGTCCATGAGCCGGAGCGCGTTTCGGCCGCCGACCGCATCGGAGTGCCGCCCGGCCACGGCGCCCACGCACAGGCGACCCCCGGCCAGCCGCTGCCGGGTCACGGAGCGCCGGGGCACGCCGCACCCGGCCACGCGACGGCACCTGGCCGCGGCGGTGTGCCCGGCCACGGCGGCGTACCGGGCCAGGCCATCCCGGGTCAGGGGGCGGCACGATGAACAACATCCTCTTCACCTGCCTGGTCGGCGCGGCCGTCGGCCTCGGCGTCTTCGTCCTCATCCGGGCGCTCATGCCTGGCAAGCGCAGCGCCGTGCACACGGTGGCGCAGATCGACGCGATGCGCGCCGCGGGCCCGGTCAGCAGCGGACCGGCGCACTCCGCGCCGACCGACTTCAAGGGCCGCGTCGGCCAGCGGGTCGCCACCTTCTACCTCCAGCAGGGCTGGGAGCAGCGCTCGCTCCGCGCCGACCTCGCCGTGCTCGACCGGAGCTGGGAGAACTTCCTGGCCACGAAGATCATCCTGGCCGCGGCCGGTGTGATCTTCGGGCCGTTCCTCTTCGCCGTGATCTGGCAGCTCGGCATGGGCAGCAACCCCGTGATCCCGGTCTGGATGGCCCTGATCTGCGGCGGCGTCTTCTTCCTCCTGCCGGACTTCGAAGTGCGCCGCGACGCCGCCGACAAGCGCAAGGACCTGCGCCGGGTCATCGGCGCCTACCTCGACCTGGTGTCGATGAACCTCGCGGGCGGCCGCGGTCTGCCCGAGGCCCTGATGGCCGCCGCCGAGATCAGCGACGGCTGGGCCCTGACCCGTATCCGCAACTGCCTGGCCGATGCCCGGATCACCGGCACCAGCCAGTGGGTGGCCCTCGGCAGACTCGGCGACGAGCTGGGCGTCGAGGAGTTGAGGGACCTGTCCGTCACACTCGGCCTGGTGGCCGACGACGGCGCGAAGGTCCGCGAGTCGCTCGCCTCGCGCGCCGAGACGATGCGGCACCGGGAACTCGCCGAGATCGAGGGATCCGCGGGCGAGAAGTCCCAGTCCATGCTCGTCGCGCAACTCCTGCTGTGCGCGGGCTTCCTGGTCTTCCTGATCTTTCCCGCCGCGATGCGCGTGTTCCAGGTCTGACCACCAACGTCTCTGAGCACCACTGTCTCCGATCGTCACCGTCCCTCCTGAGCACCACTGTCATCGAAACGCCGAGCGTCGAGTCGAGAGGACTTGAACCATGAACCGCTTGCCCAAGGTCAGCCATCCGGCTGTCGACTTCCTTCTCACCTTCCTCAAGGGGCGCGTCGAGCGCGCCCGTTCCGAGGGCCTGTCCCGCGGTGCCTCCGCCGTCGAGTGGGTGATCATCTCCGCGGTGGTCGTCACCGTCGTCGGCGTGGTCGCCGTCATCATCAACGGCGCCCTCAAGGGCAAGGCATCGGACGTCGGCAACTGCATCTCGAACACCACGGACAGCAAGACCTGCTGAGGCCGGGACCGATATCCGTGATGGAACGACGAATCGACGCGCTGCACCACGCCGTACGCCGCAGGCTGGACGCCGCCCGCGGCGACAGCGGCGTGGGCAGCCGTACGAGCACGAGAGCGGTAAGCGGCGCGGGGGCGCCTACCGGCGATGACCGCGGGATGACCGCGATCGAGTTCGTCTTCCTCACCCCGGTCCTGTTCTTCATGATCTTCGCGACGGTGCAGTTCGGTCTGTACTCCTTCGCCGACCATGTCGCGCAGGCGGCCGCGCACGCCGGTGCCCGCAAGGCGCGGGCGGAGGCCGACGCCGATCCCGGCGGCTGGTCGGGTAAGGCGACCAGCGCGGCCGAGGACCGTATCGACCAGCTCGGACCGAATCTGCTGGACGGCCGCAAGGTGACGTCCTTGCAGCCGGACGCGGCCACGGTCGGCGTGCGCGTCACGGCCGACGTACCGACCATCTTCCCCGGCTTCCACTTCAAGGTGAACGAGAGTTCCCAGGGGCCGGTGGAGCGCTTCGTACCGGACAACGGGGGCTGATCCGATGCGTACCCGACTGCGAACCGCACTGCGCACCAGACGGGTGGGGGAGCGGGCCGACGGAGGGCTGTCCACCATCGAGGTGGTGATCCTCGCCCCGATCATGATCCTGTTCATCCTGATCCTGGTCGCCTTCGGCCAACTCGTCGACGGCCGGGGCGCGGTGGACGGCGCCGCCAGGGACGCCGCCCGTGCGGGGTCGATCCAGCGCAGTCAGGGCGTCGCCATGTCCGAGGCGATCGCGGCGGCCCGGGCGGACCTCGGCGACACCTGCGTGGCCGGCACCTTGTCGGTGAAGAAGACCAGCGAGGGCTTCGAGGCCGACACCCTCTTCAGGGTCGAGGTGAGCTGCACCATCCGCGGCCTCGCCTCGCTCGGCCTCAAGATCAACAAGACGATCACGTCGACGGCGGCCTCACCGCTCGACCCGTACCGACGGGCGGAGTGACCGATGCACCGGACACGGCACGTCGTACGGCGCCTCGTAGGAAGGGTGGCGCGGAGGGTGGTACGCCGCCCCGACCGCGGCTCCGGCACCGCCGCGATGCTTATCTTCGCCGTGGTGTTCATGGCGCTCGCCGCCTTCGTCGTCGACGGCGGACTGTCGATCTCCAAGCGCGAGCGCGCCGCCGACATAGCCGAGCAGGCGGCCCGTTACGCGGCCCAGGACATCGACGTCGAGGCGCTGCGCAACGCTCCCGCGGGCACCCAGCCCGTGATCAACACCGGGGCCTGCACCGGCAGGGTCAGGAATTTCGCCGAGCAGTCGGGGCTGAGCCCGGCCGACGTCATGGCCTCCTACTGCACCTCCGCCCTGCCCAACCGGGTGGAGGTGACCGTCCAGCTCACGTATGAGCCGATGCTCACCGGTTTCTTCTACGACCACAACATCGTCGTCCACGGTACGGCGGCGGCCGAGTCCGTCACGGGACCGGCCAACTAGTCCGTGACAAGCAGCCCTTAGCAGCATTCGTACAGCACCAGCCGTATAGCACCAGCCGTATAGCACCAGCCGTACAGCACCAGTCGTTCAGCATCAGCCGTTCAGCACCAGCCGTTCAGCCGAAGCACCAGCCGCTCCAACCGAAGGCAGAGGAAGCAGCCATGGCACGCACGACCGCCACGGGACGTAACCGTACGCAGCAGGGTGGGGCGGCGGCGCGCCCGCCGCGCAGGCACCGTACGTTCGGCGACTTCGTGCGCGCGCTCGGCGCGTTCCTGGCGCTCGCCGTGCTCGTGGTGGGGGTGCCGGGCGCGCTCCTGTACTTCATCGGGTCGCCGTTCCCGCACCACTTCGACTCCGACCTGGTGCAACAGCCCATCACCAGCGAGACGTTCGTCAACACACTTGCCGTGATCGTATGGCTGGCCTGGGCGCAGTTCACGGCGTGCGTGCTGGTCGAGACCAAGGCGGCGGTCTCCGGCGTGGGCATGCCGAGCCGGGTGCCGGGCGCGGGCCCGAGCCAGTTGCTGGCACGGCAGTTGATCGCGGCGCTGCTGCTCGTCGGCGTGAGCACCGCGGGCCTCGTCCCCGGTCTGTCCCAACTCGGCCAGGGCAACCAGCACGAGAGCCAGGCGCGGCCGGGCGTGGCCGCCACCGCGCAGCAGACCCCCGGCCAGCAGCACCAGGCACGTACCGTCAGCGCCGCCGTACCGCATCAGCAGGCCGCCCAGCACGCGGCGGGATCGCACCAGAGCGCGGGTCAGTCGGCGCACAAGGACACCAAGTTCTACCGGATCCAGCCGCCCGAGGGCCGGCACCACGACTCGCTGTGGGAGATCGCGCAGCGCCACCTCGGCGACGGCCGCAGGTACAACGAGATCTACCAGCTCAACAAGGACCGCGTGCAGCCGGACGGCTCCAAGCTGTCGCAGGCCAGCCTCATCCGGCCCGGCTGGGTGATGGAGATGCCCTCCGACGCGCACGGCGGCGACCTCGTGGAGATGCCCGTCGCGGCCACGCACGTCGCGCCCGACGTGCAGCATTACGCCGAGCACGGCGGCGCCAAGGACACCGCGGCCGAGGGCGCGCACGCCTCCGCCCAGCACGCGGCGGCCGAGCAGGGCGGCGGCGGGACCGGCGCCCAGGGCGGCGGATCGGGCGGTTCCGGCTCCACCGACAGCGCGTCCGCCGAGACCGGCCCCGGCGGTACGGGTACGGGCGGTACGGGTACGGGCGGTACGGGCGGGTCCGGCGGTCGCCACGCGGCCGTCACCACCCCGGCCCACGCCGAGACGGCACCCGAGCACGGGCCCACCGCCGCCTTCACCGCGAACTCCTCCTCCCACTCGCACGGCTTCGACCTGTCCGAAGCGCTGATCGCCGCCCCGCTGCTGGCCGCGGGCCTGCTCGCCGCGCTCGGCCGCCGCCGTCGTACGGCCCTGTGGCAGTCGGTCACCGCGGGCGGCCTGCGCACGCCGCGCACCCCCACCGGGCCGCAGGCCGACGCCGCCGACGCGCTGCGCGTGGGCGCCGACCAGGACACCGTCGCCTTCCTCGACCGCGCGCTGCGCGCGCTGTCCGGCCGCCTCGACGCCGAGGGCCTCAAGCTCCCGACCGTCTACGCCGCGTGGCTCACCGACGAGGCCCTGCACCTGCAACTGGCCTGGCCCGAGGGCCAGCCGCCGGCCCCCTGGCAGCTCGGCCAGGACCAGACCTTCTGGCGGCTCGACCGCGCCGACCTCACCGAGGACGCGGACGTGTCGGCGGCGGCCCCGTACCCCGGCCTGGTCGCGCTCGGCACGCTCGACGGCGCGCGGCTGCTGCTCAACCTCGAAGCGGTGCCCGGCATCGTCTCGCTGTCCGGAGCCGCCGCCGACCGCGAGGCCGTACTGGCCTCCGTCGCCTCGGAGTTGGCCACCAACGGCTGGTCGGACCGGATGACCGTCACCCTCGTCGGCTTCGCCGAGGACCTCACGGCCCTCGCCCCCGCCCGCGTCCGGCACCTCGCCGACGTGCCCGAGGTCATCGAGACGATGTCCGCGGAGACCGCGCAGCGGGCGGGCGCCCTGCGTACGGCGGGCCAGGACAGCGTCCTCACCGGCCGCACCGGCCGCGCCCAGCACACCCAATGGGCACCGCACCTCGTCCTGCTCGCCGCCGAGCCCACCGAGGAGGAGGCGAACCGGCTGGCCGAACTCGCCTCCGACGCGGGCCGGCTCGGCATCGGCTACCTCGTCGCCTCCAGCCGTCCCGACATGCCGGGCGCCGCCTGGGAGCTGGAGATCACCTCCGCGGGACGGCTGCTCGCCCCGCTGCTCGGCCTCGACCTCGAAGCGCAGGTGCTGCCCGCCGATCAATACCAGGCCGTGCTGCGGCTGTTCGCCGAGGCGGGCGGCGAGGACGGCCCCGGATCGGGCCCCGACGCCCCGCCGTTCATGGTGGACCTCTCCGACCAGGGACGGCCCGGCGTGTACGCGCGCCTGCTCGGCTCCTTCGAACTCGTCGGCGTCGACGAGCCGTCCGCCGAGCGCAGCCAGCTCCTCCACGAGGCCCTGGCCCTGCTCCTCCTGCACCGCGAAGGCGTCCACCCCCGCGTCCTGGCCTCCGCGCTCTGGCCGCGCGGCGTCACCGAGGACGTACGCGACGCCCTCGTCGAACGCCTCCGCGACTGGCTCGGCACCGACCCCGGCGGCATCGCCCGGCTCACCATCGACGACACCGGCCGGATCGTCCTCGCCTCCTCCGTCGTCTCCGACTGGGACGTCCTCCAGACCCTCCACCACGAGTCCACCGAGGGCAGCGCCGCCTCCGACCCCACCGCCCGCCGCCGCCTGCTCACCCAGGCCCTCTCGCTGGCCCGCGGCCCGCTCCTCCAGGACCGCACCGCGGGCCGCTACGGCTGGCTCTCCCACGAGATAGTCGACGCCCAACACCCCGTCCTCGTCGCCGAGATCGCCCTCGCGCTCTCCGCCCTCCACCTCGACGCGGCCAAGCCGAAGGCGGCCGTCGCGGCCATCGAGGCGGCCCTGGTCGTCTCCCCCAACGACGAGCGCCTCTGGCTCGAACTCCTCCGCGCCACCCAGGCCACCGGCGACCCCGCCCGCCTCCAGGCCGCCGCCAACTCCCTCATCGCCCGCAGCGACTCCCTCAGCGGCCCCAGCCGCGGCCTCCCGCCCCGCGTCGAAGCCCTCCTGGACGAACTGCTCCCCGAATGGCGCGGCAGCATCGCCAACTGACCCTCGGAAGGCACTGCCTTACGCGCCGCGCGCCGTCAAATCCGATTCACCCGTAACCCCGAGGCGGATCGGGGTCGTTGTCAGTCCGTAGGTAACGGCATATGACGGCGACAACGAGGGTGGTCGGGGTACGAGGATGGCGGACCTCATTGTGACGGATCAGGTGCTCGCCGATTCGGAGCGGCTGTTGACGAAGCTGCACTTCGAGTTCAAGAGCATCAAGGTCCATCGGGACGACCTGCACCACATCTGGGGGTCGGGCGCGGTAGCGGGCGCGATGGACGCGTTCGTCAACAACTGGGCGTGGTACCGCAAGAAGCTCGTCGGCGGCATCGAGTCCGTCGGCGGACTCGTCGGCGCGGCCCGCGAGACGTTCAAGCAGACCGACGAACACCTCGCCAAGAGCGGCTGACCCCCGTGGCGACGACCACCAGGCCGCGCCCGCGCGACTGGCACCCCCTCACCGACACCGATCCCACCCCCGGCGACCCCGAGTCCATCCGCGACGAGGTCGCCCACATGAAGCACCTCGCGGGCATGCTCAGAGCCGAGGCCGCCGACCTCAAGGTCATCGGCGCCGGCGACGGCCTCAAGGGCCGCTACGCCGCCAAACTCCGCGACGAAGCCCGCGAACTGGAAGTCCACCTCCGCGAGACCGCCGGCCGCTACGAACGCGTCCACGGCCATCTCACCGCCTGGGCCGGCGAATTGGAGGCCATCCAGTCCGACGCCGACCGCATCCTGCGAGGCGCACGCGCCGACGCCGAGGCGGCTCCCCCTGAGGACACCGAATCTGCCTCGGGCCCGGGCTCCGGTTCCGGCTCCAGCGACGACCCGCTCGCCAGGCACCGCCGCTCCTTGACCAGGGTCGAGGCCCACCGCGACGAGCGGGCGTCGCACTACGCGGCGCGTATCCGGCACGAGATCAACGACAAGATCAAGGACAGTTGGTGGGAGCGGCGCAAGAACGAGATCGACGGGGTGAAGGGGGCGATTTCGCTTGTCGCGGATGTGATGAGCTGGGTCGCCACCGTCATCGCGATCGTCGCGATCTTCACCACCCCCGCCGGTTGGATCGCAGGTCTCGCCGTCTGGCTCGCGGTCGGCGTCCTAGCGGGACACATCGCCCTCGCCGCCGCAGGCGACTGCTCCTGGCTCGACGTCGGCATGGACATCTTCGGCCTGCTGACGATGGGCATCGGGGGCGCCGCCCTGAACGGTCTCAAAGACGTACGTGCCGCGACGAAGCTCGCCGCTCAAGCCGCTGCCGACGAGCGGGCCGCCGTCACCGCCACGCGGGCCTCCCGGTCCGTTCTCGACCGCTCGTCCGCCACCGTCAACCGTCGCGGCTCCACAGCAGCGGCGCGTGCCAGGGCCCGCCACGTCCGCAACATCGCTAAAGCCGCAGCCGAGCGGGCCGGTCGCAACGCGGCCGTGGAGGAGGCTGCCACCCCGATGGCTGAGGCTTCCCAACGAGAGGCGGTGCTTGTCGGAGGCGACCGCGAGACGGCGAATCTCTACAAGGACGTGGTCCGGATGCGGGCCGCGTATCCGGAGAGTGCCGCTGTGCAGCGGGCCAGCCAGGGGGCTGAGGGCTACAAGGGCACGTTCCAGGGAACGTGGATTGCGGCCACCGCCGTGGACGGTGCGGATAAAGCCGTTGGTGACAGCGACGCCCTGCCGGAGAAGCCGGACTACGGTCCGTACGGAGCCTTCAAGGATCGGTATACGAGAGAGGTTGGCTCGGCATGGTGACTGTGCCGCGCGGGATGACGAGGTCCACGTGTTCTACGTGAGCAACGCGAATGGCGATCCTGTCCTGGCACGTAGCGACAGGTTGATTCGGACTGGAGGCGTGGTGCCGTTTGCTGGGCTTGGCCTGTTAGCCGTCACAGCGCCGCTACTTCGCCCGAGCAGGTTCACCTTCACCGTCGAGACGTTGTCGCTGTCGGCTACCGGACAACTATTCGTGTGGTGCGGCATGTTCGGCCTGTTCCGCATTCGCGGCTGGGCCTCCGGCGTGCTCGCCTATATCTGGCTCGGAGCCATGTTCAACGCCTTGGCGGTCGCGTCGACCGGCATCGTCTACCTCGCGCCCATCCCCTTGCTGGCTCCAGCCACCGCCTGGCTTGCCAAAGTGCGGCTGCGCCGCAAACCCCCGGCGGAGGCGGCCCGGTGACGGCCGCGACCACCCCCGTCGGGTACACCCTCGTGCTGCCCCCGGGCTGGGCCCGGATCCCTCTGCGCGCGGGCACCGCGACGGCGTTGGACGAGAAGGTGTTTCGGGGGATCGAGCGGATTCCGGCGGGGGTGCCGAGGGATGAGGGGATGGCGTTTCGGGCGGAGGTGCGCCGGAGGGTGGAGGGGATGGCGCGGGAGGCGAGGGCGGGGGGTGGGCTGGATCTGTATGTGCCGGTGAAGGCGCGGGCGGGGCTGGTGATGGGGGCGTCGTTCGTGGTCGCCGAGGTGGCGGGGGAGTGGGCGGGGGAGGAGACGGGGGCGGAGGCCGTGTTGGGGCGGCTGGTGGGGGAGGAGCGGGGCGGGGAGCCGGGGGAAGTGCGGGAGGTGGCGGGGACGTTGGGCGTGCGGTGGGAGTACGTGGAGCCGCCGGCCCTCCGCGAGAGCGAACCGGTGGAGACGTGTGCACGGCATGTCGACTACGTCGTCCCCATGCCGAGGCAGGGCGCGGGGCGGTGGCTCGCGGTGGCGTTCTCGACGGTGGGGGACGGGGATCCGGGCAGCGAATTCACCAGGGCGCTGGCCGAGTTGTTCGACGCGCTGATGACGACGTTCCGTTGGAGCTACGCGTGAGCGGGAGCCGGCTGGACGCCCGGCGGGTGGACGGTTCGCGGTGGGTGTGGGTCCCGCCGCGGTGGCCGGTGCCGGGGAGCGAGGGGGAGTTCCCGGACGCCGCCGCGTACGCGCGGGTGATGGCCGAGGCGCACTGGGAGGACAGCGCCTTGACGCCGGGCCCCGGCGAGGTAAGGGAGTTGGCCGAGGCGCTGACGTACGGGATGGAGCGGTATCCGCGCGTCTATCCGGGGTACGGGCTGCACTTCCACCTGGACGGCCCGCGCGGGAATCCGCTGGCCGTGTACTGGGCGGAGTTCGACATCGAGGGCGAACTGCCCGGCGAATTGCGGGAGCTCACCCACGCGGACGCGGAGTACGCCGTGGAGCCGCCGATCGTCGAGGACTTCGGCAGTGAGCACTTGGGCACCGGCATCCGCGTGATGCGCTACTTCGTCGACCCGGACGACAACGACATCACCATCGGCCTCCGTTACGCGTGGCGCGTGCCCGAGCACGGTGCGGACGTGCTGGTGATGACGGCGGCGCCCGATCCGGGGCGGGTGCTCCGGGCGATGGACGACATCGACGCCTTCGCGCGGGCCCTGCACTTCGGCCCCTGACGTCACCGGCTACGCGCTCCGCGCCCGTAGCGCCGTCTTCTTGGCCTGGTTGCCGCACACGTCCATGGAGCACCAGCGCCGCGTCCCCGGACGGGACTGGTCGAGGAAGACGGCGCCGCAGGTCGGGGAGGCGCAGGGGCGCAGGCGCGGCAGCAGTTCGGGGGTGGCGGCTAGGTCGAGGGCGTCGCGGGCGATCAGGGCGAGGGTCGCGGTGAGGGGGTCGTCCGCGCGCCACTGGAGGTCGCCGGAGGGGGCGAGGCGGGGGGCGGGGACGGCGTGGGCGGCGGCGCGGTTGAGCCGGGCGCGGGCGGTGTCGCCGAGGCCGGAGCCGGGGGCCGCGCCGGGTTCCCTGCCGGGGGCCATGGCGGCGCTGACCAGCGCGTGGACCGCCTCGCGCAAGGCGCGGGCCTCGCGCAGCCGGGCGGGTGTGGGCGGGGTGGCGGGTACGTCGGAGCAGGGGCCGCACTGCCGTACCCAGGCGATCAGCGCCTCCGGATCGGCCAGCTCCTCGGTGACCGCGGGCGTGCCCCGGTAGCGCAGTGTCCGCAGGTAGTCGAGGCACAGCCGCCCGGCGCCCTCGCGGAAACGCGGCTGAGCACGGCCGCCGTCCAGGGCCGGGGCGTAGGCGTCGATGCCGTTCGCGGTCATACGGGCCACTCTACCGGGGAACCGGTTTAACTGGTACCTTCGGAACTGGTTAAACCGGTTTCCACTTCGACGAGGTATCGATGTCCCAGCCGTCGTCCGACGCACCGTCCCCAGGGCCCGAACCCGTGCACATACCCGCGTCCGGACCCGCCGCCGCAGGGCCCGGACACGCAGTCGGCGCCACACCGGTCCCCGTGCCGGGCCCGCCCCGCCGCCTCATCGTCCTGCTCGCCGTGGCCTGCGGTCTGACCGTCGCCAACCTCTACTACGCGCAGCCGCTGCTCAGCGAGCTGCGCCAGGCGTTCGGGATCGGCGCGGTCGCCGCGGGCAGCCTCGTCACCGTCTCCCAACTCGGTTACGCCGCCGGCCTGCTGCTCATCGTCCCGCTCGGCGACGTCATCGAGAAGCGCCGCCTCGCCACCGTCCTGCTCGCCCTCACCATCGCCGGTCTGGTGCTTGCCGGTCTCGCACCGGGCTTCGCCGTCCTGCTCGCCGCGCTGCTGATCGTCGGCACGACGCTCGTCGTCGCCCAGATCCTCGTGCCCTTCGCCGCCGACCTCGCGCCGGACGAGAGCCGCGGCAAGGTCGTCGGGCAGGTGATGAGCGGCCTGCTGACCGGCATCCTGCTGTCCCGTACCTTCGGCAGCCTGCTGGCGGACGCGACCAGCTGGCGGGTCGTCTACCTGACCTCGGCCGGGCTGATGACCGTACTGACCCTGGTACTGCGCAGGTCCCTGCCGCGCCGCGCTCCCGGAGCCGACGCCGCCACGCTGTCGTACGGGCTGCTGCTGCGCTCCACCGCCCGCCTGCTGCGCGTGCACCCGGCGCTGCGGCGCAGGGCGCTGTACCAGGCCGCGATGTTCGGCGCCTTCAGCGTCTTCTGGACCACCATCTCCTTCGTTCTGACCAGCGATCCCTTCAACTACAGCCAGTGGCAGGTCGGCCTCTTCGCGCTCGCGGGCGCGGGCGGCGCACTGGTGGCACCGCTCGCCGGACGCTGGGCCGACCGCGGCCTGGTCCGGCCGATGACGGCCGTCGCCTTCGTCACCGCGGCCCTGGCCTTCGGCCTCGCCGGGGTGGGACGGCACAGCGTCATCGCGCTCGGCGCCGCCGCGGTGCTTCTCGACATGGCCGTGCAGACCACCCTGATCCTCGGCCAGCAGGTGATCTACCGGCTCGACGGCCAGGCCAGGTCCCGGCTCAACAGCGCCTTCATGGCCACCTTCTTCGTCGGCGGCGCGATCGGCTCACAAGCCGGTTCCTACGCCTACCACGCCGGTGGCTGGACCTCGGTGGCCCTGCTCGGCGCCGCCCTGCCCGCCCTCGCGCTGCTCTACTGGATCGCGGAATGGCGCGGCCCGCGGCGCCGCGCCGACCGAGCGGACGGCATCGACACGGCCGGCACCGCCGACAGGAAAAGCAGCACAGTCCGGGCAGGCAAGGACGGCAGCACAGGCTGGGCAGGCAAGGACGGCACCGCCCTCGACGACCACCTGCCACCGGCCCCGTCCGTCACGCCTTCGCCACCACCCCCAGGATCTCCGGAAGACGATCGAGCAGCCGCGGAGCGGTGAACCGCAGCGAGACCGCCGCGACCGCGAGCCCGTACAGCGCGCCCACCGGGAGCACCAGCCACAGCAGCGAATGGAGATCGTTGAAGTGGAGGGCGAGGGTCAGCGCGATCACCGGTAGCGACAGGGCCGCGCCGCTGAAGGTGCCGCCGACGACGTTCAGCGCGACGAGACCGCCCTGGCCGGGCGCCGCGTTGGCGAACGGGTTGTCCTGCGGGAGCGCGTACGGGTAGCGGACGCTCGCGTAGCTGCCGGTCGCGATGAGCGCGCCCAGGAAGGCGAAGGACAGCCCCAGCGTCTCGGGCAGCGCCGACACCCGGTGGAGCAGCAGCGCCGCGCCGGTGGTGACGACGGTGACGTACGGCACGGCGATGGCGGCCAACGTCAGCGCCCGGCCGCGCAGTTCGAGCGCCGCGTCCCTGCGGGTGGTGATCGTCGCCGACACCGTCCAGAAAGCGGAGCCGTCCATGCCGAACTGGTTGTACATCTGCATGCCGAGCAGCCCCGCCGCCCACAGGCACTGGTAGACGGTGCCGTGCTGCACCACCGCGACCAGCGGCAGCAGCAGCCCGACGGCCAGCCCGGTCGCCCACGCCGCCTTCGACCTCGGGTCGCGCCACAGGTACCGGAACTGCCGCTCCATCACCGTGGCCGTCCGGCCGCCCACCAGCCGTCCGGGCAGCAGCCGGGCCGGCAGCGAAGGGCCCGTCGCCGCCCCGCCCCGCGCCTTCGACCCCTCGCGCTCCGGCGCCGCCTGGAGCGTGGACGCGTCGGGCGAGACCATCAGCCGGTGCAGGCTGGCGTGCCACCAGCGCAGGACCAGCGCCAGCACGGCGACGGTGAGGGCCAGTTGCACGACGGCCAGGCCGTACGACCCGCGCGCCGTCGAACGCACCGCGTCCACGGCGGGCGCGGGCGGAATCCAGCGCAGTACGGACGCCACCGAGGTCGCCCGGTGCAGACCGCCGTCGGACGACAGCGAGTTGACGCCGAGGTTGACGAGCTGGGCACCCACCGCCACGAACAGACCGCTGAGCAGGGCCAGGTCGCGGCCCTTCCGGCTGGTCAGCAGCCGGGTGTTGGCGGCGGCCACCGCCCGCGACAGCGCCACGCACAGCAGCAGCGTCAGGGCCACGGCCACGACCGCGACGACCCACGCGGCCCCGCCGTGCGCGACCGCGACGACCGCACCGGTCGACACCAGCAGTGTGAAGAGCGGACCGACGCCGATCAGCGACGACACCAACAGCGCCGTTATCAGCGGGCGCGGCCGTAGCGGCAGCATCGCCAGCCGGGTCGGGTCGAGCGTGTCGTCGCCGCCGAAGAAGAACAGCGGCATGATCGCCCAGCCCACGACCAGGACGACGGTCACGGTGACGGCGGCGGACGGTGCGTAGTGGTTGTTCCGCAGCGCGACCATTCCGGCGCCCATGCCGAGCGCGTACAGCATCGCGAAGGCGACGCCGAGGGACCAGCCGACCGTACGGCCGGTGGACCGGCGCAGGCCGTTGCGGAAGAGGGTGAGCTTGAGCCGTACGAAGACTGGCGTGAGCGAGGAACCGCGACCCGGCGGGGGCGGCGGCGCGGGAGCGGCGAGCGGGGCGGTGGCCGAGGTGGTCATCACTTGCCGCCGCTCAGCCAGTCGAGCGCCTGCCCGTCGCGCCGGTCGGCGCCCACCAGCGACAGGAAGGCGTCCTGGAGCGAGGGAGCGGTGCCGCGCACCTCGGCGAGCGGGCCGCGCGCCACGATCTTGCCCGCGGCCATGACCGCGACCCAGTCGCACAGGCTCTCCACCAGCTCCATCACGTGCGAGGAGAAGACGACCGTGCCGCCTGACTCCGTATAGCGCTCCAGCACACCGCGGATGACCTGCGCGGACACCGGGTCGACGCCCTCGAACGGCTCGTCGAGGAAGAGGACTTCGGGATTGTGCAGCAGGGCGGCGGCCAGGCCGATCTTCTTCCGCATACCGGTGGAGTAGTCGACGACCAGCTTGTTCTGCGCGGCCGACAGGTCCAGGACGTCGAGGAGCTGACCGGCGCGCTTGTCGACCTCGGCGCCCGGCAGACCGCGCAACCGACCCGTATAGCCGAGCAGTTCACGTCCCGACAGCCGCTCGAACAGCCGCAGACCCTCCGGCAGCACGCCGATCCTGGACTTCACGCCGACCGGGTCCGTCCACACGTCGTGGCCCACGATCCGCACACTGCCGTCGTCCGGCCGCAGCAGGCCGGTGATCATGGAGAGCGAGGTCGTCTTCCCCGCCCCGTTCGGCCCCACCAGGCCGATGAAGCGGCCCGCGGGCAGCTCCAGATCGATCCCGGCCACGGCCACTTGCTCGCCGAACCGCTTCCACAGCCCGCGCACACGCACAGCGACCGGATCGGTGTCTCCGGCCGCCTCGGACACCTCCTCGGCGGTCCTCCCGTACGGCACCGGCCGGTACGGCGTCAGCTTCCGCTGCGACTCCTGCTCCCCCTGCGACCTCTGCGGCTCCGACATGGCGGCACCTCTCCCCGTCTCGCGCCCCTGCCCCCGGCGCGCCGCTGGTCGGACGACGCGCGAAGGTCTATGTCCGACAACCCTAGACGCGACCACTGACAGTGACCGAAGGACTCGGGAGCGTGAGCCCCGCGCGCAGGGGTCAGCGGCCCCTCGCCGCCGCCAACTCCCGCCCGCACGCGTACGCCAGCGGGCTCAGCAGCTCCTCGACGTCCGGCAGCCACCGGTTCAGGGCGGTCGGCTGCCGCGCCCACTGCACCGAGGCGCCCGGCCCCGTCCGCGTCGGCGGCGCGGCGATCCAGTCGCCCTCGCCGCGCACCCGCAGGTCGAGCGAGCCGGGCGCCCAGCCCAACTTCCGCAGCAGATCGGGCACCTTGACGGTGGCGCCGGGCAGGACGAAGAAGACCAGCCTGCGGTCGGGCGTGCAGATCACCGGGCCCAGCGGCAGATCCATCCGCTCCATCCTGGCCAGCGCCAGGCACCCCGCCACCTCCGGCACGTCGACCGCGTCGAACGTACGGCCCGTCGGCAACAGGACCGAGGCGCGCGGCTGCTTGCCCCACATGCGCCGTACCGCGTCGGCGCTGCCGCTGGCGTGCGCCGCCCAGTCGGGCCGGGTCGGGTGGGCGCCGGGAGCAGGGCAGGTAGGAGACGCGCAGGAGCACAGCGCGGGGCCGCCCGTGTCGTCCTCGATCCAGGAGCCGGGGAGCACGTCCCAGTGCCGCTCCTGCGCGTATCGGACGGCCGTGTCGAGAAGTTGGGCGGTGAGCTGCCGCGGTGCTCCGATGGTGTCTTCCACGCGCTGCACAACTTCCCTCGTCAGCGTGAGTTACGGGGGCCGGGCCCTCGGCTCATGGCGGGCGCACTGGTGCACGCCCGGGGGCGCGTGCGCGATCCGGGCCCGTATTCGGGTAGTCACTTGGGGTCCGCGTGTCGTTCCGCTCGTTCCGCTAAAGGCGAAAACGACATGAAATGCCGCTCTAACAGGGCATTTTTCGGTGATGAGATGGGCACCTGTCACCAGGACGAGGTACGCATCGTCGAAGTGGGGGAATTGATGGCCGCACGACCGCTCGTGGCTCGGCAACCGAACGAACGGCTTCAGGCACTTATCCAGGAGGCCGGCTGCTCCAACGCCGGGCTCGCCCGCAGGGTCAACATGTGCGGCGCCGAACACGGCCTCGACCTGCGGTACGACAAGACGTCCGTGGCCCGCTGGCTGCGGGGTCAGCAGCCGCGCGGCCGGGCCCCGGCCATCATCGCCGAGGCGATCGGCCGCAAGCTGGGACGCGCCGTGTCCATCGACGAGATCGGCATGGCCAACGGCAAGAACCTGGCCACCGGCATAGGTCTGCACTTCGCGCCGACCGTCCTCGGCGCGATCGAGCAGGTCTGCGAGCTGTGGCGCAGCGACGTCGGCCGCCGCGACTTCCTCACCGGCTCCACGGTCGCCGCCTCCGCCCTCGTCGAGCCCAGCCGCGACTGGCTGATCACCCGCCCCGACCAGGGCGTCGCCCGCAACGGCGGTGCCAGGGTGGGCATGTCGGACGTCGAGGCCGTCAAGGCGACGACGCAGGCGCTCACCGACCTGGACCACCGCTTCGGCAGCGGACACGTCCGCCCGGTCGTCGTCCACTACCTCAACAGCGTGGTGTCCGGGTTACTCGCGGGCACCTACCGCGACCAGGTCGGCAGGGAACTCTTCGGCGCCGTCGCGCGGTTGACCGAACTGGCGGGCTACATGGCCGTCGACACCGGACAGCCCGGACTCGCCCAGCGCTACTACATCCAGGCGCTGCGCCTGGCCCAGGCGGCGGGCGACCGCGGCTACGGCGGCTACATCCTCGCGGCCAGCATGAGCCACCTCGCCGCCTCGCTCGGCAACCCGCGCGAGATCGCCCAACTCGCCCGCGCGGCACAGGAAGGCGCCCGCGGCCAGGTGACACCCACGGCGGAGGCGATGTTCTACGCCGCGGAGGCCCGCGGCCACGCGCTGCTCGGCGACGCCCGCACCTTCGCCACCGTGGCCAACCTCGCGGTCGAGTCCATGGAACACTCCCGGCCCGACGACGACCCGCCCTGGATCGCCCACTTCGACCACGCCTACCTCGCCGACGAACTGGCGCACTGTCACCGCGACCTCGGCCAGGCCGCGCCCGCCGCGCGCCGCGCGGAGGAAGCGCTCGCCGCGCACCCCGAATCGCGCACCAGGCGCCGTGCCATCGACATGCTGCTGCTCGCCGACGCCCAGGTGCAGCAGCGTGAACTGGAAGAGGCCTGCAACACGGGCACCCGCGCCGTCACCCTTCTGTCCGGTCTGCGCTCCAACCGCGGCGCGGAGTACCTGGACGACTTCCGCCGCCGCCTGGAGCCCTACGCGGCGGAGCCCGTGGTCCGCGAGTTCGGCGCCCGTCTGGAGGAACAGGACGCCGCATAGCGGACCATCACCGAATCGTTACGCGACCGACACCGCGTCCCCGCGCGGTGGCCAAAGCGCTGGAGAGACCTTGCGGGAACGGGCCCGGTACGCCCGGTACTTCCGCCCTCTCGGTGTGTCATGACGTTCACTCGTTCGGGTACGTGGTTGATGGTCCGGTTAACCCGGTAGCGTTGGCGGATGGTTCGGAAGGATCCGGCAACGGACGACAGGGCATAGGCGGGAGTCAGCGGCGATGCACACCGACGGACGCGGCGAGGAGACGCCTGAGGCGTACCGGGGCGTCGTGGTGCCCGCGGGGCGGCAGCAGCCGCCCTACGGGGAACATGTGCAGCCGGCCGGCGGCTCCCCCTGGGGCGAGCCCGCCCCGCTGCCCGAGCCCGCCGACGCCACCCAGATGCTGCCGCCGTATCCCGGGAGCATGCCGCCGCCCGCCGTCCCGGTGGCCGACGCCACGCAAATGCTGCCCCCGTACCCCGGCGGCGACCCCGGCATGCCGATGGCCGCCGCGAGCCAGGGGCCGGGCCCCGTACCGCCGCTGCCGCCCGTACCGCCGCAGGCACCGCCCACGGCCCCGCAGCAGCAGGCCGCCGACGCCACCCAGGCGCTGCCGCTGTCGATCTTCCAGGACCGCGACCAGCAGGAGCAGCAGCCGCAGTACGGCGGCCCGCAGTCCCCGCCCGCGCAGCAGTCATACGAGCAGTCCTATGAGCAGCCTTACGACGGCTACGGGCAGCAGGGGTACGACCAGCAGCAGTCGTACGGCGGCCAGCAGCAGTACGGCCAGCAGTCGTACGACCAAGGTCAGGGCCAGGGCCAGGGCCAAGGTCAGGGCCAGGGCGGCGGGTACGAGGAGCAGCCCCAGACGGGGCCGCAGCACGACAGCGACTACGACCACCTGTTCCGCAGCGACGTGCCCGGCCCGGAACCGCTGCGCCAGCGGATCATCCAGCCGCCGTCCCAGCAACAGCAACAGAAGCAGTACGGGCAGCAGCAGGGCGGCATGGGCCAGCCCCCGCAGCAGCCGTACGACCCCGGTTACGGCTACGACGGCGGGCACGGTCAGGACGACGGTCCGCGCCGCAGGCTGTCGCCCCTCATGGTGATCGGCATCGTCGTTGCCGGGTGCGTCGTCGCGGGCCTCGTGGTCGGCGGGCTGTTGAACAAGGGCGGCGACGCCAAGACGGACAACACCGCGTCGAAGAGCGGCACCCCGGCGTCCTCCGCGCCGAGCACGTCCGCGAGCGGCAGCACCGATTCCGCGGCCGACGACGCCGTCAAGCAGCAGGCGCAGGGCCTCGACGCGCTGCTGAAAACCAGCGGCAACAGCCGCAGCTCCGTGGTGAGCGCGGTCGAGTCGATCAAGAACTGCAAGAATCTCGGGCCCGCCGCCGCCGACCTGCGGTCCGCCGCCACCCAGCGCACCGGCCTGGTCACCCAGCTCGGCGGCCTGTCGGTGGACAAGCTGCCCAACCACGCCGACCTGACCGAAGCCCTCACCAAGGCGTGGCAGGCGTCGGCCGCCGCGGACGGCCACTACGCGAACTGGGCCGACCAGGCCGCGCACAACCACAGCGTCTGCAAGGGCGGCCACGCCCGCAGCACCGGCGAGGCCCAGGACGGCAACCGCGAGAGCGGCACCGCCACCGAGCAGAAGAAGCGCGCGGTCCGGTTGTGGAACGCCATAGCGAAGCAGTACGGGCTCACCGAGCGGCAGTACAGCCAGCTCTGAGCCGCGGGGCCGTTGGTTGACGGGGCCACGCGCGTATACGCGTCACCGCGCGTTTCCTTGCGCGCCTGTGCGCTCCCGTGCGCTTATATGCGTGCGTACGCGGACGGACGGTGACGGACCCGACACGTCCGCGCCCGACCGATGAATCCGCGCCGACGCGGCAGTCTTCCTCTCGACCGCACCATGCGAGAGGTGGACCGATGACGCATCCCACGAACAGTTCCACGACCGATCCGGCGGCGGGCCTGCGCGGCGTCCTGGAGCCGTACATCGACAACGGCACGATTCCGGGTGCGGTGGGTCTGGTGGCGCGCGGCGACCGGGTGGAGGTCGCAGCGGTCGGTTCCGCGCACCTCGAGGGCGCCGTGCCGATGGCCAGGGACGCGATCTTCCGGATCGCCTCCGTCAGCAAACCGATCACCGCCGCCGCCGTGATGATGCTCGTCGACGACGGCCGGATCGCGCTGGACGACCCCATCGCGACCTGGCTGCCGGAACTGGCCGCGCCGGTCGTCGTCCGCACCCCGGACGCCCCGGTCGACGACGTGGTCCCGGCCGCCCGGCCGGTCACCGTGGCCGACGTGCTCACCTTCAGGGCCGGGTACGGCATGCCCAGCGATTTCTCACTCCCCGCCCTGCAACCGCTGTTCACCGAGCTGAAGCAGGGCCCGGCGCGGCTGTCGGGCTTCGCGGGCCCCGACGACTGGCTGGCGGCGCTGGCCCGTATCCCGATGCTCCACCAGCCGGGAGACGCCTGGCTGTACAACACCGGCTCGGACATCCAGGGCGCGTTGATCGCCCGGGTCTCGGGCCGCTCCTTCGCCGAGTTCCTCGCCGAGCGGATCTTCGAACCGCTCGGCATGGCCGACACCGGCTTCACCGTGGCCGCGACCGCGCTCGCCCGGCTGACCAGCGCCTACGGGACGGGCGCGGACGGCGGTATCGAACTGTCGGACCCGCCGGGCGAGGAGTGGACCAAGGCGCCCGGTTTCACCTCGGGCGCGGGCGGCCTCGTCTCGACCGTCGACGACTGGTTCGCCTTCGCCCGCATGCTGCTCGCCGAGGGGACCGTGGACGGCCGCAGGCTGCTGTCCGCGCGGTCGGTGCGGATGATGGCCACCGACCACCTGACGCGGTCCCAGCGCGACGCGAGCGAGCTGTTCCTCGAAGGCCAAGGATGGGGCTTCGGCGGCTCGGTGGACGTCGCGGAGACCGACCCCTGGAACGTCCTTGGCCGCTACGGCTGGGTCGGCGGCAGCGGCACCACGGCGCATGTCACGCCCTCGACCGGCGCTGTCAGCATCCTCTTCACGCAGCGCTCGATGACCGGCCCGACGCCGCCCCAGGTGATGCGGGACTTCTGGCGGTACGCGGCGGGGGTGTGAGGGCGCGCGCGTCCTGGACGGTGCGCTAGGGGTCGTACGGGCCGCTCGGGGGCGCTCAGTTCTGCGCGGACGAGTTCTGCCGGAGCGTCTTGGTCAGGTCCACGAAGCCCGGCCGCGCGAGCACGAGCCGCCCGTCGCGTACCACCTGATAAGTGACCTTGGAGTTCACCATCCGGGAGTGGCTCGGGATGCCCAGCAGATCCGTCTGCGTCCAGCCGAGATCCGGGGTGAGGCCGCCGGTCGACAGGTGTGTCGTGGTGTCCATCGCGCGGTGCAGATTGTCCGCGTTCACGCTGACCTTCTCGTCCATCTCCCGCACCACCTTGGCGAAGACGGTGTACGCGACCCAGGTGGTCTGCACCCCGGGGTCGGCGACGTCGATCCGGTCGTCGCCGAACGCGTACTTCTTCACCACCGACTTCATCTCGGCCCACTTGGCGTCGGACGCGGGCGGGTACCAGCCGGTCACGTACGCGTTCTCCAGCGGGCTGCCCGCGCCGCCGGTCGAGTCCACCACCGACTGCTGCACGCTGCCGAGCACCGAGGACAGCCGCACTTTCGGCTGCTCCTCGCCGACCCGGCGCAGAGAGTCGAAGAAGGTGCTGGTGCGGTCGCCGAGCACCGCGGAGACGCAGGTGGAGGGCTTGTTGTTGCCGACCGCGGCGGTGGCGATGTCGGTGTAGTCGTTGGAGTCGTCGGCCGTGAGCATGTCGCGCGCGGGCGGCCGGCCGCCGCTCTTGAGCCCCTGGTCGAGGAAGATCGGGAACTGGTCACCGGTGATCGTGTCGGGCCGCACCAGATTGACCTTCTTGCACAGGTCCGCCAACTGCCGTCCGCTGCCCGCCAGCAGCGCGGGCAGACCGCCGTTGACCGGGTACGACAGCAGGCTCTGGAACTCGTCGGCGGTGATGCCGTAGCCGCCGATGTACGGGATGCCGTTCGACTCCAGGGCGGTGGTGAAACTGCCGCCCTCTTCGCTGTAGGAACCGACAACCGCGACCGCGCCCGCCTTCGCCGCCTGCTGCGCGCAGTCCGTGACGGCGACCGCGTCATGGCGTTCGTTGCAGGTCAGCACCTTCAACTTGCGGCCGTTGAGACCGCCCTGCTCGTTGGTGTACTTCTCGAATGCCTGCGCCATGGCGAGCATTCCCGGCATATTGGTCGATTTCGTGTCGACCGGCGCCCACGTCATCACGACGAGCGGTCCAGTGGAGCCGCCCGAACCTCCGGGAAGCACACCGCACCCGCTGAGCAGCGCACTTGTGGCCAGCAGCGCGACGGCAGCCGTGCGGACCCTGCGGATACGCCGTTCCCTCATGTCATGCGAAGATTCCGGCCCGCGCCCAACGCCGGGGTGACCACAAGCGAACGGACGGTCACTATCAGGTGAATTACGGGTGGCGTCGGTGGAGAACGTACGATGCGCCATTGTGCAAGGTTCGGAGAAGTCTTCCCGTCGCGGCCGTCACTCCTCCACGATGGGGGGCATGCCGCTCAATGACATGCCCTGGTGGCGCTGGCGCAGCAATGTGCGCTCCGCGCTGCACATGATCAGCGACCCGGTGTTCCAGCGGGAGGTCTGGCAGACCGGCCGCGAGGGATACGGGGACGTCACGGACGCCGTGTACCGGCTCGTCGAGGACACCTGGCTCGACAACTGGTCCGCCGAGAAGTACGTGGGCACGATCTTCCGCGACTCGCAGGAGGCCGCGCTCGTCGACGTCGCCGTGCTGCGCGTCCTCAAAATCCTGCACCAGGTGGGCGCCGACGCACCTGTCGCCGCCTATCTCGACCACCACGCCTGGCCGGAGGCGGTCCGCGCCGCCCGCGACGCCCACGTACGGATGTCCGCCGCCGACGGCGACGACCCGGACACGCCGCCGCGCTCGCTGGAGGTGCTGGCGATCTACATACGGTCGGCGTGACCGTTGGATGTTCATACGTCCCCGGGCCGCACCTGGTGCGTGTTTTCCGGTGGCACCTGATTTTCCCCGCGCCACCTGGCGCGCGATATCCGTGGGTTCCGCTTGACGGACAGTCCGACCTGAAGGGGTCGGTTTGTGCGAGGCTGACGGCGTGACCGAACAGCAGCCGCCGCAGCCAGACCCGCAGTACGTCCTCACCCTGTCCTGCCCGGACAAACAGGGCATCGTGCACGCGGTCTCCAGCTATCTCTTCATGACCGGTTGCAACATCGTCGACAGTCAGCAGTTCGGCGACCAGGACACCGGCCTGTTTTTCATGCGGGTGCACTTCTCGGCCGAGCAGGCGGTGACCGTGGACAAGCTGCGCGCCAGCTTCGCGGCGATCGCCGAGGCGTACCACATGGACTGGCGGATCCACCCGTCAGACGAGCGCATGCGGGTCGTGCTCATGGTCAGCAAGTTCGGGCACTGCCTCAACGACCTGCTCTTCCGCACCAGCATCGGCGCGCTGCCGGTCGAGATCGCCGCCGTGGTCTCCAACCACACCGACTTCCAGGAACTTGTGGGTTCCTACGGCGTTCCCTTCCACCATGTGCCGGTCACCAGGGACACCAAGGCCGAGGCCGAGGCGCGGCTGCTGGAGATCGTGCGCAAGGAGGGCGTCGAACTCGTCGTGCTCGCGCGCTACATGCAGGTGATCTCCGACAACCTGTGCCGTGAGCTGTCCGGTCAGATCATCAACATCCACCACTCCTTCCTGCCGAGCTTCAAGGGCGCCAAGCCCTACCACCAGGCGCACGCCCGCGGTGTGAAGCTCATCGGCGCCACCGCGCACTATGTGACGGCCGACCTCGACGAGGGGCCGATCATCGAGCAGGAGGTCGAGCGGGTCGGCCACGAGGTCACGCCGGAACAGCTCGTCGCCATCGGGCGCGATGTGGAGTGCCAGGCGCTGGCCCGCGCGGTGAAGTGGCACAGCGAGCACCGGGTGCTGCTCAACGGCCACCGCACGGTCGTCTTCGCCTGAGCGGGCTCTTTGCTTGAGCCTTCTGTCCGAGCTCTTCGCTTGAGCTCTCTGTCCGAGCGGGCTCTTCGCCCGGCCCTCGTCAGGGCAGAGGCGTCCGTCTCAGAGGCGGGACAGGGACGCCGTGGCGAAGAGCACGTCACGGATGACGTCGCGGTCGCCGATCTGGCCGACCGCGATCCGCTCCGGCTCGATGTGACCCGCCGCCAACTGGCAGAACTCGACGCAGTCCATCGCCACATGGGCGACCATCTCCTCCGGCGACGCGACGGCGCCGGGCGAGTCCAGCGGCAGATACCACTGGCCGCCGCCCTTGCCCTCGACTTCGAGCAGCAGCGAACGGCCCGGCGTACCGGCCGTCACCAGATGCGTCGGCGAGGTGGTCAGACCGGCCCTGCGCCGGTCCGCCAGCGCCTCGGGCAGCAGCCGCGCGGCGAGGTCGATGATGCGGTTGAGATTGCGCGGCGCCGGGGGATCGTACGGATAGTCCACGGCCTCGGCGATGTCCGACGCGTGGATCCAGCACTCGAAGGCCCGGTCCAGGAAGGCGTCTTCCAGCGGCAGCGCGAACGAGCCGTAGTCGACATCGAGCCCGCCCGCGCCGCCGCCCGCGAAGGAGACCGTACGCACCAGGCTGTGGCTCTGCTCGCGCCACAGGGAGCGCACGGTCGCTCCGGGCAACATGCTGTGCGTCGCCCAGTGCGCGGCGGTGCGCTCGACCGGGGTGAGCGGGAAGTCGCCCATATTGCGGGCGTTGCGCAGCCGGGCGCGGGAGGCGATGCCCATTCCGATGCCCAGGCCCAGGCCGCCGAGCCCGGAACGCGGCGGGTCCGCCGACGGGTCGCCGCCGTCCGGCGGCAGCCCGAGCGACCTGGCGATCAGGCTGTCCACGGCGGTGAGATGACCGATGACCTGCGCGACCGTGAACTCCGTCGACCGCTGCTCGCCGTCGTGCCACTTCAGCTCGACCGGTGCCTTCCAGTAGCCGTCGCCGAGGTCGCGCAGCAGCGCGTCCAGTCGGGCGGCCTCCGCGTCGAACGGTCCGGCCCACTCGGGCACCGGGATACGCGCCGGCCGACGGCCGAGGCAGCCTTCCAACACCCTTGCCCGCAGCAGCGGATCGAGGTCGAGCGAATCCTCCTGGTGCAGCAGACCCACCGCGTCCCGCAGTCGTAGCGCCTCATCCGCACAGGTGGCGCAGTCCGTCAGATGCACTTCGACCGCCAGCGCCTCGTCCTGCGAGCACACCGACAACGCCCACGCGCCGAGCAGCGACTTGAGGGTGCGGTGGTCGTAGTGCGGCAGTTGGGGCATCGGCTGGTGCGACTCCGCGGGCGGCTGCCGGTGCGCGGTCTCCCGCGTCTCGGGCTGCTCGCGCTGGTACGGGACGCGCGGCTCGCCGTCGTCCCCGCCGTGCGGGCCGTCGCCGTTGTGGAACGCGGGACCGCTCATCGTCGCCCTCGCTGTCCCCGGGGATCCAGCGGGTGGTCGTCGCCCTGCTCGCCCGGTTCCATGGCCGTGGACAGCAGTTGCAGCCCGAGCCGGAGCCGACGGCGCGCCTCGTCCTCGCTCACCCCGAGCCCGGCCGCCGCGGTGCGGTAGTCGACCCTTTCCCGGTAGGCCAGTTCGAGGGCGGCGCGCAGCGGCGCGGGCATCGAGGTGACGATGAAGTCGGCGCGGGCCGCCGTGTTGGCCTCGCGTACCCGGGCCTCCACCTCGTCCGGCGTGGAACGGCCCCGGTTCGACTGCTGTCGCAGCCGGTGCACGGCCTGCCGCTGGGTGAGTGTCGCGATCCACGACCGCAGCGAGCCGTGCTTCGGGTCGTAGGCGTCCGGATTTTCCCAGATGTAGCCGAACACCTCGCGGGTGATGAGGTCGGCCGCGTCGTCGTCGTCCATCACGCGATAGGCCAGGCCGTGCACAAGTGAGGCGTACCGGTCGTACAGCTCGCCGAGTGCGGCTTCCTCACCGCGCGCCAGCCGCTGCTGCATCTTGCGGTCCCAGCGCGGTGGTGCGGGTGTCGCCATCTGCCGCCCCCTTGCCTCGTCGCCTGCCCTGTCGCCCCTTGCCCGGCCACCGACCGTAGCCGAGTGTGTTCAGCGTGCCCGAATGCGCTCAGGTCGAATGTAACGGGCACCTCCTGCGACGTGCGTCGCTTTGCACCAACCTGCTGCTGACTGTGATCGATTTTGGCGGTCTGTTATCCGGGTGTGACCGGAACATTGCAGAGTTACGACGGAGAACGGGCATAGGGTCATGGTGATGATGTTCCTGAAGTCGACGGCGAGGCGAGGTGGGAACCGGTGCTGGTGACCCAGGCCGAGCGAGACGGCTGGGTGGTGGTGACGGTCGCGGGTGAGATGGACCTGATCTCGTCTCCCGCGGTCCGGCAGAAGGTTCACGACGCGGTTGCCGCAGGGCGGCGCCGGGTGGTACTCGACCTCGTTGACGTGCGCTTTTGCGATTCCAGCGGAGTCGGTGTCCTGATCGGTGCCCGGCGGCTGATGCGGTCCTGTGCGGGCCGCCTGCGCATCGTGCTGCCCGAGGACGTTCCCACGGTGACGGCGCCCACCGAGGGCTACGGCGGCGGCGCGCACGTCAACCGGGTGCTGGCCGCCCTCGGCGTACGACGGCTCTTTGAGGTCTATCCGGATCTGGAAGCCGCGACGGACGACACCGCCAGGCCGCTCTCGGCCTGAACCGGCCTCTGCCGGCGGCCCCTTTCGGCCAATCTCGCTCGACTTCGCTCGCCTTCACCATTCCTCTCCTTTCCTCTTTCCTTCCCGTCCGTCTTCACTCGTGCGGGGACTCCCGCACCGCGTACGCGCCCAATGACGGCTCCAGTCGCGTGAACGCCTCCCGCGCAATCCGCCCCAGCGCGTCGAACAACTCCCTTTCGGTCGTGCCCTGTCGCACCCGGCGCTGCGCCTCACCGAACAACAGCCTCAGCACCGTGCTGAGTTGGGCGGCGGCATGCCGCGGCTCGAAGGCGTCCGGCTCGTCGCCCACGGCCTCGGCGAGCGTGACGGACAGTGCCTGCTCCTGGTGGTCGTACATCTCGCGGAGGCGGGCGCGCAGCACCGGACTCTCGTCGATCAGCCGCGTGAATCCGGGCTGGGTCCAGCCGAGCAGCGCGTCGTGCCGCTCGACCGCTTCGAGGTAGTCCCGGCGCACCGCGTCCAGTGCGGACTCGCCGACGGGGCGGCCGGCGAAGGCGCGGGCGGGGCCGGTGATCACCTCTTCGTGCATGTCGAAGAACAGGTCCTCCTTGCGCGGGAAATAGTTCGTGACGGTCATCTTCGAGACCCCGGCCGCCTCGGCGACGTCGGCGATCGTCGTCCCCTCGAAGCCCCGCTCGACGAAGAGGGCGGTGGCGGCGTGGGTGATGGTCTGCCGGGTCTGTTGCTTCTTGAACTCGCGGAGCTGGGCCATGGTTCCCACTTTAGTAGGTCGGACCTAAAAAAAGTCTTGACGGGTTGAGTGGGTCCGTCCTAACTTTAGGTCCAATACAAGAAATAGAGGAATAGGAGACCGTGATGACACTCCGACTGATGGCCGTCCACGCCCACCCCGACGACGAGTCCAGCAAGGGCGCCGCCACGCTCGCGCACTACGCGGCCCATGGGGTCGATGTCCTGGTCGTGACCTGCACGGGCGGGGAGCGCGGTGACGTGCTCAACCCGCTGCTGGACACACCGGAGGTCAGGGCCCGGCTGCCGGAGGTGCGACGACGGGAGATGGCCGCCGCGGCGGCCGTCCTCGGGGTGCGCCAACGGTTCCTCGGTTTCTCCGACTCGGGACTGCCCGGGCAGGGCGAGGCGCTGCCGGAGGGCTGCTTCGCCCGCGAGGATCCGCCGGTCGCGGCAGAGCGGCTGGTCGCGGTGGTCCGGGAGTTCCGGCCCCATGTCCTCGTCACCTACGACGAATCCGGCGGCTATCCGCATCCGGACCATGTCCAGACCCATCGCGTCGCCGTCGAGGCGTTCGACGCGGCGGGGGACCCGGCATGCTTCCCGCTGGCGGGTCCGGTCTGGCAACCGCTGAAGCTGTACTACCAAGTGGCCTTCTCGCGCGCCTGGTTCGAGACCCTGCACCACGGCATGACGGCCCGAGGGCTCTCCTCCTCGATGGGCCAGGTGCTGGACGAGTGGCCCGACTGGGCGGTCGAGCTGCACCCGACGACCCGGATCCGCTGCGAGGATCACTTCGCCACCCGCGACCGCGCCTTTCGCGCGCACGCCAGCCAGGCCGCTCCGGACAACCCCTTCTTCTCCCACCCTCGGGACCTCGAACGGGCCCTGTGGCCCACCGAGGACTACGTTCTCGCCCGCTCCTACATCCCGGCCAAGCTTCCGGAGACCGATCTCTTCGCCGGAATCAAGGAGTGACGGGCGGTGCGGGGAGGAGGGAGCGCGGGACGCGCGCCGCGGGTCGGGGCCTGGCCGGCCGGTCCGCTCAGTTCGGCCGCTCGTGAGTGTCGGCGAAGCGCTCGCGGAGCTTGAACTTGAGGACCTTGCGCAGGGTCTCGTTGCGGGGCAGGGCGTCCACGATCTCCAGTTGCTCGGGGAGTTTGTGGACGGCGAGCCCCGAGCGGCGCAGGTGGTCGGTAATGGTGGCCAGGGTGAGGGGATCGGCGCCCGGCGGCTGTTCGACCACGGCGCACACGCGTTCACCACGGTCGGGATCCGGCAGGCCGATGACGGCGACATCGCCCACCGCCGGGTGCTGGTAGAGGAGTTCCTCGATCTCCTTGGCGGAGATGTTCTCGCCCTTGCGGATGATGACGTCCTTCAGGCGCCCGGTCAGGACGAGATGACCGGTCTCGGTGAGGCGGCCGAGGTCACCGGTGTGGAAGTAGCCCTGGGTGTCGAAGGCTTCGGCGGTCAAGGCGGGATCGGTGTAGCCGAGGCACACGGCCTCACCGCGCAGCAGCACCTCGCCGTCGTCGGCGATCCGGATCTCCATCGCGGCGGGCGGGCGGCCCTCGGTGGTGGCCCTTTGGTCGACGGTGTCACGGGGGGAGCCCATGGTGATCATCGGTGCCTCGGTCATGCCGTAACCGTGGGCGAGATCGCAGCCGAGTTCCCGGACGATCTCGTGGTAGAGCTCCGGCGGCTTGGGGGCGCCGCCTCCGGAGAGCAACCGCAGGGTGGGGATGAGTGTGCGGCCGGGCCGCTTGCGCTGCTCGGTGAGGAAGAGCGAGTAGAAGGCGGTGGAGCCGCCGGCCATGGTGACGCCGTGGGACCGGTAGGCGTCCAGAGAGGCGGGGAGGGTGAACTGTTCGAGGAGCAGGGCCGGAAAGCCGTACAGCAGCAGCATCACCAGATAGTCGGGTCCACCGATATGAGCGAAGGGGAAGGCGATGGAACCGATGTCCTCGGGCCGCATCTCCAGCGCGTGGGCGAGACAGGAACCGCCCGCGATCAGACCGCGGTCGCAGTGCAGCACACCCTTGGGGTCCGATGTGGTGCCCGAGGTCCAGTAGATCCAGCGGACGGTGGTTCCGTCGGACGGCGGCGGGGGCAGGGTGCCGGAATCACCTTCGGGAAGGGAGTCGTAGGCGACCAGGACGGACGGGCGGTCGGCGAGATCGAGGCGGTCGGCCATGGCGGTGTAGTCGAAGCCGCGCCAGGTGCCGGGTACGGCGAAGAACTCGGCCCGTGTGCGGCTGAGGGCGTAACCGACCTCGCGGTCGCGGTAGATGGGGATGACCGGGATCTGCACCGCCCCGAGCCGGGCCAGGGCCAGGGAGAGGACGACGGTCTCGACGCGGGTGGGCAGTTGCCAGGCGAAGCGGCTGCCGGGCCGCACCCCGAGTCCGTACAGGCCGGCGGCGACGCGCAGCGCCCGTGCGCGCAGTTCGCCGAAGGTGACGCGGCGGTCCTCGGCGTCGAACAGCACGGGGGCGTCGGGGCTGAGGGCGGCGCGGCGGTCCAGTAGCTCCCACAGGGTCCGGGAGTCGCTGAGTGTCGCGATGGTCGGATCCATGCCGATCGCCTCCCGGCACCATAGCTGACGTAGCGTCAGATTTCTCAGAAGGGTAAGTCGCCGCCGCTTGTCGGTCCAGAGGTGGGTCGATACGGTAGATCTGACGGTCCATCAGATCAGATGCCTCGTCAGATCGGCGATCGGAAGCGTCATCCGGATGCAGTGAGGGAGTGGCCGATGGAACTGCCCAGGATCATCAGCGTGGACGATCATGTGATCGAGCCCGCGCATCTCTTCTCGACCTGGCTGCCGGAGAAGTTCCGCGAGCGGGGACCGCAGCCGCTGACGGCGGGGATCGGTGAACTGGCCTACATCGGTGGGAAGTACCGGATCACGATGGATCCGGATGGACCGCCCGCCGACTGGTGGATCTACGAGGACCTGAAGTTCCCGTACAAGCGGAACATCGCGGCGGTGGGTTTCTCGCGGGACGAGATGACGCTGGACGGGATCACGCGGGAGGAGATGCGGCGCGGGTGCTGGGACCCGGTCGAGCGGTTGAAGGACATGGATCTCAATCATGTGGAGGGGTCGTTGTGCTTCCCGACGTTCCCGCGCTTTTGCGGGCAGACGTTCGCGGAGGCGCACGACAAGGAGGTGGCTCTGGCGTGTGTGCGGGCCTACAACGACTGGATGGTGGAGGAGTGGTGCGGTGACAGCGGGGGCCGGCTGATCCCGTTGTGCCTGATCCCTTTGTGGGACGTGGAGTTGGCGGTGGCGGAGATCCGCCGGAACGCCGCGCGGGGGGTGCGGGCGGTCACCTTCAGCGAGATCCCGACGTATCTGGGGCTGCCGTCGATCCACTCGGGCTACTGGGACCCGTTCTTCGCTGCCTGCGAGGAGACCGGCACGGTGGTGAACATGCACATCGGGTCGTCGTCGCAGATGCCCGCCGCGTCACCGGACGCGCCTCCGGCGGTGCAGGCGAGTCTGAGCTTCAACAACGCGATGGCGTCGATGATGGACTTCCTCTTCTCCGGAGTGCTGGTGAAGTTCCCGCGCCTGACGCTGGCCTACAGCGAGGGCCAGATGGGCTGGGTGCCCTACGCGCTGGAGCGGGCCGACGACGTGTGGCGCGAGCACCGGGCCTGGGGCGGGGTCAAGGACCTGATACCGGAGCCGCCGTCCACGTACTACCGCAGGCAGATCTACTGCTGCTTCTTCCGCGACATGCACGGTGTCGCCTCGCTGGACACCATCGGCGAGGACAACGCGATGTTCGAGACCGACTACCCGCACGTCGACTCGACCTGGCCCCATACCAAGCAGGTAGCCGCCGACCACATGGCGGGGCTGTCCGACGAGGTCACGTACAAGCTGCTGCGCGGCAACGCCATCCGGATGCTGGGCCTCGACCTTGACCGGTGAGGCAGTTGGCGAAGCCGCCGGCGGTGCCGGGATCGCCCACGGCCTGGTGGTCGCCGTCACCGGGGCCGCGCGCGGGATCGGCAGGGAGCACGCACTGGCCTTCGCCGCCGAGGGCGCCCGGGTCGTCGTCAACGACGTGGAGTCGGCGGCCGAGGTGGTGGCCGAGATCCGGGCGGCGGGCGGTGAGGCGGTCGCGCACGAGCGGTCGGTCGGGGAGTGGGCGGGCGCGCGGTCGCTGGTGGACGCGGCGGTGGAGCACTGGGGCCGGCTGGACGTGCTGGTCAACAACGCGGGGGTGCTGCGGGACCGAATGCTGGTCTCGATGACGGAGGAGGAGTGGGACACGGTCGTACAGGTCCATCTCAAGGGGCACTTCGCGACGCTGCGGCACGCGGCGGCGCACTGGCGGGAGCGGAGCAAGGCGGGTGAGAAAGTGAACGCGAGCGTGATCAACACGACCTCGGGCGCGGGGCTGCTCGGCAGCGTCGGCCAGGCCAACTACGCCGCCGCCAAAGCCGCGATCACCGCGCTCACCCAGGTCGCGGCGGTGGAGCTGGCGCGCTACGGCGTCACCGTCAACGCCATCGCGCCCGCCGCCAGGACGCGGATGACCGAGCAGGCGATGCCGGACCTGGTCACCCGGCCCGCCACCGGCTTCGACGTCTACCACCCGGCCAACGTCTCCCCGCTGGTCGTCTGGCTCGCGGGACCCGAGGCACGCGAGGTCACCGGGCGGGTCTTCGAGGTCGAGGGCGGCGCCGTATCGGTCGCCGACGGCTGGCGGCACGGCCCGCGGACCGACGTGGGACGCCGTTGGCGGCCGGTCGAACTCGGTCCCGTGGTCCGCGCGTTGCTCGCCGAGGCGACCCCGCCGGAACCCGTCTACGGAACGGGGTGAGCGGACCGTGGACCTCGCATACACCGACGAGGAAGAGGAGTTCCGCGCCCGACTGCGCGCCTGGCTCGGCAAAGTGCTGCCCACCCTGCCTCCACCGCCCGACCCCCGCGACTGGCCGGGACGGCGCGCGTACGACACGGGCTGGCAGCGGCTGCTGTACGACGCCGGATACGCGGGACTGCACTGGCCCAAGGACGCCGGGGGCCGCGGCGCCACCCCCACCCAGCACCTGATCTACCTGGAGGAGACCGAGCGGGCCGGAGCGCCGTACGTGGGCGCGAATTTCGTCGGGCTGCTGCACGCCGGGCCCACCATCGCGGCAGAGGGCACCGAGCGGCAGCGCCGCCGCTGGCTGCCGCCGATCCTGCGGGGCGAGGAGGTGTGGTGCCAGGGGTTCAGCGAGCCGGACGCCGGTTCCGACCTCGCGTCCCTGCGCACCCGCGCGGTCCGCGACGGCGACGCGTACGTCGTCACCGGCTCCAAGATCTGGACCTCGCACGCCGAAGTCGCCGACTGGTGCGAGCTGTTGGTGCGCACCACCCCGCGCGCCGACGGCACGCCCAAGCACCACGGCATCAGCTGGCTGGCGATGCCGATGGACGCGCCGGGAGTACGGGTACGGCCGCTGCGGACACTCGCCGGATCGACGGAATTCGCGGAGATGTTCCTGGACGAGGTACGGGTGCCGGTCGGCAACCGATTGGGGGCGCAGGACGACGGCTGGCGGGTCACCATGGTGACGCTGTCCTTCGAGCGTGGCACCGCGTTCGTCGGCGAAGTCGTCGCCTGTCGCCGCACCCTCGGCGAGGTCGCCCGCGCGGCCCGCGCCAACGGCACATGGGACGACCCCGCCGTCCGCCGCGCGCTCGGCCGGCTCGCCGCCGAATTCTCCGTCTTGTGGCGCCTCACCCAGTGGAACGTCAGCGTCTCCCAGCACGCCCTGCGCACCGGCGGAAGCGCCGTCCCCGGCACCGGCGCCTCCGTCTTCAAGCTCCGCTACTCGCAGGCGAGGCAACTCCTCTACGACACCGCCGCCACCGTCCTCGGCCCCCTCGCCCCCGACGCCGACCACCCGTGGACGGCCGAACGCCTCAGCTCGCTGTCCTACACGATCGCCGCGGGCACCTCGCAGATCCAGCGCAACATCGTCGCGGAACGCCTCCTCGGCCTGCCCAAGGAGCCGAGAGGGTTACCGGAGAGGAGCGCACCGCCATGGACTTCCGGCTGACCGACGACCAGCGCGCCCTGGTCGGCGCGTTGCGGGACCTGCTGGCCGCCCGCTTCGACCGGACCGCCCTGCGCGCCGCCGTGGACGCGGCCGAGGCGGAAGGCGGTACCGCCATCCCGCCACGGGACATCTGGCGAGCCCTCGCCGAGACCGGCTTCTTCGGGCTGCGCCTGCCCGAGGCGGACGGCGGCGTCGGGCTCGGGCTGCCGGAGGCCGCGCTGCTCTTCGAGGAGGCGGGCGGCGCGCTGGTGCCCGGCCCGCTGACCGCCACCCACCTCGCGGCGGGAGTGGTACCGGGGGCCGCGACCGGCGAGGCCGTGGTCACCCTGCTCGACGCGAGGGGAGCGGGCCCGCACTCCGTCGCCCACCTCGACGCGGCAGACGCCGTCCTCGTCCTCACCGGCACCGGCACCGGCAGCGCTACAGCCCAAGCCGCGGCCGAGGCCGAGGTCACGGTCATGGTCGCCGAGGCGTCCGCCGTACGGCGGCACGCCGAGCCGCTGCGGTCGGTGGACCCGCTGACCCCGCTGCATCTGCTCGCCATGGCGGACATATCGGAAATAGCGGTGAGCGGGACCGTGCCCGTGCGGGCCGTCGCGTTACGGCGTGAGGCGGCCGTGCTGGAGGCCGCGCAACGGGTGGGGAATGCGGGGCGGATGGTGCGTATGGCAGTGCAACACGCCCGGGAGCGCGAGCAGTTCGGACGACCGATCGGCTCCTTCCAGGCGGTCAAGCACCTCTGCGCCGAGATGCTGGTCCGCGCCGAACTGGCCCGTACCGCGCTCTACGCGGCGGCCGTCACCGCTGACCCGTACGAGACCGCCGCCGCGCGCCTGCTCGCCGACGAGGCGGCGACCCGTAACGCACGCGACTGCCTGCAGGTCTTCGGCGGCATGGGCTTCACCTGGGAGGCGGATGTACAGCTGCACATCAAGCGCTCCTGGATACCCTCCGTGTGCGGCCAGGAGTCAGCGGCTGACGAGGACATGCTCGCCGAATGGCTGCTGTGATAACGCTGCGCACACACCGTGGCCGTTCGCTGACCCTCCGATTACGGAGTGTCCGCACGGTGTTGTGTCCGATGCGTGACTTGCCACGCAGTGGAGTCGGCGAACACCTCGGGTACGCTCCATCGGGTGCGTGTTGGTTCCAGGCTGCCCAGAGGCGCCGTCCGGCTGAGTCGGACGGGCGTCACGGCTGGGTGTTCGAATCCCCGTCGGAAGTGCCGCACAGTATGCAGCACGCGTACTCCGTTGCGCTGGAATATGCCCGAAGCGCTTGTTGGCGTGACTGTAGGTCAATCATGCTGTGTTGTGCCGGGGTCACGCACGGTGATCTCGGGCAGAAGCGAGGCGTTGTGTCCGCCGGTTCGGATGGTGTGAGCGGTGCAGGTGCTTCAGGTGCAGCTTGAGGTCGGTGTGGACCCCGCGGAGGTGGGACGGGCGCGTCGCTGGGCGCGGTCCCGGCTCGTGGGTTCGGGTATAGGAGCCGACGAGCCGGTCGCGGAGACGCTGATCCTGCTCATCTCCGAGCTGGTGACGAACGCGGTGGTGCACACCGGCTGCCCCGCCGTCCTGCGGATGCTGTTCCCCTCGGCGCCCGCCTCTCCGGTACGGGTCGAGGTGTCCGACAGCAGCGAGGCCCCGCCCGCCCCCCGGCACGCGCACCGCGACGAGACCGGCGGTCGCGGCCTGGAGCTGGTCGACGGCCTCGCCGACCGCTGGGGCTGGCAGCCGGAAGGCGCGGGCAAGCAGATCTGGTGCGAGGTCGACCGGCGTCAGGCCACGGTCCTCACCTAGGACGCGGGGGCGTCGGACCGCACGCCCCGCCGTACAGATGCCGCGCCGCGCGGCCGATTCGTAGAACCAGCGCCAGCGTCAGCACCCCCGCCTGCCCCGTGCCATCCCAGGAGCCACGGTCAGGGTCAGGGCCGCCGCACCGCTCACAACACCGCCACCGGAGCCACCGGCGCGCCCGTCCCGCCCACGAAGGGCTCCGGCGTGGCATCGAGCCAGAACGCGTAACGCCCCTCCTCGGCGCAGGCCGCCGACAGGCCCTCCAGATTCCAGTTCTGGCCCTGGAGCATGCCCATCTCGACCAGGTCGAGCCCGTGCACCGCCAGCCACAGATTCTCGACCTCCGGCGGGAAGATCTCGAAGGTCAGCGTGTCGTTGGCGACCGCCGCCACATCCCGCGCGTGGAACCACTCCGGCGTGCGGATCGACAGGCCGGGCGACGGATACGCGTACGCCTCCTTGTCGCCGCCGAGATACGCCCGCATCTGGCCGGTCCGCACCAGCACCACATCCCCGGCCCGTACCGCCGTGCCCGCCAACTCCTCCGCCGCGCAGAGGTCTTCCGGGGTCACGGCGTGGTCTCCGGGCAGCCGGTCGACGCCGAGCGCGCGGGCCACGTCCAGCAGCACGCCGCGCGACACCACGGAGGTCACCTTCTCGATGCCGCTGAAGGCGGCGCCCGCGTGCGCGGTCACCGAGTCGGCCGGGCGCCCGTTGTAGATCAGGCCCGAGTGCGAGACGTGGGGGAGGCCGTCCCAGTGCGTCCCGGCCTGAAGGCCGAGGGTCACCACGTCGTCGCTGGTCGCGATGGTGCCGGGCCCGAAGATCTCCTGGTTGAGCGCGACCATCGTGCGCAGCGGATTGACCCGGCCGGGGATCAGCCCGGTCTGTACGCCGTCCTGCCGCAGCGGCAGCGCGAGCGGCACGCGGCGGCCACCGCGTACGGTCGCGGCGGCGGCGCGCACCACCTCGTCCGTGATCAGGTTGAGGGTGCCGATCTCGTCGTCGGCGCCCCAGCGGCCCCAGTTGTTGACCCGGCGGGCGATGTCGAGGAACGCGTCGGGGAGGGCCACCGGAATCTCCAGATCGTGTGAGGGGTCGCGTACGCGGTCGTGTACGGGTCTTGTGCTGGACGGGGTCCGCACTCGTAATATCTAACGACCCGTCAAATCTAACGGTCCGTCAGAAACGATGAGAAGGGGCGGGACGTGGGCAACTTCCTGGCCGGAAAAGTCGTGGCCGTCACCGGCGCCGGGCGCGGCATCGGACGCGCGGTCGCCATCGCCTGCGCCGCGCAGGGATCGAAAGTCGTCGTCAATGACTACGGCGTCGCCATGGACGGCGCGGGCCAACCGGCAGGCGAGGTGGCCGAGTCGGTGGTGAAGGAGATCGAGGCGGCGGGCGGCGAGGCGGTCGCCGTGGCCGACGACGTGTCCACGATGGCGGCGGGCGAAAGGATCGTGTCGGCCGCGACGGACCGCTGGGGACGGCTCGACGGCGTCGTCTGCGTCGCCGGCATCCTGCGCGAACGCATGCTCTTCAACATGGCGGAGGACGAGTGGGACCCCGTCATCGCCACCCACCTCAAGGGCACCTTCACCCTCTTCAGGGCCGCCAGCGCGGTCATGCGCCGCCAGGGCCACGGCACGCTGATCGGCTTCACCAGCGGCAACCACCAGGGCAGCGTCTCGCAGGCCAACTACTCCGCCGCCAAGGGCGGCATCATCTCGCTCGTCCGCAGCGCCGCCCTCGGCCTGAACAAATACGGCGTCACCGCCAACTGCGTGGCCCCCGTGGCCCGTACCCGGATGTCCGCGGGCGTGCCCATGGAGCTGAAGGAGATCGGTGAGCCGGAGGACGTCGCCGCGCTCGTCGTCTACCTGCTCTCCGACCGCGCCGCCGACACCACCGGGCAGGTCTACACGGTCGCGGGCCCCAAGATCGCGCTGTGGGCGCAGCCCAGGGAGATACGTTCCGCCTGGTCGCAGGACGGGCCCTGGACGCCGGAACGGCTGGCCGACGTCATCCCGGCCACCATCGGCACCGACCCCATGCCCATGCTGGAACAGCTCGACGCCATGCGCAGGGCCGCCGCGGCCAAGGACCGCCCCAACGCCTAGGGAGCGCCATGGACTTCACCTTCGGACCCGAGGTCGACGCCTTCCGCGCGGAGGCCCGCCAGTGGCTCGCCGCCAACGCCCCCGCCGACACCCCGGCCGCCACCGACATGCGCGCCGCGCCCGACCGCCGGGCCTGGGAACGTACCCTCGGCGCGGCGGGCTGGATCGGCCTCGGCTGGTCCGGAACATACGGCGGCAACCGGCGCGCGACACTCGCGCAACAGGTCGCGTGGGGCGAGGAGTACGCCCGCGCGGGCGCCCCCGTACGAACAGGACACATCGGCGAGAAGCTGCTCGCGCCCACCCTGGAGGCGCACGGCACACCCGAGCAGTGCGAGCGCTTCCTGCCGCCGATCGCGCGCGGCGAGGAGCTGTGGTGCCAGGGGTACAGCGAGCCGGGCGCGGGCTCCGACCTGGCGGGCGTGCGGACGGCGGCCGTACGCGATCCGGCGGACGGCTCGTACCGGGTGTCGGGGCAGAAGATCTGGACGTCACTGGCGCGTGACGCCGACTGGTGCTTTCTGCTCGCGCGCACCGAGCCCGGCTCGCGCCGCCATCACGGCCTGAGCTTCCTGCTGCTGCCGATGGACCAGCCGGGGATCGACGTGCGCCCGATCCGGCAGATGTCCGGCGCGGCCGACTTCAACGAGGTGTTCTTCGACGGTGCCCGCGCCGTCGGGGTCGTCGGCGCGGAAGGCGGCGGCTGGCAGGTCGCCATGGCGCTCCTCGGCCACGAGCGCGGCGTGTCCACACTGGTCCAGCAGATCGGCTTCGGGCGGGAGTTGGCGGAGGTCACGGAGGCGGCGCGGCGCACAGGGGCCGACACCGATCCGATGATCAGGCAGCGGCTGATACGGCTGTGGGCGGAGTTGCGGACGATGCGCTGGAACGCGCTGCGCACCCTCGGTACCGCCGACCTCGCCGCGCCCAGCGCGGCCAAACTCCTCTGGTCGGCCTGGCACCAGCGGCTCGGCGAGCTGGCGATGACCGTACGCGGGCCGTCCGCCGCCACCGGTCCGCGCGACTGGACACCGGCCGCGCCGTACGAACTCGACGCCGCCCAGCACCTGTTCCTCTTCTCCCGCGCCGACACCATCTACGGCGGCTCGGACGAGGTGCAGCGCACGATCATCGCGGAGCGGGCGCTGGGGCTGCCGAGGGAGCCGAAAGGGTGAGCGCGTCCGAGGAGGAAGAGGCCATCAGGGTGAGCGCGTCTCCCCCGCACGCCCCGCACCCCCCGCACCCCCAGCACACCCCGCATCCCCCGCACGGCCCTGGGCGCGAGCCGCCCTACGAGCCCGCGCACGGCCTCCTGCGCGGCCGTACGGTCCTGGTCACGGCCGCCGCGGGCAGCGGCATCGGCTTCGCGACCGCGCGGCGCTGCGCCGAGGAGGGCGCGGTCGTGGCGATCAGCGACCGGCACGAGCGGCGGCTGGCCGAGGCGGCCGCGGAGTTGGACAAGCTGACCGGCCAGGCGCCGCTGGCCGTGCCGTGCGACGTGACTGTCGAGGACGATGTGCGGCGGCTCTTCGCGGCCGTCACCGAGCGGTTCGGCGGCCTGGACGTCCTGGTCAACAACGCGGGCCTCGGCGGCACCGCCGCGCTCGTCGACATGACGGACGCGCAGTGGTCGACCGTCCTCGACGTCACCTTGAACGGCACCTTCCGCTGCACCCGCGCCGCCCTGCGCCACATGCGGGAACGCGGCACAGGGGTGATCGTCAACAACGCGTCCGTGCTGGGCTGGCGCGCCCAGGCCGGACAGGCGCACTACGCGGCGGCCAAGGCGGGCGTGATGGCGCTGACCAGGTGCGCGGCCGTGGAGGCGGCCGAGTTCGGCGTACGGGTCAACGCGGTCGCGCCGTCGCTGGCGATGCACGCCAACCTCGCGAAGGTCACCAGTGACGAATTGCTGGCGGAGCTGACCGCGCGCGAGACGTTCGGGCGGGCCGCGCGGCCCTGGGAGGTCGCCAACGCGATCGTCTTCCTGGCCAGCGGCTACAGCTCCTATCTGACGGGCGAGGTGGTCTCCGTCTCGTCCCAACACCCTTGACACCCTTGAGGGGGCGCACATGAGCGGGCACGGCGGCACGGTAGGCAGCACTAATGGTGACGCGCACGCGGACGGCACCAAGGGGGGCGCCGCGCTGGACGGCACTTATGGTGACGTCCGGGGACGTGTGCGGGGCGTCGTCTTCGACGGCAAGCAGGCGCAGGTCGTGGACGACCTGGAGGTCCGCGCGCCGGGGCCCGGTGAGGTGCGGGTACGGATCGCGGCGGCCGGGCTGTGCCACAGCGACCTGTCGGTGATCGACGGGACGATCCCGTTCCCGGTGCCGGTCGTGCTCGGCCACGAGGGCGCGGGAGCGGTCGAGGCGGTCGGCGCGGGGGTGACCCACGTGGTGGTCGGCGACCATGTGTCGCTCTCGACGCTCGCCAACTGCGGGACGTGCCCCGAGTGCGACCGTGGCCGCCCCACGATGTGCCGTCAGGCCATCGGCCGCCCGGGAAAGCCCTTCACCCGGCAGGGGAAGCCGCTCTTCAACTTCGCCTCGAATTCCGCCTTCGCGGAGCTGACCGTGGTCAAGGCCGTCCAGGCGGTGAAAATCGCACCGGAGATCCCGCTCACGTCGGCCGCCCTGATCGGCTGCGGTGTGCTGACCGGCGTCGGCGCCGTCCTGAACCGGGCGCGCGTCGGCCTCGGTGAGAGCGTCGTCGTCATCGGCACCGGCGGCATCGGCCTCAACGTCCTCCAGGGCGCGCGGATCGCGGGAGCCTCCCGCATCGTCGCCGTCGACAACAACCCGGGCAAGGAAGCGCTGGCCCGGCGGTTCGGCGCCACGGACTTCGTCGCCGACGCCGCTTCCGTACGCGACCTGCTGCCGGACGGCGCCGACCACGTCTTCGAGTGCGTGGGCCGCACCGCCCTGATCCGGCAGGCGATCGACCTGCTCGACCGGCACGGCCAGGCGCTGCTGCTCGGAGTGCCGCCGGCCGACGCCGAGGCGTCGTTCCGCGTCTCCTCGATGTTCCTGGACAAGGCGATCCTCGGCTGCCGATACGGTTCCTCGCGCCCGCAGCGCGACATCGCCCTCTACACCGACCTCTACCGGCAGGGGCGGCTGCTGCTGGACGAACTCGTCACCGAGACCTACCCGGTGGAGGACTTCGCCAAGGCGGTGGACGACGCCGCGCACGGGCGGGTGGCGCGCGGCGTGCTCACCTTCTGAGCCCTCTCTCCCGGCCGTCCGAGTCCTACGGGCCCTCCGCACCTTCCTGACCCTCGGGGCCTACCGTCCGGCCGCGCTGTGGAACGTGCGGCGGTACGCCGTCGGTGACACCCCGAGCGCGGCCTGGAGGTGCTGACGCATCGACGCCGACGTGCCGAAACCCGCTTGCCCGGCGATCTGGTCGACCCCGAGATCGGTGGACTCCAGCAGGTGGCGGGCGTGTTCGACGCGCTGCTGCGTCAGCCACTGTCCCGGGCTCATCCCCACCTCCTCGCGGAACCGCCGGGTGAAGGTGCGTACGCTCATCGACTCGCGCTCGGCGAGCTGCCGCAGTGTGAGCGGCGCGTGCAGCCGGTCCAGCGCCCAGGAGCGCGCCCGCTCCGTACTGGCCAACTGCGGCTCCGGCAGCGGCCTGCGGATGTACTGCGCCTGGCCGCCCTCCCGGTGCGGCGGGACGACGGTGCGGCGCGCGACCCCGTTCGCCACCGCCGTACCGAAGTCGCGGCGCACGATGTGCAGGCACAAGTCGATGCCCGCGGCGACCCCGGCCGAGGTCAGGACGTCGCCGTCGTCCACGTAGAGGACATCGGGGTCCACCTTGACCTGCGGGAAGAGCCGCTGGAAGTGGTCCGCGCTGCTCCAGTGGGTGGTCGCGGGGCGGCCGTCGAGCAGGCCCGCGGCGGCGAGCAGGAAGGAGCCGGTGCAGATCGAGACCGTACGCGTGCCGGTCCGCATCCGGCGGAAGGCGGCGGCCAGCGCGGGCGTCAGCACCCCCTCGGTGTAGACGGTCCCCAACTCGTGCGAGGCGGGCACGACCACCGTGTCCGCCTCGGCCAGTGCTTCGAGCCCGTGCCCGACGACGACGCTGAAATCGGCGTCGGTACGGACGCTGCCGGGGGCGACGCTGCACGTCACGACCTCGTACAGCTTCCTGCCGTCCTCGACGCCCTGTGCGGCGCCGAAGATCCGCAGCGGGATGCCCAGTTCGAACGGGATCACGCCGTCGAGCGCGAAGACGGCGACCTTGTGCCGGTCGGGGTGCTGGAAAACGGCCATGGCCCGATCCTTTCACATCATGGCCATCGGGCCACTCGTCCGGTGGTACCGATCTCCGGAGACTGTTCGAGTGACGCAGACATCGCACTCCGCCGGTCAGGTCCCTGACACTGTGACCGCCGCACCAGGGCCGGCCGCCACGCCTGGCGAGGCCGCCGCGCCGGGTGTCGTGCCGGGTGCCGTACCCGGTGTCGGTGTCGCGCCTGGTGCCGTATCCGGCGTTGTTCCTGACCTCGGTCCCCGCCCCGGTGCCCGTGTACGACCGCACCGCGCCTGGGCCGTCGCCGTCGTCACCTTCGTGACCCTCGTCGGCGCCGCCGCCTTCGCCTCGCTCCCCGGACTGCTGATCGACCCGCTGCACACCGAATTCGGCTGGTCGCGCGGCATGATCGGCTTCGCGGTCTCGGTGAACCTCGCGCTGTACGGGCTCACCGCGCCCTTCGCCGCCGCGCTGATGGACCGCTTCGGCATCCGGCGCGTGGTGGCGTGCGCGCTGGTCACCATCGCGCTCGGCGCGGGACTGACCGTCTACATGACGCAGGTGTGGCAACTCGTGCTGTGCTGGGGCGTGCTCGTCGGCCTCGGCAGCGGCTCGATGGCGCTGGCCTTCGCCGCCACCGTCACCAACCGGTGGTTCGTCGCCCGCCGCGGCCTGGTCACCGGCATCCTCACCGCGGGCGGCGCGGCCGGACAACTGGTCTTCCTGCCCGTGCTGTCCTGGATCACCGAACACCACGGCTGGCGCCCGGCCGCCGCGGTGGTGGCCTGCGCCGCGCTCGCCGTCGTCCCCTTCGTCTGGTTCCTGCTGCGCGACCATCCCGCCGACGTGGGCCTCGCGGCCTACGGCGCCGCCGAGTTTACCCCCAAGCCCGCACCGGTCGCGGGCGCCGCGGGCCGGGCGCTGCGGGCCCTGCGCGAGGCGGCGCGTACCGGACCGTTCTGGCTGCTCGCGGGCACCTTCGCGATCTGCGGCGCGTCCACCAACGGCCTGGTCAAGACCCACTTCGTGCCCGCCGCCCACGACCACGGCATGCCCGTCACCGCCGCCGCCTCCCTGCTGGCCGTGATCGGCGTCTTCGACATCGCGGGCACGGTGGCCTCCGGCTGGTTCACCGACCGCGTATCACCGCGCCGCCTGCTCGCGATCTACTACGGCCTGCGCGGACTCTCCCTGATGTTCCTCCCCATCCTGCTCGCGGACAGCGTCCATCCGCCGATGGTGCTGTTCATCGTCTTCTACGGCCTCGACTGGGTCGCCACGGTCCCGCCGACCATCGCCCTGTGCCGCGAGCACTACGGCGAGAACAGCGCGATCGTCTTTGGCTGGGTCCTCGCCTCCCACCAGATCGGCGCCGCCCTCGTCGCCTATCTGGGAGGTGTCGCGCGTGACGCGTTCGGCTCGTACGACGTCGTCTGGTACTCCTCCGGTGCCCTGTGCGCGGTGGCCGCGCTGATGTCCCTCGTCATCCGCCGCCGACCGGTCGCCGCGGTACCGGCGTTGGCGGTTACGGGGTGAACGGGCCGAAAGGAGCGAAAGTTCCGAATCCGCCCCGGTAGAACAGCAAAGGTCCGGAAGGGTTCTCGGGGCCGGCCGGGGCGTTCGGGTTGTCGTCGCCGCCCGTCGCGCCCAGCGCGACCACCCGGCCCACCACCACGAGGTGGTCGCCCCCGGTGTGCACCGCGTGGATCGCGCAGTCGATCCACGCGGACGCGCCGCCGATCCGGGGCGACCCCGAAACGGGCGCGGGCGTCCAGTCCACGTCCGCGAACTTGTCCGAGCCACTCACCGCGAACTGCCTGCACAGCGGGGCCTGCCCCGCCGTCAGTACGTTGGCGCAGAAAACGCCCGCACGGGCGATGCGCGGCCAGGTCGTTGACGTACGCCCGACCATGAACGCCACCAGCGGCGGATCCAGCGACAGCGACACGAACGACTGGCAGGCGAAGCCGGCCGGCCCGTCGGGGCAGGCCGCCGTCACCAGTGTCACGCCGGTCGCGAAACGGCCGAGCACCCCGCGGAATTCACCCTGGTCCACCGGTGCCCGCTCGTCCGGGCCCACCGCCCGCAGCGCGGCGCGCGCCCCGGCCAGTGGTGCGGCGCCCGGCAGCGCCGTGGGCGCCGCCGCCGGACCTCCGGCGCCCGGCGCCGCGGCCGTCGCCGCCCCGACCGACCTCAGGTACCGCACGGCGGTCTCCGCCATTCCCGCGTGTCCCATCACCCCTCCATTGAATCTGACGGACCGTCAGATAGGAAGGGTGAGGTGAGGCCGAGGTGAGGTCGGGGCGCTGTCGATCGGCGGGAACCGGGTTTCTCGGCGGGGGCGTGCTTGTCGGCCGGTGGCCGGTGGCGGGTGGCGGGTGGCGAGCGCCGGACGTCGGGAATCGGGTCACCGGCCCCGGAAGTGCGGCTGCCGCCGCTCGGTGAAGCTGCGGACGCCCTCCAGCGCGTCGGCGGTGGTCATGACGATCTCCTGCGCCGCCGCCTCGGCGGCGAACGCGGTGGCGCGGTCGGTGTCGAGGGAGGCGTTGACGAGCTGTTTGGCCAGCGCCGTCGCCCGCGTGGGCCCGGCGGCCAGGCGGTCCGCCCAGGCGCGCGCGGTCTTGTCCAACTCGGCGGCCGGTACGACGCGGTTGACCAGTCCGAGGCGTTCCGCCTCGGCGGCGGGCAGCGCGTCGCCGAAGAAGAGCAGTTCCTTCGCGCGCTGCGGGCCGATCAGCCGCGGCAGCAGATACGCGCCCCCGCCGTCGGGGGCCAGGCCGCGCCGGACGAACACCTCGATGAACGTGGCCCGTTCCGAGGCGAGGACGAGGTCGCAGGCGAGGGCGAGGTGGGCGCCGATCCCGGCGGCGGTGCCGTTGACCGCCGCGACGACCGGCTTCTCGCAGTCGAGCACGGCCGCGATCAGCCGCTGCGCGCCGCGCCTGATCGTCCGCGCCACATCGCCCGGCACCCGCTCGGCCGGTGCGCTCGCGCCTCCGCTCAGATCCGCGCCCGCGCAGAACGCCCGGCCGGTCGCGGTCAGTACGACGGCCCGCACGTCCGGTTCCGCCGAGGCCGCTTCGAGCAGGCCGATCAGGCGTTCGCGCTGGTCCCAGGTCAGGGCGTTCATGGCGTGCGGGCGGTCGAGCGTGATCCACGAGACCCCGTTGTCAGTGGCGTGACGTACAACTGACTCAGCGGAATCGTCTGGTGACTCAGCGGAGTCGGCGGCGGTGTTGTCGGAGTCGGTGGAGGGGGAGTCGGCCATGGGAATCCTCGGTCGGAGCGGGAAGAGCGGGCACGGGGTATGCGGGCACGGGGCACGCGGGCACGGGGTGTTCGAGGGCTGGGCATGGGGGTGCGCGGCGTCCGGGAGCGGGTCGTGTCGGCGTGCGCCCTTCCGGCGCGGACCGTTCCGGCACGGACCCGGGAGGGGCGAATCGTCGGCGTACGGGTCGGCGCGGTCAGTAGCAGACGGCCAGTGCGTCGAGCGCGACCGCGCCCTGCCCGCGCGGCAGCACCATCAGCGGGTTGATGTCGAGTTCGGCGAGCGAGTCGCCCAGTTCCATCGCCATCCGCTGCACGCGCATGACCACGTCGACGAGCGCGTCGGTATCGGCGGGCGGCGCCCCCCTGACCCCGTCGAGGATCCTGCGGCCCCGCAGGTCGTCCAGCATGCCGCGCGCGGTGTCCGGCCCGAAGGGCGGCACGCGTACGGCGGTGTCGGCGAGGACCTCGACCAGGATTCCGCCGAGTCCCACGGTGACGGTCGGGCCGAAGAGCGGGTCGGGCGAGATGCCGACCACCATCTCCACGCCGCGCTCGACGAGTTGGCAGACCAGGATGCCGTCCAGGTCGATGTCGGCGGCGCGGGCGGTGTCGGTGAGTTCGCGGTAGGCGTCCCTGACCTGGCTGGCCGAGGTGAGGCCGAGCCTGACCAGGCCCAGCTCCGTCTTGTGCCCGAGCTGCGCCGCGGAAGCCTTCATCACCACCGGGTAGCCGACCAGGCCCGCGGCCCGGACGGCGCCCGCCGCGCTGGTCACCAACTGCTCGCGGGGCACCCGGATCCCGTACGCCCGCAGCAGTTGCTTGGCCGCGTGCTCGCTGAGCTGGTGGCCCGCGCGCAGCAGGCCGCGCGCCTTGCGCGCCGAGGACGACGGTGTGCGCGGCGCTTCGTCGAAGGGCGAGCGGTAGGCGGCGGTGAAGCGGTGGTGGTCGAGGTAGGACTTCACGGCGGTGACGCAGTTGCCGAAGGTGCGGAAGGTCGCCAGCCGGGAGGAGCCGAGCAGGGTGGTGCGGTAGGCGTCCTCGGTGCCGACCGGGGAGCCCCACACCACGCAGATCAGCTTGTCCGTCTCCTCCGCCGCGTCCGCCAGGTCGCGCGCCAGCTTGTCGCTCATCGGCGGGAAGGGGCCGGTGATGGGACAGATCAGTACGCCGACGGCCGGATCGGCCAGGATCGCGTCGATGATCTTCCGGCCGCGCCAGTCGCCCACCGGGTGGCCGCCGTTGTCGACCGGGTTGGCGACGTTCAGGTAGTCCGGGATCCACTGGTGGAGTTCGGTGCGCTTGGCCTCCGACAGCGCGGGCAGCCGCAGCCCGGCCGAGGTGGCCAGGTCGGCGAAGTGCGCGCCGGTGCCGCCGGATATGGAGTAGACGACGACCCCGTCCGCGGCGGGCGGCCGGGCGCGGGCCAGCAGGGCCGCGGTGTCCTGGAGTTCGTCGAGCCCGTCGACGCGGATCACGCCGAACTGCCGCAGGGCGGCGTCGATCACGGAATCGGTCCCGGTGAGCTTGCCGGTGTGCGAGGCGGCGGTCCTGGCCCCGGCGTCGGTGCGGCCCACCTTGACCATCACCACCGGCACCTTGCGCCGGGCGGCGCGGTCGGCGGCGAGGCAGAACGACCTGCCGTCCTTGAGCCCTTCCACATATGCCGCGATGGCGCCGACCTCGGGCTGCCCGGCGAAGTAGGAGATGAAGTCGGCGGTCTCCAGGTCCGCTTCGTTGCCGGTGGGCGCCCAGTGGCTGAGCCGGATGCCGAGTTGCTGGAGGGAGTGCAGGGGGCGGCCCTGGTGGCCGGACTGGGTGATCAGCGCGATGGCGGGTCCCGTGAGGTCCTCGCGGAACTCCTCGAAGGCGTTGAGGTTGGTGTTCGGTCCGAGCAGCCGCATGCCGGAGCGGGCGACGACCTCGGCCAGCCGGGTCTGGGCCGCCGCGCCCTCGGCGCCGGTCTCGGCGAAGCCGGAGGCGAAGGCCACGGCGAAGGAGACCTTCGCCTCGCCCAGTTGCTCGATCACGGGCAGCGGGTCGGCGACCAGCAGCACCGCCAGGTCCACGTCCTCGGGGAGATCGGCCACCGAGGCGTGGCAGGGCAGGCCGAAGACGGTCTCCCGGCCGGGGTTGACCGGCAGCAACTGGGCGCCGACCCGCTGCGACCAGGTCAGGAGCTGTCGCGTGATGCCGGTGTTGGGCCGCCCCTCGGTGTCGGACGCGCCGACCACCGCCACCGTCCGTGGCCGGAAGAACCTGTCGAGGTCGGGTACGGGGGCGTGCAGCGGACGGCCGCCGACATCGGTGTCCGACCCGCCGCGCGCGACGGGCCCCGGGCCGGGACTGCGGGTGCTGAACGTGGATCCGAGCATCGGTCTCGCCCCCTCCTGCTGCTGGGTCTACAGAACTGACGCATAGTCAGATTACTGAACTGACGACCTGTCAGGAACAGTCGGGTCACGGAAAAGAAATGTGCGGCCCTGTGCGGGGTGCGGACGCGCGGCGTCCGGTTCGCTCGCGAGGACGCGGGGACGCGGGGACGCGGGGTTCCGGCGTCCCCAGCGGGTCGGCCGCCTGCGTATGGAGAGAGGGGGATGTGGGAGCGGGGGTGTGGGAGCGGGCGTGCGGCAGCGCGCGCACGCCCGGGTGCCGCGGCGGTACGTACGAAGCGGGCGCGTACGGGTCAGCGGGTGTGGGACACCTTCCGGGCGATCCGGCGGGCGTCGATGGCCATTTCGCGGAACATGCCGCTGATGGGGTTGGTGAAGCCGGTGAAGTACAGACCGGGGGCGCCCTTGGGTGAGCGGGCGCCGTGCGCGACCGGGCGCCCGCGCCCGTCGAGTACGCCGAGGTGGCCGACGAGCGGTTCGAGGCCGCGCCGGTACCCGGTGGCGGCGATGACGACCTCGGGGCTGATCTGCGAGCCGTCGGCCAGGTGCACCTTGTCCCCGTCGAAGCGCTCGACGGCGGCGACGGGTTCGACCCGCCGGGCGCGTACGGCGTCGATCAGGCCCACGTCCTGCACGGGGATGGAGCCGTCGAGCACGCGCGCGTACAGGCCGGTCTCCGGGCGGGGCAGGCCGTACGCCGACAGGTCGGGCACGCTGGCCCGCTCGATGTACGGGGCGACGCGGTCGACGACGCGGGTCGGCAGCCGTCGGCACAGGATGCCGCTGGCCTGCGCGGGCCAGCCCGCCGTGGACCGGCGCATGATGTGCGGCGGGGTGCGGACGGCGAGCCGTACCCGGGCGGCGCCGCCTTCGACGAGGTCGACGGCGATCTCGGCGCCGCTGTTGCCGACGCCGACGACGAGCACGTCGCGCCCGGCGTAGGGCGCGGCGTTGCGGTAGGCGGCGGAGTGCAGGAGTTCGCCGGGGAAGGTGTCGCGGCCCTCCCAGTCCGGTATGTGCGGCGCGTGGTTGTGGCCGGTGGCGACGACGACCACGGGGGAGGTGAGCACCCGGCCGCCGTTGGCGGGCAGCTCCCAGCCCGCGCCCGACGCCGCGCGGTCGACGCGCTCCACCGCTATGCCGGTGGTGATGTCCAGGTCGTGGTGCTCGGCGTACTGCTCCAGGTAGCGCACCACGTCGTCGCGGGCGACCCAACGGCCGTACGCGCGCGGGATCTGGAGACCGGGGAGCGCGGACAGCCGGCGCGTGGTGTGCAGGCGCAGCCGGTCGTAGTGGGCGCGCCAGGAGGCGCCGAGGTGCTCCGAGCGCTCCAGTACCAGGGGGCGCACCCCTCGCGCTCTGAGCGCGGCAGCGGCGGCCAGGCCGCCGGGTCCCGCGCCGATGACGATGGCGTCCGGCTCGGCGGTCGCGCTGCTCGCGGGTGTGCCCGAACCGGCGTTGCTGGGGTGGGACATGGAGAACTCCCGGGGCCTGAAAGTCGTACGAGAAACGAGTTGCGGCGGTACCGGAAGGTAACTGCTCGCGCGCGTGTGAGCGTAGCCCGGAACGGATCGGTCGGCGAGGTTCGGTCCGGCCTCTTGCGCATACCGCCCGCCGTCCGCTGAACTGACGTACCGTCAGATTTGGAGGAGGTCCGGCATGCGCGCGATCTGGCTCAGCGGCCCGGAATGGCTGGCCGTACTGCGCATAGGGCTGGGGCTGTGGTGGCTGGAGAGTTGGCGGCACAAGGACAAAAAGGCGTGGTTCGCGCGCGGTACGGGCATCGCCTGGGCCGCCGACGTGGCCGAGCGGCACCGCTGGCCCTTCGTGCGCACCGGCTTCGCGGCGGTCGTCGCCCCGCGCCCTCGCCTGATGGCGTACGTCGTCGTCTACGCCGAACTCGCCCTCGGGCTCGGGCTGATCACCGGCCTGCTCACCCCCGTCGCCCTCGTCGGCGGCCTGCTGCTGAACCTGCTCTACCTCGTCCTGATGATCCACGACTGGGCCGAGCAGGGACAGAACGCGATGATGGCGCTGATCTCGGTCGTGGCGTTCTTCGCCGTGAGCTGGCAGACATGGTCGCTGGACGACGCCTTCGGGCTGTTCCGGTGAGCGGCGCGGCGCGGTTCGACCTGCCGCGAACCGACGCCTTCACCCGGACCTATTGGGACGCGGCGGCCGAGGGGCGGCTGCTCATCCGGCGCTGCCGGGCCGACGGATGCGGCGCCGCGCACCACTACCCGCGCGAATTCTGCCCGCACTGCTGGAGCGAGGACGTGGTCTGGGAGACCGCCTCCGGCCTCGCCACCCTCTACACCTGGTCGGTCGTCCACCTCAACGACCTGCCGCCGTTCCGCGACCGGCTCCCCTACGCGGCGGCCGTCGTCGATCTCGCCGAAGGGCCGCGCATGATGACGGAAGTCATCGACTGCGCAGCGCGGGGATTACGGATCGGCATGCCGCTGAGGGTGGATTTCCGCCGTGGCGCGGACGCGGGAACCCCGCCCGAGGACGAGCCCGCGATCCCCGTCTTCCGCCCGGCCTGAACCCCTGCCGCCCGCGTGAGACGGGCGTCAGCGCTTGGCCGTCACCATGTGCGGCGTATGCGACCGGGCCCGTACCGCCTTCCGGTACAGCGCCTGGATCGCGTCGTCGAAGAACGGGCTGTACGAGATCCGGTCGGACAGCCCGCCCTCGTCCTCGCCGCCGATCAGACCGATGACGCTGCCGCTCTTGGTGCGGGTGTTGTAGTCGAGCAGCCACGGGCTGCCGGAGGTGCCGGCGAAGTAACCCGCGCACACCAGCTGCAATTGGCGCAGCCCTTCGAGCCGCGAGGTGGTCGTCGTGCAGGTGATCGCCTGGTCGGACGGGTCGTCGGAGGTGCGCGGGTAGCCGATGACGGTGACGCGATTGTGGAAGCCGGGCGTACGGATCAGGCGGTTGCCGCCCGTCACCTCCTCGATCCGCCGCCCGTCCGTGTCCGGCGCGACCCGGGCGAAGGCGAAGTCGTAGGCGGACTCGGCGTCGTCCGCGGGTGCCCAGCGCGCGTCGGTGAAGACCTGCGAGACGGCCCAGATCCCGTACGGCTGCCGGGCCGCACCCGCGCGGAACTGCGGTACGAAGCCGATGTTCGCGCCCGGTCGGCAGTGCGCGGCGGTCAGGATCAGGTCGCGGCCGGGGCTGTGCACGACGCTCGCGGTGCAGAAGTGCGCGGTCATGTCGCCGTCGACCGAGAAGAGCATGCCGACGGTCGGGACGCCCCCGAAGTGCGTCGCGGTCTCGGAGCGGGTGAACGGTCCCGGCACGGTGCCCGGTTCCGCTGCCGGGCCGAGCTGCCGGACCGACGACGGCATGGAGTCGGCCATCCGCTCGGGGGTCCAGAAGCGCGCGGCGGCCCTGTTCGTCCAGTGCGGCGCCGTACGCGGGCGTCCGGCACCGGGCAGCAGCACCGACACCAGGACCAGCGCGGCGGTGCACACGGCGGGCAGCAGGAGGCGTCGCAGCACGCGGGAAGGGTATCGGGCGCACCCGGCCGCGTACGGCCGGGACACCGGCGCTGACCGGTGCGGACCGCCCGGCCTCAGCCCCGGCCGAGCACCATCGTGCCGGAGGAGCAGAACCAGCCGCCCGTCCCCGAGGCGACGGCCAGCTCCGGCAGCCGCCCGCCCGCCTTGCGCACCTGCCGCTCACCCGCCTCGCCGCGCAACTGCCGTACGGCCTCGACGAGCAGGAAAAGACCGCGCATACCGGGGTGGCAGGCGGACAGGCCGCCGCCGTCGGTGTTCACCGGCAGTGCGCCGTCCACCGTCAGCCGCCCGTCCGCCACAAAGGCGCCGCCCTCGCCCTTGGCGCAGAACCCCAGATCCTCCAGCGTTACCAGCGTCATATAGGTGAAGGCGTCGTAGATCTCCGCCAGGTCGATCTCCGCGGGCGTCACCCCCGCGCGCTCGAAGGCCAGCCGTCCCGAGGCCGCGGCGGGGGAGACGGTGAAGTCCGGCCACTGGGCCATCGATGTGTGCGACACCGACGTGCCGCTGCCCAGCACCCATACCGGCGGCTTGGCGCAATCCGGCACATATTCCTCGGCCGCCAGCAATACGGCGCCGCCGCCGTCGGAGCGCAGGCAGCAGTGCAGCTTGGTGAACGGGTCCGCGATCATCGGCCCCGACAGCACCTCGTCCACGGTGATGGGCGCGCGGTACATGGCGTCGGGATTGCGGGCCGCGTTCGACCGCGCCTGGACGGCGACTTCGGCGAGCTGCTCCAAGGTGGTGCCGTACTCGTGCATGTGGCGCCGCGTGGCCATCGCGTACTTGGAGATCAGCGTGTGGCCGTAGGGGACCTCGAACTGGAGCGGGCCGCCCGCTCCGAAGGACAGATTGGCGGTACGGCGGCCCGCCTTGAGATCGGCGCGGGCGGTGGAGCCGTAGACGAGCAGCACGGCGTTGGCGTGGCCCGCGGCTATGGCGTCCGCCGCGTGCGCGGCCATCACCTCCCACGTCGAGCCGCCCACGGCCGTGGAGTCCACCCAGGTCGGCCGCAGCCCCAGATACTCGGCCACCTCGACCGGCGCCAGCGTGCCGAGCCCGGCGGAGGCCAGGCCGTCCACCACGGCCCGGTCGAGACCGGAGTCGGCGAGCGTGCGCCTGGCCGCCTGCGCGTGCAGCGCGTACGCGGTGGCGTCGTCCACCCGTCCGCAGTCCGACAGGGCGACACCGACGACCGCCACAGCACGTTGTCCACGGGGGCGTTGAGCCATGAATCTGACGGTACATCAGATTCGGGTGGCGGCGATACGGTCCCGGTACGGGTTCAGCGTCGCCTGTCCGACCGCTTGCTCAGCAGTGCGAGCGCGCTCAGTGCCTGCGTGATCGAGACCAGCGACAGCAGGATGTACAGCGCCCTGCGCAGCCCGTCCGGATGCGCCCAGAACTGCGCGCTGATCCACACCACCAGCAAGATCGCCCACGTCCACGCGTATGCCCTGAGCTGGGTCGTCGAGGAGTCGGGGCCGGGGGAGAGGAAGCGGCGGAGGGCGCTGCGCCGCGGCGCCCCCGGCGGCTGGCTGCTGCTGGTCATGCGGGACATGATGCCCCGCCGGGGCGCGCGCGTCGGTGCGCGGGGGTCCGGGGTGGGTCGGCTTTACGGTCCCAGGCGGGCGCTCTTGTGGGGCCGCGCACGGGTGGCGGCCGTGGGGTGCCGCGGCTTGGTGTATCCGCCCGGGCGCTGGTGTGGCGCCCGCCACCAGGTCTGGCCTTGGCGCCGGCTCGCGTATCGGCGGTGCACGGGCCTGGGCATCGTGGCGGGGGGCACCTAAGATGACGGCCCGTCAGATCGCAGTCGCGGCAGGGAGGAGCGGCCGATGGACGCCGCGTTCACCGACGAGCAGGCCGAAATCCGGCGCACTTTGCGGGACCTGCTGCACAAACGCTGTGGTCCCGACGATGTGCGGGCCGCCGTCGCCACGGCGGCGGGGCACGACGAGGCGCTGTGGCGCCATCTCGCGCAGACGCTCGGCCTGCCGGGGCTCGCGCTGCCCGCAGCGGTCGGCGGAGTCGGCTGCGGCCCCACCGAACTGGTCCTCGCCTGCGAGGAGACCGGCCGGGCGCTGCTGCCGTCCCCGCTGCTCGGCACCTCCGTCCTGGCCGCGCCCCTGATTGCGGCCCTCGGCAACCAGGAGCAGCGGGCTCGCCTGCTGCCGCGGATCGCCGACGGCACCCTGACCGCCGCGCTGGTCACCGCTGGCCCGCCGGCCACCGCGCTGGCCCTCACCGGGCCCAATGACGGCGACTGGGCGGGTGGCGGCCGGGCGGGCGGCGTCCAGGCCCGCGCGGCGGCCGACGGGCCGCCAGGACGGCACCTGCTCTACGGGCAGGCGGACCGCGCGCTCGGCGCGCACAGCGCGGACCTGCTGATCGTGGCGGCCCACACCGGCGGATACGCGGCCACCCGTACCCGGCTCTTCCTCGTCGAATCCACCGCACCGGGGCTCGTACGCACCCGCCTGACCGCGCTCGACGAGACCCGGCCCCTGGCCCGCGTCGAGCTGCGCGACACTCCCGCCGAAGCGCTCGGCGGCGCCCCCGCCGCCGCCCTGGCCGACGCCGGCCGCCTCGCCGCCGCCGCGCTGGCCGCGGAAGCCGTGGGCGCCGCCGATCACGCGCTCACCTCGACGGTGGAATACGTGAAGGTCAGGGAGCAGTTCGGGCGCCCGATCGGCTCCTTCCAGGCGGTCAAGCACCGGCTCGCCGACCTGTACGTACAGCTTCAGGCGGCGCGGTCCGCCGCCTATTACGCCGCCTGGGCGGCCGGGGCCTCCTCCGGGGCGGACGACACCGAGGCGAGCGCCGAATTCGAGCTGGCCGCGCCCGTAGCCCTCGCCCAGGCGCTGGAAACGCTGCGCATGGTGGCGGGCGCGGCGATCCAGTTGCACGGCGGCCTCGGCTTCACCTGGGAGCACCACGCGCATCTGTACTTCAAGCGGGCCACCGCCGACGGACTGCTCTTCGGACCGGTCGACGCCCTGCGCGCGCACGCCGCGGACCGGGCGGGGCTCTTCGCGCTCTCGGTGGTCAGGAGCGCGGCGTGAGCGGCGCGGCCGACGTCGACGTGAAGGGCGCCGTCAGCGGGCGCGGTGTGGTCAGCAGGACCGGCGTTCTGGGCAGGTCCGTGCAGAAGGTGTCGGCCACCCGGGCCTTCGCCAAGATCGCGCCGCATGTGGTGCCGGTCATGGACAGCGCGGTCCACCGGCTGACCGGCGGAAGGTTCCTGGTCAGCGCGAGCCTGCTGCCCGGCGTCGTCCTCACCGCGACCGGCGCACGCAGCGGACTGCCGCGGCGTACGCCGCTGGCGTGCATGCCGGAGGACGGCGGCACCCTCGTTCTCGTGGGCAGCAACTTCGGCCGTCCGGGGCATCCGGCCTGGTCGGCCAATCTGCTGGCGCATCCCGACGCCGTGGTCAGCGGCCGGGGCCGCGACCTCCAGGTCACCGCGAGCCTGCTGACCGGCGACGACCGCGCCGCCGCCTGGAAGGCGCTGGTCGCCTTCTGGCCGCCCTACGCGGTCTACGCCTCCCGCGTGACGCGCGAGATCCGGGTGTTCCGGCTGACGCCGCGCGAGTGAGGCGGGGGTGAAGGGTCACCCACACGAAGACGCGGATAGGGGGGCGTCACCCACACGAAGACGCGGGCAGAAGTCGCGCGCACGGGAGCGTGAACACGGAGGCGTGCACACGGAAGTGTGTACACGAAGCCGGGAATCCGTGCCGTCACCCACACGAAGACGCGGGCGCCGCGTACCTCCCCCGAGGACTGTGCGGCGCCCGCGTCAGGGCGTGACTTTCTGGCAGGACGGCGAAACGTCAACGCGAAAAAGCGGTGCGTGCCGCGTCCGCTACTTGGCGGGCTTCTTTCCGGTCACACCGAGGTGGACCAGCAGCGCGAGATTCGGCTTCAGCTCGGCCTGCTTGACGCCCCAGCTCGTGAAGCCCTTCTGGTGAGCGGCGACAGCGGCCAGCATGGCGACCAGCGATCCGGCGACGGCCGCCGGGCTGACCTCCTTGTCGACCTTGCCCTTGCTCTGAAGGTCCTTGATGGAGTCGGTCAGGGAATTGGTGACGGCGTTGAGGATCTTCATGCGGATCTTGTAGAACCGCTTGTCCCCTTCCGCTGCTCCGAGGTCGACGACGCGCAAAATGGCGTCGTGCTTCCGCCAGAAGGAGAGGAAACCGTCGACGAGTTCCTCGGCCGCCTGGGCGCCTGATTTGCCGACCCAGGAGCGGCCCGCGACCAATTCGGTCAGGCCCGCCCCCTCCTTGGCCATCTCGTCGGCGAGTTCGAGAACGGCGCCCTCGACGTCGGGGAAGTACTGGTAGAACGTTGCGGGGGAGGTGCCCGCCATCCGGGCGACGTCGATGACCTTGACGTCCCGGTACGGCGACGTGCTGAGCATCTCGCCCAGGCAGTCGAGCAGCTTCTGCCGCGTCGCCTGCCCGCGGCGACCGGCAACACGGCCGTCGACGGTGCGAACTTGTCCTGTCATGCCGTCAGTTTACCGACGGGTGATCAGCGCGCGATTCGGCCGCCTGCAAATGGGGAGGCAGCTCACCGCCACCATGAACATGCAGCTCAGCACCGGTTACATAGCGTGCTGACGAGGAGGCCAGAAAGAGGACGGGACCGGCGATGTCGGCCGGTTCCGCGAATCTCCCCAGCGGTATGGCGGCTGCCACCGCGCGCTGTACGGCGGGGTCGCCCTCCCCGTAGTGCGCCGCCGAGCGGTCCGTCAGCACCAAGCCCACGACCAGGCAGTTCACCCGGATCGCGGGGCCCCACTCGGCGGCCAGCGAGCGGGTGAGAGAGGCCAGGCCCGCTTTGGCGGCGCCATATGCGGCGGTTCCCGGCGAGGGGCGGCTGCCGCTGACGCTGCCGATGTTGACGATGGAGCCGCCGTCCGGCTGGCGGGCCATCAGGGCGTACGCGGCCTGTGCGCAGTACAGCGGCGCCAGCAGATTCAGCTCGACGACCGCCCGCGAGAAGCGCGGCGAGGCGGTGGCGGCGTCGGCGGCGGGGGAGCCGCCCGCGTTGTTCACCAGCAGGTCGAGCCGCCCGTACGCCTCGGCGACGTGCGCGAAGAGCGCCCGCACCGCCTCGGGGTCGCGGACGTCCGCCGCCCGGAAGGCGACACCGGGCGGCAGGTCCGCGGGCGGTGTGCGCCCGCACACCAGCACCCGGGCGCCGGCCGCCGCCAGCGCCTCGGCGATGCCCCGGCCGATGCCGCGCGTGCCGCCGGTCACGACCGCCACTCGCCCTTCCAGGTCGTCCGTCACGTGGGCTATCGTGCCAGAGGAACTGACGATCCGTCAGATCTGTGCCGGACATCGGTCGGGATCCGGATCCGTACATCCGTAAAAGGCCAACGAGCGGGCGGAGGACGGCGCATGGCGATACAGGTGGCACGTCCCGGGACCGGCGTCGCGGAAGTGGTGATCGACGCGCCGCCGGTCAACGCGATCGACGTGAAGGGCTGGTTCGCACTCGCCGACGCGCTCACCGCGCAGGGCGCGGACCCCGAGGTGCGGGCGGTGGTCCTGCGCGCGGAGGGCCGCGGATTCTGCGCGGGGGTCGACCTCAAGGAGATGCAGAGCACCGCCGGATTCGACGCGTTGCTCGGCGCCAACGCCGGATGCGCCGCCGCCTTCTCCGCCGTCTACGACTGTCCGGTCCCCGTGATCGCCGCCGTGCACGGCTTCTGCCTCGGCGGCGGCGTCGGCCTGGCCGGGAACGCCGATCTGGTCATCGCCTCCCATGACGCGTACTTCGGCCTGCCCGAGGTCGACAGGGGCGCGCTCGGCGCCGCCACGCACCTGGCCAGGCTCGTACCGCAGCAGCGCATGCGGCACATGGTCTACACGTCGCAGAACGCCACGGCCGCCGAGCTGCACGGCTACGGCACGGTCCTCGCGCTCACCCCCAGGGATCGTCTGCGCGACGCAGCCGTCGAGATCGCCACCGCGGTCGCCGCCAAGGACCCGCAGGTGGTCAGGGCCGCGAAACAGTCGCTCAACGGCATCGACCCGGTCGACGTCAAGCGCTCCTACCGCTACGAGCAGGGCTTCACCTTCGAACTCAACCTGGCGGGCGTCGGCGACCGGCTGCGCGACGCCTTCACCGAGGGAGGCGCCGGATGACGGACAAGCGCATGACCGCCGACGAGGCGATAGCGCACCTCGCCGACGGCATGACCGTCGGCATCGGCGGCTGGGGCTCGCGCCGCAAACCGATGGCCCTGGTGCGCGCGATCCTCCGCTCCCCGCTCACCGACCTCACTCTGGTCTCCTACGGCGGCCCCGACGTCGGCCTGCTGTGCGCGGCGGGCAAGGTCCGCAAGGTCGTCTACGGCTTCGTCACCCTCGATTCCGTCCCCCTGGAGCCGCATTTCCGCGCCGCCCGCGAGAACAGCACCGTCAAGGCGCTCGAAATGGACGAGGGCATGTTCCTGGCGGGGCTGCGCGCCGCCGCCCTCCGGCTGCCCTTCATGCCGGTACGCGCCGGGCTCGGCGCCGACGTGCTGCGGTACGCGCCCGAGCTGCGGGTGCTCCCCGACCCCTACGGCACCGGGGACGAGGTGGTCGCCGTACCGCCGCTGCGGCTGGACGCCGCCTTGGTGCACGCCAACCTCGCCGACCCCGCGGGCAGCGCCGCGCTCACCGGGCCCGACCAGTTCTTCGACGACCTGTTCTGCCAGGCCGCGGACGCCGCCTATGTGTCGGCCGAACGCGTCGTGCCCACCGCGGACCTGCTCAAGGAGGCGGGGTGCGTGCACGCCCTCGTCCTGCACCGCTACCTCACCCACGGCGTGATCGAGGCGCCGCGCGGCGCGCACTTCACCGAGTGCCCACCCGAATACGGCCGCGACGAGCCGTTCCAGCGCGCCTACGCGACCGCCGCGGCCGACCCGGCGGCCTGGGCCGCCTTCGCCGAACGCTTCCTCAGCCATATGGATGAATCGTCTTATCAACAGGCTGTGGATAACTTCCACGAGGAGGCGACCCGATGACCGCGCCCCCGACCGGCCCGACCGCGCCCCCGAACGACTCGACCGCCGCGGCGACCGCCCCCGCCACCAGGGCCGAGATCTGCGTCACCGCCTGCGCCGACGCCTGGCGCGGCGACGGCGAGATCCTGGCCAGCCCCATGGGCGTCGTGCCCACCCTCGGCGCCCGCCTCGCCCGCGCCACCTTCGCCCCCGACCTGGTGCTCAGCGACGGGCTGGCCTATCTGCTGGCCGGCGACATCCCCCTCGGGGCGGCACCCGACGCGCTCACCGTCGAGGGCTGGCTGCCCTACCGCGCGGTCCTCGACCTGGCCGCGCGCGGGCGGCGCCACGTCATGATGGGCCCCAGCCAGATCGACGCGTACGGCAACGCCAACATCTCCTGCATCGGCCCCTGGGCCCGCCCCACCCGGCAGCTCCTCGGCGCGCGCGGCGCCCCCGGCAACACCGTCAACCACACCACCAGCTACTGGGTGCCCCGACACGCCCCGCGCGCCTTCGTCGAGCGCGTCGACGTCGTCTGCGGCATCGGCTACGACCGCGCCGCCGCCGTCGGCCGCGCCGCGCGCTTCCACGGTCTGCGCACGGTCGTCACCAATCTGTGCGTCCTGGACTTCGGCGGACCCGGCCACCACATGCGGCTCGCCTCGCTGCACCCCGGCGTCACCCTGGAGCAGGTCGTAGCGGCGACCGGCTTCCGCCTCACCGTCCCGGCCCGCGTCCCCACCACCCGACAGCCCACCGACGCCGAACTGCGCGTCCTGCGCGACGTCCTCGACCCGCGCTCCGCCCGCGACCGCGAGGTCCCCGCATGACCGCCGACGGTCCGCTGAGCACCCGCCTCACCGACCTCACCGGCATCCGCCACCCCATCGTGCAGACCGGTATGGGATACGTCGCCCGCCCCCGCCTCGTCGCCGCCGCGGCCAACGCCGGGGCCCTCGGCGTACTGGCCGCCGCCACCTTGTCGTACGACGAACTGACCGCGGCCGTCGCCGAGGTCAAGGCGGCGGCCCCCGGACGGCCCTTCGGGGTCAACCTCAGGGCCGACGCGCCGGACGCGGCACGGCGGATCGCGCTGATGGGCCGCGAGGGCGTACGGGTGGCGTCCTTCGCCCAGGCGCCGACCAGGGAGCTGATCCGCGCCGCACACGACGAGGGGATGGTCGCGGTGCCGTCGGTCGGGGCGCGGCGGCACGCGGAGAAGGTCGCCGAGTGGGGCGCGGACGCGGTGATCGTGCAGGGCGGCGAGGGCGGCGGGCACACCGGCCGGGTGCCGACCACGCTGCTGCTGCCGCAGGTGGTGGACGCGCTGCGGGGCAGCGGGGTGGCCGTGGTCGGCGCGGGCGGCTTCTTCGACGGGCGCGGCCTCGTCGCGGCCCTCGCCTACGGTGCCGACGGCATCGCGATGGGCACCCGCTTCCTGCTGACCTCCGACGCGCCCGTGCCGCGCGCCGTCCAGGACCGCTACCTGGCGGCCGACGTCACCGGCACCCTCGTCACCATCGAGGTCGACGGCGTGCCGCACCGCGTCCTCGCCACCGAATTCGTCCGCTCGCTGGAACGCGGCGGCCCCCTCGTCCGCTACCCGCGCGCGCTGCGCAACGCCGTCCGCTTCTCCCGGCTGTCCGGGACGCCGCTGCGCGCGATGCTCCGGGAGGGACGGGCGATGCGCGGCGCCCGCGAGCTGAGCTGGCCGCAGGTCCTGATGGCCGCGAACACCCCGGTGCTGCTCCGCGCCGCGATGGTCGAAGGGCGCGCTGACCTGGGCGTCATGGCCTCGGGGCAGGTGGCGGGAGTGATCGCCGACCTGCCCTCGTGCGCGGAGCTGGTGGACCGGATCATGGCCGAAACCGAGGAAGTCCTGGGCCGTCTCAAGAATTGACCATATGTTCGAATTCTCTCTCGTGCGGGCGGGAAGATCACTGGTTACGGTGGCATTCCAGACATTCGCGAGAGGAACCAGCTCATGTCCGCATTCGGTGAAGGCGCTCCCTGTTGGGCCGACGTCTCGCTTCCCGACCTCGCGGCCGGGCGGCTCCTTCTTCGGCGCCTTCCAGCTCCGCGGCCACCCCGGATTCGACGTGGTCAACGTGCCCGGTGCCTACTGCTGGACCGAGAACCACACGCGGGACGCGGCGGCGGTCGACGCCTTCTACGAGACGGTGTTCGGCTACGACGGCGTGCAGGTCGGTGACGGCGTCCACTTCGACTACAAGGTGTGGTCCCGCCCCGGCGACCCCGAGGGCCAGCTCGCCGGCCGGATGAACAGCGCGTCCGGCGGCGGCGACGAGCCGCCCGCCTTCCAGGTCTACTTCGTGGTCGCGGACTGCGACGCCGCCGCCGACACCGTGGGCCGGCTCGGCGGACGGGTCGTCATGGGGCCGGAGGACTCGCCGTTCGGACGGATGGCCGTCGTCGCCGACGACCAGGGCGCGAGGTTCGCGATCATCGACGTGACGCGGAGGAGCGGCTCGATACCCGGCGCGTGAGCCGGATCAGAGCCGTTCGATGACGGTGACGTTGGCCTGGCCGCCGCCCTCGCACATGGTCTGGAGGCCGTAGCGGCCACCGGTGCGCTCCAGGTGGTGCAGCAGGGTGGTCATCAGCCGGGCGCCGGTCGCGCCCAGCGGGTGGCCGAGGGCGATGGCGCCGCCGCACGGGTTGACCACATCGGGGTCGGCGCCGGTCTCCTTCAGCCAGGCCAGCACCACGGACGCGAACGCCTCGTTGATCTCCACCGCGTCGAAGTCGCCGATGGACATGCCCGTCCTGGCCAGGGCGTGTTCGGTCGCGGGGATCGGCCCGGTCAGCATGCGGATCGGGTCGGAGCCGCGGGCGGACAGATGGTGGATCCGCGCGCGGGGGGTCAGGCCGTGGTCGCGCACCGCCTGTTCGCTCGCGACGAGCAGCGCGGCGGCGCCGTCGGAGATCTGCGAGGACAGGGCCGCGGTGAGCCGGCCGCCGGGCACGATCGACGGCAGGGCGGCCATCCGCTCCGCCGAGGTGTCGCGGCGGGGGCCCTCGTCGGTGGCGAGTTCGGGGAGGGCGGCCGTTTCGCGGGCGAACCAGCCGCTGTCGAGCGCGTGCAGGGCGCGACGGTGGCTCTCCAGCGCGAAGCGCTCCATGTCCTCGCGGCTGATGTCCCAGTCGCGGGCGATGAGTTCGGCCCCGCCGAACTGGCTGACGGGCTGGTCGCCGTAGCGGGCGCGCCAGCCGGTGGACCCGGAGAACGGATCGGTGAAGCCGTACTCGCGGCCCACCACCATGGCCGCGCCGATCGGTATCCGGGACATGCTCTGGACGCCGCCCGCCACGACCAGGTCGCTGGTGCCGGACAGCACGGCCTGCGCCGCGAAGTGCACGGCCTGCTGGGAGGAGCCGCACTGCCGGTCGACGGTCACGCCCGGTACGTGCTCGGGCAGTCCGGCCGCCAGCCAGCAGGTGCGGGCGATGTCACCGGCCTGGCCGCCGATGGCGTCCACGCAGCCGAAGACGACGTCCTCGACGGCGCCGGGGTCGAAGCCGCCGCGTTCGACCAGGGCGGTCAGCACATGGGCGCCGAGGTCGGCGGGATGGACGGGGGCGAGCGCGCCGTTCTTGCGGCCGACGGGGGTGCGTACCGCTTCGACGATGTAGGCATCGGGCATCGGGGGCTCCGTTCTCGCAGGGCTGGGAGGTGACGAGAGGTGACGTGAGGGTGATGAGAGAGGTGAGGCGATGTGAGGTGACGTGCCTTGAGGTGAGGGCGCGGTGGCGTGCGATGAGGTGCGTCCTGGCCGTACCGAGATCTGACGATCCGTCAGATAGTCGGTTATCCTAGCGCGGTGACGGACCTTTCCTTCAGTGCTCAACAGGACGCGTTCCGGCGGGAGATACGGGACTGGCTCGCCCGTCGGGTGCCGCGTGAGCCGCTGCCGTCGATGGACACGGCGGACGGTTTCCGCGCGCACCAGGAGTGGGAGCGGACGCTGTACGAGGCCGGGTGGGCGGTCGTCGGATGGCCGGAGGAGTACGGGGGAAGGGGCCTCGGCCTGGACGAGTGGCTGATCTTCGAGGAGGAGTACTGGCGGGCGGCCGCGCCGGGGCGCGTCGGGCAGAACGGGATCTTCCTGTTCGCGCCCACCGTCTTCGCCTTCGGTACGGAGGAGCAGCGGGCGCGGGTGCTGCCGCCGATGGCCAGCGGGGAGGAGGTGTGGGCGCAGGGCTGGTCGGAGCCGGAGGCGGGTTCCGACCTGGCGAATCTGCGGGCGCGGGCGGTACGGGACGAGGCGCGCGGCGGGTGGCGGCTGAGCGGGCAGAAGACGTGGAGTTCGCGGGCGGCCTACGCGCACCGGCTCTTCGGCCTCTTCCGGAGCGACCCCGACTCGCGGCGGCACCACGGCCTGACGTACTTCATGGTCGACCTGGCGGCGCCGGGCGTGACGGTACGGCCGATCCGGCAGCTCGACGGGGAGGCCGGATTCGCTGAGGTGTTCCTGGACGACGTGTTCGTGGCCGACCGGGACGTCCTGGGGGAGGCGGGGGAGGGGTGGCGGATCGCGATGTCCACCACCGGGAGCGAGCGGGGGCTGAGTCTGCGGAGCCCCGGACGGTTCCTGGCGGCGGCCGACCGGTTGCTCGACCTGTGCCGTCTGCGCCCGGAACAGGCGGCGCCGCACCGGGACGCGGTGGCGGACGTGTGGATGCGGGCGGAGGCGTACCGGCTGTACACCTACCGGACGGTGACGCGGATGCGGGAGGGCAAGGAGAGCGGGCCGGACTCCTCGCTGAACAAGGTCTTCTGGTCGGAACTGGACCTCGACCTGCACGACATCGCGCTGCGCGTCCTCGGCGCGGAGGCGGAGCGGTGCGGGCCGTGGCTGGACGGCTACCTCTTCGCGCTCGCCGGACCCATCTACGCGGGCACCAACGAGATCCAGCGCAATGTGATCGCCGAGCGGCTGCTCGGCCTCCCCCGGGAGCCCCGCCGATGAGACTCGCGCCCACGCCCGACGAACACCTCTTCGCCCGCACCGCCCGCGCGCTGCTGGCGGCGCGCTGCACCCCGGCCGACGTGCGCGCCGGGTTCTCGCGGGACCGCTGGCGGGCGCTCGCCGGGATCGGGGCGACCGGGCTGCTGGTCCCGGAGGAGTACGGCGGCCTCGGTCTCGGTTCCGGTCCCGGTGCCGACGGCTACGGTCCCGACAGCTACGGTCCCGGCGGCCACGGTTCCGGCAGGCAGCACCTCGGAGGGCGGCGCCTCGACGAGCCGCCCCTGGGCGCGCAGGCGCTCGTCGCGCTCGCCGAGGAGGCGGGCCGCGCGTGCCTGCCCGAGCCGTTGCTGGAGGCGGCGGTCGCGGCGGAACTGCTCGGGGGGCTGCCGGAAGGGGCGGATCTGCTGCGCGGGCTGGCGGAGGGCGCGGTGACCGTTGCCGTGTCCCTCCCCGCGCAGGACCCGGCGCCGGGACCCGTACCCACGTCCGCATCCGTATCCGTATCCGAACCAGCAGGTCAGCCCGTTGTCGCGCACGCCGCCCACGCCGATCACGTGCTGGTGGTCACGGAAGACGGTGAGCTGCGGGAGGCGGGGGCCGGGCCGCGTACGCCCGTTGCCGGGGTCGACCCGAATCGGGGGCTGGCGCGTGTGGCGGAAGGTGGCGGGCGGGTGCTCGCGCGGGAGTGGGGGGAGGCGGCCGGGATGGCGGCGCGGATCGGGGCGATCGGGGCGGCGGCCGACCTGGTGGGCGCGGCGGCGGCGATGCTGGAGCGGACGGTGGATTACGCCAAGGGCCGCGTGCAGTTCGGGTCGCCGATCGGCGAGCGGCAGGCGGTGAAGCACCGGCTGGCGGACGTCCTGCTGGCCGTGGAATTCGCGCGGCCTGTGGTGGCGCGGGCGGCGTACGCGTACGACCACGGGCTGCCCAGTGCGGCGCGGGACGCAGCCATGGCGAAGGTCTTCGCTAACGAGGCGGCGGGGAAAGCGGCGCGCGGGTGCCTCCAGGTGCACGGCGCGATCGGTTATACCGACGAGTACGACCTCTCGCTCTGGCTGCGCCGGGTGTGGGCGCTCTCCGCCGCGTGGGGCGATTCCACCCGGCATCGCGCCGCCGTGGCGGCCGACCTCTTCGCGCCGGGCGGCCCGTCCCCGTCCTGCCCGCCGCGCTGAACCCGCCGCCCCGGGACCGAGCCGCGACCGCCCCGGGACCGCCCTGGCACCAAGCCGCGACCGACCCGCGCGGCCCCCCGTCCACCGGCGCCAGCCCCGACTCGCCCGCCCCGTACGGCACTTGGACGCCGCCGGTGCGCCACGTGCGTCCCATGCCTCCCTCCCGGACGCCTCGTTCGGCGCGCCGCGCGCCGGAGACGGTGCGAATGGCGGATGATAACGAGTTCGCTCTCCGGGCGTGTCGCGGCGGCCCCGGGTTCGCAACCGGCGCCCATCCCAGGAAGAATCAGGCCCGTACCCTGGCGCTTGGGCCGGTCGAACGGGGTACGGAGCGCGCAGAGCGGGCAAAGCAGTACAGGCGGGCGCAAGCGCTCGATCACGACAGCACGGCACGAGCACGGCGACAACGGCAGAGCGACCACAGCACGACAGCACCACAGCACCACAGCGCAACAGCACGACGGCAGAGCGACAACGGAACGACGGTACGGCGCGCAGCACGGGGTAAGGCCGCGACAGCGCGGGCAACGCGGGCACGGGGAGGTGGCAGGGCAGTGGTGGAGCAGCTTACGCAGCACGACCCGAGACGGATCGGCCCTTTCGAGGTGCTGGCGCGGCTCGGCGCCGGCGGCATGGGGCTGGTCTATCTCGCCCGCTCGGCTTCCGGCCGCCGCGTGGCGATCAAAACCGTGCGCGCCGAACTGGCCGAGGACCAGCTCTTCCGGGTCCGCTTCACGCGTGAGGTGGAGGCCGCCCGCGCGGTCTCCGGCTTCTACACCGCGGCCGTCGTCGACGCCGACCCCCGCGCCGCCGTCCCGTGGCTCGCCACCGCCTACGTCCCGGCCCCGTCGCTGGAGGAGATCGTCAACGAGGCGGGCCCGATGCCCGCGCAGGCCGTACGGTGGCTGGCCGCCGGAATCGCGGAGGCGTTGCAGTCGATCCACGCCGCCGGTCTCGTGCACCGCGACATGAAGCCGTCGAACGTACTCGTCGTGGAGGACGGGCCGCGCGTCATCGACTTCGGCATCGCGTCCGGCGTCTCCAACACCCGCCTGACCATGACGAACGTGGCCGTCGGCACGCCCGCCTACATGTCGCCCGAGCAGGCCCGCGACTCCCGCAGCGTGCGCGGCGCGAGCGACATCTTCTCGCTCGGCTCCACCCTGGTGTTCGCCGCGACCGGCCACGCGCCCTTCCACGGCGCCAACCCCGTCGAGACCGTCTTCATGCTGCTGCGCGAGGGCCCCAATCTCCACGGCCTGCCGCCCGAGCTGCGCCCGCTCATCGAGTCCTGCATGCGGATGGAGGCGGACCGGCGGCCCACCCCCGCCGACCTCCAGGCGCAGCTCGCACCGCATCTGTACTCCACCGGCGGCGACGACACGGGTACGGCGTCGGCCTGGCTGCCGCCCGGCGCGGTCGCGTTGATAGAGCAGCGCCGCAGCGGACGGCCCGCCGTCGCCGCGGGCGGCAGCCGGGGCGCGCACGCCGCGGGCCCGCAACTGCCCGGCAACGCGCCGCCGCTCCCGCCGAACTCCCCGCCCCGGCCGCAGCAGCCGCCGAACAACGCACCGGCGCACGCGGGCGCGCCCGACGGCCGCGGCAACCACCGCGCGCCCGTACCCGTACCCGGCCCCGCGGCCGGACCCGCGGCGGGCCCCGGCTCCGGTCCCACCTCGGGTCCCGCCTCCGCCGTTCCCGTACAGCTCGCCGGTTCCGCGCCGATCGGTCCCGGGATGCGGGTCGCGGACGCGGCGGACCACAAGGCGGGGGCCGCGCCCGGTACGGACTGGGTACGCCGCCGCGCGGGCGCGCACCGCGCGAACGCCAACGCGGGCGCCAACGCCGGTGCCGTGGCGAACGGCGGCGCGGCCCAGGCCCCCGCCGCCCTCCCGGCGCAGCAGGGCCAGCAAGCGCAGCAGGCTCCGCAGTCACAGCAGCAGTCACAACAGCAGCAGTCACAACAGCAGCAGTCACAGCAGCAGCAATCACAGCCGCAGTCACAGCAGGCCCAGCACGCCGCCCAGTCGGGCCTCCAGTCCCAGGCCGCCGCTCCCGGCGAGTGGCGGCCGTGGCGTTTCCGCATGTCGAACGACGTGTGGGGCACCCCCGTCGTCTCCGGCGGACTCCTCTACGTCACCTCCTTCGAGGTGCACGCGCTCGATGTGGCCAGCGGGCGCCGCCAGTTCAAGACCCGCGACGTCGCCTGGACGATGGCCGTCGACGGCGGCCGTATCCACGCCTCCGACGGCCCCAGCCTCTTCGCGCTCGACGCGGTCGACGGCGGCGAGCGCTGGCGTACGGCGATCGACGGCTGGGTGTACGCGCTGCGCGCCGACTCCGGCACGGTCGTGACCGCCACCCGCGGCGGCGGCATCCAGGCGTGGGACGCGGCGCGCGGCGGACTGCGCTGGGAGCGGTCGGGTGCCCAGACCGAATTCGAGTCCCCGGACTCCGGGCCCACCGTCCTCGGCCGCGCCGTCTACTACCAGGGCGGCGGCCACCTGCACGCCGTCGACTCCCTCACCGGCGCCGAGATGTGGTCGTACCCGGTCGGCGAACCCGGCGTCGCGGGCTCCGTGCCCACCCGGCCGGTCGTCGCGGACGGCATTGTGCACCTCACCGCCGGGACGCGGGTCGTCGCGCTCGACGCCCGCAGTGGCGCCGAGCGCTGGCATTTCGACGCCCCCGCCGTCATGTTCTCGCCGCCCGCGCACGTGCCGGGGCCCGGCGTCTCGGGCGGCGGCGTGTACGTCGCCGACCACCTCGGCACCGTCTACGCCCTCGATCCCGCCGACGGGCACGCGCGCTGGCGCGTCGCCACCGAGCCGCGGCAGTCGCTGGAACCCGTCATCGTCGCCAATGGTGCGCTGCACCTCGGCGCGGGGAGCGCGCTCTACACGCTGGACGCCGTCAGTGGTGCGCCGCGGTGGCGCTTCGCGGCGCAGAACGAGATCGTCGGCTCGCCCGCCGTGGCGGCCGGGCGGGTGCACTTCGGGTCCAAGGACCACTGTCTGTACACGGTCGACGCGGCCGGGGGGCAGTTGCGGTGGCGGCTTGAGACCGGCGGGGAGATCACCGGGTCGCCGGTGACGTCGGAGGGGGTGGTGTACGCGTGCTCGAAGGACCGGTGCGTGTACGCGCTCGACGCGACGAAGGGGACCGGGGCGACTTCGCGTCGGGCGTGAGCCCGTGGGCCCTCAAACGCCGGGCGGGCTGATGGGTGGGAGTGGCCCGCCGGTTTCTGTTGGGGCACCCCGCCCCGTCTCCTCCTCCTCGTAGCGTGGTTCGTCGTACCGGCCATACGTCGGCTCGTCGTACCGCGGCTCCTCGAAAACCGGCGTGGCTCGGCGCGGCCGGTGGCGGCCGGGGAGGACGGCGGCGGCGAGGAGGAGCAGGAGGCCGGAGGCGAAGGCGGTGGCGACGCCGTAGTCGAGGCCGTTGCCGCCGGCGGTGAGGGAGCCGGAGGCTTGGCCCTGGCGGACCATCCAGAGGATGGTGATGCCGAGGACGAGGAGGGCGGCGAGGGCGAGGGTGAGGCGGGAGCGGAGGAGGACGCCCAGGAGGGTGAGGAGGGCGGCGAAGGCCATGGGGAGGAAGAGGGAGCCGAGGAGGGCCGCCTTGTCAGGCGTCACGCCGACCCCGGTGAAGAGGTCGTCGACCCGGATGCCGGAGCCGTGGCGGCCGCCGTACCAGGCACGGAAGGGGCTCCAGACGGCGCCCGCCGCTCCGATGAGGGCGAGAAGCGACCCGACGACGGTGCGGAACATCTCGTGGTCGCCTCGCTTCGCTCGCTCAGCCCCCTCGGGGCCGACGCTACGCCGCGACCGTCGCACCCGCCACGTGAGCCGCGCTCACCTCAACCGGAAGGCGGCGGGCCCCCGGGCGCGCCCGGTGAACAGCGCCGCCTGCCGCTCCGGCGGCAGATTGCCGAGGGCGATGAGGTGCGGCGCGAGCGCGGTGGCGTGCGCGCGGGCCGCCTCCCGGGCCGACCACACGGCGCGCACGGTGCCCTGGACGGCCTCGGTCGGGTAGGAGGAGAGGACGGCGGCGGCGCGCAGGGCGGTGGCGAGGAGGTCGGGGCCGGGCACGACCTCGGAGACGAGACCGGTCTCGTAGGCCCGTCGCGCGCTCACCCGTTCGGCGGTGCCCATGAGGGACATGCGCATGGCCTCGCCGTAGGGCATGCGCTGCGCCATGAGGACGGACTCGTAGGCGCTGACCATGCCGTAGGCGGTGTGCGGGTCGAAGAAGGTGGCGTCTTCGGCGGCGATGAGGAATTCGGCCTCGCCCAGGAGGTAGAAGGCGCCGCCGCAGGCCATGCCGTTGACGGCGGCGACGACCGGCTTCCACAGGTCGTTGGCCTTGGGGCCCGCGGTGAGCAGGGGGTCGTCGACGCAGTACGGGGACGACGGCTGCGGCACGTCGAGGCCGCGGTCGACGCCGGTGCAGAACGCCCGGTCGCCCGCGCCGGTGAGGACCACCGCCCGTACCGCGTCGTCGAAGCGCAGGTCGCGCCACACCTCGCGCAGCCCGTCCACGGTCGCGCCGTCCAGGGCGTTGTGCCGCTCGGGCCGGTCGAGGGTGACGAGCGCGACCCCGTCACCGGCCTCCGTGCGCCGGACGCTCATGGCCGCTCCAGCAGCCAGCGCGGTACGACGACGCCGTCCGTGGCGGCCGGGTCGGGGAAGGCCACCTTCACGGCGGCGCCGATCCGCAGCCGCGCCGGGTCCACGGAGTCAAGGCGCGCGTCGGCGCGGGCGACGAGGTTGCCGACCAGCCGGATCCGGCCGCCCTCGGGGGTGGCCTCCTCGGCCAGTTCCACCACGATCACGTTGTACGGGGCCTGCTCGGCGTAGTCGGGCAGCAGCGGGGGGTGGGCGACGACGTACGACCAGATCCGGCCGCGTCCGCTCATCCGCTCCCAGCGGGACCCGAAGGACCGGCAGTACGGGCAGCAGGGGCGCGGCGGGAAGCGCCGCCGTCCGCAGTCGGCGCACGCCTGGACGCGCAACTCGCCCTGGCGCGCGTACTCCCAGAAGGGCGCGCCGTCCTCGTCGATGACCGGCAGCAGCATCGCGGCTGTCAACTCCTCAGCAGCAGAGCGGATGTGGGGACGCACTCGCCCGCCGTGACCAGGCAGGTGGCGGCGTCGGGAACTTGGGCGGTGGAGGTGCCGCGCAGTTGCCTGACGCCCTCGGTGATGAGGTTGAAGCCGTGGACGTACGCCTCGGACAGGCCGCCGCCACCGGTGTTGATCGGCAGCCGTCCGCCGGTCTCCAGGGCGCCGCCCTCGGTGAAGGCGGCGCCCTCGCCGCGTCCGCAGAAGCCGTAGCCCTCGAGGGAGAGCGGGATCAGCGGGGTGAAGGCGTCGTATATCTGGGCGACATCGACATCCTGCGGCCCGAAGTCGGCCTGTTTCCACAGGTGTCGGGCGGCGGTCCAGGACGGTCCGGTGAGCGGGTCGTCGGTCCAGTAGTTGACCATGCCGTGATGCTGCGCGGGCAGGCCCTGCGCGGCGGAGTGCACGTAGACGGGCTTGCGGCGGCAGTCGCGGGCGCGTTCGGCGGAGACCACGACGCAGGCCAGGGCCCCGTCGGTCTCCATGCAGTTGTCGAACAGGCAGAGCGGTTCGCTGATCCAGCGCGCGGTCATGTACATCTCGCGGGTCAGCGGGCGCTCGTACATCAGGGCGGCCGGATTCTGGTTGGCGCGGTTGCGGCAGGCGAGCGCCACATTGAACAAGTGGTCGCGGGTGGCGCCGTATTCGTGCATGTAGCGGCGGGCGAGCATGCCGATCTCGTCGGCCGGGCGGAGCAGACCGTACGGCCGGGACCACTGCGCCGGGGTGGGGAGCTGGACGGTGGTGCTGCTCCACGGGCGCGGTCCCGAGCCGCGTTTGCGCGACCGCCAGGCGACGCCGACCGACGCCTGACCGGTGGCGACGGCCGCCGCGAGGTGCGCGACGGTCGCGCACGAACCGCCGCCGCCGTAACCGGACTTGGCGAAGAAGGTGACATCGCCCGCGCCGATCGCCTTGGCCAGCTCGACCTCGTCGGTGTCCTCCATCGTGTACGAGGCGAAGCCGTCGACCTCGCCGGGGTCGATGCCCGCGTCGTCGAGCGCGGCGAGCACCGCCCGGCACGCCAGCGTCCTCTCCGACTCCGGGAGCGACTTGGCGAACGGTGTCTGGCCTATCCCGACGATGGCCGTCGCGTCTTTCAGGGCAGCGCCGCCCATGGGCACACACCTCCGCGGGTCCCCGGATGCACTGACGAACTGCTGACAGGTCGTCAGGCTACCGTTAATCTGACGGGTAGTCAGCTACGGGAGGGGACGTCATGGATGTGGACCTGCGGGACGACGATCCGCGCGACGCCTCGTACGGCGACGCCTCGTACGGCGACGCCTCATCCGAGGGCGGTGCCTCCAACGACGGCTCATCCACGGCCGGTTCACCCGCCGACGATCCCCGCGCCGACCTCCGCTGGGGCACCCTGCCCCGCCTGGTGCGCGCCGCCGCCCGCGCCCACGGCGAGCACGAGGCCGTCGTGGACGGCCGCACCCGCGTCAGCTACGCCGAACTCGGCGCCCGCGTGGAAAGCGCCGCCGCCGCGGCCGTCGCCTCGGGACTGCGCCCCGGCGACCGGGTCGCGATCTGGGCGCCCAACTCGCTGAACTGGATCGTCGCCGCGCTCGGCGCGGTCAGCGCGGGCGGCGTCCTCGTCCCGCTCAACACCCGCTTCAAAGGCGCCGAAGCGGCCTGGATACTCCAACGCACCCGCGCCAGGCTGCTGTTCGTCACCGGCACCTTCCTCGGCACGTCGTACGTGGCCGCGCTGCGCCGCGCCGCGGGAGAGGGCGACGGCGAGGGACCGCTGCCCGGTCTGCCGCACCTGCGTGACGTCGTCGTCCTCGGCGACGACGCGCCGCCCACCGGATTCCTGTCCTGGCACGGCTACGTGGCGGCCGGCGCCGACGTACCCGCCGCGACCGTACGCGCCCGCGCCGACGCCGTGGCGCCCGGCGACCCCTCCGACATCATCTTCACCTCGGGCACGACCGGACACCCCAAGGGCGCCGTCATCACGCACGCCCAGACACTGCGCGTGTACGGAGTCTGGAGCGCGCTGGCCGGACTGACCGCGGGGGACCGCTACTTGGTGGTCAACCCCTTCTTCCACACCTTCGGCTACAAGGCGGGCGTCATCGCCTGCCTGATGCGCGGCGCCGTGATCGTGCCGCAGCCCGTCTTCGACGTGGACACCGTCCTCGCCAACATCGCCGCCGAGCGGATCTCCGTACTGCCGGGCCCGCCCACCCTGCACCAGTCGCTGCTCGACCATCCGGCGCGCGCCGCCCACGACCTGTCCGCGCTGCGGCTCGTCGTCACCGGGGCCGCCGTCATCCCGCTGGAACTCGTCGAACGGCTGCGCGCCGAACTGCGGATCGCCACCGTCCTGACCGCGTACGGACTCACCGAGGCGTCCGGCACCGTCACCATGTGCCGCAGGGGCGACCCGGCCGCGACCGTCGCCGTCACCTCGGGGCGCGCCATCCCCGACACGGAGGTACGGGTCGACGCCGCGCCCGGAGCGCCCGGCGAAGTCCTGGTCCGCGGTTACCACGTCATGTCCTGCTACTTCGAGGACCCCGAGGGCACCGCCCGCGCCGTCGACCCCGACGGCTGGCTGCACACCGGCGACATCGGCGTCCTGGACCCCGAGGGGAATCTGCGGATCACCGACCGCCTCAAGGACATGTACATCGTCGGCGGCTTCAACGCCTACCCGGCGGAGATCGAGCGACTGCTGCTGCGCCACCCCGACATCCGCGACGCCGCCGTCATCGGTGTCCCCGACCCCCGCCTCGGCGAGGTCGGCCGCGCCTACGTCGTCCGCCGCCCCGGCTCCACCCTCACCGCCGACGACCTCATCGCGTGGTCGCGCCGCGAAATGGCCAACTACAAGGTCCCGCGCGGCGTCCGCTTCGTCCCCGAACTCCCGCGCAACGCGGGCGGGAAGGTCAAGAAGAACGAGCTGCGTACGGCCGCGGACTGACCTGCGCGCGGCCCGGCCCCTGACGAGGCTTGATTTGCGAGCGGCCCCGGCCCGCGGAAGCGGACTGACCCGCGCCCGGCGCCGGACCCGGACGCGGACTGACCGCGGCGCCCCCTCCGCGCCGCGGTCAGTCTTTGGTGCGCCCCCGGGTGCGTGCTGTGGAACCCCCCGCAGTCACCCGGCCCCCCCTTGGGCGGCTTTCACCGGTCCCCCTCGGCCCCCACCGAGGTTCCCCGATCCCCCGTGTTCCCCTGTTGCCCCGTGCTGTTTTCCCCTGATCAACCCCGTGGGTCCCCCTGCGGTCCCCTTGGGGTCCTCCGCGGCCCGCCCTCCCCAGAGCGGGGTACGGAAGCTACTTGGTGGTGCCGTCCGTGTGGAAGTTGTCCGGCTTGACGACGGGCTTCTTCGGCGTGAGGAGCCCGTCCGGAGCCGTCTGCTCGGTGCCGTCGGTGTGGAAGTTGTCCGGGTCGACCGGCGGGTCCGTCTTCGGAAGCTTCGGAACTTCGGTGCTCATGGTGCTCTCCCTGTGTGCTTGGGGACGTGCTGTCGTGAAAGCCCGCCCGGTGGCGACCCCCGTACACCACCGAGCGGGCAGCTCGTGCAGTGATGGAATCGTGGCATCCACCGATAATCAACTGATAAACGGGCGCGTTGAGCGAATCGACCTGGGCTTATACCGCGACAGAGGGGGATGATTCGTCCCCCAACAGGCGCCGTACATCGGCCGCTTCGGGCGAACCGAGCGCGGTGAAGACGGCCAGGGCGTCGTGCCAGCAGGCGTGGGCACGGACCGGCTGGCCCATGCCGTCGAGCGCGCTGCCGAGTACGGTCAGGGCGTTGGCGGTGCGCCACTCGCCGCCGACCTCGCGGAGGATGACGAGCGACTGCTCGGTGTGGGCGGCGGCCTGCCGCCAACTGCCGCCCGCGAGGTGAACCTTGGAGAGCCGGAAGAGCGTCATGCCCTCCCAGAACTGCTGCCGCGCCTCCCGGAAGATGCCCAGTGCCTCGGTGAGGCAGCTCAACGCGTCGTCGAGGCGGCCCTCCGCGGTGAGCGCGATGCCCATCGCGTACAGGCCGTTGCCGAGCCGGAAGCCGGCGCCCAACTCGCGGTAGATCGCGACGACCCGTTCGGTCGCCGCCACCGCGGCGGCGATGTCGCCCAGTTCGATCTGCGCGCGGGAGAGATTGCTGAGCGCCGCCGCCTCGCCGTGCTTGTTGCCGTCGGCGCGGAAAGCCTCAAGGGCGGTGGTGTGGTACTCCGCGCACGCCTCGAAGCGCTGGCCCTGGTGGGCGATGCTGCCGCGCAGATTGGGCGCGTAGCTCGACGTCATCGGGTCCTCGGCGGCCAGGCCGAGCACCAGGGCGCGCTTGGCCTCGGTCTCGGCCTCCTCGAACCGGCCCGACATCCGCAGGAGTTGGCCGAGCCAGATCCGCCCGCGCCCCTCCACCAGCGTGTCCCCGCAGTCGTGCGCCGTCGTCACCAGTGTCCGCGTCGCCTGCTCGTATTGCCGCGCGTAGACACCGGACTCCATCAGGTCCTGGGCGACCAGCAGCAGGTCGACGGCGCGGCGCATCGGGCCCTCGCAGCCGCCGTCCGCGGCCTGCTGGACGGCCGCCAGCAGATTCTGCGCCTCGGAGAAGAGCCATTCCAGGGCCTCGTCCGGGGCGCCGAAGGTCAGGCCGGAGTGCGCGGTGAGGGCGAGGTGGTCCAGGACGCGGTCGCCGGGGTTCTCCAACTCGTAGGCGCAGGAGGCCGAGGCGAGGTAGAAGTCCAGCACCCGCGACAGCGCCGCGCAGCGCTCCCGCGCTGTCTCGTCGCGCTCCGCGCACTCGCGGGCGTACAGGCGCAGCAGGTCGTGGAAGCGGTAACGGGCGGGCGCGGCGGACTCGATGAGGCTGATGTCGACCAGCGCCTCCAGCAGCTCCTCGGCCTCGTACGGGTCCAGGTCGAGGGTGGCCGCCGCCGCGTGCAGCGAGATGTCCGGGCCGTCGGCGAGCGAGAGCAGCCGGAAGGCGCGGGCCTGCGGCGCCGACAGGTGGCCGTAGCCGAGGGCGAAGGTGGCCTTCACCGCGAGGTCCCCGGCCCGCAGTTCGTCCAGCCTGCGCCGCTGGTCGGCCAGTTTGTGGGCGAGTACGGAGACGGTCCAGGTGCGGCGGGCGGCCAGCCGGGACGCGGCGATCCGGATGGCCAGCGGCAGGAAGCCGCAGGCCGCCACGACGTCGAGGGCGGCCTGGCGTTCGCTGGTGACGCGCTCCTCGCCGACGATCCGGGTGAAGAGCTGGAGCGCCTCCTCCGGCGACATCACGTCGAGGTCGACCAGATGCGCGCCCGCCAGGTCGACCATCCGCACCCGGCTGGTGACCAGGGCGGCGCAGCCGGGGGTGCCCGGCAGCAACTGGCGGATCTGCGCGGCGTCGTAGGCGTTGTCGAGCAGCGCGAGCACGCGGCGGCCGTCGAGGGTGGAGCGGTAGAGCGCGGCGCGGTCGGCCAGCGACTCGGGGATCGCGGAGTCCGGGGTGCCGAGCGCGCGCAGGAACGAGCCGAGTACGGCCTCGGGTTCCGCCGGGCGTGGGTCGGTGCCCTGGAGGTCGACGTACAACTGCCCGTCGGGGAAGGAGTCGCGGGCCGCGTGGGCGACATGGACGGCGAGCGTGGTCTTGCCGACGCCGCCGATGCCCGCGACGGCGGAGACCGCCATCACCCCGCTGCCCTGCGACGCCTGGGCCAGTTGCTCGCTCAGTTCCCTGACCACATTGCGGCGGCCGGTGAAGTCCGCGACGGTCGCGGGCAGTTGCGCGGGCCGTACGATCTCGGCCGGTCCGGCGGCGGAACCGGCCGGGGCGGCGAGCGAGGGGTCGGCCTCCAGGATCTTCTGGTGCAGGTCCTTCAGCTCGGCCGACGGGTCGATGCCCAGCTCTTCGGCGAGCAGGCGGCGGGTGTCGGCGTAGACGCCGAGCGCCTCGGCCTGCCGGCCGCTGCGGTAGAGGGCCAGCATCAGCAGGGCGCGCAGCCGCTCGCGCAGCGGGTGTTCGGCCGAGACCGCGGTGAGTTCGGAGACGGCCTCGGCGTGCGCGCCCAGCTCCAGGTCCAGTTCGAGACGGGTCTCGATCAGGCCGAGGTGCCATTCGGCGAGCCGGTTGCGCTGCGTCTCGGCGTGCGGCCCCGGAAGGCCGGCCAGCGGCTCGCCGTGCCACATCTCCAGCGCGGTGCCCAGCAGTTCGCGGGCGCGGACCGGGTCGACGGCGCGCTGCTTGTCGGCCTCGGCGGCCAGCCGCTCCACGACGGCGCAGTCCAGCGCGTCGTCGGCGACCCGCAACGAGTAGCCGCCGGAGTCGGTGACCAGGGCCTCGGGGCCGAGCGCCTTGCGCAGCCGGAAGGCGTACGAACGCAGCGCGGCGAGCGCGGTGTTGGGCGGCGACTCTCCCCAGACGGCGTCGAGCAGTTCCGACGCGGTCGCCGTGCGCCCGCCGCGCAGCAGCAGCGCGGCCAGCAAGGCGCGCTGCTGTGGTGCGCCGGTGACGATCGGCTCGTCGTCTCGCCAGGCGCGCACCGGACCGAGGACCGCGAACCGCAGGCTGTTGCCCGGTTCCGTCCTGCTTTCCATCTCTGCCCCCTGAACGTGGACCTGCTCATTGTGTACCCGCGCCTGGAGCGGCGCACTGCTTGTGCCAGCCACCGGCGGTGGTCGGCCGCCGGGCGCTGAATGGTGCGTGACCCGATTATTCGCGAAGCCGGGCGCCCCCGCGGCCCGTCGCCCGCACGTATATCAATCGTTCATCGCCGGACGGAACAGTTGTCCGCATGGCGCACGGGACCGAGGGTTCGGCACCGTCCGTGCCAGTTTGCCGTGTCGGGCCGCCGGGGTCACCCCGTGCAAGGACCCGAACCGGACTTGCAGCAAAAGTTGGGCTGGAATTTGAGGTTCCGTCTGTGCGTGCGCGGAGGTTGTGCTGTGTGGGACTGGTCCATGCCGGTGTGTGTCCTGCGAAAGAACAGGTAGCGGGCGTTTCATGTGTGCTGAGTGCACGAGTCATGCGGCAGGTGCCGGTGAGCCGGACGGGCCGATCGGGTCACTGCCTGTCAGGCCGAGGCACCTGCCGTCGGCCGCCGGGTCCGAGCTGTTCCGGGCTCCGGTACGCGAGGTGCGCCCGGTGCGCCCGGCCGGATCCGTACGACGGATGCCGGCCCCGGCCGCGGGGCCCGCGATGAGCGGCGAGGGCCGGGAGCGGCCCGGCGGCGGGGGCGGCGGCAACGGCGGCACGCGGCGGCTCGGGGACGCCGGACGGCTGCCCGGCGAACTGCTGCGCCGCCGCGCCGAGCGCGCCCCGCAGGCCGTGCCCGCGCTGCCGTATCCGCGGACGACCGTCAGCGGCACCGCGGGGTGCAGCTTCGCCGAACTCGACCGGCGGGCCCGCGCGGTGGCCGCCCGGCTCGGCAGCCTGCTGGCTCCCGGCGCGCGCGTGCTGCTCGCCTATCCGCAGGGCCCGGACCTCGCGGGCGCCTTCTTCGGCTGCCTGTACGCGGGGATGGCCGCGGTGCCGCTGGTGCTGCCGGGACCGGGCGCCAACGACGCGGTCTCCCGCGCGGTCCGCCGCTGCGACCCCGACCTGGTGCTGACCGGCTCCGACGGCTGGTCCGCGCTGGCCGTCGACCGCACCCGTACCCAGGTGATGGAGGCGGACGGCGTCCGCGTCGCGGGCGAGCCCGTGTGGCGGCTGGCGCAGAACTGGCGGCCGGTCGGCGTCCTGCGCAGCGCGCCCGCGTACCACCGCTACTACGACGACGGCGTGGTCGGCGGGCGGCTGGAGCCCGCGATGGCGCACGCCGATCTCACCGAGGTGATGGGGGAGCTGGCGCAGGCGGTACGGCTGGGCACCGACGAGGAGAACGTCGGCTGGATCGCGGCCGTGCACGGCGTGGAGGACGCGGTGTGGCGGATTCTGCTGCCGGTGCGGGTGACCGACTGACGGCCGCCGCAGCCGGGGAGCCCCGGAGGCCCGTAGTGCCGACGATGTGACGACACGTTAGCTGACGGATCGTCAGATCGGCGCTACCGTTGTGCCCATGGAGACCTTCCCGAAGATCATCTCGGTGGACGACCACACCGTGGAGCCCGGCAACGTCTGGCGGGACCGGCTCCCGTCGAAACACCACGACACCGCGCCGCGCATCGTGCGCGCGCCCCTGAAGGAAATGACCTTCCTCGGCGGCCGGTTCGCGCCCACGATGGGCGAGCCGGGGGACGAGGGACCGCTCGCCGACTGGTGGCTGTACGAGGGCCTGCGCCGCCCGCTGACCCGGCTCGACACCGCCGTCGGCTACTCGCGCGACGAGATCAGGCTCGAAGCGATCACGTACGAGCAGATGCGGCCCGGCTCGTACTCGGTGCCCGAGCGGCTGGCCGACATGGACGTCAACCATGTGCAGTCCGCGCTCTGCTTCCCCACCTTCCCGCGCTTTTGCGGGCAGACCTTCACCGAGGCCGAGGACCACGACCTCGGGCTGCTGTGCGTGCGCGCGTACAACGACTGGATGGTCGAGGAGTGGTGCGGCCCGCAGGCGGGCGGGCGGCTGATACCGCTGACCCTGATACCGCTGTGGGACGCCGAGTTGGCCGCCGCCGAGGTACGGCGCAACGCGGCGCGCGGCGTACGCGCGGTCTGCTTCTCCGAGATCCCGCCGCACCTCGGACTGCCGTCGGTGCACACCGACTACTGGGACCCCTTCTTCCGCGCCTGCGACGAGACCGGCACCGTCATCGCCATGCACATCGGCTCCTCCAGCCGGATGCCGTCCACCTCCGCCGACGCGCCGCCCGCGGTCGGCTCCACCATCACCTTCGCCAACTGCTGCTTCTCGATGGTCGACTGGCTGATGTCCGGCGCCCTCGAACGCTTCCCGAACCTCAAGATCATGTACGCCGAGGGGCAGATCGGCTGGATCCCGTACATCCTGGAGCGCGCCGACGTCGTCTGGGAGGAGAACCGCGGCTGGGGCGGGGTCGCCGACAAGGTGCGGCGCCCGCCGTCCGAGACCTTCGCCTCGCACGTCTACGGCTGCTTCTTCGACGACGCGGTCGGCCTGCGCAATCTCGACGCGGTCGGCGTCGGCAACGTCCTCTACGAGACCGACTACCCGCACTCGGACTCCACGTGGCCCACGTCGCGCGAGGTCGGCGAGGCGCAGATGGGCCACCTCTCCCAGGACGTGGTGGAGCGGATCGTGCGCGGCAACGCCATCGACCTGCTCGGCCTGACCCCCGACGGCCTGTGGCCCGGGCCCGGTTCGAGCGCCGGGCCGGTCCCGGGACCCGGCGCGGGGGCGTAGGCCATGGGCGTCCCGCGCGTGCTGCCGCCAGGGCGGCTCTCCTACGGCATGCAACTCCCCGTCCAGTCGCAGAGCACGATGTACGCCGAGGGCTGGGAGGCCGACGCGGGCCCGGCCGAACTCGCCGCCGTCGCCCGCGCCGCCGACCGGCACGGCTTCGCGTACGTGGCCGTCTGCGACCACATCGCGGTGCCGCGCAGGCTGGCCGCCGCGATGTCCACCACCTGGTACGACCCGGTGGCCACCCTCGGCTATCTCGCCGCCGTCACCGAACGCGTACGGCTGCTCAGCCATGTCGCGGTCGTCGGACTGCGGCACCCGCTGGCCACCGCCAAGCAGTACGCGACGCTCGACCGGCTCTCCGGCGGGCGGCTGATCCTCGGTGTCGGGGCCGGGCACGTGGTCGAGGAATTCGACGCGGTCGGCGCGGACTTCGCCGGGCGCGGCGGTGTACTCGACGAGACCATCGACGCGCTGAAGGCGGCGCTCGGCGAGGACGAGTTCCCCGAACACCACGGCGAGCGCTACGACTTCGCCGGTCTCGGGCAGCGGCCACGCCCGGTGCAGACGCCCCGGCCGCCGGTCTGGGTCGGCGGTTCGTCACCGGCCGCCGTCCGCAGGGCCGCCCTCAGGGGTGACGGCTGGCTGCCGCAGGGCGACCCGCGCGACCGGCTGCCGGGCCAGATCGACCGCGTCCGGCGGCTGCGCGCCGAGGCCGGGATCGCCGACCCGATCGAGATCGGCGCGATCACGGAACCGCTCTACGTCGGCGAGCCCGGCTGGCACGTCGGCCGGTACACCCTGCACGGCAAGCCGGACGCGCTCGCGGAGAGCCTGCGCGCCTACCGGGCCATGGGCGTCGACCAGATCCAGGTGCGCTTACGCAGCCGGGGCGTGGCCGAACTCCTCGACCAGATGGCGGCGTTCGCCGCCGATGTGGCACCGCACCTCGACACGTGAGTCCCGTTGACCCCCCCGTTGACCCCCCCGTTGTCCCACCACCCCCGGAGGCCCGGATGGGCAAGCTCGACGGCCGTACCGTCCTGATCACCGGCGCCGCGCGCGGCCAGGGCGAGCAGGAGGCCCGGCTCTTCGCCGCGGAGGGCGCGCGCGTGCTGCTCGCGGACGTGCTGGACGACCAGGGCGCGGCGCTGGCCGAGGAGATCGGCGACGCGGCCCGCTACACCCGGCTCGACGTCGGCAGCGAGGACGACTGGACGGCGGCGCTGGCGTACGCCGACGAGCAGTTCGGCGGCCTCGACGGACTGGTCAACAACGCCGGGATCCTGCGCTTCAACGCGTTGGCGGACACCCCGCTGGAGGAGTACCTCCAAGTCGTCCGGGTCAACCAGGTGGGCGCCTTCCTCGGCATGCGGGCCTGCGCGCCCGCGCTGACCGCCGCGGGCGGCGGCACGATCGTCAACACCGCCTCGTACACGGCGCTCAGCGGCATGGCGCTGCTCACCTCGTACGCGGCGACGAAGGCGGCGATCGTCGCCATGACGCGGGTGGCGGCGCTGGAGCTGGCGCCGCACGGGATCAGGGTGAACGCAATGTGCCCCGGCGCAGTCGACACCCCGATGGCCAATCCCGCGGTGCTCGACCCGGCCGCCGACCAGGAGGCGATGGCGGCGGCCACCGCCCGCTTCTACCGCAAGCTGCTGCCGCTGGGCCGGATGGGCCGGGCCGACGAGATCGCCAGGCTCGCGCTCTTCTTGACCAGTGAGGACTCCTCGTACGTCACCGGGCAGCCGTTCGTCATCGACGGCGGCTGGCTGGCGGGAGTCGCGGCGCTCTGAGTCCGCCGTCGAGCGTATCTGACGGTCCATCAGCTATTGACGCCCCACCGTGCCGGTGGAAGAGTCGGATCAGATCTGACGGAGCGTCAGAAACCGGAGGATGGTGACCCCTTGGAATTCGGGCTCTTTGTACAGGGATATGTGCCCGCCGCGCGGGCCAAGGCCGACCCCGAGGCCGAGCACCACGCGCTGATCGAGGAGACCGAGTACGTCATCCAGGCGGACCGCTCCGGCTTCAAGTACGCCTGGGCCTCCGAGCACCACTTCCTGGAGGAGTACTCGCACCTGTCGGCCAACGACGTCTTCCTCGGCTATCTCGCCCACGCCACCGAGCGCATCCACCTCGGCTCCGGCATCTTCAACCCGCTCGCGCCGGTCAACCACCCGGTGAAGGTCGCCGAGAAGGTCGCCATGCTCGACCATCTCTCCGGCGGACGCTTTGAGTTCGGCTCGGGGCGCGGCGCGGGCAGCCACGAGATCCTCGGGTTCATGCCGGGCATCACCGACATGAACCACACGAAGGAGATCTGGGAGGAGACCATCGCGGAGTTCCCCAAGATGTGGCTCCAGGACGAGTACCCCGGCTTCAGCGGCAAGCACTGGTCGCTGCCGCCGCGCAAGATCCTGCCCAAGCCGTACGGCCGCTCCCACCCGGCGATGTGGTACGCGGCCGGCTCGCCGCCCTCGTACGCGATGGCCGCCCGCAAGGGCCTGGGCGTGCTCGGCTTCAGCGTGCAGAAGGTCTCCGACATGGAGTGGGTCGTCGAGTCGTACAAGTCGGCGATCGGGCAGGCCGAGCCGGTCGGCGACTTCGTCAACGACAACGTGATGGTGACCTCGACCGCGATCTGCGCAGAGACCACCGAGAAGGCGCGGCAGATCGCCGTGGGCGGCGGCCTCAACTACCTCCAGTCGCTGCTCTTCCGCTACCACGACACCTTCCCGCGCCCCGACGGCATCCCGGTCTGGCCCGAGCTTCTGCCGGACTACACCGAGGAGTTGATCGATCTGCTCATCTCCGAGGAGCTGATGATCTGCGGCAACCCCGACGAGGTGCTGGCGCAGTGCAAGCGCTGGGAGCAGGCGGGCGCCGACCAGTTGACCTTCGGGCTGCCGATCGGCATCGGCTACGAGGACACGATGAACACGATCAAGCTGATCGGCGAGCACGTCATACCCGTCATCGACACCGATCCGGTGCACCGCACGACCCGGTTCCGGCAGGCGGCGGCGTAACGCGACCGGGCGGCACGCGCCAGCGCGACGTACGAGAGGAGCACACCCGTGTTCGACCATGTGATCAAGGGCGCCACCGTGGTGGACGGCACGGGCGCGCCCTCCCGTACCGCCGACGTGGCGCTGCGCGGCGGCCGGATCGCGGCCGTCGCCGAACCCGGCGGCCTCGGCGAGAGCGGGCGCTCCCAGGAGGACGCCACCGGCCTCGTCCTGACCCCCGGCTTCGTCGACCCGCACACCCACTACGACGCCCAGCTCTTCTGGGACCCCTTCGCCACGCCCTCGATGAGCCACGGCGTGACCACCGTCGCGGGCGGCAACTGCGGCTTCACGCTCGCGCCGCTCCACCCCGACCGGCCCGAAGACGCCGACTACACCCGGCGGATGATGTCCAAGGTCGAGGGCATGTCGCTGGCGGCGCTCGAAGAGGGCGTCGACTGGACGTGGTCGTCCTTCGGCGACTACCTCGACGCCCTGGAGGGGCGGATCGCCGTCAACGCCGGTTTCATGGTGGGCCACTGCGCCCTGCGCCGCCACGTGATGGGCGCCGACGCGGTCGGCGGACAGCCCACGCGGGACCAACTCGACGCCATGCTGCGGCTCTTCCACGAATCCATGGAAGCCGGCGGCTGGGGCCTTTCCACCACGCAGTCCAGTACGCACTCCGACGGCGACGGACGGCCGGTCGCGTCCCGGCACGCCCGGCCGGACGAACTCCTGGCCCTGTCACGGGCGGTGGGCGAACACGAGGGCACCCAGATCGAGGCCATCGTGGCGGGCTGCCTCGACCAGTTCGCGGACGAGGAGATCGACCTGCTCGTGGAGATGAGCGCCGTCGCCGGGCGCCCGCTCAACTGGAACGTCCTCACCATCGACGCCGCCGTCCCCGAACGCGTCCCGCGCCAACTCCTCGCCTCGGAGCGGGCCCGCAAGACGGGCGGCCGGATCGTCGCCCTCACCATGCCGATCCTCACCCCCATGAACATGTCGCTCGGCACCTTCTGCGCCCTCAACCTCATCCCCGGCTGGGGCGACATCCTCGCCCTGCCCGTCCCCGAACGCATCGCGCGGCTGCGGCAGCCCGCCGTACGCGCCGAGATGCTGCGCCGCGCCGCCAGCCCCGAGGCCGGGGTCTTCCGCCGCCTCGCCGACTTCGGCCGCTACGTGATCGGCGACACGTACAGCGACGCGAATCAGGGGGTCTCGGGGCGGGTCGTCCGCGACATCGCGGCCGAACGCGGGCAGGAACCCTTCGAGACGATCGTCGAGATCTGCGCCAACGACCGCATGCGCACGGTGCTCTGGCCGATGCCCACCGACAACGACCCCGACTCCTGGGCGCTGCGCCGCCGCACCTGGGACCACGAGGACGTCATGCTCGGCGGCTCCGACGCGGGCGCCCACCTCGACCGGATGTGCGGCGCCCCGTACACCACCCGCTTCCTCGGCGACTGCCTGCGCGGACGCCAACTCCTGCCGCTGGAACGCGCCGTCCGCATGCTCACCGCCGACCCCGCCCGCCTCTTCGGCCTGCGCGGCCGAGGCGTGATCGCCCCGGGCAACGCCGCCGACCTCGTCCTCTTCGACCCCGAACGCATCGACGCGGGCCCCGCCACCCTCCTCCACGACCTCCCCGGCGACAGCCCCCGCCTCGACTCCCGCGCCACCGGCATCCTCAGCGTCCGCGTCAACGGCGTCGAGACGATCCGCGACGACACCGTCACCGGTGCCGTCCCCGGCACCGTCCTGAGATCCGGCCGCGACACGGCAACCGTCCGAACCACCCCCTGACCGGCGGGGGGCCGCGCGGCCGGTGCCGTGCTGGGCGCTGCCGTGCTGGGCGGTGCGCGGGGGCCGAAATCCCGTCGCCGACACGATCGTCGGCTCCCTAGCATGCGAGCGTGACCGAGGACGGGGAAGAAGAGGGCGAGCGGCGGCGGGTGCCCGTGCTGCGCGGGCGGGGCGTCGCGCTCACCCCGCTGGAGGCGGACGACGCCGAATTGCTGCACGAGTGGCGGGCGGACCCGGTGGCCACCCACGAGATCGGCATCTGGCCGCGCCCGCTGTCCTGGCTGCGCGAGCGCGTGGAGCGCGACATCGACGACAACGACCGCGACGACTTTCTCGTCCTGTTGCCGGACGGCACCCCGATCGGGCACGTCGCCCTGATCGAACAGGACCTCGCCGACGGCACCGCCGAGCTGTACCTGTTGCTCGACGCCGCCCACCGCGAGCGCGGCCACGCCACCGCCGCCCTCGACGCGCTGATCGACCTCGCCTTCGGCGACCTTCCGCTGCACCGCCTCCAGGCCGTCACCCACACCACCAACACGCCCGCGCTCGCCGTACTCGCCGCCTCCGGCTTCGTCCACGAGGGCGTGCGCCGCTCCTGGTGCCAGCACCGGGGCCGCCGCCACGACGCCGCTGTCCTCTCGCTGCTCCGCCCCGAGTGGGAGGCGCTGAGCAGGCCCCGCGCGTGGGACCACTGAGGTACGGCCGCCGGTCCGCGTCGGTCGTCGCGTCGGTCGTCCCGTCGGTCTTCGCATCCGTCGTCGCGTCGGACTCCGGTCCTGGGCCCCGGGCCCGGCGGGACTGACAGACTGGCGCGTACGCGCGGCATTCGCGGCACCCCTGGCTCCCGCCCTCCTGCCCCCGTGCGCCGAGATCGGAGCGAAGTGATGAAGGCGGCCCGTTTCAGCCGGTTCGGGGGACCCGAGGTCCTGGAGATCGTGGACCTTCCCGATCCGCACCCGGGCCCCGGCCGGATCCGTATCGCGGTACGCGCGGCGGGACTCAACGCGAGCGACTGGAAGAAGCGGAAGGGCCTCATGGACGAGGAGCTTCCGCAGACCCTGGGGTACGAGGCGGCGGGCGTCGTCGACGAGGTCGGCGAAGGGGTCACCGATGTGGCCGTCGGCGACCGCGTGTTCGGCCTCTGCGCCGAGGGCGCCGCGCAGGCCGAGCTGGCGGTGCTCTCCTTCTACGCGCCGATCCCGGCGTCGCTCGACTTCGCCGGGGCCGCCGCGCTGCCGTCCGCCGTCGAGACGGCGGCGCGCGGCCTGGACCAGCTCGGCGTCCGCGGCGGCACCGTCCTGATCAACGGCGCCTCCGGGAGCGTCGGCGCCGCCGCCGTGCAGCTCGCCGTGGCGCGCGGCGCCCGCGTCATCGGCACCGCGAGCCCGGCCAACCACGACTTCCTCCGCTCGCTCGGTGCCGAACCCGTCTCGTACGGCGACGGTCTCTCCGACCGCGTCCGCGCGCTCGCCCCCGACGGCGTGGACACCGCCCTCGACGTCGCCGGGAGCGGCGCCCTCCCCGAACTCATCGCCCTCGCGGGCGGCCCCGGCCACGTCGTCACCCTCGCGGACTTCCTCGGCGCCCGCGAGCACGGCGTCACCTTCAGCCGCGGTGACAGCGGCCGGGCCCTCTACGTCCTCACCGAGATCGGCCCGCTGATCGAGGCGGGCCGCTTCGCACTGCCCGTCGCCCGGACGTTCCCCCTCGCCGACATCGCGCAGGCGCACCGCCTCAGCGAGGAGGGCCACGTACGGGGCAAGATCGTGCTGACGGTCAACGCCGCGTAGCCGCCGATTCAGTTGACGGGTCACCGGTCATGGGTCACGCACGGACAAGCCCGTGCGACGCAGGGTCAAGGCACCTCCGCGAGGACCGTCCTAGCCTTCCCGTACTGATTCAAGACGCCTGGCGTCATCGAATCGGTAGACCGATGGATGAAGAAGGAATCGGGAAGGAATCCAGATGCGAGTTGTCAAAAGTCGCCGTGCTCTGTTCGGGAAAGCCGCTGGGCTGGCAGCGGTGACTAGCGCTGCGGTTTTCATCGGTTCAGGAGTGGCCGCTGCGAACGACAACATGGTGGTGTACACCACGGACAGCGGGACCTCTGGCGCCTACATGCATTACAGCGCTGATCAGTACCAGGTCTGCGACAACCAGGCCGACGGTCTGCGCGCCTGGGGACAGTTCTCGTACGTTCCCAAGGGCGGCGGCAGCAGGGTCTACTCGACCCCGACCCAGGACGCGAACGGGGCTGGTACGTGCGTGTCGTCGTACACGCAGTCACTGCCGCCTGGCACCAGGATCTACATAGAGGTATGCCTTCGAGACGGTTCAGCCGGGGCTCTTCGGTATTGTGCGGGGCTTAACGAAGTGCTGTGATCCGGAAGTGTCCCCAGGGGATTCACTCGGGTCTGGGATGTCCTGGGCAGGGTGAATCTGGCCGCTGGGTCCGGTTTCCGGGGCCAGCGGCCAGCCGCTGAATACGGCACTCCGTAACCGGGTACCTGTCGGCACCGTCCTCGCAGAAGTGGAGCTGCCGTGTTCGCCGCCTATCTGACGGTCACCATCCTCGGCGCCCTCTTCAACGGCGCCGCCGCCGTCACCTACCTCATCGGCCACGAATACCCCAAGACCCAGGCCGACATGAAGGGCCTGCCCCGCAAGTGGGTGCCCTTCCTCGGCGCGTTGCTCGCCGCCGGCACGGTCGGCCTGCTGGCCGGGCTCGCCGTCCCCATCCTCGGCACCCTCGCCGCCTGCGGCCTCATCCTCTACTTCATCGGCGCCGTCACCGCCCACCTCCGCGTCGGCTCCCGCGACATCCTCGGCGGCATCGTCTTCCTCGCCACCGCGGCAGCCGCCCTGACCCTGGGCCTCGCCCACCACGGCGCCTGGTAGTCCTCCGAGCGTGACGGTGCCGTCGGGGTTTCGGGAGGCCGACGGCCAGTAAGGGCGTACCGCGTACCGGACGCGCTCAGTGATGCGCCGATAACGCTCTGGATTTGAGCCGTTCACTGAGCTTCTTCGAGACGGCCACCGATCGGGTGACGGTCATGAGGCGAAACGAGCGAGGCCCCTGGGCTGTTGATCGAGATGTCTGACGTCTCAAT